>CAWFOB010000005.1:0-531352 GCA_963817375.1 uncultured Thermoleophilia bacterium | reverse complement strand
CGCCAGTTGTGCGCCAGTCGTAGGGCGGTTCAGGACGTTTGAAGCACTCTCAACGCCACCGCGGCCCAGCGACGTAACGAGCTCTTTGCGAGCGCCGATTCGGCTTGAACCAGCCGTTTTCGGCTCAGCGGAGCGGCCCCGGAGTCGAACCGAGCCAGCCTGGGGTTGCCAGACCTCACCGGTTTTGAAGACCGGCTGGGCCACCGGGCCCATGCCACTCCGGCGCCGACGCTAGCAGGGGTTCTCGTGCGCGCCGCTAGTGCGCGAGGACGGTCAGCGTGCACTCGACCGTGTGCAACTGCGACGCGCTCGACGCCGTGACCGTGAGCGTGTACGTGCCTGCCGGGATGCCGGTGGTCGGCCTGTACGAGCCGTTTGAGGTTCCGTTTCGGCGTCCTTCAGACTATCGACGGACGACCCTGCGGCTACTCGGTGCGCGCCGAACGGCGCAGTGTCCGCTCGTCGCCGACGCGCCGCGTGATGCCGTCTGCGTCCATGCGCTCGAGCAGAAGCTGGGCCGGCCGGCGCGAGATCCCGAGCGCGTCGCGGAAGCGCGCGAGCCGGATCGAGCCGTGCTGCTCGAACTCGGCGACCGCGGCCGCCCGCGCGGCCGCGTAGGCGGCGGCCGATACCGCAGACCCGTCGCCGAGGCGGACCAGCTCGCCCTCGCGCTCGAGGAACGCCGCCAGCTCGCCGTCCTCGACCCGCAGGCCCGCCGGGCCCGCGGCCGCAAGCTCGGCGGCCAGCGCCTCCGCCTCCGGCGCCCGCTCGCCCAATGCCGGCGCGGCGCCGGGTGCATAGGCCTTGCCCTCGCGCTGCTCGACCCCCAGGCGCTCCAGGACGGCGGCCGCCCACGGCGTCCCCGGGAGCAGCTCGCCCGTCGGGACGCCGGGGTCGAGCGGCGTCGACGCGGCGCGGGCGGCGAGACGTTCCGCGACCGCCGCGCGTTGCGCCTCGAGCCACTCGGCCGTGAAGAACCAGTCGCCGGCGCGCTCGAGCGCTGCGAGCCCCGCGTCCAGCTCGGTCCCGAAGAGGAGCCCGCGCGCCGCCAGATCCGCTCGCCGGAGCGGCTCGGCCGCAGCCGCGCGCGCAATCGCGCCCGGGTCGCCGCCGGCGAGCAGCGCCATCCGCTGCGCGTCCGTGCGACGGGGAGGCGCAGGGTCGAGCACCCGCCCACCGCCGACCGTGTGGCCCGCGCGCAGGATCACGCGGTCGCCGCGAGCCGCGACCACCGGCCGCTCGAGCCGCAGCTGCGCGAACCGGTCGCCCACGCGCACCACGCGCGCGGGCACCTCGGCCGTTCCGTGGTGCGCCTGCACGTGCGCCCCGTCCTCGAGCGGCTCCAGCTCGTCGAGCTCCACGTCCAGCCGGTAGGAGACCGGGTAGGCGCCGTGCGGAGCCAGAACGTCGCCGCGCCGCACCTGCCGCCGGTCGACGCCCGGGAGGGCGACCGCGACCCGGCCGCCGGCCTCCGCCCGGTCGACGGCGCGGTCGTGAACCTCGACGCTGCGCACGCGGACGTCCAGGCCGGACGGCTCGACGCGGAGCACGTCGCCGGCGCCGACCGTGCCCGACCAGAGCGTCCCGGTCACGACCGTTCCGATCCCGGGCAGCGAGAACGAACGGTCGACCGGCAGGCGCGGCGGGGAGGCACTCGCAGCGCGCTCCGCCGCCACGCCGGCGAGCGCGGCCCGCAGCTCGTCCAGCCCTGCGCCGGTGCGGGCGCTCACTGCCACGACGGGCGTGCCGGGCACGAGCTCGCGCGCCTCGGCCAGCGCCTGCTCGAGCCGCTCCGGTGAGACGGCATCCGCCTTCGTGACCGCGGCCACGCCGTGATCGACGCCGAGCAGCCGCAGGATCGCCAGGTGCTCGTAGGTCTGCGCCCGCGGCCCCTCGCCCGCGTCGATCACGAGCAGGAAGACGTCGATGCCGGTCGCGCCGGCGACCATCGTGCGTACGAAGCGCTCGTGCCCCGGGACGTCGACGAGCGAGACGAGCCGGCCGTCCACCTCGAGCGGCGCGTAGCCGAGCTCGATGGAGATGCCGCGCCGCTGCTCCTCGGGGAGCCGGTCGGTGTCCTTGCCGGTCAGCGCGCGGACGAGCCAGGTCTTGCCGTGGTCGACGTGCCCGGCGGTGCCGACCGTCAGCACGGCCGGCAGACGATCAGGTGCTCGGTGAACTCGGGCGCCCAGCCGGACGAGCCAAGCAGCTCACGCCACGCGGGCTCGTCGCGCTCGCGGCCGCCGTACAGCGCGAGCACGAGCAGGTCGAGCCACTCGCCGCCGGGCTGCACGCGCTCCACGAGCAGCAGCGCGCCCTCCGACGATGCGGCGGCGCGCACGGTGCGCAGGATCGCCCCCGCCTGCTCGTCGTCCCAGTCGTGCAGGACGGTGCAGAGCACGTGCACGTCACCGGCCGGCACCGCCTCGAAGAAGCTCCCCCCGACGAAGGTGCACCGCTCGCCGAGGTCGCCCACGACCGTCTCCGGCAGGTCGAAGACGATGCCGCGCAGGCCCGGCCGGCGCTCGAGCAGGCCGAGCAGGAGCGAGCCGTTGCCGCCGCCGACGTCGACCACGGTCTCGTCGCCGCGCCATGCGTGTGAATCGAGCCGGTCGACGCGCCGCCCGGTGCCCTCGACCATCGCGCGGTCGAACGCGGCCCGCTCGTCCGGCCGCTCGGCGAGCCACGTCCAGAAGTCGGTCCCGAAGGCGCGCGGAAAGGCCGGCTCGCCGGAGGCGTCGAGCTCGCCCGCCGCCCGGTGCCAGGCACTGCCGTGGAAGTGCGCCAGTTCCGCCCACCCGGGCTCGAGCAGGAGCCTCGACGAGGCGGTGTGGCTGAACGTGCCAGGCGGGCCTTCGGCGAACACGCCGGCCGTCGCAAGCGCGCGCACAACGCGCCCGAGCGGGTCGGCGATGGGCCGCGGGCCCTCGGCGAGCGCCTCCGGCACGCCCATGTCCACGGCGACTGCGAGCGCCCGCGTCGCGAGCGCACCGTTGAGCAGAGGCCAGAGCTGCGCCTCGGGCGAGCTCATCCGCGGGCAGCGTTGACCGCGGCCGCGAGCTCGTCTACCTCGCCGTCGGCCACGGTGCGGCAGTCGAGTAGGCAGCGGTCGTCGCGCACGATCGCGACGACCGCCGGGTCGCCGGCCCGCAACGCCGCCGCGAGCGCCTCCTCGACGGCGACGGCGAAGCTGGGCAGCTCGGCCAGCGGCAGCGCGCCGCCGCCGACACGGGCGATCGTCTCCTCGAGCGTGCCCCCGACGAGCACGGCGAGGCGCTCGGCCCGCGCGCGCACCACGTCGGCCGGCTCCTCCAGCATGCGCAGCGCCGGCACCTCGCGCCGCGCGCGGTCGGGATCCAGGTACAGCGCCAGCGTTGCCTCGAGCGCGGCCAGCGTCAGCTTGTCCGCCCGCATCGCACGCTGGAGCGGGTGGCGGCGCAGGCGCTCGACGAGCTCCGCGCGGCCGACGACGATGCCGGCCTGCGGGCCGCCGAGCAGCTTGTCGCCCGAGAAGCAGACGAGGTCGGCGCCGTCCGCCACGCTCGCTGCGGCCGTCGGCTCATCGCCCTCGAGCAGCGAGCCGGAGCCGAGGTCGTCGACGAGCGGCAACCCCAGCCGGGCGGCGAGCCGGGCCAGGTCGCGCAGCCGCGGCCGCTCCGTGAACCCGATCACGCGGAAGTTCGACTGATGGACGCGCAGGATGGCGCCGGTCGCCTCGCCGGCCGCGCGCTCGTAGTCGGCCACGCGCGTCCGGTTGGTGGTGCCGACCTCGACGAGCCGCGCGCCCGAGCGCGCGAGTACCTCCGGGATGCGGAAGCCGTCGCCGATCTCGATCAGCTCGCCGCGCGACACGAGCACCTCGCGGCCTTCGGCGAGGGCGGCGAGCGCGAGCAGCACGGCCGCCGCGTTGTTGTTGACGACGAGCGCCGCCTCGGCGCCGGTCAGGCGCCGCAGGAGCGCCGCGCAGTGATTCTGCCGCGAGCCGCGCGCGCCGTCGGCGAGGTCGTACTCGAGGTTCGAGTAGCCGCGCGCGACCTCCTGGACGCGGGCCAGTGCCGCGTCCGCGAGCGGCGCGCGGCCGAGGTTCGTGTGCAGGACGACGCCGCTCGCGTTGATCACGCGCCGCAGCCGCGGGCGCGTCACGGCATCGAGCTCGGCCAGCGTGCGCTCGACGAGGTCGCCGGGCTCGGCGCCGGCGCGGATCTCCTCGCGCGCGCGCGCGAGCGCCGCCCGCGCCGCATCGACCGCCGCCTCGCGCGGCACGCCGGTCAGCCGCTCCGACCGCACGAGCTCGTCGACCGACGGCAGGTCGCGCAGCCTCATTGCGCGTGCGCCTTGTGCTGCCGGTAGCAGTCGAGCACCACCCGCACGGCCTCGTGCGGGTCGTCCGTGCAGAAGAGGAGCTCCTGGTCGCCGGGCGAGATCAGCCCCCGGGCGAGCACGGTCCCGTCGATGAAGTCGAGCAGCCCGCGCCAGTACGCGGTGTCGAAGAGCACGATCGGGAAGTCGAAGACCTTGTCGGTCTGCTCGAGCGTCAGCGCCTCGAAGAGCTCGTCGAGCGTCCCGAAGCCGCCCGGGAAGAGGACGAAGCCCTCGGACGCCTTCACGAGCATCACCTTGCGCGCGTAGAAGTGGTCGAAGGTGTGGCCGATCTGCACGTACGGGTTCATGCCCTGCTCGTGCGGCAGGACGATGTTGAACCCGACGGAGACGCCGCCCGCCTCGGCTGCGCCGCGGTTGGCGGCCTCCATCACGCCAGGCCCGCCGCCGGTGACGACGGCGAAGCCCTCGGCGGCGAAGCAGTCCCGCGACGGTGCGCGCGGCGGCATAGGCCGGGTTGTCCTCGCGGATGCGCGCCGAGCCGAAGATGGTCACGCCGGGCCGTCCGATCGCATCGACGGCGGCGAACCCGGCGGCGATCTCCTCGCCGATCGCGCGCGCGTGCGCCTCGGGATTCCCCTCCTCGCGCTCGAGGAGCTCGCGTTCGACCTGGGCCACTAGAGCCGATTCTGCGGCACGTGGGCCACCCACATGCCGAGAACGAGCATGACGGCCGTCCCGAGGTAGAGCGCGAGCACGATGGGCGCGCGTGGGTCGCCCTTGAGGCGCATGAACTGGTACGAGCGCCACATGGCGCCGCCGTCGAAGATGCCGATCGGGATCAGGTTGAAGAGGTTGAGCAGGAAGCCGACGTAGGCGAGCGCCGAGAGCAGGTTCGAGCCGGTCTGGACGGCGGCCGCGTAGCAGACCGCCGCGGCCAGCCCGCCGGCGATCGGCCCGGCGATGGCGCGCTTCGCGTAGAGCCACGGGTCGGGCGGCGCGTCCTTGGTCATCACGTACGCGCCGATGAACGGGATGAAGACCGGCAGGCTCGGCCGGAGGCCCTGGAAGCGCGCCTCGACGAAGTGGCCCATCTCGTGGACCGCGATGAGGAGCACGAACCCGATCGCGAAGCGCCAGCCCCAGATCAGCGCGTAGCCGCCGACGGCGAGGAAGATGCCGAAGAACTTCAGGCCGAAGAGGCCGAACTTGGCGATCACCCCGAGCCCGACGAGCACGGGCGCGAAGATCTTGCGCAGCAGGTCGCGCAGCCCGCTCGTCGGCTGGATCGGCTCGTAGTCGCGAACCGCGTCCTCGTCGGGCGGGCGCTCGGGGAAGAGCGGCTCAGGCTCCTCGACGCCCACGGGCGAGCTCGGCTCGCGCGGGTCGTCGTTGAACCCGCTCATGGTCTCATCGTAGCCAGCGCCTGTCGGCGCGCCCGCCCCCGTCAGGGGGTGACGGGGCGCCCGTCGGCGGTGATCCGCGGCTCGGAGAAGATGCAGTCGATGTGGATCGAGGCCTCGTTGTCGCCGCCGTAGTGGCCGGTGTTGCGGCCGATCGCGACGTGCGCGGTGCCGCCTGCCTTCTCGTCGAGGAGCACGTGGCCGCGCGGGGTGAGCGTGTGGTTGAGGCCGATGCCGAGCTCGGCGACGACGTCGGCGCCGGTGCCGGCCTCGTCCACGATCGTGCGCAGCATGTCGGCCGCCCTGCCGCCCTCGATCGAGGTGATGCGGCCGCGCTCGAAGCGGATCACCACCGGCGCGTCGACCAGGCCATCGACGGTGTAGGGCACGGTCAGGTCGGCCACGAGGACGCCGTCGGCGCCGTCGCGGTGCGGCGCGACGTAGATCTCGCCCCCCGGGAAGTTCGCCATCGTGCCCGGCCGCAGCGGGTGGACGTCGTCGCGCCACGGACGGCCGCCCACGCGCAGCGTCAGGTCGGTGCCCGCGGGCGCGGTCAGGTGGATCCGGTCGGCGCCCGAGACCTCCTCGAGCAGCCGCTCGGCCGCCTCGACCAGGTCGGGGGCAGGCTCGGACAGCTCGCCGGCGAGCAGCTCGGCGTCCACGAAGCCCATGAAGATCTCGCGTCCGCCGTGGCCCGTCACGCGCTGCATCAGCTCGAAGCGCGCGCCTGCCTCCGCCGCTAGCGCGGTCTGATGGACGAAGTAGCACAGCGATGCGTGGTCGGCGGCGTCCAGGACGGACGGCGGGGCGTGCTCCATCGGCCGGTCGCCGCTCCAGACCTCGAGCCGCGGGCGGCCGCCGGCGTCGGCGGCGGTGGCGACGAGCTGCGAGCCCTGCTCGAGCAGCGGCTCGTCGACGACGACGAGGACGGACTCGCCGGGCTGCAGCGCGCCGGCGGTGACGAGGTTCACGCACCAGCCGGGGTGCCCCATGCGCTCGACGGCGGGCTTCACGGCGCGGAACCGTACACGCGGACGTTTGTGCCACGGCAGGCCTCGGCCGGTTCCCGGGCCACTAGAGATCGCGGAGTAAGGACCGGTGCCGGGCCCGCGCGGCGGCGGGCCCGGCACCGTAGTTCGACCTTCGCTACTTGACCTTCGGCGCCGTGAAGACGCTCGAGAGGTCGTTGACCGCCGCGTCCCGCGGGCCGAGCGGATCGAGCCCGAAGCGGTGCTCGATCGTCGACAGGATCGACGTCGTGTCGTGCTCGGTGCTGTCGACGACGAAGTCGCCCTTCAGGTGCGGGGCGACGACCAGCGTCGCGATGCGCGTTCCCGGGCCCCAGATGTCGTGCGGGCCGTTGTCGTTGCCCTGGCCCGGCGGCGAGACGTGATCCCACTGCCCGCCGAACTCGTCGTAGGTGACGATCACCATCGTGTCCTTCGCGCACTTGCTGTCCTCGATCGACTTGAGCAGGTTCGACGAGGTGGTCGCTGCCGTTCGGCTCGCTCGCGTAGCCCGGGTGCTCGTTCTCGGTCGCCGATCGGCTTGATGAAGCTGACCGGCTTCAGGTTGCAGTCCTTCGAGGACGAGTCCGCCAGCTGCTGGAACTCGACCTCGTCCTGCAGGTGCGCGGCCCGGTTGGCCTGCCCCGCCGGCGTCGCCGGTCGAGAAGTTGGCGAAGTAGTTGAACGGCTGGTGGTGGTACTGGAACAGGTTGTCTCGGGCACCGCGGCCAGTGCGCCGCGGGCACGCCGTCCGGCTGTTCGGGTCGACGTACGGGTCGGAGCAGCCCGTCGGCGTCGCCGAGGCTGCCGAGCCGTTCGTCTAGCCCGGGCGCGCCGACGTCGCCGTCGGCGTTCGACCAGCCGCCGGAGTACCACGCCCAGTCGACGCCGGCCTCGGTCAGACGGTCGCCGATCGTCGGGTTCGTCTGCGCCGGCAGCAGCGCGCCGAACGTCCCTGACGGGTAGTAGACCGGCTGCATCGTGTTGACGCCGTAGTTGCCGCAGGCGTAGCTGGTTGATCGGCGCCGGCAGCGAGGCGACCTGCGCGCACGTTCGCGGTCAGCTCGCGGTCGGGCGGTCGAGCGGCGGATCGTCGGCGTGTAGAGCGGCTCGATCGACGGCATCCCGTTCGTGTCGAGCACCGGGTGCCGCGTCTCGTTGGCGCCGCCCGGCGCGCCGGTCGGGTCGACCGGCGAGGCGGCCGCGATCAGCCACTGGTGGTTCAGGAACGAGCCGCCGAACGCGGCCTGGAAGAAGTTGTCCGCGATCGCGTAGTCGGGATGGCGCTTGTCGTGCAGGTACTTGTAGATCGGCAGCGCCTTCGTGTCGTAGTACGCCCTGGCGTCAGGCCCATGGCGTCGCTGCCCGTCGACGTAGCGGTCCTGCTTGCCACCGTCGAGCTGGTACTGCTCGTGGTAGAAGCGGTGGACGATGTCGCGGGTGCAGCCGCCCGGCGAGCCCGGTGCCCTTCAGCCAGCCGTTCGGCTGGCGCGAAGGCCACGCAGCGGGTTCGGTGGGCACGTCGTGTCGGTCGGCGCGATGTAAGTCGTCGATCGTGAACGGCGCGTTCGTGAAGTGGCTCATGAACGCTGCCGCCCGGCGTGCCCGGCGTCGAGTCGGTGCACGTCGTCGGCAGCGGCGACGGCGTCGAGGTTCACGTCGTTCTGCTTGAGGCACGCGTAGGCGTTCCCGGCCTCGTTGACCTGGGTCGTGTGCGCGGCGTCGGCGTTGGCGAGCGCCGTTCACGCCCTCCCAGCCGCCGTAGAGGTTGTCGAAGCTGTGGTTCTCCTCGTAGATGACGACGATGTGGTTGATCTTGCTCGAGCTCCTTCGCGTTCGGCCGGCTCCGACGCGGAACTGCTCGGCCAGCCGTGCGCGCGGCCCGGTCGAGCAGCTCGGCGCTGGCTCGATCCAGTCCTTCGCCTGCTTGCTCGTCGATCTTCTGGCCGTTGAACTCGGCGTTCCAGAGCGCGAGCCGGATCTGTCGCCGCGAGCGCGTCGCGCTCGCGTGCCGAGCCTGGATCGCGTTCTCGGTCGTCGGTGTACGTGCCGTCGTCGCCAGCGTGTTGCTCGCGAGCGCGCCGGTCGAGGCGATCAGCGTGTCGGCCGAGAACTGCCCGAACGACGCGTTGATCTGCTTGTAGGCCTGCGCCGAGCTCCTCGACGCCTGCCGCCCTTCGAGCGACTTCGGGCAGCGCGTCGTCCTTGATGAACTCGGTGACGACGCGGCCGTCGGAGACGTAGTCGTCCTTCAGGCCGAGCAGCGCCAGCATCGTCGGCCGGACGTCGGTGTGGTCGGTCCAGAAGCCGTCGTCGGTGCTGCCCTTCTTCTCGATCCCGGGCCCGACCCAGCCGATCCAGGTCGATGCGATCTCCGGCTGGATGCCGCCGTGGTTCCACGCGAACGTCTGCGTTCGGCGGCGACCGTGTTCGGCAGGAACACGCAGTTCGACGAGGTCGTTGTTCGCGCACGGCGTCGTCGACGACGCGTTCAGGAAGTAGTCGCCCTGGGCGAACGGCGTGAACGTCGGCGTCCGCGCCGGGTCGGCCGTCGACCATGTGGAGCAGCTTCTCCTCGACCGGGTCGGCCATCGCCACGAACAGGTTCTCGCTGCTTGCCCGGAGAGCGGGTTCGTCACGTTCATGTCGGCCATCGCCTGCTCGAGGTCGCGGGCGGTCGGCCGAGTCACGCGCCGGGTTGCCGGTGACGTAGACGTTCGGCGCCAGGTCGGAGTGGACGCTGAAGTTCGTCGTCGCGCTGGTGCCGTGGCTCGCGTTGTAGGTCGCGACGAGCCGCTTCAGGTCGCCGTTGACCTCGGTCACGTGGCCGTTGCGCGTACGTGCACGGCGTCGTGACGCCGTCGCAGCTCGGGTTGTCGGGCGCGGTGCCGGCGAAGTGGTCGCCCTCCTCGACGGTGACGACGAAGAGCGTGTTGTCCTTCGTGATGCCGTCGTTCTGGAGGCGGGTCGAAGAAGCTCGCCGAACGCCTTGTCGTAGTCCTTGAGCTGCTGGACGTAGCCGGCCTCGCCGGGCCCGTAGGCGACGTGGATCGTTGCCGGCGTTGCCGTGGAAGTCGTGCGCGTCGGAGATGTACCCGAACGTGACGGGGATCGCCGTCCTCCTGCATCTGGGCGACCTCGCCGAGCGTGTTCTTCGGCGAACATGCCGTCGAAGCCCGGGAAGCCGCGCTGGCCGAACGGGTCGGTGATCGGGTTGCCGTCGATGTCCTTCACGCGACGCGGCTGCCGCCGTGATCGCCGGGTTGACGTACTTCGCGCCGAAGAGCGCCCTTGAAGCCGGTGTAGCCGCCGGCCTCGTCGGGCAGCGGGTCCGGCTTCGCGTTCGCGTGTTGCCGGCGCAGATGCCGCCGCCGGCGGCGCAGTGGATCGCGATGCCGACGAAGTCGGTCTGCGCGAGCGTCCGCGCGGCCGTGCCGGACGGCGCGATCTGCGAGTTGCGGCCCTCGACCCACTCGGGCGAGCCCGCGCCGAACACCCTGCGTCATGTCGCCGGTCGGGTCGGTGGCGTAGACGGCGAAGGCGCCGCTCAAGGCGTGCGCCTTCGTCGAGCGGCGCGGTGAGGTCGACGCCGGTGCCGCCCGAGCCGGCGGTGCCGACGCTCTGGATCGTGGCGAGCTCCGACGTTCGCCGTCCCGTTCTCGAGGACGATCGTCTGGCCGGCCGACGAGGCCCGTGACGCTCGCGACCTTGACGTTGGTCGACGCCTGCGGGCGCGGCGGCGGCGAGCGTCGTGGCGCCGGCGATTCCGCAGGATGATCGCGGTGTTGTTCTCGAGCACCGTGTTCGCGACGCCGACGTTGCCGACGTCGCAGCCGGCACGCGTGAACGGCACCCACGGCGCCGGCGCGTTGCGGGCCGCGCCCGTGCCGCCGAGCGATGCCGGGTCGTTGTTGACCATGTTGTAGTTCGGGTCCGCCGACGGGGTCGGCGGGTTGTTCGCCGGGTTGCCGCCGTCCGTGATGTCGGTCCAGTACTTGAACGTCGACGAGAAGCCGACGCGCGCCGTCCGGCCGTGAAGTAGCCGTAGGAGTTCGAGACCGCCTGGCCGTGCCGGTCGGGATAGAGCCCGGTCAGCGTGCTCAGGATCCCGCCGCCCGTGTGGGAGATCAGGACGGTGTGGTCGTTGGTGTTGAACGTGCCGTTGCGCGTCATGAAGTTCGAGCAGGTGCGGCATCTGCTCGATGTCCGACGGGACGTTCGGGTTGTCCCGCCGCCAGTGCACGTTGTCGAACTGCAGGTAGATGACGTGCTTGATCTTCCCGTCCTTCGATCCGGACAGGCAGTTGGCGGCTGGTGCGGTCTTGGCTTCGCCGTTGCCGGCGAGCGTCGTTCCCGCCACGAGCGCGGCGAGTGTGAGGCAGGCAAACGCCATTCCGGCGAGTGCGCCGGCTCTCCTTCTCCCCTTCACCTCGTCCCCTCCTTCGGGTGGTGTGGGCTATGTGGTGCTGCGTCTCTCCAGACGGGGCGGGATTCTGCACCTTTTCCAGCCGCTTCGCGGGGCTGACCGGTGGTCGAGTGGTGGAGAACTGGCGTAGGTCGGTCGGAGCGGGCTGGTTAGGCCGTCTTACCCGGGCTGCGTCGCCGCCACGTACTCGTCCAGGACCGGCGACGGCCGGAAGCCCTTGACGGTCAGGTAGATCCCGAGCGACAGCTCCCAGAGGAACTCCGGAATCGTCGCGATGCCCTGCCAGGGCGACCCTGCGTCGAAGAGGTCGAACAGCACGCCGATGCCAGAGAGGATGATGAGCGGGCCGCCGATGAGCCCGAGCAGCGCCATGCGCGGGGGCACCAGGCCGGACGTGTACATCAGGTAGCCGAGGATCAGCCCGTTGCCGATGCCGACGATGAAGCCCGGCCCGAGCAGGAACGTCCAGTCCTTGACCGCGGCGAGCGACGTCGCCAGTGCGGCGGCATCCGGGTTGTCCGTCCGCAGGCTGACGACGGCGAGCACGGCGAGGATGCCGACCGCGATGAAGACGCACTCCATGATCCGCGCGGTGACGTAGCCGAGCGCGAGGATCTCGTCCTGGCGCCTGAGCACCGGGAACAGGACGACGGCGGTGCCGATGTTCGCGATGATCAGCAGCATCTCGAGGAACGCGCCCAGGTAGATGCGGGTGTCGTGGCCGCCGCCGGCGATGTAGGTGGCAGGGTTGTCCAGAACGCACTGGTAGAGCCAGAGCGCCGCGATCGACGTGACGAACGTGATGAGGAAGAGGATCCCGGTGATCCGGGCGATTCGCTGGGGCGCCATGGATCGACGACCCTAACGGCGCCGGGGAGCCGGCTCAACCGAGGCGCGCGAGCGGCGCCGCCTGCCGGTTCACTCGAGACAGGCGGCGCCCGTGTCAGCGCCGAGCGCTAGTAGCCGCCCCCGCCGCCTCCGCCCGAGTAGCTGAGCGCGAGGATGATCGCGACGGCGACTGCGACGAGCAGCGCCGCCAGCACGATCCAGCGGGTCCGGGACCGGCCTCCGACTCCGTGCCGTTGTGCTGGGTGCTGCTGATACGCCACGACATCACCTCCAGAGGAGCTCTGTCCGCGCCCGCGTGGGCGCGCGGTGGCTTCGATTTCGGCTTCCCGCGCGTTGGCGGGCTCACACATGCTCTACGGGCAGGCGAGCGCTTCGGATCTACGACCCGCGCGCCCGGTCCGTCCCGCCGGTCCTGTCGAGCGCGTCGAGCTCCCGCACGTCCGCGTCGCCGAGCTCGAAGTCGAAGATCTGCGCGTTCGAGCGAATCCGCTCCTCGTTGCTCGACTTGGGGATCACGATGGCCCCGTGCTGGACGGCCCAGCGGAGCATGACCTGCGCCGGCGTCCGCCCGAGGCGCTCGGCGATGCCGGCGATCGTCGGGTTGCTCGGGCCGCGGCCGCGGGCGAGCGGGCTATAGGCCTCGAACGCGATGTCCTGCTCGAGGCAGTAGTCGAGCAGGCCCCGGCGGAACTCGAACGGGCTGAACTGCACCTGGTTGACGGCCGGCCGGTGCGACGCTCCCTCGAGCAATGTCTCCAGCCGGTCGCGGCCGAAGTTGCTCACGCCGATCTCGCGAGCCAGCCCCCGTTCGCGCACCGACTCGAGCCCCCGCCAGATGACCCCGTTGAGCGTCGGCACCGGCCAGTGGATCAGGTAGAGGTCGACGAAGTCGAGTCCAAGCCGCTCCAGGCTGCTCGCGAGGGCGCGCGCCACGTCCACGCGCGGCGGCCGGAGCTTCGTCGTGACGAACACCTGGTCGCGCGGGAGCCCGCTGCGCCGCACCGCCGCTCCGACGCTGGCCTCGTTCCGATACAGCGCCGCCGTGTCGATGTGCCGGTACCCGTCCTCGAGCGCCCACTCGACCGCCTGTTCGGTCTCGCGGCCGGCGGCCATCTGCCAGACACCAAGGCCGAGCACGGGCATCTCCACGCCCGAGGCGAGCCGCCGTGCGGGGTGTCCGGGCTCGGCCACGACCACGACAGATTGGCTGATCGCGCCATTGCCGGGGAGGGTCGCCGTGGCGGCGACCCTCCCGGCGGCGCCGCACGGCTCACGTGCGACGGGCGGGGCGTAGTCTGGGCGGCCAGCGAAGAAGGAGGCGTCGTCTGGGAGTGGATGCTGCCGCCACCCTCACTCTCGAGGCTCGCTGTGACGGCTTGTGTCCCTGACCTGAGTGCGCGGCGATTCGTCTCTCAAGCCGAAAGGAGGATCGGATGAAGAAACGGCTGCCCACCGCACTCTCTGCAACCGCGGTCGTCGTGGCACTCCTCGGAGCAACCGGGATCGGGGCTGCGGCCACCACGGTATTGAGGGTGGCCTTCGCCAGTAATGCCGCCAAGCTCGGCGGGTTCGCGCCGTCAAAGACCTCGCGGAGGAACACCGTCGTCGTCCGCGGCTCGAACGGGAAGATCGATTCGGCGTCACTGTCGCTGACGCGCGGGCCCGCCGGACGACAGGGGCCTGCCGGCCCCGCTGGGCCCGCCGGGCCGGCCGGCCCGGCAGGGCCGACAGGCGCGACCGGGGCTACCGGAGCGGCGGGCGCCGCTGGAGCTGCGGGAGCCACTGGTCCCCCCGGCCGCTCCGCGCTGACGCCGCTGCAATCAGGCGAGACGGAATCTGGCGTGTGGGGCACCGGCTGGCAGGCTGCTGCCGCCGCCGAGAACGGCTACCTCTTCGCCACGATCCCAATTCCGCTGCAGTCCGCGATCGATTCGGCGCATACCGTCTACGTCACCGCGAGCTTCGCGACGCACTGCCCGGGAGCGGGACAGGCGGCCGCAGGGTACGCGTGCATCTACCAGAAGCAGACCTTCAACATGAACACACCCGGACTGGTGAACATCGCAAACCCGGAAACCAGCATCACGGGGGTTGGTCGTTTCGGCTTCGAGATCTCCGTGACGTCGTCCGGGACGGGGTTCACGTCGATCGGCGGCGTGTGGACCGTGACCGCCGCCTGATCCCATCCGTGCCGAGGGTGGGTCGGTCCGTGCCGGCCCGCCCTTGGTGAATCTAGGAACCGCGCCCGATCCACTCCTCGCCGCCCTCGTAGACCTCCTTCTTCCAGAGCGGCACACGCTCCTTGAGCGTGTCGATGGCGTCCTTGCAGGCGGCGAGCGCGTCGGCCCGGTGCGGCGCGGAGACCGCGATGACGACGCTCGTCTCCCCGATGCCGACCCGCCCGACCCGGTGGTGGATCGCGATCGAGCAAAGCTCGTAGCGGGCCTCGAGCTCGGCGGCGATCTCCGCCATGACCTGCTCGGCCATGCCCTCATAGGCCTCGTAGTCGAGGTGGACGACGTCCCGGCCGCGCGACTGGCGGCGCGTCGTGCCGGTGAAGGTGGCGATCGCGCCGGCGCGTTCGTCCGCGACCTCGGCCACGACCACGTCGAGCGAGAGCGGCTGCCCCGAGAGCCGGAAGGCACCGCCTGAGACCGGCGGGATCAGCGCCACCTCGTCGCCGTCGGCGAGCTCGCGCTCGGGCGTCGCGTACTCCCTGTTGACCGCGTAGAGGAGACCGGCGGGCTGGTCGCCGAGGCCGAGCGCCGCCCAGACGTCGCCCACGCGGGCGACGCCGTCGAGCTCCCGGGACGACCAGCCGGCGCGCTCGCGCAGGCCGGCGAAGAGGCGGACGCGGATCACGGGGCGGAGCGTAGTCCTTGACAAAGTGCGGCGGTTCCGCCATAAGTACGGCGAAATCGCCGCACTAGGAGGAAGCCATGCTCGCGCTCGCGCTCGCCGCCCTGCTCGTCGCTTCGAAGCCGCCGACGGTGAAGCCGGTGGCCGTCCCGCGAGCCGCCACCGTCGGCACGCTCTGGCGCGCGACGGTCTCGATCAAGCCCCGCACACGCGCGACGCTCGAGGCGCGCGGCGCGACCACCCTGCACGCGGCGCTCGCCCCGAAGGCGAACGGCCGCGCAACCGTCTCCCTCCGGTTCCCGCGCGCCGGCTCCTGGGCGCTCGCCGTGCGAGTGGGGGGCCGCGTCGTGCGCCTCGGGAGCGTGTCCGTCGACGTCGCGAAGAGCCCGCTGATCGTCGACCCGATCGCCATCGCCGCCGACCCGGCGGGCGGCCTGCTCGTCGCGCAGCTCCGCGAGGGCGGGCTGCTGCGCCTGAACGGCGGTGCGGTCAGCACGGTGGCCTCCGGCGTCGGGGCCTACAACGCGATCGTTGCCGGCGGCATCACCTACGTCGCGGGTCGCGACGGCGCCGTCTACCGCGTCGACGGCTCGTCGTTCACGCGCGTCACCGAGCCGATGGACGCCGACTGGGTCGCGGTCGACGCGGCCGGCAACCTCTACGTGACGGTCTACGCCGGCTACGTCAAGCGCATCGCGCCGAACGGGACGGTCACGACGATCGCCGGCAACGGCACCGAGGGCTACACGGGCGACGGTGGCCCGGCGACGGCCGCGACGCTCTTCCACCCGCACGCGGTCGTGGTCGGGCAGGACAGCGCGCTCTACGTGGCCGACACCGAGAACCGGCACATCCGGCGCATCGACCTCGCGACCGGGGCGATCACGACCTTCGGCGGAGACGTCGGGATCACCGTCGCGCTCGCCGTCGGCCCGGACGGCAGCATCTACTCGGCGGACGTCGTGCGCGGAGGCCAGGGCGGCGGCGTCACCCGCACGACGCCCGCAGGGCTCACCGTGCGCATGCTCACGTCGTCGACCGCGAACGGCGTCGCCGTGACCACCGACGGCACCGTCTACGTCAACCTCTGGGAGGACAAGCGGATCATGCGGCTGACCTATTTCGGCGAGCTCGAACCGGTCGCACGCGGATAATCCGCCCGTGAGCGAGCCGCCCGTCCGCGGTGCGATCGTCAACGAGCTCCTCGTTGCGGGCCGGTACGCGTGGGAGGTGTCGAACGCCGAGCTGCGCGCCGTCGGCGTCGACCCGGCCGAGTACGGGCCGCTCTCGTTCATCGGAGTCATGCAGCCTGTCACCCGCACGCAGCTCGCCGAGGCGACCGGCCGGCCGCGCACGACCGAGCGCGACATCCTCCGGGGCCTGATCGAGCGCGGGCACGTCCGGGAGGTCCCGAACCCGCGCGACGGGCGCTCGACGCTGCTCGAGCTGACGCCGGAGGGCCAGGCCATCTTCGACCGCGGCATTCCGGCGTTCCAGCGTGCGCTGCACCGCATCGACGCCGCGCTCGAGGGGCAGCTGCGCGAGCATGAGGACGCCGTGCGGCGCGTACGGCTCGCGGTGCAGGCGCTGGCGGGGGAGGGGGAGCCGCCGGCGACGTAGCATGGCCGGGTGGCAACAGCGGAGGACCGGCGCGAGACCGACTCCGGCATCGAGATCAAGCCCGTCTACACCGAGGCGGACGTGGCCGGCCTCGAGCCAGAGACGCCCGGCCAGTACCCATTCACGCGCGGCCCGTACAAGGACATGTATCGGGGGCGCCCGTGGACGATCCGGCAGTACGCGGGCTTCGCGTCGGCCGAGGAGACGAACGAGCGCTTCCGGTTCCTGCTCGACCGCGGGCAGACCGGGCTCTCGGTCGCGTTCGACCTCCCGACCCAGCTGGGCTACGACTCCGACGACCCGCGCGCGCTCGGCGAGGTGGGGCGGACCGGCGTCGCGATCGACTCGATCGCGGACATGGAGCTTCTCTTCGCGGAGATTCCGCTCGACGCCGTCTCGACGTCGATGACGATCAACGCCCCGGCGGCGCTGCTCCTGCTCCTCTACGAGCTCGTTGCCGAGGCCCAGGGAGTCGCCGGTGATCGCCTGCGCGGCACGGTGCAGAACGACATCCTCAAGGAGTACTGCGCCCGCGGGAACTACATCTACCCGCCGCGGCCGTCGATGCGGATCACGACCGACCTGTTCGCGTACTGCGCCGAGCGCCTGCCGGCCTGGAACACGATCTCGATCTCCGGGTACCACATCCGCGAGGCGGGGGCGACCGCCGTCCAGGAGCTCGCCTTCACGCTCGCGAACGGGATCGCGTACTGCCAGGCGGCCGTCGACGCCGGGCTCTCGCCGGACGACTTCGGTGCGCGGCTCTCGTTCTTCTTCAACGCGCACAACCACTTCTTCCAGGAGGTGGCGAAGTTCAGGGCGGCGCGCCGGCTGTGGGCCGAGATCATGCGCGAGCGCTTCGGCGCGACGAACCCGAAGGCGCAGGCGCTCCGCTTCCACGCGCAGACGGGCGGCTCGACGCTGACCGCGCAGCAGCCGGAGAACAACGTCGCGCGCGTCACAGTCCAGGCGCTGGCGGCAGTGTGCGGCGGCGCGCAGTCGATCCACACGAACGCGTTCGACGAGGCGCTCGCGCTGCCGACGGCGCGCTCGGCGCGGATCGCGCTGCGGACGCAGCAGATCCTGGCCGGCGAGGCCGGAGGGACCGACACGGCCGACCCGCTCGGCGGCGCCTACTTCATCGAGGCGATGACGGACGAGCTGGAGGCGCGCGCCCGCGAGCTGCTCGAGCGGATCGACGAGCTCGGCGGCGCGGTCGCCGCGATCGAGCAGGAGTTCGTCCAGCGCGAGATCGAGGACTCGGCGTTCCGCTACCAGCAGGAGGTCGAGTCCGGCGAGCGCGTGATCGTCGGCGTCAACCGCTACGAGGAGGCGGAGGGGGAGGACGTGGAGCTGCAGCGCATCGACCCGGCCGCGGAGCAGCGGCAGCTCGAGCGGACGGCGCGCGTGCGTGCGGAGCGCGACGCAGCGGCGGCGCGAGGCGGCGCTCGAGGAGGTGCGCCGCGTCGCGCGCGGGACGGAGAACCTGCTCCCGGCCATGCGCGAGGCGCTGCGCGTGCGCTGCACCGTCGGCGAGATCAGCGGCGTGCTCCGCGACGAGTTCGGCATGTACGACGCGCAGCGCGCCTAGACGTCATCGGGGCAGGTCGCCGGGCGAGCGGGCGACGCCCTCCTCCGTCACCCAGGCGGTGACCAGGTTCGCAGGGGTGACGTCGAAGGCGCGGTTGTCGACCTCGACGCCCGGCGGCGCGATCCGGGTGCCGGCGAGCTCGGCCACCTCCTCGGCGGCGCGCTGCTCGACCGGGATCTCGGCGCCGGTCGGCGTTGCCGGGTCGAGCGTCGACACGGGGGCCGCGACGTAGAACGGGATCGAATGGTGCGCGGCGAGCACCGCCAGCCCGTACGTGCCGACCTTGTTGGCGACGTCGCCGTTGGCGGCGACGCGGTCGGCGCCGACGACGACTGCGTCGACCTCGCCGGCGGCCATCAGGCCGGCGGCCATCACGTCGGCGACCAGCCGGAACGGGATGCCGAGCCGCGCCAGCTCCCACGCCGTCAGCCGTGCGCCCTGGAGCACCGGCCGCGTCTCGTCGACCCAGACGCTGGGCTCGCGGCCCTGCTCGTGCGCCGCGCGGATCACGCCGATCGCCGTGCCGTAGCCGACCGTCGCCAGCGAGCCGGCGTTGCAGTGCGTCAGCACGCGCGCGCCCGGCGGGAGCAGCGGGGCGCCGTTGGCGCCGATGCGCCGGTTGCGCTCGACGTCCTCGACCGCGATCAGCATCGCCTCCGCGACCGGGTCCTGCGCAGCCAGCGCGCGATCGACGCCCCAGGCGAGGTTGACCGCCGTCGGGCGCGTCGCCTTGAGCTTGCGCGCCGCCTCGTCGAGCGGCTCTCCCGTGAGGCTGGCGAGTGCGATGCCCATCGCCCCGGCCGCGCCGAGCGCGGGTGCGCCGCGGACGGCGAGGGTGATGATCGCGTCGCACAGCTCGTCGACCGTCCGGCACTCGAGCATGACCAGCTCGCCGGGCAGGAGGCGCTGGTCGATGAGGCGGACGTGCGCGCCCTCCAGCTCGATCGTCGGCGGGATCGGGTCGCTCACCGGACCGCCGCCACCGTCGCGGCGACCGCCTCGCGCGCGCCGCCGGGGTAGGCGTACGCGGCGGAGCCGAGCAACGCCATCACGCCGGAGCGCGTGCCGGCCCGCTCGACCTGCGCCGCTGCGTTGTCGGGCGATACCCCGCCGCCGAGCACGGCGACGGCGCGCGGCACGCCGGCGGGTGCGTGGCAGGCCGCGATCGCGGCCTGGACGTCGGCCGGGTCGTCGGCGAGCTTCCCGGTGAACGAGCCGACCAGGACGTAGTCGGAGCCGGCCATGCGCGTCAGGCTCGCGATCGGGCCGCCGCCGGCGCCGACGATGCCGCGCAGCCAGGGCGCGCCGCCGGCCCGGTGCGCGAAGACGGACGCGCCGAGGTCGCGCTCGCGCAGGACGCGGACGGCGTCGAAGCCCTGCGCCCAGGCGTTCACGAGCAGCCCCTTCGCGCCGAGCTCGACCGCCCGCTCGGCGCGGCCGAGCAGGCCGTCCGCCGAGCCGGTCACGTTCGCGACGTAGGCGACATGCTCGGGGATCGCGGCGACGATGGCGCGGACGCGTTCCTCGAGTGGGCTCCACGGGCGGTCGCCGATCAGCTCGTCGTCCTTCACGAGGTCGGCGCCGCCCGCGGCCAGCTCGCCGGCCGTGGCCGCCGCCTCGCGCGGCGAGAGCCCGAGCGCCGGCTTGACGATCGCCCCGACGAGGACGCGGTCGGGCGCCTCGTGCGCCGGCCCGGGCAGGCCGTCCGGCCAGTCGACGTGGACGAGCCGGCACCGCTCGAGCGCGCCGGAGTCGCCCCACTCGCCGGCGACGACCGAGGAGACGAGGAGGCTGAGGTCGGCGCCCCAGTTCGCATCCGGGTAGGTCAGCGTCACCCGCTCGCCGTCCGCCTCGACGGTCGGCCGCGCGCCGCCCGGATCCGCCGGGACGCCCGTGGAGGTCACGCGCACCAGCGCCTCGATCGCCTCCGGCGGCGACAGCTCATAGATGACGCGCAGCATCTGGCACTGCAACTGTGACAGGGACTGTCGCCAGGGGCTGTCCCCGCGACAGCGGGGGCTGTCCCCAGTGCCTGGGCGATACCCCGCTTTTCGAAAACCGTTTTCGGCCAAAGCCGGGCGTCGCCCTATGCACGCACTGGGGACAGCCCCCGCTCCGCGGGGACAGCCCCTGACGGAAGTCCGTGTCAAGGTTGTGCCTGATGCGGATCCTGCTCGTCTCCCAGATGTACCCCGGCCCCGAGGCGCCCGACTACGGCGTGTTCGTGCGCGACCTGGCCGACGCGGTCGAGCGGCGCGGGCACGAGATCGACCGCGTCGTGATCGACCGGCGCGGCGCCGGGCTCGGCAAGTACGTGAGCCTTGCCGCGGCGCGCCCGCGCAGCGCCGCCGCCGCCGGACGTCGTCTGGAGCCACTTCCTGTTTCCGACGGGGCTCGCCGCGCTCGCCGGGCGCGCCCCGGTGCTCGTGACCGCGCACGGCCAGGACGTCCGGAACATCGGGACGATGCGCGGCGTCGCCGCCGCGACGCGCTTCGTCGTGCGGCGGGCGGCCGCGATCGTCGCCGTGTCGGACTACCTGCGCCGCGAGCTCGAGGAGCGCATCCCCGAGGCGCGCGGACGCGTCGAGGTCGTCGACTGCGGCGTCGACCTCGACCGCTTCGCGCCGGCCGACGCCGCGGCCGCGAGGGCCGAGCTCGGCTGGGAGGGCGACGGCCCCGCGTTCGTCTGCGTGGGCGGCCTCGACGAGCGCAAGAACGTGCTTCGCCTCGCGCGCCGCGTTCGAGCGCCTCGGCGAGGGCCGGCTGGCGTTCGTCGGCGACGGGCCGCTGCGCGCGCAGCTCGAGGGCCGGCCGGGCATCCGGCTGGCCGGCCGCGTCGAGCACGACCGGGTCGCCCGCTGGCTCGCGCGCCGCCGACGTCGTCTGCCAGCCGAGCCTCGTCGAGCCGTTCGGCCAGGCGCTCCTCGAGGCGATGGCCTGCGGCCGGTCCGTGGTCGCGACGCGGGTCGGCGGCCCGCCGGAGTTCGTGCCGCCCGAGGCCGGTGTCCTGGTCGACCCGCTCGACGAGGAGGCGATCGCCGACGGCGATGCGCGCGGCCGCCGCGCTGCCCGAGCCCGAACGACGCCGCGCGGGCGGCCGCGGCCGAGCACGACGTGAACCGGCAGGCGGAGCGGATCGAGGCGATCCTCGAGCGGATCCGGTCAGGCGCTCGAGATCGGCTGAGCCTGATCTCGACGAGCGGGCGCACCTGTCCTCGAGCCCCGCCTCGCGCGCGACCTCGAGCGCCTGCTCCCAGCTCTCGCGCGCCTTCTCGGCGCCGGCGCCCTGCTTCAGGCGATTGTCGCCGGTGACGAGCAGCTTCCGGATCTTGCGCCCGGGCATCGTCGGCGTCCATGCGCCGCTATTCTGAGGCGCGGATGCTTCCTGTCGTCGTCTTCATCCAGTTCATCGTCTGCGTCGGGCTGATCACGCTCATGCTGCTGCACTCGGGGCGCGACGCGGGCATGGGCGGCATGGGCTTCACGCCGACCTCGCAGGGCGGGACGCACATCGTCGAGCGCAACCTGACGCGCCTCACGGTCGTGTTCGCGGCGTTGTTCTTCATCAACACCGTGATCCTGTACCGCCTGCTGGCCTAATCAGCTAGAGCCCCGGCCCCGACCCGTTCCCCGTGATCGTGAAGCGGCGCGGTCGCGAGCGCGGGCACGAGCACGCCGAACGGGTAGCGCTCGTCGTAGAAGTCGTTCTGGTTCACGAGCATGCGCGTGCGCGTCAGCCCGGGCACGTCGGCGAGCATCTCCGGCACCGAGACGGTGAAGCGCAGGTTGACGAGCGGCTCGGCGATCTTGCCGTCGCGGATCCGGAAGGTGCCGTCGCGCGTCATGCCGGTGATCACGCCCTCGCGCGCGGCGACGACTGCTGAGGTAGTGCAGGCGCGTGACGTAGATGCCGTCGCCGACGAGCTCGTCGAGCTCCTCGACCGAGTCCGCCTCGCCGGCCGCGACCGAGAGCGCGAACGGCAGCGGGCCGTAGTCGCGCGAGTACGGACGGGCGGCGCGTGGCCGGTCGAGCTGCCTCGCCCGCGCGAGCGCGGCCGTGCTCGCGGTCCCAGACGACGCCGCGCGCGACGCCGTCCTCGATCAGCGGCACGCGCTGCTTCGGCGTCGCCCTCGAAGTCGAACGCCTTCGGCAGCCCGGCCGGGTCGAGCGCGTCGTCGGCGATCGAGATCCGCTCGTCGAAGACCTGCTTGCCGAGCCGGCCCGCGAGGAAGCTGCGCTGCTCGAGCAGGCCGAGGCGCGCTGAAGCGAGTCGTAGGCGAAGTGCTGCGAGCAGCTCGGCGAACGCGTACGGCTCGAGCACCGCGCGGTAGTGCGCCGGCTCGATCTCGTCGCCGCCTCGCGTGCGCCGCGGCCTTGCGGCGCGCCTCCTCGCGCCGCCGCGGCGGGGTCGATCGGAGCCGATCGCGCCAGCCTGCGCGCTCCGCGTAGCCCGACGCGCCCTCGTCGGCGGCGAGCGCCAGCGCGCTGGCGTCGGTGAGCCGCTGCTCGACGGCGATCCCGGTGGTCGAGACGACGGCGACCTCGGTCGCGCCGCTCGTGACGAAGCCGTAGAGCTCGGGCGGCGCGCGGCGGCGTCGATCGCGCCGCGCGGCGATCCGCGCGAGATCGGCCGGCGCGAGCGCGGCCGTCGCCTCGTCGTAGCCCTCGACCACGGCCGGCGGCTCGGCGCGCGGGCAAGGCCGGGGAAGTCCGGCTCGGCCGGCGCGCGTCGCGGCGGCCTCGAGCGTCCGGCGCGCGAGCTCGCGCGAGCGCCTCGTCGTCGAGGCGGTTCGTCTGGGCGCCGCCGACGCGGCCGTCGCGCACGACGCGCAGGTTCGACGACGTGCGTTCTCGATCAGCGTCGGCTGGTGCACCTCCGAGGCCGCGAACCGGGCGAGCCCGGAGCGCTCGCGAGTGGACGACGACCTCGGCCTCGCTCCTCGGCCGCGGCCGCGAGCGCCGCCTCGGCGAGCTCGCGCGCGAGGTCACGAGCGGACGCCGATCTGGACGTTCGCGGAAGCGGCGGCGCGGCGCGCCGTGCGAGACGTGCGCGCCCTGGCCCGGCTGGCCCTTGCCGCAGTTCGTCAGCCCGTAGAGCCGCCACGTCTCGGGCCCGCCGACCGCGTCGAGCGAGCCCCAGAACTGCGGCGTGATCCCGGTGTAGGTCGCGTCGCGCAGCATCCGGCCGAGCTTGCCGTGCTTGATCTCCCAGGCGATCTGCGTCCCGAACTGGAAGTTGAGGCGCTTGTCGTCGATCGACCAGCTGCGGTTCGTCTCGAAGAAGACGCCGTCGTCGACGTCCGCGATCAGCTCCTCGAGCGTGCCCGCGCCGGGCTCGAGGTGGAGGTTCGTCATCCGCACGAGCGGCATCCGGCTCCAGCCCTCGGCGCGCATCGAGCCGCCGCGCCCGGCGCCGATCCGCGCCGCGGTCTCGCGCGAGGAGAGGAAGCCGGTGAGCACGCCGCCGCTCGACGATCGGCTCGCGCGCGGCGGGCACGCCCTCGTCGTCGCAGCCGAAGGTGCCGAGCCCGCGCGGCGTCGTCGGAGTCGGCGGTGACGTTCATCTGCTCGGAGCCGTAGCGGAGCGAGCCGAGGTCGCCCGGCGTGAGGAAGCTCGTGCCGGCGTAGGACGGCCTCGGTGCCGTAGACGCGGTCGAGCTCGGTCGGATGGCCCGACCGACTCGTGCACCTGGAGCGCCATCTGCTCGGAGTCGATCACCGACCGTCGTCGACGCCCGCCGGGCACGGCGTCGGCGCGCAGCAGCGCCGCCGCCTGCTCGCCGACGCGCGGCGCCTCGCGCTCGAGCCCGAGCGCCTCGACGTACTCCCAGCCGGCCTGCGCGCTCGAGCCGCCGTGCGCGCTCGGGTAGGAGCGCATGCTGCGAAGAGCTCGTCGTCGGCGGCGATCGCGTCGATCCCGGCGCCGCACTCGCACGAGCTCCTGCTCGACGCTCGGCGCCGTCGGAGGAGACGAGCAGCTTGTGCTGCGAGCAGGGCGCGCACCGACGCCGGCGTGACCTTCACGCCCGGGTGGCGCGCCGCCTCCTCGGCGCGCAGGCAGAGCTCGACCTTGTCGGCGAGCGAGACGGCGAACGGGTCGCGCTCGACCGGCGTCGCGTAGGTGCCCGAGGCCGGCTCGACCGGGGCGAGGCTGCGGCCGTTCGGGTCGGCGCGCGCGCGCGAACGCGGTCGCGCGGGCGCCGCGTCGCGGGCGCCCTCCGCGTCCAGCCGGCTCGAGCAGGCGAAGCCCCAGGCGCCGTCGACGAGCACGCGGACGCCGATCCCCTCGGTCTCGACGTCGGTGACGTTCTCGACCCGGCCGTTCTTCGTCGACACCTGCTGACCGCGCACGACGACCGCGCGCGCGTCCGCGTACTCGGCCCCCGCCGCGAGGGCGGCGTCGACCGCTTCCGCAGATGTCGCGCACGAGGGCGAACCCTAACGGGCGCTACACTGTCGCCTCCGCGCTGGTGGCGGAATTGGTAGACGCGCAAGGTTGAGGGCCTTGTGGCCTTAGGGCCGTGGAGGTTCAAGTCCTCTCCAGCGCACTGAGCGAGGAAGCGAGGGGCGGGCGGGCCGGCTCTTGCGTTGCTGCCTTGACGCCGTCCGGAGGACTCGCCTACCCTTCGGTCGAACACACGTTCGCAATCCACCGACGTCTGAGGAGGCGAGATGCTCACCGACCGACAGCAGGAGATCTGGGACTACGTCATCGATTACGTCGACGACCACGGCTACCCGCCGACCGTGCGCGAGATCGGCGAGGCGGTCGGGCTCGCATCGCCGTCCACCGTGCACGCGCACCTCGCCAACCTCGAGCGCGCCGGGCTGCTCCGCCGCGACCCGACGAAGCCACGCGCGCTCGAGCTCGATCGGCCGCGAGCGCGCCACGCGCCGAGCCCGCACGCGAGGACGAGCAGCGCCGCCTGCCGCTCGTCGGCGAGATCGCCGCCGGCGGCCCGCTGCTCGCCGAGCAGCACGTCGAGGAGTACATGGCCGTCCCCGAGTCGCTCTCGCGCGGCGGCGACAGTTCCTGCTGCGCGTCAAGGGCGACTCGATGATCAACGCCGGCATCCTCGACGGCGACGTCGTGGTCGTCGCAGCGCCAGCAGGACGCGAGCAACGGCGAGATCGTCGTCGCGCTCGCCGGCGACGACGAGACCGCCGACGAGGCGACCGTCAAGACGCTTCTTCCGCGAGAACGGCCGCATCCGGCTCCAGCCCGAGAACGACGCGCTCGAGCCGATCTACGCGCAGCACGTCCAGATCCTCGGCCGGGTGATCGGGGTGTTCCGGAGCGCTCTGATGGACTCGATGACGTGACGCCGCTCAACCGCACGCTCGAGCAGGAGCTGAACGCGCTGCTGCGCGGCGTCAGCCTCGAGTGCCTCGTCTGCGGCGAGTTCGTCGCTGCACGTCGGAGGCGCGGCCGTCTCTGCCCGGAGTGCGGCAGCGGCCTCGACACGCCGGCGGCGTCGCCGTCGGCGGTGCGGAGGCGGCAGGCCGGGACGCCTGACCCGGGCTACAATTGGCGTGCAGGCCGGGTGACCGCGGGCCGGCAGCGCTCGAGGAAAGTCCGGACACCGCAGGGCAGGACGCTGGGGAAACCCCAGGCGGCGAAAGCCGACGGAAAGTGGCACAGAAAGGAGACCGCCACCGGCACTCTCCGGAGACGCCGGCGGTAAGGGTGAAACGGTGGGGTAAGAGCCCACCAGCGTCGTGGTGACACGGCGGCTAGCCAAACCCCGTCCGGTGCAAGGCGAAGCAGGTTCCGTTGACGCGGCCCGCCGAGGAACCGGGTACGCCGCTCGAGCCGCCGGGCAACCGGCGGCCTAGAGAGATGGTCACCCACGACAGAATCCGGCTTACAGGCCTGCTACGGAAAGAGCCCCGGCGACGGGGCTCTTTCTATGCGCGCGGCGGCGCCGTGCTCTCCCGCACGACGAGCTCGGTGGGGAGGATCGTGCGCCGCGGCTTGCCCTCGGTAGGCGTGCCGCGCTCGATCTCCTCGAGAAGCCAGGCGGCTGCGAGGCGGCCTTTCCCCTCGTGCGGCTGGGCCACCGTCGTGAGCGGAGGCGTCGTCAGCCGGGCGGCCGGGCTGTCGTCGAACCCGACGACCGACAGGTCGGCGGGGACGGTCAGGCCCGCAGCAGCCGCCGCCTCGAGGGCGCCGATCGCCAGGACGTCGCTCATCGCGAGGATGGCCGTCGGAGGTGGGTGGGCCGCCAGGAGCTCGGCCGCCCCGCGGCGTCCGTGCTCCGTCGAGTTCCGGCGGGCGACCCGGACGGCGTCTGGATCCCACGCTTCGCCGAGGCCCTCCTCGTAGCCGGCGAGCCGGTCGGCGGTGAGCGCGATCTCTAGCGTGTTGCGGCGGTCGAGGAAGTGGGGGAAAGAGAGCACGCCGACGCGCTCGTGCCCGAGCGAGCGCAGGTGCTCACCAGCGGCGCGGGCGGCGGCGCGGTCATCGATGCCGATGAACGAAGTCGGCACGTCGCGCGGCTGCTCCACGGTGACGACCGGGACGCGCCGGGCGAGCGCGGCTTCGACACGGGGATCGTTCGCGGCGGCCGCGTAGATCACGAACCCGTCCACGGCGGCGTCGCGGACCGCCGTCGCGACGGCCTCGCGGTGGGGCGAGTCCGGGATCAGCAACAGACCGAGCTCGGAGCCCTCCATGCCCTGGGCGAGGCCGACCATGAAGGCGAGGGCCGCGGTGTCTGTGAGCTGGTAGCGGAGCCGCTCCTGGAAGATCAGCCCGAGCGCGCCCGCACGCCCGAGCCGGAGCCGGCGCGCGGCGGGGTCGGGACCCGCGTAGCCGAGCTCTTTCGCCGCCGCGAGCACGCGCTCGCGGACGTCCGCGGAGACGAGCTCCGGCCGCCCGAACGCCTGCGAGGCGCTGCCGACCGAGACCCCTGCCCGTTCCGCCACGTCCCGCAGCCGCACGCGCTTCGACGCCATGCGCACAGCGTAGTTGACATCAATGAATCGGTTCAGCTAACCTGCTTCTGAACCGATTCAGTCAAGGAGGCGAGTTCCACGATGTTCGAGCTCTTGATCGGCACCGAAGCAGCCCGGCGGAACGTGGCCGACCGCGTCGAGAAGGTCCAGCGCGGCGACCACGGAGAGCGGCGCTCGCGCGTTCGCGCCGTGTTCGCGGCCGCCGGGCGCGGGGGCGCCGTCGCGGTGCGCCGCACGCGGAGCACCGCGGCCGCACCGCGTACGCGCTCGAGCGCGGCCGACTGCCGCTGACGTCAGCGGATTTCGAGGCCGTCCAGGCCCGCGGCCTGGGCGGCCTCGACGGAGACGCCCTCGACGACCGCTCCGCGCGGCCCGTGCTCGCACCAGCGCAGGACCGCGTCGACGGCCTCGCTCGGCCCCTCGAGCACCGCCTCGACCGTTCCGTCCGACTGGTTCCGCACCGAGCCGGCAACGCCGCGCGACTCGGCGACGCGCGCGAGGGACACGCGGAAGCCGACGCCCTGTACGCGCCCGCGCACAACGACGCGGCGCGCTATTCGTTCTCCGCCAGCCACGTCTTCGCGACGCGTTTGGGCGCCCGCGAGAGCCACGCCTCGACGACCAGCTCGCGCAGCTCCTCGCGCTCGATCCGCGCCAGCTCGGGAATGCGCATGAGCACCGCCGGGTAGCCGTTCCAGTGGGGCGTCGTGAAGAAGATTCCGCGGTCGTCGCCCAGGAAGAGATCCTTCTCGTCGAGGCTGTCGACCCGGAAGACGAGCACGTCCTCGAGGCGCTCGCCGGTCGCCGGGTCGACGGCGTCCGGCCGCGGCGAGCGATGCCAGCAGAAGACCTTGCCGCGCACGGAGTAGGAGGGCCGGCCGTCGGCGTCCTCGCCGTGGTCGACCTCGGGCAGCGCGCGCGCGAGCTCGTCGAGGTCGGCCATCGTCGTCACGGGCCGGATGCTGCCAGCCGCGCACCCGGCGCGGGCCGGTGAGCGCGGCGGCAGGCGGTCAGCCAGCTCCAGAGCCCGGGCGGCGCCACGTGCCGCACGAGTTGTTCCCTGAACGTTACGTTCGCCCCGCCACGCGCAGCAGCGAGCGGGACCGCCGGGGCGACATCAGGGCCTCTTCGGCCCGCAGATCGTGGTTTTCCGGGACGTGCGGCGTGCCCACGGCCTCGAGAATGCAGGCAGATGTCAAGGAGGTACGGCGCGTTCGACGACGCCGCGCGGGAGTACGTCATCCACCGGCCGGATACGCCCCTTCCCTGGCTCAACTACCTGGGCCAGGACGACCTCTTCGGGCTCTGCACGAACACGGGCGGCGGCTACGCGTTCTGGCGCGACGCGCGCCTCCGGCGGCTGACGCGCTACCGCTACAACGACGCGCCGCTCGACTCGGTCGGCCGCTACCTCTACGTGAACGACGGCGGCACCGTCTGGAGCCCGGGCTGGAAGCCCGTCAAGACGCCGCTCGACCGCTACGAGTGCCGCCATGGGCTCGGCTACACGCGGATCACGGGCGCGAAGGACGGGGTCGAGGTCGAGCTGCTCTTCTTCGTGCCGCCGGGCGACGACGTCGAGGTCTGGCGCACGACCGTGCGCAACCTGGGGCCGGCGGCGAAGAACCTGCGCCTGTTCTCGTACGTCGAGTTCTGCCTCTACGAGGCGCTGAACGACATGGCCAACTTCCAGCGCACGTACTCGATCGGCGAGGTCGCCGTGGAGCGCGGCGGGGCCGCGCTCTTCCACACGACCGAGCTCCGCGAGCGGCGCGACCACGTCACCCTGTTCGGCTGTACGCGCGACGTGTCCGGCTTCGACACCGAACGCGACGCCTTCGTCGGCGTGCACGCGGGCCTGCACGAGGCGGCGGTCCCCTTCGCCGGGCGCGCGACGGGGAGCGTGGCCCACGGGTGGAACCCGGTCGGGTCGCACCAGCTTGACATCCAGCTCGAGGCGGGCGCCGAGGAGACGTTCGCCTTCCTGCTCGCCTACGTCCCCGAGGGCGGCCCGGCCGCGGGCCTGGAGACGCTGGACCGGTACGCGGACACGGCCGCGGTCGACGAGGCGTTCGCCCGGCTCGGGGAGCGCTGGGACGAGCTGCTCTCGCGCTTCCACGTCGAGTGCCCCGACCCGCACGCGGAGCGGATGCTCAACACCTGGAATCAGTACCAGTGCATGGCCACGTTCAACCTATCCCGCTCAGCCAGCCTGTTCGAGACCGGGATCGGCCGCGGCATGGGCTTCCGGGACTCGAACCAGGACCTGCTCGGGTTCGTCCACCTCGTTCCGGAACGCGCGCGGCAGCGCATCCTCGACCTCGCGGCCACTCAGCTCTCGGACGGCAGCTGCTTCCACCAGTACCAGCCGCTCACGCGGCAGGGGAACGCGGACATCGGCGGCGGCTTCCACGACGACCAGCTCTGGCTCGTACTCTCTGCGTGCGCCTACGTCAAGGAGACGGGCGACACCTGGATCCTCTCCGAGCCCGTCGGCTATGCCGACACGCCGGGCAGTCGCGAGGACCTGCTGCACCACCTCGAGACGTCGCTCGCCTTCACGCTGTCGCACCGCGGCCCGCACGGCCTGCCGCTGATCGGGCACGCCGACTGGAACGACTGCCTCAACCTCAACTGCTTCTCGACCGACCCCGACGAGTCGTTCCAGACCGCCGGCGACGTCGAGGGCTCGGTGGCCGAGTCGGTGATGATCGCCGGCCTCTTCCTCGCTGCTGCGGGCGACCTGGCCGGCCTCTACCGTCACCTCGGCCGGGAGGACGACGCCGCACGGCTCGATGGGGCGCGCGCCGACGTGCTCGCCGCCGTCGAGGCCGAGGCCTGGGACGGCGACTGGTACCTGCGCGCCTTCGACGCTGCGGGGCGGCCGGTCGGCTCGCGCACGTGCGAAGAGGGGCAGGTCTTCGTCGAGAGCCAGGCGTGGTGCGTCCTCGGCGGCGCCGGCCGGGAGAACGGGCGCGCCCGGCGGGCGCTCGAGAGCGTCGGCGAGCGGCTCGGAACGCCGGACGGCATCGTGCTCGTCCAGCCTGCGTACACGCGGTATCACCCGGAGCTCGGCGAGATCACGAGCTACCCGCCGGGCTACAAGGAGAACGCGGGCATCTTCTGCCATACGAACCCGTGGATCACGCTCGGCTGGTGCGCGCTCGGCGAGGGCGAGCGCGCCCTCGAGACCTACCTCGCGATCTGTCCGTCGACGCGCGAGCGGCGGGCCGACACGTACCGCTGCGAGCCGTACGTGTACGCGCAGATGATCGCCGGCCCGGACGCGGCGACGCCCGGCGAGGCGAAGAACTCCTGGCTGACGGGGACGGCCGCCTGGACCTTCGTGAGCGGCGTGCAGGGCCTGCTCGGCATCGTCCCCGACTACGCCGGGCTGCGCATCGACCCGTGCATTCCGGCCGCGTGGCCGGGCTTTCGCGTCACGCGGCGCTTCCGCGGCACCGTGTACGAGATCGACGTGCGGAACGAAGGCTCCGGCCACGGAGTCCGGTCGCTCAGCGTGGACGGCCGCGCGCTCGCCGGGAACGTCGTGCCACCGCAGAACGGGCCGGGGCCGATCCGCGTGGAGGTCCTATTGGGTAGCGCTGACCTCGTTCACGTGGGCCACGTGGTCGAGGTGGGTGATCCAGACGACCCAGTAGCGCTCGTCAGCGCCGCGCACCGGGAACGCCGTGCGCGTTGAGAGGGTTGCCGGTGCGGAGACGGCGTGGAACGGCCCGGTCGGGGTCGCGCCTGCCTGGATGAGCGCCGTGTACCCAGGGGTGTCGGTGACCACGACGATGCGCCGCGGCGCGACCGAGCGCCCCGCGTCGAGGAGCAGCCCGACGCCCGGCTTGCCGAGCGCAACGGAGTAGTCCTCCGTGCGCCAGTAGGTGGTCAGGTTCCCGTCGGTCGCGGCGGGCGCCTCCGAGTCGTGCTCCGCGTGGTCGCCGTACGGATCCCATGCCCCGACGGCGCGCAGGAAGACGGGCACGGGCTCGGTGGGCGCCTGGCGCACGGGCTTCCGCTCGACGGTCGGCTTCGGCTTGGGTTTCGGCGCGGGGGCCGCGGGCGGTGGCTGCGCCTTCTTCACCGTCCGCTGGGCGGTGAGGCCGAGGAAGAAGACGCCGCCGACCGCGAAGAGGAGCGTCGCGAGGCCGAGCGCGAAGAGCGGCCGCACCGGCAGGTGGTGGCCGACCGGCAGCGGCCGGTGGAAGATCTCGGGCTCGGCGGGGGGCTCGTGCTCGGTGAGGTAGGCGGCGAGGAGCGGCGCGCTGTCGAGGTCGAGGTACTCGGCGTAGACGCGGAGCCAGGCGCGCGCATACGCGGCGCCGGGGAGCTTGTCGAACCGCTCGTTCTCGAGGGCGGCGAGGTAGTCGGCGCGGATGCAGAGCTCGTTCGCGACCGAGGCCAGCGTCAGCCTGCGGCGCTCACGCGCCGAACGTAGCGACAGGCCGATGCGCACCCCCGACACCTCCGCCTCCTACGTGCTCGGACACCTCCAGGGTAAAACCCGAACGGCCCTAAGGGAAGGCCGCGTTCAGGAAGCTGTCGATGCGACGACGTCGGAGAGCCGTCCGTGTGCGAGGCAGACGATCGTGTCGGCGGCGCCGTAGTAGATCGTGAGCCGGTCGGCCGCCCGGTCGACGAGCGCTGCGCACGGGAAGACGACGTTGGGGACGTCGCCCACCCGCTCGTACACCGTGGCCGGCGCGAGCAGGTACCGGCTCCCGCGGGCGAGCACCTTCCACGGCTCGTCGAGGTCGAGCAGCGCGGCGCCGATCGAGTAGACGAACCCGTTGCACGAGGTCAGCACGCCGTGGTAGAGCAGCAGCCAGCCCTCGTCGGTCTCGATCGGCGTCGGGCCGGCGCCGATCTTGGTCGCCTGCCAGGTGAGCGGGACGGGCGCCATCACGTGGCGGTGGCGGCCCCAGTGGACGAGGTCGGGGCTCTCCGAGTAGAAGATCTCGCCGAAGGGCGTGTGGCCGTCGTCGCTAGGGCCGGCTGAGCATCGCGTAGCTGCCGCCGATGCGGCGCGGGAAGAGCACGCCGTTGCGGTTGAACGGCAGGAACGCGTTGTCGAGCTGGTGGAACGTGCTCGAAGTCGTGCGTGTAGCCGACGCCGATCGTCGGGCCGTGGTAGCCGTTGCACCAGGTGACGTAGAAGCGATCGTCGAGCCAGGTGACGCGCGGGTCGTAGGCGTAGACGAACCGCTCCTGGATCTCGGAGACGCGGTCGTCGGCCGGGGCCCACGCGATCGGCTCCGGGTCGATGCTCCCAGTCGACGCCGTCGGCGCTGCGGCCGGCGTGGAGGTTCATGACCCGGCGGTCGTCGTCGACGCGGAACACGCCCGCGAACCCGTCTCCGAAAGGCACGACGGCGGAGTTGAAGATGCTGTTCGCGTGCGGGACGGCGTCGCGCGGGATGATCGGGTTGCGGCTCGACCGCCAGAGCACGACGTCCTCGCCGGCGGGGCGCTCCTCCCAGGGGATCGCGGCCGTAGCCGTGAGCGTCACGGGAGCTCCGGCGCCACCAGGTGGTCGTCCTCGACCTCGACGAGGCTGGCGCCGTTCTGGGCCGCAACGCCGGTCGCGCCCGACGCGAGCAGCGCCGCCTCTGCCTCGTCCCACTTCGTGTGCAGCTGCGGCACGGAGGCGAGCAGCGACCGCGTGTACGGGTGGATGCGGGTTGCCGAAGACGCGCGCGGTCGCGCCCATCTCGACGATCGTCGCCGTGGCGCAGGATCATCGTCGTGTCGCTGATGTAGTTGCCGAGCGAGAGGTCGTGCGTGATGAAGAGGATCGCCGAGGCCGCGCGTCTTCAGCTCGCCGAGCAGGTTGAGCACGTCGATGCGGGTCGAGGCGTCGAGCATGCTGATGATCTCGTCGGCGACGAGCAGGCGGATGTCGAGCAGCAGCGCGCGCGCGATCAGCAGGCGCTGGAGCTGCCCGCCGCTCAGCTGGTGCGGGTACTTGCCGAGCACGTCGCCGGGGTTGAGGCTGACCGCGTCGAGCGCGCCCTCGAGCTTCTCGTTCCACTTCGCCGTCGGCGAGCCCGGGAAGTAGGCGCCGCGCACCATCGCGAAGACGCGGTCGGCCTTGAAGATCGGGTTGTACGAGCTGAACGGGTCCTGGAAGACGCCCTGGACGTCGCCGTAGTACTGCTTCAGCGCGGCGCCCTCGAGGGTCGAGATGTCGGTGCCCGTCGAAGGTGATCGTGCCGCTCGAGATGCGCAGCAGCCGCAGGATCATCTTCCCGATCGTCGACTTGCCGCTGCCGCTCTCGCCGATCAGCGAGACGACCTCGCCGGGCTGCACCGCGAAGCTGACGTCGCGGACGGCGGCAGCTCCTTGCCGCCGAACGTGCCGATGCGGTACGACTTGCAGCAGGTGTCGAGCTCGAGCATCGGCGGCACCTTCCAGCAGGCGACCTGGTGGCCGGGCTCGATCTGCGACGAACGGCGGCTCCTCCGCGCACTTCGCCGAGCGCGAGCGGGCAGCGGTCGCGGAAGCGGCAGCCCGTCGGCGGGTCGAGCAGCGACGGCGGCCGCCCGGGGATGCCGGCGAGCCGCTTCTCGGCGTAGCGCACGCCGACCTCCGGCAGCGAGGCGATCAGCAGCCGCGTGTACGGGTGCTGCGGCGCGTCGACGATCGTCTCGGCCGGCGCCTTCTCGGCGAGCTTGCCCGCGTACATGACGAGGATCGTGTCGGCGATCTGGTACGAGGACCGAGAGGTCGTGGGTGATCACGATCATGCTCTTGACGAAGCCGCGGTCGCGGAACTCGACGAGCAGCCGGCGACCGCGCGCTGGGTCGAGACGTCGAGCGCCGAGGTGACCTCGTCGGCGATCAGCAGCGACGGGTCGAGCAGCGACGAGAGCACCATCACCACGCGCTGCTTCATCCCGCCGGAGAGCTCGATCGGGAACCGGTCGAGCACGTCGTCGGGCAGGCCGACGAGCTCGAGCCGGCGCTTCAGCTCGGGCAGGAGCGTGTCGGGGTCGACGCCGCGCGACTCGAGCAGCTCCTCCGCCATCCGCCCGATCTTGCGCGTCGGGTTGAGCGCGCTCAGCGCGTACTGCGGGATGATCGAGACCTCCTTGAAGCGGAAGCGCGTTCATCTTCGCGTCGTCCCAGATCGGCAGCTCGGTGCCGTCGAGCTCGACGTGGCCGCTCGACGTACCGCATGCGCGCGTCGAGGCGGATCAGGCTCTTGCCGAGCGTCGACTTGCCGCAGCCCGACTCGCCGGCGAGGCCCATGATCTCGCCGTCGGCGATCGTCGAAGGTCGCGCCGTCGAGCGCCTTCACGTCGCCGCGCAGCGACCGGTAGTAGACCGTCAGGTCGTCGACGCGGAGGCTCATCAGAGCTCCCTCAGCTTCGGGTTGAAGACCTCGTCGAGGCCGACGTTCATCACGTAGAGGCCGCCGACGATGGCGATGATCCCGACGCCCGGCGGGAGGAACCACCACCAGAAGCCGAGCAGCAGCGCGCTCGACGCGTAGGCGTTGTTCATCATCAGCCCGAGCGACACCTGCGTCGACGGGCCGAGGCCGAGGAAGTCGAGCGACGCGCCGATCAGGATCGCGCCGCCGAACAGCAGGATGAACATCATCAGCAGGTAGGAGCTCATGTTCGGCGCGATCTCGCGCGCGATGATGCCGCGCGTCGTGCGGCCGCTCAGGCGCGCGATGTCGACGAAGTCGCGCGTCTTCAGCGTGAACGTCTGCGCGCGCACCGCGCGCGCCGCCCACGGCCACGACGTGAGGCCGATCAGCACCGCCTCCGTCGCGTAGCTGTGCACGTTCAGGTAGGCGGCGACGATGATCAGGATCGCGAGCGTCGGGATCACGAGCACGACGTTCGTGAGCATGTTCAGGACGTCGTCGACCCAGCCGCCGCGGTAGCCGGCCGTGAAGCCGACCGTGGCGCCGATCATCCACGCGATCCCGCCGCCGAGCGCGCCGACGAGGAACGCCGCGCGCAGGCCGTAGACGAACTGCGAGAAGACGTCCTGGCCGAACGAGGTCGTGCCGAACCAGTAGGCGGACGAGGGCGGGCTGTCGGTCGGGCCCGTGAAGGCGAGCGGCGGCGTGCTGTCGAGCATCGGCCCGAAGAGCGCGAGCGCGAGCAGCGCCAGGACGAGTGTGGCGCCGACGACGAACTTCCAGTTGCGCAGCGCGAAGTAGAGGAACTCCGTGCGGCGGCCCGGGCCGGTGGCAGCCTCGAGGCCGGCCGCGGGGCGCGCCTGGCGCGTTGCGGCGCCGAGATCGCGCTTCGCCGGAACCGCCATCACGCGCCGCCCTCCATTCCGACCCGCGTGCGCGGGTCGATGAACACGTACGCGATGTCGATGATGAGGTTCGCGATCAGGACGCCGACGATCAGGAACAGGAAGATGCCCTGGATCAGGAAGTAGTCGCGGTTCTGGATCGCAGTTGAGGGTCAGCGTCCCGAGGCCCGGGTACGAGAAGACGATCTCGACCACGATCGCGCCGGCGACGACCGCGCCGAGCGCGAGCGCGAGGCCGGTGATCTGCGGCAGGAGCGCGTTGCGGTACGCGTACTTGCGGACGAGCTTCGTCGGCGCGCCGAGCGCGGCCAGGTAGTTCGAGTAGTCCGCCTCGAGCTCGTAGATGATCATGTTCCGCATCCCGATCGCCCAGCCGCCGAACGCGACGAGGAACAGCGCGAGGAACGGCAGGATCCAGTGCTAGAGGAAGCTCCGGGCGAACTCGAGCGACCACTCCGGCTGGATCGACAGGTCGTAGGCGCCCGAGACGGGGAACCACGCGAGCGTCGTCGCGAAGACGCAGACGAGCACGATGCCGAGCCACATCTGCGGCGTCGCGGTGAGCACGTACGCGACGGGCAGCACGGTGTTGTCGAGCGCCTTGCGCCGGGCGGCGAGCGCGCCGACCTTGTTCCCGGCCCAGAAGCGCGAGCAGGATCGCCGGCAGGAGCAGCGCGAGCGTGTACGGCAGCGCGCCGCGGATCAGCTCCGAGACGGGCGTCGGGAAGTTCGCGATGCTGACGCCCAGGTCGCCGTGGAAGAGCGCGGCCCAGAAGTTGAGGTACTGCTTCCAGAGCGGCACGTCGAAGCCGAATGCCTTCGTGTAGTAGCCGGTGAGCGCGTGCGCTGACGAGGGCTGCGCCTGCATCCGCGAGAGCAGCCGCTCGACCGGGTCGCCCGGCATGAACCGCGGGATCGCCCAGTCGATCGTCACCGCGACCAAGAACGTCACGAGGTAGATGCCGATCTTGCGGGAGAGATACGTACGCATATTCGATCAAGCTGCTCGAGGACAGCACCCCTCCCGGGGTTGTCCGGGAGGGGTGCTGCCGGTCATCGAGATGCTCTCCTGACCTACGTCCGGTCGACTTCAGATGCGTGAGCATGTCGATGCTCGTCATCTGGAAGTAGTTGCGCCAGGAGACGTCGTGTACTTGTTGCTCGCAGACGAGGGCCAATTCGTCCAGTACTTCGTGTTGAACATCGCCCACATGCCGTTGTACCAGAGCGGAATTGCCGGCAGCTTCTGCAGGAACGTCGTCTGCAGCGCCGTCAGCTGAGCCTGGTACTGCGACTTGTCGCTCGTCGACGTCTTGTCGAGCTGCTGCACTTCCTTCCAGGCGGCCGAGTCGGTGAACCGCTCGTAATTCGCCGTCGTCTGGTTGTCGGTCAGCGGCAGCTGGTAGATGTACTGGTAGTACGTCCACGGCGAGTTCGACATCTGCCGGTCGTTGCCGAGCAGGAGGTCGAAGCGGCCGTGACCGCGGTCGTCGGCCATCGTCCCGTACTCGGGATACCCGACCGTCAGCTGGATGCCGGCTTCCTTCGCGCTGGACGGGATCACCTGGATGGCCGTCATCCAGTCGGACCAGCCGTTCGGGCAGACGATCTTCAGGTTGATCGTCGACCCGTCCTTGTTCTCGACGTACCCGTCGTTGTTCGTGTCCTTGTAACCGGCCGCGGCGAGCATCTGCTTGGCCTTCGCGGTGCTGTACGAGAACCCGTACTTCTTGACGGTCTGGCCGTCGACGTACTTGTTCCAGATCGGCAGCAGGCCGGTCGGGCTCGCCTTGATGGCGAGGCCCTGGTAGGCCTTGTCGAGGATCTGGCTGATGTTGATCGACGTGGCCAGCGCATGCCGGAACGCGGAGTCATTCAGCGGCTTCTGCGTCGTGTTCGGGAACAGCCACACGGTGTTCGCGCCGAGGTGGTACGGGGCCTTGCTGTAGTACGTCTTGGTCTGGCCCCGGATGGCCGACTTCGGTGCGAAGTTGTTGAACAGGTCGATGTTGCCGGCGCTGAAGTTCGCCAGCGCCGCCGCGTTCGACGAGTTCGAGATGTCGACGACGTAGGTCGGAGCGACCTTGATCCCGAGCTGCTTTGTTGCCCACCAGTTCGCGTTCTTCTTCCACGTCACGGTCTCGGACGAGGCGCCGAAGCCCGACTGGTACGTGTACGGGCCGGTGCCGACGATCTTGCCGTTCGTGAGGTTCAGGTTCGCGGTAGCGAGCTCCGTCTTGCTCCACTTCTGGAAGACGTGCTGCGGAACGATCGCGACCTTGAAGCGGTAGAAGTCGAACTGCTGGTAGCCGGGCTCGAGGCGAACGTGAAGATCACCTGGTTGCCCTTCGCGTTCACGCTCTTGAGGCCCGTGTCGGTCCACAGCGGATGCTGCGGATGCGTCGCGATCTTCGCGAGCTCGAAGCTGTAGGCGACGTCGGCCGGCGTCATCGTCTTGCCGTCGCTCCACTTCACGTCCTTGCGGATGTTCATGACGTAGGTGGTCTTGTTCGTCCACTTCCCGCTGGTGGCGAGCCACGGGATGAACGTGCCCTTCAGCGGGTCGTAGCGGAACGCCGTCTCGTAGGCGAACCCGACGAGACCGGTGACGTAGTCCCAGTTCTTCGCGGGGTTCACGTCGTTGTTCGGCGACCACTGGTTGCCGCTCATGTAGAACGTCTGACCACGTGGTAGTGCGAAGGCCGAACGCTGACTCGCTCCAGCACCGCTGAGCCCGATCGAGGCCACGATGACGACGAGAAGGGCGCCGGCAGCGGCCGCTGCCAGGCCTCCTCTCTTGCGAGTGAGCATGTCTCACTCCTCCTCTCAATCCTCGCGACGCGAGGGTACGCATGGAGAATCGCCCGCGCCTCCATTCGCGCCATCGGGGGTGCCGCTTACTACGAGCGCGCTTACTACGAGGGCGCTTATTACGAGCGCATTTAGTACGAGCGGGGAAAGTGCGCAGCCGGTGCGGGGTCGGCCCTGACGCCCGGTGAGGGCGCGGGTCGTACGCTCGGCCCATGTTCCCGGCGGACTTCGTGTGGGGCGCTGCTGCATCGGCGTACCAGACCGAGGGCGCCGTCGACGAGGACGGCCGCGGCGAGAGCATCTGGGACCGCTTCTGTGCGCAGCCCGGCACGATCCTGAACGGGGACACCGGTGCCGTCGCCTGCGACTCGTACCACCGCTGGCGCGAGGACATCGACCTCGTCAAAAGCCTCGGCGTCGACGCGTACCGGTTCTCCATTGCGTGGCCGCGGGTCGTGCCGGAGGGCCGCGGGCGCGTCAATCCCGCCGGCCTCGACTTCTACGACCGTTTCGTGGACGAGCTGCTCGACGCGGGCGTCCGGCCGTTCGTCACGCTCTACCACTGGGACCTGCCGCAGCCGCTCGAGGACGCCGGCGGCTGGCCAGAGCGCGACACCGCCCACGCCTTCGCCGAGTACGTAAACGTCGTCGCGGACCGCCTCGCCGACCGGGTCGAGGACTGGATCACGATCTGCGAGCCGCGGGTGGTCTCCTGGCTCGGCTACGGCACCGGCGAGTTTGCGCCGGGCCGGCGGAGCACGGGCGACGCGCTCGCCGCCGCGCACCACGTGCTGCTGGCGCACGCCTTCGCCGCGGAGCGGCTACGCGCACGGGCCGGCGCGCGAGTCGGCATCGCCGTCGACATCCCGCTGTACGAGCCGCTGACGCCGGCTGCGGCGGATCGCGACGCCGCACGCATGAAGGACGGGACCCAGGTGCGCCTGTTCCTCGACCCGCTCCTGCGCGGCGCGTACCCGGAGGACGTCCTCGAGGCGCTGGCGCCGCTCGAATTGCCCATCCGCCCGGGTGACCTCGAGCGGATCGCCGGGCCGCTCGACTTCCTCGGCGTCAACTACTACACGCGCGACCTGGTCAGCGCGGTCGGAGCGGCGCCCGGCCCGGCCGAGCGCACGGCGATGGGCTGGGAGGTGTACCCGCAGGGGCTGTGCGACGTGCTCTGCCGCCTGTGGCGCGACTACCACCTTCCGACCGTCTACGTGACCGAGAACGGCGCCGCGTACGAGGATGTGCCAGGGGGCGAGGATCGCGAGCGGGTCCGCGTACCTCGGCCGCCACCTCAGCGCGGTCGCCGAGGCGATGGACGCCGGCGTCCCGGTGCGCGGGTACTTCGTGTGGTCGCTGCTCGACAACTTCGAGTGGGCGTTCGGCTACTCGCGTCGGTTCGGTCTCGTCTACGTCGACTACGAGACACTCGAGCGGATCCCGAAGGCGAGCTACGCCTGGTACCGCGACGTCGTTGCGTCGTCGCGCCCGGTCAGCCTGCGTTGACGTGCAGCGTGCCGGCGGCGTACGGGCCGACCGGCATGTTCAGCCCCCAGGCGAGCTTCGTGTCGACCGCCTCCTTGGTCGGTGGGAGGTCGAGCTTCATGTCGTACGTGACCTTGCCGTTCGGGGCGATCGTCGTGACCGTGCCGCAGTTCAGCCGGTAGCTGAGGCTCGTCGCATACCCCTGCGCGAAGACGCCCTGCGTGTAGCCGGGGCACGGCCTGAGCGTCACGGTGTGCGCCGATGGGTTCGTGAGCGTGACGGTGTACGCGAGCGTCGTCCCCGACTGCGCGCTGTCCGGCAGGTCGAGGGTCGCCTCCAGGGCCGACGGTGTGCCGGGCTTCGCGACCTGTCGCTGTGTCTGGCGAGGCAGGCCGAAGTCGCTCACAAGGACCGCGCACACGTCCTTCACCGACCCGTCAGGCACTGCGATCGACTCGCCGTTTGCGAGGACGACGCGCACTCCGGTCAGGTCGACGTTCGGGTTGGCGCACCCGCCCGTGTAATGCAGGCGCAGCAGCGAGAAGCCGCCGTGCTTGAGATCCGCGGCATCCAGTTGCCCGAAGAAATCGTCGTGTGGCCGCGCAAGCACGGTCGTGCGCTCGCCGTTCTGGATGGCAGAGAGCCGCGGGCTTCCCTTCAGCAGACAGGTCGCCGTCCCGCGGTTCACGAAGATCAGCTCCCTCAGGATGTTGCCCGCGGCCGCGCCGCGGCGACCCTGGTGAATCTCGAGATCGGCGGCATGGCAGGGTGCCGCCGACGCCGAGCGCTTGACCGGCTGCGGGCTCGGCGGCGAGTACGGAGGCAGGGACTGATCGACCCACGGCACGGTCGTCGCTCCTGAGCCGCTGCTGCCGCCGCCACACCCGGCGGCGAGGAGCACGATGAGGAGAATGGGTGCGGGGCGGATCAGTCCGCTGAACGTACCTTTGCCGCCCGACGGCGCAGCTCGTCCTCCACGGCCGCGGGGTCCAGCCCGCGCGCCGCGAGTGCCACGTAGCTCGAGAACCACAGGTCGGCGATCTCCGACACGACGCGCTCGTCGCTTTCGGAGGCGACCGCGAGCGCCGCCTCGACGCCTTCCTCACCGAGCTTCTGCGCGCAGGCGCCCGTCCCGTCGTTCAGGAGGCCCGCGACGTACGAGCCCTCCGGGCGATCCCGCGCCCGCGAGGCGACCGTCCGCCACAACCACGGCGCGAAGCACGAGACCGAGCCGGTGTGGCACGCCGGCCCGGCGGGGCGGACCCTGAGCAGGATCGCGTCTCCGTCGCAGTCGTCGCGGAGCTCCTCGACCGCGAGCGTGTTTCCGGAGGTCGCGCCCTTGTGCCAGAGCTCCTCGCGGGACCGGCTCCAGAACCACGCCTCGCCCGTCTCGCGGGTGCGCCGGAGCGCTTCGTCGTCCATCCAGGCGAGCATGAGCACGCGGTCGGTCTCCGCGTCCTGGACGATGGCGGCGCGCAGCTCAGGCGGCATCGCGGAGGGGGACGCCGGCGGCGCGCAGCTCGCCACGCAGCGACGCCAGCCGGTCGGGGTCTTCATGGAGGATCGATGCGAGCAGCGCCGCCTGGGCGATCTCCAGCGCCTCGGCGACGTGCTCGGCGCCCCCCGCCCCGCCGGACGCGATGACCGGGACGGATACGGCCCGTGCGACCCGGGCAGTGAGCTCGAGGTCGTAGCCGGCGCGAGTGCCGTCGGCGTCGATCGAGGTGAGCAGGATCTCGCCGGCGCCGAGCGCTTCGCCCTCGGCGGCCCACTCCGCCGCGTCGCGCCCGGAGTCGGTGGTCCCCGCGCGGGCATGGACCCGCCCGCGGGTCGCGTCGACGGCGAGCACGACGGCCTGCGAGCCGACGCGCTCCGCCAGCTCGCCGATGAGTGCCGGGCGCTCCAGCGCAGCACTGTTCACGGCCACCTTGTCCGCACCCGCACGCAGGAGTGCCTCCGCGTCGGCGGCCGAGCGCACGCCTCCACCGACCGTGAACGGGATGGCGAGCCGCTCGGCGACCCGTTCGACGAGCTCGATCCGGTTGGCGCGCTCCTCGAGCGTCGCCTTCACGTCGAGGAAGACGAGCTCGTCAGCGCCGGCCTCCGAGTAGCGGGCGCCGAGCTCGACCGGATCGCCGGCGTCGCGGAGAGCCTGGAAGCGGATGCCCTTGACCACGCGGCCGCCCGCGACGTCGAGGCACGGGATCAGGCGGGGGAGAGGCATCGCTCCAGGTAGCGGGCGCCCGCGGCGCCGCTCTTCTCCGGGTGGAACTGGACGCCGAGGAACGCACCGGACCGCGCCTCGGCGACGTACCCCTCCGACCAGGCGGTGGCCGCGGACGTGTCGGCCGCGAAGGAGTGGGCGAAGTAGAACGTGTCCCGAGCGGGTCGACCGGCGCCCAGCCGATCCGCGGCACGCGCCCCTCGCGGAGACGGCGTGCGCGGCCGGGCAGGAGGCCGAGGCCCGTCGACGCCGCCGTCCTCCTCCGAATGCTCGAGGGCGAGCTGGAGCCCGAGGCAGATGCCGAGCGTGGGTCCCCGTGCGCGCGCGCGGAGCGCCTCGTCGATGCCGGCCGAGCGCAGGGCCGCCATTGCGCTGGCAGCCGAGCCGACGCCGGGGAGGACGGCGAGGTCGGCGCCGGCCACCGTGTCCGCGTCCGTGGTGACGGTCACCTGCGCGCCGAGGCGTTCGAGCGCGATCGCGACCGAGCGGATGTTCCCGGCGCCGTAGTCGCAGACGGCGACGCGCGTCACACGAGCCCCTTGGTCGACGGCAGCCCGCGGCCGGCCTCGGCCGCCACGGCCTTGCGCAGCGCGCGGCCGACCGCCTTGAACGCGGCCTCGGCGACGTGATGGTCGTCTGCCCCCGTGGCCTCGACGTGTATCGCGAGGCGGCCCGCCTGCGCGAGGCTGCCGAGCATGTGCGCGGCCATGCCGGGGTCGTGCTCCAGGCTGCACCTCGGCCCACGGCCGCCCGCCGAGGTCGACCGCGGCGCGCGCGAGCGCGTCGTCCATCGGCACGACCGCGTCGCCGTACCGGGCGATGCCGCGGCGGTCGCCGAGCGCGACGGTCGAGCGCCTCGCCGAGCGCGATCGCCGCGTCCTCGGCCGTGTGGTGGTCGCCGGTCTCGAGGTCGCCGGCGCCCTCGAGCACGAGGTCGAGGCCGGCGTGGAAGGCGAGCTGCTCGAGCAGGTGATCGTCGAGGCCCGCGCCGGTGGCCACGCGCACGCGGCCGGCACCGTCGAGCGCGAGCCGCACGCTGATGCGCGTCTCGGCCGTCGCGCGCAGGCGGCGCGCCCGGCGGCCGCCCTGCGGGGCGACCGGTGCCGGCATGGATCAGCGCGCGCGCGAGCGCGTCGAGCAGGAGGTCGTCGTCCTCGGGATCACGGACGTTGAAGCGGATCCCCCCGGGGAAGGTGCGCACGACGACGCCCGAGCGGAGCAGCGCCTCGGCCAGCGCGGGCGCGTCGTCGACCGGAACGAACAGGAAGTTCGTCCGGGAGGGCAGCGGCTCGAGACCGAGCGCGCGGACGCCGTGCTCGACGCGCAGCCGTTCCTCGACGACCGGCGCGACGTCGGGCGGGTCGGCGAGGCCGGCCAGCGCGAGCTGCGCGGATAGCGTCGTGACCGGGAGCGGCGCCTGGCGGCGGTTCAGCTCCGCGGCGGTCTCGCGGTCGGCGAGCGCGTAGCCGATGCGGGCGCCGGCCAGGCCGAAGGCCTTGGAGAACGTCCGGATGACGACGACGCCGTCCTTCAGCAGGTGCGTGGCCGTTTCGCCGGCGTACTCCCAGTACGCCTCGTCGACGACGAGCGGCCGGGCAGCGGGCAGGTCGCCCAGCTCCCCCGTCGGGTTGTTGGGGCGGCAGGTGAACGTCACGGCCGGGTCGGCGTCGCCCACGTCCGCGCCGGCGAGGCCGGCAGCGACCCGGTAGAGCGGGTAGGTCGGCGAGTCCGCGATCCCGACCGTGTCGCCAGGCCCCGCGAAGGCGCGCGCGCAGAGCAGGATCAGGTCGTCCGCCCCGGCGCCGAGCACGACCTGCTGCGGCTCGACCCCGGCGTAATCGGCGATCGCGCGCTCGAGCTCCGGATAGCCGCCATGCGGATAGGCGTTGATCTCGGCGAGCCGGCCGGCGATCGTGCCCGGCCGCGCGGACGGCCGCGGCCAAGGCGGCACGTTGCCGTCGAAGCGCACGATCTGCGCCGGGTCGAGCTCCACACTGCGCGCGAGCTCCTCCGTCGACGGCGCCCAGCTGTAGGGCGCGAAGGCCTCGGGCAGCGTTCTCATCGGCGCACCGCCGCCGCGTGCGCGGGCATGCCCTCGACGCCGGCGAGCGCCTCGACCACCGGCCGCAGGCGCGCCAGCCCGTCGGCCGTCACGCGCTGGACGGTGACCGGCCGCAGGAACGTCTCAAGCCCGAGCCCGCCGACCGCGCGCGCCCAGCCGCCGGTCGGGAGCACGTGGTTGCCGCCGGTGGCGTAGTCGCCGGCGGCGACGGACGAGCTGCGCCCGACGAAGACGGCGCCGGCGTTGCGGACTCGCGGCGCGAGCGCCTCGGCGTCCTCGCCGAGCAGGAGCAGGTGCTCGGGCGCCATCCGTTCGACCTCGGCGAGCGCCGCCTCCAGGTCGCCGTCTGCCTCGACGAGCGTGCAGCGCGTCCCGGGGCCGTGCTCTGCCTGAGCGGCGAGCTCGGCCTGTGCCGCGTCCAGGTCGGCGCCGCGGCCGGCGAGGACGACAAGCTCGGAGGGGCCGGCCGGGAGGTCGATCGCCACGTCGGCCGAGACGAGCAGCTTCGCTTCGTTCACGTACGCGTTCCCGGGCCCGACGATCTTGTCCACGCGCGGGATCGACTCCGTCCCGTACGCGAGTGCCGCGATCGCGTGCGGGCCGCCGAGCGCCCAGACCTCGGTGACGCCGAGCGCCTCGGCGGCCGCGGCGACGAGGCCGGCGCCGTCGGGCGGCGTGACCACGACGATGCGCTCGACGCCCGCCACCTGGGCCGGGACCGCGCACATGACGAGCGTGGAGACGAGCCGGCGCGGCACGTAGATCCCGACCGCGTGAAGTGGCAGCCACCGCCGCTCGAGCGTCACGCCGGGCGCGGTCTCGAGGCGCACGTCCTGCGGCCGCTGGAGCGCGTGCCACCGACGGACGGCGTCCGCGAGCGCGAGCAGCGCGTCGACGGGGAGGTCACTCTCCGGTCGGGCGCGCGTGGGCTCCGCGCCGTCGAGGCGAAGCGCCCACTCGCGCAGGGCCTCGTCGCCGCGGGCGCGGACGTCGCCGACGATCGCCGCGACGTCGCTCATCCGAGCATCCGCTCGACCGGGACGAGCAGGATCGACGACGCGCCGGCCTCCTCGAGGCGCGGCAGGAGCAGCCAGACGTCGTCGGCCGGCACGACCGCGTGCACCGCGACCATCCCCGGCTCGGCGAGCGGGACGACCGTCGGCGAGCGCGAGCCGGGGACGAGATCGGTGATGCGCCCCACGGCCTCGACCGGCGCATTGAGCATCAGGTAGCGGCTCGCGCGTGCGTCGACGACGCTGCGCAGGATCCCGGCGAGCCGGCGGCCGCGCTCATCTCCCTCGCGGCGGCCGATGAGGACGGCCTCGGATGCGAAGACCGCGCCGAGCGAGCGCAGCCCGTTCGTCTGCAGCGTGTTCCCGCTCGAGACGAGGTCGACGATCGCGTCCGCAAGGCCCAGGCGCGGTGCGACCTCCACCGATCCCGTCACCTCGACGAGCTCCACGTCGATGCCGCGCTCGGCGAGCAGCCGCGCGGCGAGCCGAGGGTAGACAGTTGCCGCGCGCAGGCCGTCGAGCTCCTCGAGCGTAGCTATCGGCGCCTCCTCCGGGACGGCGGCCTCGAGCGTGCACGCGCCGAAGCCGAGCCGCAGCAGCTCATCGACGTCGACGCCGCGCTCTTCGACGAGGTCGAGCCCGGTGATGCCGCAGTCGACGGCGCCGTCCTGGACGTACTCGGGGACGTCGGCAGCGCGTACGAGGAGCACGTCGACCGGTGCGTTCCGGCACGGGAACGCGAGCGCGCGCTCGCCGGGCTCTTCGGGGCCGAGGCCGGCGTCGTGGAGCAGCGCCACCGCAGGCTCGCGCAGCCGGCCCTTGACGGGGACGGCGATCCTCAGGCGGTCTGAACGCTGCTGGAGCCCGTACGCTCGAGCGCCAGCCGGTACCCGCCCTCGCCGTGGCGCAGCCAGTGCGCCACGCGCGTCACCGTCGTCGTCGACGCGCCCGTCTCCGACGCGACGGCCTGGTACGGCATCCCGGCTTCCACCAGCCGCGCCACCTGCCAGCGATGCGTCAGCGCCTCCAGCTCCGACAGCGTGCAGAGGTCCCGGAAGAATGCCGCCGCCTCCTCCTCCGTTCGCAGCGAGAGGATCGCCTCGAAGAGCTCGCTCGTCTCGGTCGTATGCCATTCGTGTCGGGGGTCGTTGGCGGCCAACTGTGCTGCCATATTAGCATGGTAACATGGCAATGCAGTTGATCCCTGCCGTCGACGTGCTCGGCGACTCCGCGGCGCGGCTCGAGCAGGGCGCCTACGACCGGGTGGTAGCGGAGGCGGGAGACCCGGCGGCCCTCGTCCGGCGCTTCGCGTCGGCGGGCGCGCCGCTGGTGCATGTGGTCGACCTCGACGGTGCGCGCAGCGGCCGGCTGCGGCCCGGGCTCGTCGCGCGCTTGGTCGAGGCCGCGCGGCCGGCGGCCGTGCAGGCGTCCGGCGGCGTGCGGAGCGTCGACGACGCGCTGCTGCTGGTGTCCGCGGGCGCCGACCGGGTGATCGTCGGGACGGCGGCGTTCGCGTCCGCGGAGGCGCTCGCGGCCTTTGCCGCGGCGCTTGGGGAACGGCTCGTGGTCGCGCTCGACGTGCGGGACGGCGAGGTGCGAACGGCGGGGTGGACGGCGTCGAGCGGCCTGGGCGTCGACGAGGCGCTCCGGCGGTGCGCCGATGTGGGCGTCGCGCGCGTGCTCTGCACGGCGATCAGCCGTGACGGGACGCTTCGCGGGCCCGACGTCGCGCTGCTCGGCCGGGTCGTTGGGCACGGGCCGGCCGTGCTCGCGGCGGGCGGCGTCTCCTCGGAGGCCGATCTGGAAGCGGTCGAGCGGACCGGGTGCGAAGCTGCCGTGGTGGGACGCGCGTTGCTGGAGGGCCGGATTCCGCTGGAGCGGCTCGCGGGATGAGGATCGGCCTGGTGCACCCGGGCGAGATGGGCGCCGCCGTTGGCGCCGCGCTGCGCATGGGTGGGCACGAGGTGCTGTGGGCGTCCGTGGGTCGCAGCGCCGCCACCGCTTCACGCGCGCGGGAGGCGGGGCTCGCGGACGCCGGGACGCCGGAGGAGCTGGCCGGACACTGTGACGTTGTCGTCTCCCTCTGCCCGCCGCACGCGGCAATCGAGACGGCGAAGCCGTTTTCGGGGTTCGGCGGGATCTACGTCGATGCGAACGCGATCGCGCCGGCGACCGCGCAGGCGATCGCGGGCACGGCCGGCCGGTACGTGGATGGCGGCGTCGTCGGCCCGCCGCCGTGGGAGCCGGGCACGACGCGTCTCTACCTCTCGGGCGCGGAGTCACCGGCCGTCGCGGAGCTCTTCGCCCGCTCGCCGCTCGAGGCGGTCGTCATCCCGTCCGGGTCGGCCTCCGCCGTGAAGATGGCCTACGCCGCCTGGTCGAAGGGGACGGCCGCGCTGCTGCTCGCGATCGAGGCGGTCGCGCGGGCGGAGGGCGTCGAGGAGACGCTGCGCGCCGAGTGGGCGCTATCGCTCCCCGACCTGGCGGAGCGCCTGGAGTCCGCGCGCCGATCAGCGGAGAAGAAGGGCTGGCGCTGGGTCGGCGAGATGGAGGAGATCGCCGCCACCTTCGCCGCCGCGGGCCAGCCGGACGGCTTCCATCGAGCCGCCGCCGCGGTGTACCGCAGCTCCCCGCGCCCGACTTAGTGGCTGTCAGCCACTAAGTCCTGAGCACGTGGCTGTCAGTCACGAAGTACGGAGCAAGGTGGCTCTCTGCGACTAGGTCCGGAGCAAGTGGCTCGTCAGCACTAGGTCCGGAGCAGGGGGCTCCCTGCGACTAGGACCGGAGCACGACTTCGAGCGCGGTGCCCTGGCCCGGGCTCGAACGGAGGGCGAACGCTGCGCCGATCGATGTGGCACGGCGGCGGATGTTCTGGAGGCCCTGCCCGGCGCGGGCGGTCTCTTCTGTTGCCTCGCTCTCGAAACCGCTGCCGTCGTCCACGACGACGAGCACCCGGCGGCCGCCGCGCCGGGTGATCAGCACGTCGGCGTGGCGCGCGCCCGCGTGCTTGCGCACGTTGGCGAGGCTCTCCTGGACGATCCGGAACACCTCGATCTGCTCGTCCGGGGCGAGGCGCACCTCGCCGTCGATCTCGAGGTCGACCTCCAGCTCGCCGTCGGAGGTCAGCACGTCGACGTAGCGGCGCAGCGCCGCGTCGAACGGTGCGTTCCCGCTCGCCGAGGACAGCGCCAGCACGGCGAAGCGCGCCTCCTGCTGCGCGGCCGTGGCCGCCTTCGTCAGCTGCTCGATCGTCTTCTCGGTGACCGTGTCCGGGCGCAGCAACGAGACGTGCGTCGCGATCGAGAAGAGGTACTGCTGCAGCCCGTCGTGGATCTCGCGCGCGACGCGCGCACGTTCCTCGGCGACCGCGCGCCCGAACTCCGCCGAGCGGATCGCACGCCACACGCCGGTCAGCAGGACGCCGTAGGACAGCACGCGCAAGAAGTCGCCCTGAGAGACGTAAGTTAATTGCGGCAGCGGCGTCAGAACCGCATGCACCTCGGCGAACATCGTCAGCGTCGCGGCCAGCGCCAGCCAGCGGTCCAGGTCCTCGCCCTGGTCGCGGTAGCGGCGCCAGAAGCCGAGCAGCGCGACGAGCGCGAGCAGCGCCTGGACCGCGAGCGCGGCCGTCATCTGCATGGGCTGATGGCCGGAGTCCTGCGTCGTGAGGCTCGGCAGGTGCGCCGAGATCTGCTCGAGCAGGAGCCAGCTCGCCGAGCAGCACCGCGCCGCCGATACCGAGGGCAGATGGCCAGCGCGCGGCGCGAGCGGCTCGTCCTGCGCCCGATGAACGGCGCGAGCGCGATGAACGCCATGCCGAGGATGCGTCCGACGATGCCCGCCCAGCCCTCAGGCCCCGCGATCTTCGTCGAGTCGGCCAGCAGCGGCACGACCGAGAAGCAGAACGTCGCAGCCGCGGTCACGGCGAAGCCCGTGCACAGCAAGACGTCGCTCCAGCGACCCTCGACGGACACCCGCACCGCCGCGAGGACCGCCACCACCACGGCGGCCAGCGTGATCACCGTGTCCAGCACCAGCCTCACGGCCGGTACGTCATATGGCTGCCGCAGAGTGGGGTAGACGACAAAAAGTGTCAACGCGGCGGCGAGGAGGCCCAGAAGAAGGGCCTCTCCCCAAAGCCAGGTCTGGTAAGCATCCTTTTGGGGGCGATCCATATTGCCCCTAATCGGCAGACCCGTCGCCGCCGATAAGGGGGAGGTGGCTACGAGAATCCTGGTCGTTGATGACCATCCGCTCACCCGCGAGGCACTCGCGGCGCTGCTGACCGGCCACGGCTTCGACGTGGTCGGCGAGGCGTCCGACGGACGCGAAGCGATCGAAGCGGCACGCCGTCTTCAGCCGCAGCTCATCCTGCTCGACCTCTCCATGCCGGAGATCGACGGGCTCGAGGCGCTGCCGTCGCTGAAGGAGGCCGCCCCGACCGCCGAGGTGGTCGTGCTGACCTCGTCGGAGGCGCAGGAGAACCTGCTCGCCGCGATCCGCGGCGGCGCCTCCGGCTACCTGCTCAAGACCGAGCCGCCGGACCGCATCGTCGAGTTCCTGCACGCGGTCGCGCGCGGGGAGGCGGCACTGTCCGGCCAGGCTGCACGGCGCCTGCTCGATCAGGTCCGCGCAGGCGGGCACCGCGACTCGGGCGTCCCGCAGGCGATCGCCAACGTCCTCTCGGCGCGTGAGCTGGAGGTCCTGCTCCTGCTCGACGAGCATCTGGGTACCGATGACATCGCTCGACGGCTCTTCATCTCCGAGCACACCGTGCGGTCGCACGTGAAGAGCCTGCTTCGCAAGCTGAACGTCTCGTCCCGCCGCGAGGCCCTCGAGGTCCTCGCGCGGGCGAGAGACTACCGGCCGGCGACCGCCAGCGGCGGCTTCTAAGAACGGGTCGAACCGGATATCCCCCACCACGGGGGATACCGGTTCGCCAGCCGCTGGGGGCACATGGGCGATGACAGACCGCACCGGTCCGCCGATAGTGCAAGTACAGAACGCTCTTCAGGGAACCTGACCCGGAGGAGCCGTGGTACGGACGTGGTGGCCCATTCTGGCGGCCGGCTCCATAAGAGCCGGCCGCTTTCTTTACGGGGGAACCCCTGGTTCCCCCGTATGCCCCCTCCTTGCGGGCGGGGGCGTGGTGCTGTTGGTTCAGGAGCCGGCGGCTGGTGCCGTGATGCCCTTGGTTGCCTCTCGGGGGTGTGCCTCTCGCCGGAGCAAGTCCGGCTTCGGCGGCGGTTGTTGATGGTCTGCCGAGGGCGTCTTTTTTTGGGAACCTGCGGTTCCCTCGCCCCTCCGCCGTTAGGCGTTGAAGCCCTCCAGGGCGGCTTCCACCAGGCGCGGCAGGGTCGCGACGTTGTAGCCGCCTTCCAGCACGGCGCCGCAGCGGGGCGCCAGCGCCTTGCTGCGCCGTGCCAGCTCTCGGAAGCCGTCCTCGGTGACTCGCATCTCTGCCAGCGGGTCGTCCTTGTGTGCGTCGAAGCCGGCCGACACCAGGACCAGGTCGGGCGCGAAGCGGGCGACCGCCGGCTCGACCGTGTCGCGCGAACACGCGTGCGTACTCCTCGTCTCCGGACCCGGCCGGACAGCGGGACGTTCAGCGTCGTCGGCCCCTGGTCGAGCGGACCGCCGCTGCCCGGGTAGAACGGCCACTGGTGCAGCGAGACGAAGAAGACGCTCTCGTCGTTCTCCAGGATCGCCTGCGTGCCGTTGCCGTGGTGCACGTCCCAGTCGACGATCGCCACCCGCCCCGCGTCGCCGTCGTGCAGCAGCCGCCGCGCGGCCATGGCGACGTTGCCGAAGAGGCAGAAGCCCATCGCCCGCTCGCGGAGCGCGTGGTGGCCCGGCGGCCGCACGAGCGCGAACCCGCCCGACCGCGCCGCCTCGATCGCGAGCCCCGCCGCGATCAGCGCGGCCTGGTACGACGTCTCGGTCGCGATCGTGTCGCCGTCCAGCCACGTCGGCCCGTCCACCGCGGCGACCTGCGCCACGTACGCCGGGTCGTGGCAGCAGCTCGACGTCGTCGACGGACGCAGCCTCACCACGCCGCCACTCGCCGAAGTGGTCGAGCAGCGCCGCGTACCGCGAGGGCGCGTCGGGGTGGTGCCCGGTCGGATGCAGGTCGGCGAGGACCGGTGTCGACGAGCAGATCCACTAGGCCCGGGCGGCCAGCCGTTCGGCCAGCTGGTTCAGCCCCCACGAGCGCACGAGAGCCGACGCCTCCGCCCACGTTGGTGATCGATCGTTGAGGGAGGGAAGGGGGGCGGAGGCGTCGACCGTAGCGATTCGCCGGTAGAGCCGAAGATCCTCTGCGATCGGCGCTGAAGCGGCCCGCCTCGAGCGCCTCCTCCAGCGAGCCGTACTGCTTGAGCAGTGTCGCCGCCGTCTTCGCCCCGACGCCGCGCGCGCCGGGCAGCTTGTCCGACGGGTCGCCGCGCAGCGCGATGAAGTCGGGCACCTGCGCCGGCTCGACGCCGTACCGCTCGCGCACCTGCGGCCGGCCCGATCGCGCTCGATGTCCGACACGCCCTCGCCGCGGCTGCAGCATCGTCGTCCGCTCGCTCGCGAGCTGGAACATGTCCCGGTCGGACGTGGCGACGAGGACGGTGCCGCCTCGCCCCTCCTCGACGCGACCGCCGCGCCGAGGAAGTCGTCGGCCTCGTAGCCGGGCGCCTTCGCGGCGTACGAAGCCGAGCGCCTCGACGAGCTCGGGGAGGAGGTCGAGCTGCTCCAGCAGCGAGTCGTCGAACTCGCGCCCGCGACTGGTAGCGGGGCGAACGCCTCGTGCGGTACGTCGGCACCGTCAGCGTGTCCCAGCCGACGACGACCGACCGCGGGTCGGCCTGCTCCCACAGTCCGACGCAGCATGTTCGTGAAGCCGACGATCGCGCCCGCCCGCTTGCCCTCGGCGCGGGTGATCGTCTACGGCAGGCCGTGGTAGCGCGCGGTGGGCGAACGAGTCGCCGTCGACCGCGAGCAGCGGCTTGGTCACAGCTGCTGCTCGAGCTCTGCGATCGCTTTGATCAGCCGTTCGGTGGCCTCGATCGACGCGCGGCGCTTGTCCTGGTCGGCCAGGTCGTCGAGCGGGATCGGGTCGCCGTAGATCACCTTCACGCGCGGGAACTGCGAGAGCCGGTCGGTGCCGCCGATCGCGGCGGGGACGAGCGGGACGCCCGCGGCCAGCGCGATCGCGCGCCGCGCCGGTGTGCCGGCCCGCCTTGCGCTTCTTCTTGATGCCCTTCTCGCGCCGGGTGCCCTCGGGGTAGCATGGCGACGATCTCGCCCGCGCGCGCGAGCTCGACGGCCGTCTCGATCGCCTTCGTGGTCGCCCTCGCCGCGGCGCACGGGAAACGCGCCGGCGGAGCGCAGAATCGACCCGAGCACCGGCTTGAAGAGCTCGGCCTTGGCCATGAACCGCACCTGGCGATCGGGGAAGAGCGGGAAGCCGAGCGCCCAGGGGTCGAAGTTCGAGTGGTGGTTGGCCGAGAGCACGAAGCCACCCTTGGGCAGCTTCTCCTTCCCCCGTGGCGTCACGCGCAGGAGTCCCCTCAGCAACGGCCAACTCAGGACTCCGATCGCGAGGTACGCCTTCGAGACGTGCACGAGGCGGCACCGTAGCGTCCCCGTCACGACATCGAGCCGATGAACCGGCAATTCGCCGACTACTCCGCTACCCTCAGCCGCGTGACAAGACCCTCGTCATCGCAGAGAAGCCGTCCGTCGGCCGCGACATCTCGCTCGGCGCTGCCGGGCACGTTCGCAAGAACGAGGACCTACCTCGAGTCCGACGACTGGGTCGTCACCTGGGCCGTCGGGCACCTCGTCGAGCTGGTCGCACCCGAGGAGTACGACACCAAGTTCAAGAAGTGGCGGATGGCCGACCTGCCGATCGTCCCGGAGAAGTTCAAGCTGCGCCCGCGCGACGCCAAGTCCGAGAAGCAGCTCGAAGCTGATCCACAAGCTGATCGGCCCGCGACGACGTCGACGGGAGTCGTGAACGCCTGCGACGCCGGGCGCGAGGGCGAGCTGATCTTCGCGTACATCTACGAGACGGCGAAGATCAAGAAGCCGGTCCAGCGGCTGTGGCTGCAGCTCGATGACCAAGAAGGCGATCCAGGAGGCGTTCGAGCAGCTGCGCCCGGGCGAGGAGATGCGCCACGCTCGAGGCGGCCGCACGCTCACGCTCCGAGGCCGACTGGCTCGTCGGCATGAACGCGACGCGCGCGGCGTCGATCCGCCTGCGCGCCGCCTTCGACGGCGCCGTCTCGCTCGGCCGCGTCCAGACGCCGACGCTGGCGCTCGTCGCGCGGCGCGAGGTGGAGATCCGCGCGTTCGTGCCCGAGCCGTACTGGCTCGTCGAGGCGCTGTTCGAGGCCGACGGCGAGCGGCGACTACACCGGCGCGCTACCTCGGCGGCAAGCGCCTGCCCGAGGAGGAGGCGCGACGAAGATCGTCGAGGCGGCGACGCGCGACAAGCCCGGCGAGATCACGCAAGCTTGAGAAGCAAGGAGGAGCGGGAGACGCCCGGAGCTCCTCTACGACCTGACCTCGCTCCAGCGCCACGCGAACACGCTCTACGGCTTCTCGGCGCGCCGGACGCTCGCAGGCTGCGCAGAAGCTCTACGAGGAGCACAAGGCGATCACCTATCCGCGGACGAGCTCGCGCTACCTGTCGGGCGACCTGGTCGAGGAGATCCGCCCGACCGCCGAGCTCGTCGGCCACAACCCGCAGTACGCGAAGGCGGCGCAGTACGTCGTCGGCGCTCCAGGAGCTGCCGCTCGCGCCGCATCGTCAACGACGCGAAGGTCACCGACCACCACGCGATCATCCCGACCCGCGCCGAGCACGACCTCGAGAAGTTCAGCGAGGACGAGCAGCGGATCTACGACCTCGTCGTCAAGCGCTTCCTTTCCGTCTTCTTCCCGGAGGCGGTCTTCGAGCGCACGCGCGTCGAGACGACCGTCGCCGAGCACGTCTTCCGCACGAGCGGCCGCGTGCTGGTCGAGGCCGGCTGGCGCGCGGTCTACGGCGAGGAGGCGCGCCGGGCGAGCGGCGCCGACGACGACACCGGCGGCGACCAGCTGCTGCCGCGCCTCGAGCAGGGCGAGGCCGTCGAGACGATCTGATCGACGTCGCTCCGCCAAGGAGACGCAGCCGCCGCGGCGCTTCACGGAGGCCTCGCTCCTCGCCGCGATGGAGACCGCCGGCAAGGACATCGAGGACGCCGACCTGCGCGAGGCGATGAAGGACTCCGGCATCGGCACCCCGGCGACGCGCGCGGCGATCATCGAGCGTCTGATCTCGGTCGGCTACATCGAGCGCGAGGGCCGCGCCCTGCACGCGACCGAGAAGGGCGTCCAGGTGATCGGCCTGCTCGGCGACCACCCGCTCACCTCGCCCGAGCTGACCGGCAGCTGGGAGCACCGGCTCGGCCTGATCGAGCAGGGCAAGGACAGCCGCCCGGCCTTCATGAGCCGACATCGTCAAGTTCACCGCCGAGACCGTCGCCGAGCTCGACAAGCTCAAGGACGTCAAGATCGAGCGCGCGAACCTCGGTCCGTGCCCGGTCTGCGGCCGGGACGTGATCGAGAACCGCAAGGGCTACTCGTGCTGGTCGAAGGACGATCCGGGCTGCGGCTTCGTGATCTGGAAGAAGAAGGCCGGCAAGACGCTCCCGCCGCACGGTCGTCAAGGAGCTGATGGAGAAGCGCCGCACCGAGAAGGCCGGTGACCGGCTTCCGCGGGCGGTCCGGGCGCAGCTTCAACGCCAAGCTCGAGCTCGTCCAGAACGAGGAGGGCAAGTGGCGCGTCGAGTTCGACGAGGAGTGGGCGCGGCAGCCGCGGCCGACCCCGCCGGACGAGGAGACGATCCCCGCCGCCGACGCAGCGGACGCGAACGGCGCCGACCCTGCGCCGGCCCGCCGCCGGCGCCCCGTCGCGGCGGAATAGTTCGCTCCGAGCGACCCTTCGCACGGGCGTAACAAACCCTTTCACACGGCGACGTCTGAGAGTGGTAGGAACTCATCAGTGCCGTCGTCCATCCGCGGACCGTCAGTGCGTCGGGCGGAATAGGCAGGCGGCGGAAACCGTTGCACTCGCAGGAACGAACTTATTCCTGCGTTCACGAAAGTTTCACCCAATCGAGCCAAAGTCCGGAGCGAAGGCAGTCCGAAGAACGTCGTAGAGTGGGAACCCCCGAGACCCGTGACTGAAAGGACGATTGAGAGGCACTTGACGCAGAATCAGCTGCACGAATTGCTCGAAACGGAAGCAGGCCGCACGATGGTGGTGGCGCGCAGAGGAGCGCGGGTGCGTCGAGCCCGCCGAGCTCGAGGCGCTTCGCGCTCGAGCACGAGCTGAACGCCGAGGACGACCTCGAGCAGCTGACGCGCGAGCTCGAGGCGATCGGCCTCGAGATCGGCGAGCCGGCAGCGGCTGCGCCCGAGGCGCCGACGGCCGAGGAAGCCGCGGCCCCGGCGGAGTCGAGCACCCCGGACCCGGCGGACGTCCTGCCGGGCGCCGCAGACAGCCTGCAGCTCTTCCTCGCCGACGTCGGCCGCCACAAGCTGCTGACCGCCGCCGAGGAGGTCACGCTCGCGAAGGCGATCGAGCGCGGCGACGCCGACCGCCAAGCGGCGGATGATCGAGTCGAACCTGCGCCTGGTCGTGTCGATCGCGAAGGGCTATCGCGGTCTGGGCGTGCCGTTCCTGGACCTGATCCAGGAGGGGACGCTCGGGCTGAACCGCGCCGTCGAGAAGTTCGACTGGCGCCGCGGCTCAAGTTCTCGACGTACGCGACCTGGTGGATCCGCCAGTCGGTGCAGCGTGCCGTGGCGAATCACGCGCGCACGATCCGCGTGCCGGTGCACGTGGTCGAGCGCCAGCAGAAGCTGTCGCGCGCCGCGCGCCGGCTCGAGGTCGAGCTGGGCCGCGAGGCGACGAAGGACGAGCTCGCCGAGGCGACGGGCCTGCCGATGCAGCACGTCGACGAGGCGCTCGGCGCCGCGCACGCGTCGGTGTCGCTCAACCAGACGGTGGGCGCGGACGACGAGGGCGAGCTCGGAGACCTGTTCGCCGACCGCGAGGCCGCCGACCCGTTCGACGAGGCCGAGGAGTCGCTCCGCCGCCAGGGCGTCCGCAAGGCACTGGACGCGCTGCCCGAGCGGGAGCGCCGCATCCTCGAGCTCCGCTTCGGGTTCGAGGGCGAGCCGTGGACGCTCGAGGCGATCGGCCACGAGCTCGATCTCACGCGTGAGCGTGTCCGCCAGCTCGAGGGCCAGGCGCTTGCGCGCCTCTCGGCGCTGCGCGACATGATCTCCGTCGCAGCGGCCTAGATACAGCGCGAAATAGCCAGCCTCACCGCGGAGGCGGCCTGCTCGGGGCCGCCTCCTCGGGCGGCTGTTCGTTTCTACGCTTAACTAACCGCAGCCTTGCCGCCGCGTCACATCTTCTTGATACTTGCCGCTCTCTCGCGGAGCAGGCATGGAGGAAGCGAAAGGAGTGAGTGTGTGAGGGGTAAAGGACTGCACTTCTTGCTCGGGGTCGTGCTCGCTGCCGTGCTGGCAGCGACGGCGACGGCTGCCGTCAAGAGCACACATGCGCGGCGGCACGCTCGTGTTCGCCGGTGCCGCGGACCCGACGCTGCTGGATCCGGCGCTCGTCTCTGACGGCGAGTCGTTCCGGGCCACGGAGCAGATGTTCGAGACGCTGGTGAAGCTCAAGCCGGGCACGCTCCAGCTCGTGCCCGACCTGGCGACGAAGTGGACGCCGTCGAACGGTGGCAAGACCTGGACGTTCACGCTGCGTCCGGGCGTGAAGTTCACGGACGGCACGGCGTTCAACGCCAAGGCCGTGTGCGCGAACTTCAACCGCTGGTACAACTGGACGGGTCCGTTCCAGGACGCGGGCGCGACCTACTACTACCAGGCTGCGTTCGGCGGCTTCAAGAACAACGGGAGCTCGACGCTCTCGACCGCCGCTGTACAAGAGCTGCGCCGCCAAGGGCACCTCGACGGCGGTCGTCAACCTGAACCACGCGACGGGCACGTTCATCAACTGGCTCGTGCTGCAGGCGTTCGCGATGCAGAGCCCGACGGCGATGAGCAAGTACGGCGCCGACCAGGGCTCGATCTCGGACGGCGCGTTCAAGGCGACGGGCTCGTACGGGTTCAGCCACCCGACGGGCACCGGCCCGTACCAGTTCGTCTCGTGGACGATCGGCCAGAAGCTCGAGCTGTGCGGAACCCGACCTACTGGGGCCCGAAGGCGAAGCTCGACCGGCTGATCATCCGCCCGATCTCCGCGAACACGGCCCGGCTGCAGGCGCTGCAGACCGGTGACGTCGAACGCGTACGACCTGGTGGCTCCGCAGGACGTGCCGACCATTCAGGGCAACAGCAACCTGAAGGTCGTCAAGCGGCCGGCGTTCAACGTCGCCTACGTGACGATCAACTCGGCGCACGCGCCGTTCAACAACAAGCTCGTGCGCCAGGCCGTCGCCTACGGCCTCGACCGGCAGTCCGTGGTGAAGAACTTCTACTACGGCACCGGGCACGGTCGCGGACCAGTTCCTGCCGAAGGGGCTCTTCGGCTGGACGAGCAAGGTCGTGAAGTACCCGTACAACCCGGACAAGGCCAAGGCGCTGCTCAAGCAGGCCGGCCTGACGCTGCCGGTGCCGGTCGAGTTCTGGTACCCGACGGGCGTGTCGCGGCCGTACATGCCGGACCCGCAGCGGAACTTCGAGGCGTTCGCGGCAAGCCTCGAGAACTCGGGCTTCAAGGTCACGGTGACAGAGCGCTCCGTGGCGCCCGGACTACGTCTCGAAGGTGAACGCCGGGACGGCCGGTGACCTCAACCTCATCGGCTGGACGGGCGACTTCGGCGATCCCGACAACTTCGTCGGGACGTTCTTCAAGACGTTCAGCCCGCAGTTCGGCTGGAGGAACAACCAGATCCAGACGCTGCTGCAGAAGGCTGCGGACGAGACCAACCTCAAGACGCGCACCGCCATGTACCAGAAGGCGAGCATCTTGCTCTCGAAGTCCGTCCCGGCCGTGCCGTACGTGAACGCGACGCCGGCGCTCGGCGCGCAGAAGAAGGTGGCGAACCTCGTCGCGACCCCCACGGGTGGCGTGTGGTTCGGCAACACCTCGGTCGGCGGCCAGTAGGAAGCTGAGCTAGAACAGCCGGCGAGCGACATGCTGCGTTTCGTCGTTCGCCGGCTGCTGGCTCTCATCCCGATCCTCTTCGGGCGTCTCGATCCTCATCTTCTTCTGGGTGCACGACCTCCCGGGAGGGCCGACGGACGCGCTGCTCGGCGAGCGCTCCACGCCCGCGCTGGTCAAGCAGTACAAGGCAGCAGTTCGGCCTCAACCAGCCGTCTGCCGGTTCAGTACGTGAAGTACGTCCGGTCGCTGCTCGAGGGCGACCTCGGCACGAGCATCGCCTCGCGACGCACCGTCACGACGGAGATCAAGACGCGCTTCCCGGCCACCATCGAGCTGGCGTTCATGGCGATGATCTTCGCCACCGCGGTCGGCATCCCGCTCGGGTTCGTCGCCGCGAAACGCCACGGGGGGACAGTCGGACCACGCGACGTTGTTCTTATCACTGCTGGGGGTCTCGATCCCCGTCTTCTTCCTCGCGATCATCCTGAAGTACATCTTCGCCGTCAGGCTCGGCTGGTTGCCGACGCGTCGGCCGCGAGGACATCCTCGCGACGCGCCAGCACCCGACGAACTTCTACTTCCTGGACGCGATCATCGAGCGGGATCCGGCCGCGTTGTGGGACTCGTTCAAGCACCTGATCCTGCCCGCGATCGCGCTCGGCTCGATCCCGCTCGCGATCATCGTGCGCATCACCCGCGCGTCGGTGCTCGACGTCCAGAACGAGGACTACGTGCGCACAGCGCGCGCGAAGGGCTTGCCGCCGCGCGAGCGTCGACAGGCGCCACGTGCTGCGCAACGCGCTCCTGCCGATCACCACGGTCCTCGGCCTCCAGGTCGGCCTGCTGCTCTCGCGGCGCGGTGCTGACCGAGACGATCTTCGCCTACCCGGGCATGGGCTCGTGGCTGGCCGACGGCATCTCGAACCGCGACTACCCGGTGCTCGAGGGCGGGATCATGTTCCTGGCGATCGTCTTCGTCCTCGTGAACCTGGTCGTCGACATCCTGTACGCCGTCATCAACCCACGGATCAGGTACTCGTAGCGATGTCGATCGCCAGCCTCGAAGCCGCCGAGATCGCCCTCGAGCAGCCGACCGGGCTGTGGCGCGACGCGATGCACCGCTTCGTGCGCAACCCGGGGGCGATGGTCGGATTCGTCACCGTCGCGATCATCGTGCTGTCGGCGACCTTTGCGCCTCTCATCGCCCAGCACAGTCCCACCACTCCGCACTACGACGCGCTGAGGAACGGGTTCCCGACCGGCCCGTCGAGCAAGTACTGGTTCGGCGTCGACGTGAACGGACGCGACGAGTTCGCGCGCATCCTCTTCGGCGCGCGGATCTCGCTCCTCGTCGGCGTCGTCACCGTGTCGATCGGCCTGTCGATCGGCCTCGTGCTCGGCAGCCTCGCCGGCTACATCGGCGGCAAGACCGACTCCGTGATCATGCGCTGCATGGACGTGATGCTTGCGATTCCCGGCTTCCTGTTCGCGATCGGCCTGGTGGCGCTGCTCGGCCCCGGGCTGAGAAACGTGATGCTCGCGGTCGGCATCGTCCAGGTGCCGATCTTCGCCCGGCTTCTGCGTGGGTCGATCCTGGCGCAGCGCGAGAGCGACTACGTGCTCGCCGCGCGCGCGGTCGGCGTGCGCAACCCGAGCATCCTCGTCGCGCACGTCATACCGAACGCGATCTCGCCGGTCATCGTGCAGGCGACGCTGTCGATGGCGACGGCGATCATCGACGTCGCCGGCCTCGGCTTCCTCGGGCTCGCGCTGCCCGACCCGGCGACGGCGGAGTGGGGGTCGATGCTGACCCACGCGAACGACTACCTCGTCTCGAGCCCGTTCCTCGCCATCATCCCGGGCATCGCGATCCTGATCTCGGTGCTCGCGTTCAACCTGATCGGCGACGGGCTCCGCGAGGCGCTCGACCCGAAGCTGCGAGGCCGTGTCTAGCGCCGCGGGCGAGCCGCTCTTCGCGGTCGACGGCCTCCGCGTCGAGTTCTGGACGAGCCGTGGGAACATCTACGCCGTCAACGGCGTCTCGTTCGCGGTGAACCCGGGCGACACGCTCGCGATCGTCGGCGAGTCCGGCTCGGGCAAGAGCGTGACGGCGCTCGCGGCGCTCGGACTGCTGCCGCGCGCCGGGCGCGTGGTCGCCGGCTCGGCGCGCTACCAGGGCCGCGACCTCGTACGCCTCTCCGACCGCCAGATGCGGTCGATCCGCGGCAAGGACATCGCGATGATCTTCCAGGACCCGATGACGAGCCTGAACCCGGTGCTCACGATCGGGCGGCAGATCCGCGAGGCGCTCCAGACGCACCTCGACCTGAGCAAGAGAGAGGCGATCATGCGCACGGCCGACCTGCTCGACCGGGTCGGCATCCCGAGCCCGAAGGCGCGGCTCAAGGACTATCCGCACCAGTTCTCGGGCGGGATGCGCCAGCGGGTGATGATCGCGATGGCGCTCGCCTGCGAGCCGAAGCTCGCTGATCGCCGACGAGCCGACGACGGCGCTCGACGTGACCATCCAGGCGCAGATCCTCGACCTGCTGCGCGAGCTCGTCACCGACCGCGGGACGGCGCTGATCCTGATCACGCACGACCTCGGCGTCGTCGCCGGCATGTGCGAGCGCGTGAACGTGATGTACGGCGGCATGTTCGTGGAGACCGCGTCCGCGAAGCAGCTCTTCGCGCGCCCGCGGCACCCGTACACCCTCGGGCTGCTGCAGAGCGTGCCGCGGCTGGACGCGGCGCGCGGTGGGCGCCTGCAGCCGATCCCGGGGGCGCCGCGCAACATGCTTTCACCGCCGGCCGCCTGCCCGTTCCAGCCGCGCTGCCGCTTCGAGGTCGACCTCTCCCGCCAGGAGGTGCCGCCGCTCGTCGAGGTGGAGCGCGGCCACGCAGTCGCCTGCTTCAACCCGGTCCCCGAAGACGCGTGGGCGCGCGAGCGGGCCGAGGTCGTCGCCGGATGAGCTCGAACGGCGACGCTCGTCCAGCTCGACGACGTCAAGGTTCACTTCCCGATCAAGAGCGGCACGCTCGTCGACCGGCACGTGGGCGACATCAAGGCGGTGGACGGCGTCACCTTCGAGGTGCGCCGCGGCGAGACGCTCGGCCTGGTCGGCGAGTCGGGCTGCGGCAAGTCGACGGTCGGCCGCGCGATCCTGCGGCTCTACGACGTCACCGACGGGAAGATCATCTTCGACGGGCAGGACATCACGAAGCTGAAGGAGCGACGACCTGCGCGAGCTGCGCCGGCGGATGCAGATCATCTTCCAGGACCCGTACGCGTCGCTGAACCCGCGGCACAGCGTCGGCCGCATCGATCGCCGAGCCGCTCATGGTGCACGGGCTGGCGAAGGGCAAGCAGGCGAGCGCGCGCGTGCGCGAGCTGCTGCAGACGGTCGGGCTGCCCGCGGACGCGTCGTCGCGCTACCCGCACGAGTTCTCGGGCGGGCAGCGCCAGCGCATCGGCATCGCCCGGGCGCTCGCGGTGAACCCGGACTTCATCGTCGCCGACGAGCCGGTGTCGGCCCTGGACGTCTCGATCCAGGCGCAGATCATCAACCTGCTCGAGAACCTCCAGCAGGAGTTCGACCTCACGTATCTGTTCATCGCGCACGACCTGGCCGTCGTGCGGCACATCTCCGACCGGATCGCCGTCATGTACCTGGGCAGGATCGTCGAGATCTCACCGTCCGACGAGCTCTACGACAACCCGCTGCACCCGTACACGATCGCGCTGCTGTCGGCGGTGCCGATCCCCGATCCGGAGGTCGAGGAGAAGCGCGAGACCGATCCTGCTCGCCGGCGACCTGCCGAGCCCGGCGAACCCGCCGTCCGGCTGCCGCTTCCACACCCGCTGCCCGTACGTGCAGCCGACGCGGTGCAAGGACGAGGTGCCGGAGCTCCGCGACGCTGGGCGCCGGCCACACCGTTGCGTGCCACTGGGTGGAGCGGATCAAGAGCGGCGAGGTCCGGCCGCACGAGGTCGCGACGGTCTTCGATCCGGGGATTCAAGAGGCTCCGCCCGACCCCGCGTGGCGCATGCGTACCGACTAACCGGTACAGCTAGGCCGCAAAACAGCGTGATTCCCCTGGTATGGGGGATGGGACTCGCCTAAAGCGCCCCTACCGCAAGGCCGATACGCACAGCGTGGACGCTGCTGAGCGCAAGGAGATCCTCTCCCGCTACATGGACCACTCGCGTCGCTTTGACGAGGTGGCCGCACGCCGAGGGGCCGATGACGAAGGCTCGACGGCGGCGATCATCCCGTTCGCCGCGCCGCTGAAGGAGCTGGAGCAGGAGCCCACGCCGCGCGAGATCGAAGTGCTGCAGCTGATCTGCGACGGGCTCGTCAACCGGGAGATCGGCGTTCGCCTGTTTCTCTCGGAGGAGACAGTCAAGTCGCACGTCCGCCATCTGCTGGCGAAGCTGCAGGCCCGTTCGCGGGCACACGCAGTTGCCGTCGGCTTTCGCCGCGGCCTTATCACTTAGTCGGGCTAGGTCTCAGCCGTTGCCGCCGGCACGCCGGATCCCCCAAAGGGGGGAGGCTACGTGCCAGCGGTCAACCGAAGCTGGGGTCTGGATCTACCAGCCCCGACCAAAGCCGACGAGCGCAGCCAGCGCAACCAGGCTGCCCAGTGCGGCGTACAGGCGGAAACGCATTCCTAACTCCTTTAGTGGACTGACGGCAAAGCGATTTTAAGCATGTATCCGACCCGTTTACAAGGGCACCGAGTCGATTGGGCGCTCTCGATCGCCTCGACGCGTACGCAGTCGCCTTGACGGCGGCCACGGCCGGCCTCGTCGCCGTGCTCTTGGGCGACACCACCCGGCTGAGTTCGCACGGACGCTGCGTGGCCGTTGATCCTGTTTGCGTTCGTTGCGATCGCGGTCGAGCGCGAAACGATCTCCGCGAGCGCGAGAACCCAGGTCTCCGTCGCATTCCTTCCACTCGTCTTCGTGCAGGTGGTCTTCGGTCCCTCTTGCCGCTGGGATGGTCGGCGCAGTCACAATGCTGAGCGAGTTCCCGCTCGTTCGCCCGCTTCGTGAATGAGCGAGCTGAAGTCGACCGGCCGTATCTCGGTGGCTGGTGTGGACCTCCGACCGCGTCGTAATGGCCGTTGTCGGTGGCTGGGCAGCTCAGCTTGTACTCGTCGACGACCGCCCGCTCACGATCGTGATAGCGACGGCGCTGGCGATGACAACCAGCCTCGCAATTAATTGCGGGCTCACCTATCTCACCCTTCGGGTTCGAGGGATTGACGATGCATGGGAGGCCGTGCGGGGCATCGCGAAGGTCGCGGCTGCGGGAATCCCGATTTACGGCGCCGCTGTCGCGTTCCTTGCGTATGCGTACATCGCCGTAACGCCATGGACGGCCGCTTTGTTCTTCATTCCCGCTATGGCGGCGCACCGATTGTTCGCCGTTACGCGCAAGCAGCAAGACGCGCTGGCCTCCCTGGCGACCGCTAATGAGCGACTTGAACGTGCGAATCTCTCATTCGCGGTTGCCCTTGTCGCGACGCTAGACGCGCGTGACCGCTACACCGCCGGCCACTCAGAAGCGGTTGCGATGTACGCGCGCGACATTGCCGCCGAGATTGGGCTGGGATCGCCAGCGAGCAGCAGCTCGTCGACCTCTGCGGGCTCGTCCACGACATCGGCAAGATCGGGCTCGCCCGGGCTGCTCGAAAAGCCGGGCGCACTTAACGCCGGAGGAACGCCGGCAGATGGAGGAGCACTCCGCCATTGGTGAGCGGATCCTCGCGAACGTCGAGGACTACTCAGAGATCGCGATCATCGTTCGGCATCACCACGAGCGCTGGGACGGCGGCGGTTATCCCGACCGGCTTGCCGGCGAGGCGATACCGATGATCTCGCGCATCCTCGCGGTTGCCGACGCGTATGACGCGATGACGTCTCATCGTCCGTACCGTGCGGCGCTACCTGGCGCTGAGGCACGTCGCAGACTTCGCGAGAGTTCAGGCTCGCAGTTTGACCCGGACGTCGTCGCCGCATTCGACGCCGTGCTCGACCGGGCTAAGCCGCATTACCTGGCCGGTCGAGGCGCGACCGAACCTGTCGTGGCGAGCCGCGAAGAGCGGCTCGTAGCGCTCGCTTCCTAAGCGTCCGCCCAGAACGTCTCGCCACTTCGCGACTGCTTCGGCGCGCGATCGCGCGGAGAGCTTGCTGAGGATGTGACGGACGTGAAGCTTCGCGGTCGACTCCGTGATGAATAGGCGTTGCGCGATTGCCCGGTTCGAGAGGCCGTCAACCATCAGCGCGTAAACCTCCCGTTCCCGTCGTGTCAGGCGCTGGCGCTCGGCGTCCCTGGCAGGCTGTGTTCGTGAGTCCGAGAGCGCTGAGCGATCTCGAGGTCGTTCGCCTTCACGAGTGATTTCACGCTTCCAGGTCGATCGCGGTACGGTGCGTCGGCCACGAGCGTCGTCAGCGACGCAGGCAGCCCCGATAAGCGACGACGAACGAGGTCGACGTAGCCCCGTGCAAGCGTCAGATCAAACGCTTACGACACGAGCTCGGATCTTCGGACGTGCGAGCGTCGCGTCGACCCACGCGGCGAGACTTCCGTCTCTGCGTATCACGTAGACGGCGCAGTGCGGCTGACCTTCAACGCGCGAGCGCGGTACGGGGTCGCCCGAATGCCGCCTCGGCGAGTGCAAGTGACAGCACATATTCGGCGTATATCCCAAACGTTTGATTGATCGTTCGAGCCCAGCATCGGAAAGCCTAGGGCTAGACCGAGACGCGCGCCGCATCTTCGATTCGTGCGTCGAGTGCCGCGGCATTTGCGACGGGTAAGGGTCGCGATCGGACTTCGGCCACGGCAGACTCTCGCGGACGACCTGCCGCGCGCGAACGAAGTTTCGCAGACCGGCGTCGCCAGCTGCACGAGCCAATCCTGCTGCTGGTAACGCGAAGCAATTCGATACTCCGTTGCGTCGCGCTCAAAGCGGCGCATCGCCTCGAGAGCCGCTCGATAGTGCGCCTCCCGCGTTGAGCACGATCGCGCGCGCGAAGAGAAACGAGGTTCGCGCGAGCGGATCATCGACCTGCTCACGAGCGTGGCATGATCGGCGTCGGTCGTGCGATTGCGTCTGAGGCGCAGCCGAAGCGAGAGCGCGATCTGGCCTTCGACGGTGGCGCGTCGAACGCGATCCAGTCCGAACCTTCGTCGACTGGCAGATCGAACAAGCAAGTCAGCGCCGGTCCCGAGCCGAGGTCCAGCGACGTCAAGATCTCGCCGATGAGCGCTTCTCGCAATGACGGAGCATCGTCAGCCAGTTGTCGTGCCTGGCGATGAAGCTCAAGAGCCACGTCCGAGCGTTCGTTCGAGCGTGCGCTCTTCCCGGCGGTGTTCAGGCTTCGCACGCGGATGGCGGTAGAAGCAGGCCGCGAAGCGGCCGCCCTGCGAGCGTCTCTGCGCGAGTGATATTCGGCGCGCCTGAATGAGACCTCCGCGGCCGCAAGATTGAGCACAGGGGAATCGATGCGTCGATCGCGTCGCGATTTGGAGCCATCGCTCGACCGTCGGCAATCGGCCACTGCTAAGCAGACTCTCAAGGGACTGCTCAAGCACGGACGCAACCGCGGTCTGATCTGCATCGAGTGCAAGTCCCATCGCCTGATCCCACTGCCTGCAGCGTCGCGAGGATCTTGATCAGCTGATCGCACGGTCGCCGACGGTGGTCCACCGGATACTGCTCGAACCTCTGCCGCAAGAAGCGGGCGAGAAGCGGGTGGATCACGACCTCGCTGCGGTCGCGCGTCAGCCAGCCAGCCTGCATTGTCGTTCGAACAATCCGGAGCGTCTCTGCCAACTAGCGTTTCCGCGATTGCCTTCGAGATTGGCGCGACGAGAGACAATTGGGCCAGGCGCCAGCGTGTTCTGTCATCGAGAAACTGCCAGAGCTCCTCGGCAAAGAAGTCGTGCAGGTCGCCGGGAAGATCGTGGCCCTCGAGACGCGACGGCCCAACCCGCGCAGCGAGTCCGACAATCGCCGGCCAGCCGGTGGCGTTCTCGAATAGCGTCGGCACCTCGGCGCGAGTATGGCCGACCGTCTCGCGCACCTCCGCGTCTGTCATTTCGAGCTCGTCCCGACCGAGGCATGACGACCCCGCCATAAACGACGCCACGCGCGCGTCGCCCAGGACGGGCGCGTCCGGCTCGTCGCAAGAAGTGGCCGTGCCGTCGTATCGAGAAGATCAGCCACAGAACTGGTCGCCGCCGCTGACGTCTGCGCGATGAACTGGTAATCGTCGATTGCGATCCACGTGCCGTACCGGAAGGCGCGCCGAGATCCTCGGCGACGAGCTCCAGCGAGCACCGACGCCTCGCGCTCCGGGATCCCGCGATCGCGCGCACGCGCTGCCGAATGCGCCGATCAACGCCCGGTACTAGCTCGGCCGCCGCGCTAGCGAGCCCGACGGCGAGCGCCGCCACGTCAGCGTCCGCCGACGAAGCGCGGTACCAGACGTGCGGCTTCCCTTCGAGCCACTCCCGCGCGAGCGTCGTCTTGCCGTAGCCCGCAGGGGCTACGAGCAGGATGATTCGCGCGTTGCTCGCGTCCAGAATCCGCGTCAGCCGCGGACGCTTGATCAGGTGCCCGCCATCGACGGGCGCCTCCCGCTCTGTTGCCGCCAAACGTTCCTCCCGCGAGGAGCCTAAACCGCTCGGTTGCGCAGAGGAAGACGTGCCGCCGTGAGGCAGCCCGACAGAGTCGGGCTGCCTCAGGCGGTTGCGGCAGGGCCGGAGACGGCCGCGAGCGGGTCGTCGCCTGTCAGCGCGCGGTACGCGGCCGGGATGTGCCGGCGGCGCGACACGTCCAGCTTCTGGCGCAGCACGTCACAGTGCGCCTTCACGGTCCGGGCCGAGATCCCGAGCTGACAGCCGATCTCCTCGTTCGAGCATCCGGCGGCGATCAGCTCGACGACCTGACGCTGTCGCGTCGTCAGCGCCGGCCTGCCGTTCATCAGGGTTGCGTCCATGCAGCGACGCTACAGCGGTCTCGCCCGCCCGCCTATTGTCCGAAGGGAGTATTTGTCGGACTACGCCCGCGCCGGCACGGCCGTCTTGCCCACGAAGGCAGCATCGTGCCCGCGCCGGTTCGCCTCGTCGATCTCGTCCTGATCGAGGGCGCCGATCCGCAGCAAGAGCTCGAGCTCGTCGCGCAGGTGCGTGCGCATCATCTCCGGCCCGTCGGTGGCGATCGTGAAGGCCACCCCGTTGTCGGCGAACGCGCGGAACGTGGAGCGCACCTCGTCCTCGTTGCGCAGCGCCTTGGTCAGCAGATTCGACGTGGGGCAGATCTCCAGGACGATCCCGGCCGCGCGCAGAGCATCCATCAGTGCCGGCTCGCGCGCCGCGAGGATCCCGTGCCCGATCCGGTCGGGCCGCAGTGTCTCGATCACCTCGGCGAGCTCGGAGACGCCGTGCTCGCCGCCCTCCTCGCCGACGTGGATGGTGACGCCGAGGCCGGCGTCGCGCGCCTCGTCGAAGAGCGGCGCGAGCTCCGCGTACGGATAGCGCTCGCCGCCCGGCCGCGGCCCGGCGATGTCGATGCCCACGACGCCGCGCGCCGCGTAGCGGATCGCCTTCTCGACGATGACCGCGTTCTGCCGCTCCGTGAAGGTGCGGTCCATCATCAGGATCAGCCCGGCCCGCACCTGTGGGTACTCGAGGCTCGCGAGGTCGAGGCCGCGCGTCGCGGCCATGATGATGTGATCGAGGTCGCGCTCGCCGCCGCGGTTCCGCTTCATCGGGTTGAAGCGCAGCTCGAGTGTCGTGATCCCCTGCGACCGGTAGGCGCCGCCGATCGCCGCGTGCACCGAGCGCTCGACGGCGAGCGGGCTCGACTGGATCAGCTCCGTCCACTCGTAGATCGCGTTGAGTGCGTCGAGGTCGGGCACGCCGCGCGGGTCCGAGACCGTGACGAGCCGGTCGAACTCCCAGTAGTCCTTCACCGGGAGGGCGATGCCCTGCTCGTGCGCGAGGCTCCAGAGGATGTCCGACGAGACCGAGCCGCCGAGATGCGTGTGCAGCTCCGCGAGGCCGTCGACCATCCGCTGAGTCTACGTGGCTGCCCCTTAGACTCCGCGCGATGAAGGTCGGGATCGTCGTCCCGTACTCGTGGTCGTTTTGGGGTGCGGTCGTCGAGCACGCGGAGCTGCAGGCGGACGCCCTGCGCCGGCTCGGGATCGAGACCCGGACGATCATGGGCAACGACCCTGTCGGGAGCTTCACGCGCGCCCTGCACCCCCGCCTGGGGCGGGGTGGCTCGCCCCCGCCCGACGTCATCCCGGTCGGCCGCTCGGTGATCGTGCCGGCGAACGGCTCGCTCCCGAACATCGTGCTCAGCCCGAGCACCGTCGGGCGGATCGCGCGCACACTGGAGCGTGAGCAGTTCGACCTCGTGCATGTGCACGAGCCGCTCGCGCCCGTGATCGGCGTCGCGACGCTCGCCCTGGCGACGTGCCCGATCGTGACGACCTTTCACTCGTCGGGGAGCCTCCGCTGGGCGCGGATCGGCGTCCCGCTCTGGGGCTTCCTGCTCGACCGCGTCGACGCGCGCATCGCCGTCTCGGAGTCGGCGCGGGCGATGGCGCAGCGGTACGCGCCCGGTGACTGCGAGGTGATCCCGAACGGCGTGCTCATCCCGCCGGAGGCCGACCCCGGCAACCGCGCCCACACCGTGCTCTTCGTCGGCCGCCACGAACGGCGCAAGGGGCTGGCCGTGCTGCTCCGCGCCTGGCCGGACGTGCACGCGCGCACCGGCGCCCGGCTGCGCATCGTCGGGGCCGACCCGCTCGCCGTCCGCCTGCACATGGCCCGCGCCCAGTTCGACGGCGTCGACGTGCTCGGCTTCCTCTCGCAGGAGGAGCTGACGCGGGAGGTGCTCGCGGCGAAGGTGATGGCCGCGCCGTCGCTCGGCGGCGAGAGCTTCGGCATGGTGCTCACGCGGGCGTTCGCGTGCGCGACGCCGGTGGTTGCCTCGGACATCCCCGGGTACCGGGACGTGATGAGCGACGAGGCCGGTCTGATGGTGCCGCCGGACGATGCGCCGGCGCTCGCCGATGCGCTCGTCGAGCTGCTCACCGACGAGCAGCGCCGCCGCGCGCTCGGCGCGAACGCGCGCCTCATCGCCTCCGAGCACTACGGCTGGGACGGAATCGCCGGCCGGCTCCTCGACATCTACGAGCGGGTGCTCGAGGTCGAACCGAGGACGGCGGTCGCCGCGTGAAACGGCTCGCGACCAACACCTGGGCGCGGATGGCGGGGCTTATCGCGCTCTTCGTCCTGGTCGGCGCCCTGCTCTACTGGCGCGGCCCGGAGTGGGGCGCCGTCGCGGACGCCTTCCGGGTCGTCGAGATCCGCTGGGTCGTCGCCGCGGTCATCTTCAACCTGCTCTCCGCCGTCACGCGCGCGTTCGCGTGGCAGACGGTCATCCGTGAGGCGGTCCCGGAGGACACGCCGAAGTTCTCGCGCACCTTCTCCGCCTTCGGGATCGGGCTGCTCGCGAACGCGGTGCTGCCCGGACGGATCGGCGAGTTCGCGCGCGTGGGCGTGCTGACGCGGAAGATGCCGGGCGCCGAGGGCGCGACCCCGACGCTGCTCGGAACCGTCTTCGCACACCGCGTCTTCGACGTGATCCCGTCGCTGATGCTCATCGGCTACGTCCTGCTGACGGCGAAGATCCCGCACTGGGCGATCACGAGCCTGCTCATCGTTGCCGGCGTCGGCCTGATCATGTTCGGGTTCGCGATCATCAGCGGGCGGCTGGACGTGAGCCACTCGCTGGACGAGCTCGGATCGGTGCGGCGCCTGCTCGCGATGGCGCGGCGCGGGCTCGGCGTGATGAAGAACCCGCTGGCCGCGCTGCTCGCGATCTTCCTGCAGACCCTCGGCTGGTTCTGGCAGCTGCTTGCCGTCTACACGGCCATGCGCGCCTTCGACATCCATGAGCCGCTCCCGGCGGCTGCGCTCGTGCTGGTGCTCATGAACGTCGCGGGGATCTTCCCGCTCTGGCCGGGCAACGTCGGGCTGATCCAGGCCGCGGTCGCGCTGCCGCTCAAGTCATACGGCGTCCCGTACGCCCAGGGGTTCGCGTTCGGGATCGGGCTGCAGGCGATCGAGATGTCCGTCGGCGTCGGGGTGGGCTTCATCTTCCTGGCGCGCGAGGGCATCTCGTTCGCGGTGCTGCGGCGGATGGAGGCCGACGAGACCGAACAGGCCGAGGAGCTCATCGACGAGGAGCTCGAGCGCGAGACGGCCGTGGCCGTCGGCACCCGACGCTAGCGGGTGCGGGCCGTCGCCGCCCCGGCGGGGCTCAAGGGCGTCCTGCCGGCCACGGAGGCCGCGGCCGCGCTCGCGGGAGGGTTCCGGCGCGCAGGCGCCGAGGCGGTGCAGGCGCCGGTCGCCGACGGCGGCGAGGGGACGGCAGACCTGCTCTTCGTCGCGCTCGGCGGCGAGTGGCGTCGCGCGACCGTCTCCGACCCGCTCGGGCGGCCGGCCGAGGCGCGCTGGCTCGTGCTCCCGGACGGGACCGCGGTCGTCGAGGCGGCCGAGGCGATCGGGCTCAGCCGCGTCGCGCCGGAGGAGCGCGATCCTCTGCGCGCCTCGAGCCAGGGGCTCGGCGAGCTGCTCCACGCCGCGATCGACGACGGCGCGGACGCGCTGCTCGTCTGCCTCGGCGGCACGGCGACGGTAGACGGTGGCCGCGGCCTGCTTGCACTGTTCGGCGGCTTCCCGCTCCCGGTGACGGTGGCCTGCGACGTGCGCAGCCCGCTACTCGGCCCGCGCGGCGCCGCCCGGGCGTTCGGGCCGCAGAAGGGCGCCGACCCGGCGGCGGTCGCGGAGCTCGAGCGGCGGCTCTCCGCGAGACGCGACCTCGCGCCCTACGCGCTGCTCCCCGGCGCCGGCGCGGCCGGAGGGCTCGGGGCGGCGCTTGCGGCGCTCGGAGCAGAGCTCGTCCCGGGCGCCGAGCTCGTGCTCGAGCTGACCGGCTTCTCGCTCGAGGGCGCCGACCTCGTCGTCACCGGCGAGGGCCGGGTGGATGCGACCACGTTCGAGGGCAAGGCGCCGGCGGCGGTGCTCGTCGCCGCCGAGGCGGCGGGGGTGCGCGGCGTCATCTTCGGCGGTGTCGTCGACGGCGTGCCGGCAGGCATCGACGCGCGGGCGCTCAGCGGCGACCCCGCGCAGGCGCGTGAGGATCTGGTGGAGCTAGGACTCGCGCTGCTCGGCGGCGCGTAGCCGCTTCGCGAGCGTCTGGAGCAGCTTCCAGGCGACCTTGCCGTTGCTCTCCACGAACGGCCGGAACTCCCACGCGGTCAGCCCGTAGGCCGTCACCGGCGTCTTGGCGACGATCGAGGCGCTGCGCTGGCCCTCGTCGATGAGCGCAACCTCGCCGAAGTAGTCGCCGGCGCCGAGCGTCGTGCGCTCCGTCCCCCGGACGCTCACGCCTGCCTCACCATCGCCGATCACGAAGAAGCCGATGCCGCCTGAGCCCTCGCTCGCGATCGTGTCGCCCTCGTCGAACTGTCGCTCCTTGAAGGATGCGGCGAGCGACTCCAGCTCCCTGCCGTGCAGGTCGCTGAAGAGCGGGACACGCTTGAGCAGTTCGGGCGGGGCGGCCACGGGAGCCGGATTCTATTCAGGTTTTCGCGCGCCGCGCTACGGCTTCTGGGCCTCGACGCGCTTGGCCAGCTCCTCGATCTTGCCCTCGGCCGCGTCCAGCCGCGTGCGGCAGAGCCTGTAGAGCTCCTCGCCGCGCTCCCAGAGCGCGATCGCGTCGTCGAGCGGCACCTGGCCGGCCTCGAGCCGCTGGACGATCGACTCGAGCTCGCGCTGGGCGTCCTCGAAGGTCGGGGGCGTGCTCACCGCGTCTCCTCCACGCGCGCGCCGAAGCCGCCGCCGGCGAGGTCGACGCTGACCTTCGTGCCGCTCTCGACCTGAGCCGAGTCGGTCACGACTCCTTCCGGCCCGTGCACGATCGCGTAGCCGCGCTCGAGCGTCGCGCGCGGCGAGAGCGCCCGCAAGCGGCCGGCGGCTTGCTGGAGCTTGGCTCGGCGCCGCTCGAGGTCGAGGCGCGGCGCGCGGTCGAGCCGCTCACGCGTCGTCTCGAGCCGACGGCCCTGCTCGGCGGCCAGCGCGCGGATGGCGGCGTGCACGGCGGCGCGGCTGCGGTCGACGCGGTCGCGGTCGCGGGCGAGCGCCGCCGATGTGGCACGGCCGAGCGCCTCGCGCGAGCGGTCGAGCCGGGCGAGGAGCTCGCCCAGGTCAGGGACGATGAGGCGCGCAGCCATGCTCGGAGTGGACGCCCGCGCGTCGGCGACGAGGTCGCTGAGCGGCGTGTCCTGCTCGTGGCCGACGGCCGAGACGACCGGCACCGGGCAGGCGGCGATCGCGCGCACGAGCCGCTCGTCGCTGAACGGGAGCAGATCCTCGAAGCTGCCGCCGCCGCGCGCCAGCACGATCACGTCGACGCCGGCGCGGGCCACGTCGCCCAGCGCGGTCGCGAGCGCCGGCGCCGCCCGTGGCCCCTGCACGTACGTCTCGGCGACGAGCACGTTCGCGGGCGGGAAGCGAGTCGTGAGCGCGGTGAGGACGTCGCGCTTGGCGGCGGCGTCGTTGCCGGTGACGAGGCCGATGCGACGGGGAAGCACCGGAAGTGGCCGTTTCCGCTCCGCGGCGAAGAGCCCCTCGGCGGCGAGCGTGCGCTTCAGGCGCTCGAGCGCTGCCAGGTGCGCGCCGAGGCCGAACCGCTCGATCGACAGTGCGCGCAGCCGGAAGTCGGCGCGCGCGGCGAAGAAGTCCGGCCGCCCATAGACGTGGACGCGCTCGCCGTCGACGAGGTCGAGGCGCAGGCTGTCGAACTTGCCGCGCGCCATCGTCACGTTCAGGCAGGCGCCGTCCTCGGGGTCCTTGAGCGTGAAGAAGACGCTCTGCCAGCGCTCCTGGCGGCGCAGCTCGGTGACCTCGCCCTCGACCCAGACGCTGGGCAGGCGCGCGATGAAGTCCGCGACGCCGCGGTTGAACGCGGCGACGGTGTAGACCTTCCGTTCCTCGCTCGCGGGCTCGACGCTCACGCGAGCCAGGATGCCAGCTAGAGGAGAATCTTCTCTGCGACGTCGGGCGTGCAGCCCTGCCCGATGAGCTCCACGGCGCGGTGCAGGTCGACCTCGCTCTCGGCGATCCGCTCGGCCGTCTCGAACGGGTAGCCCGCCTCGATCAGCACGTGCAGCCGCCAGCCCGTGACCTTCGCGATCTCGCCGTCGGAGACCGGCGTCTGCTTCGTCTCCGCCATGGCCGTGAACATTCGCTCTGCCGGGCGAAATCCCTTGTTAGTCCCGTGGGAGCGCTGCGAGCCGCTGCTCGGTCTCGTCGAGCGCCGTGTCGATGCGGCGGGAGAGCTCGGACATGCGGGCCTCGACGGCCTCGCGCTGGGCCTCGCCCTCGCGGATCGCGGCACGGGTGCGCTCGCGGACCTCGCGCTCGGCCTCCTCGAGCCGGCGCTCGAGCGTCTGCACGAACTCCTCGCGCTGGCGCTCGAGGTTCTCGGCGATCGTCGACAAGCGCGCCTCCAGCCGCCGCGCCCCCGCGTCCCCGACCTCCGCCAGTCGCTCGGCAAGCGCCGACTGCGAGTCGCGCGCGAACATCTCCACGGCGCGGTCGAGCTCGCGGCCGAGCCGCTTCGCCGCCTGCTCGCGGGCCGCCTTGGCGGCCGCCTCGAACTGCTGGTTGGCCGCGTCGGAGTAGCGCTCGGCCGCGCGGGCGACGATGCGCTCGAGCTGCTCGACCTGCCGGCGCTCGACGTCCTGCAGCGTCGCGGCGATCCGGCGCGTTGCCTCGACGGCCTCGCGCTCGATCCGGTCGCTGAGCTCCTTCTCGCGCTGGCGCAGCCGCTCCTCGACCTCCTGGAGCGCGCGCCGCCGCTCGAGCGAGTGCGCGTCGAGCTCCGCGCGCGCCTCGCTGACGGCGTCGCGCGCCGCCTGCATCAGCTCGGTGCGCAGGCGGCCGACGAGCTGGCGCTGCTCGTCGCCGAGCACCTCCAGGCGCTGCATCTCCTCGCCGAGGCGCTTCTCGGCCGCGGCGATCAGCTGCTCCTGGCGGTTGGAGACCTGGCGCACCTGGCCGTCGAGCCGCTCCTGCGCCCGCTCGAGGTCGCTCGTCCACGCGGCGACGCGCTCGGCGACGCGGCTCTGGACGGCTGCCAGCCGCTCGGCCATCGCCGCCTCGGCGTGTCGCTCGCGCTCGATGAAGGTGGCCCGGCGCGACTCGGCGAGCCGGCGCTCCTCGTCCAGGAGCGCGGAGACGGATTCCGCTCTGGCGCGGGCGAGCGCGCGCTCGAGCTCCTGGGCGCGGCGGGCGGCCTCCGCCTCGGAGACGGCGGCGATCTCGGCCTTGGCGCGCTCGAGCTGTTCGTCGAACGCGCGGCTCTGGGTGATGAGGCGCCGCAGCGCGGCCGCCCCGACCACGCCGAGGGTGGCGAGCGTGAGCCCGGCCGCCGAGACGGCGAGCGCGTCCGAGGGCCGGAGCGCCACGGCGACCCAGCCGGCGGCGGCGGCGATGCCGACCGCGGCGGCGATGCCGAGCAGGACGCGCACCGAGATGCGTTCCAGAAACGCGAGCGCGAACGCGGCCGCCGCGACGATCACGGAGGCGGCGAAGAGGATCTCGAAGACGCGCGAAAGAGTCATGAGCAGGCAGAAACCTTAGGCCCGCGCGAGCACCATCGCTACCGCGAGTGCGGTTACGGCCGCTGCGAGCAGCCGGAGCGCCCGCTCTGGCTCGCCCGTCAGCGACGGCTGCGGTCAGCTCCTCGACGCTGCCGTCGCGGTACTCGACGGAGCCCGTCACGCTGGTCGCGCGGCGGCGCATGTCCCGCACGCGCGTCGACAGGCTGCGCTGCGCGAGGCTGAGCAGCGTGGCCGCCACGGCGGCGACGACGGCAGCTGCGTCGATCGACCCGGCCTGGGCGACGTAGGCGGCGAGCACCGGCAGCGCGCCCCACGCGATGCCGAACCAGAGGTAGCTGTGGAACAGGCCGCCGAAGAGCTCGAGGTTGTAGGCGACGACGATGAAGCCGCCGAAGGCGACGAGCGGGAGCAGCCAGAGCGTCCACGCGATCGCGCTCGCGATGCCGATCACAACGGCGGCAGCGATCGAGACGGCGGCGAGCGCCCACAGCACGCCGTCCGGGATCTTCGTCTGGAGTGGGCGGCCCTTGAGCTCGTCGAGGGCGTGCGCGCCGACGCCCATCGCGAGCGCGAAGGCCGCGATCGTGGCGCCGAGCCGCGCCCACGAGAACGTCGGGGCGAGCGCGGCGCCGATCGCCGCGTACGAGAGGTGCCAGAGCGTGTACGGCGGGTGCAGGAGTGTCAGGTAGTCGCGCCAGCCGCCCTGCGTGAGCGCGTAGAACGCCGGGCGGGGCGTGGTCGTCACGCGCGCCGGCCCCAGGTGACGACGCCGCCGCCGAGGCTGAGGCCCTGCCAGCGGACGTCGCGGATGCCGGCGGCGTTCCAGAGCCGGCCGAGCTCGGGCAGCGGGTGCCGCGCGTAGAAGCCGCGGATGCTCGGGCCGAGGAAGTCGCCCACTTCGGCCCAGCCGGGCGAGATCACTTGGCCGGCGCCGGGCAGCCCGATCCGCACCCAGAGCTCCCAGAGGCCACGCCAGAGCGCGACCGGCGGGACGCCGAACTCGAGCCCGGCGATCGTCCCGCCCGGCTTCACGACCCTGGCCAGCTCGGCGAGCGTCGCCGCCGGATCGTCGACGTAGCGGAGCAGGTAGGTGAACGTCAGCGCGTCGAAGGAGGCGTCCTCGAAGGGCAGCTCCTGCGCGTGGCCCTCGACGAGCTCGATGCGGTCGCCGAGGCCGGCGCGCTCTACACGCGCGCGCCCGGTGGCGAGCATGTCGGGGCTCTGGTCGATGCCGACGACCGTGCAGCCGTGCCGGCGGACGAGCTCGATCGCGACCGCCGCGGTGCCGGTGGCGACGTCCAGCACGTGGCTGTCCTGGCCGGCGTCGATGCGCGAGACGAGGAAGCGCCGCCAGCGCGGGTCCTGGCCGAACGAGAGCAGGTTCGCGTAGCGGTCGTAGGTCGGACCGAGCGGCGCGAAGAGCTCCCGCGCGACGGTGCCGGTCTCGGCCACGAGGCGAGTCTATGCTCGGCGCGTGGCGCTCCCGGAGGAGCTGGAGGCGGCCGCGGCCGCGGCGGCGGCATTCGCGGGCCCCGGCGAGCGGGTCGCGGGTGTCGTGCCGGTCGATCCCGGCGGCGAGCGGCTCTACCTGGTCGCGTTCGCCGCAGGCGGCGAGCCGGTTGGCTGGCTCGTGCTCGACGGCGAGCTCGAACCCGTCGTCCAGCGCCAGCGCGTCCGCGACGCGGCGTCGATCGCCGCGCTCGTCGAGTACGCGGAGGACGTGGCCGCGGGCGGCGACCTCGACGACCTGCGCGCGCAGCTCGTGGCGCTGCGGCTGACGGAGGACCCGCCCGGCCTCGACGAGGCCGAGCAGGCGCTCGACGACCTGGAGGCCGAGCTGGGCTCGCCGCCGCGGGTCGCGACGCCGGAGCGCCTCGACCGGGTGGGCGCGGCAACCCGGCGGCTCGAGGTCGCGCTCGGCGGCGCGGGCGGCTCGCCGTTTGCCGCCGCGATGAAGGGCTCGGGCGACGCCGTGCAGGCGTTCGTCTCCGACGTCGAGACGGCCTACAAGCTGCCGCTCGGGTAGCGCGCTAGGCCGCGAACCCGATCGAGCGCATCCGCAGCTGCAGCAGCCGCATCGCCTCGCCGTAGAACACCTCGGGCTCTGTGCCGTAGCCGGCGACGACGAGGTCATCCAGCTCGCCCTGCGCGAGCGCGAGCAGCTCGGCGGCGACCTCGGCGAAGTGGCCGACCACCTCGGCCACGACTTCGTAGGTGCCGGTCGGGTCGGCGGCAACGCAGCGGCGGACGTACGAGACGCCGAAGCCGATGTGCCGGGCCTCGTCACGCGCGACGTTGCGCTGGCCCTGGAGCAGCCCGGGGAAGTTGCCGAAGCGGACGTACTGGTCGCCCGCGAGGTTCTGCGCCGTCCGGGCGATCACGCCTTCGGCGAGCAGGTGATAGGCGATGACCGCGCCGAGGAACATCTCCGGGCTCTGGTCGTCCCGGAGCCGCTCGACGTACGTCGCGAACTCGCTGTAGAGGCGCGCCGACACCGGGTCGCTGTTGGAGGCCGACAGCGCCTGCGCCTCGGCGAAGCCGCGGACGCCGAAGACCTCGTCGTAGATGCGCAGCACGGCCTGCAGGTGGCGGTGCTCGTCCGACAGCTGGGTGGCGAGCACGAGCTGCACCTCGAAATCCGGCGCGGCGGTGACGAACGGCGGCAGCAGCCGCGCGACCTCCCACTCGGCGTCGAAGCGGTGGGAGAAGATCCACAGGAGCCCACGCTTCGCCGCCTCGTCGAGGCGGGCGTAGCTCTCGGCGTCGACCGTGAAGTCGAGGTCGAACAGCGACCACTGGTTGCGCTCCCAGTGCTCGTAGAGCGCGTGGAAGGGGCGTGCGTGCTCCTCGATCTCGTCGTGCGCCGGCGACTCAAGCCGTTCGGACATCGACGTCTCCCTTCCTCTTCTCGACCGGGATCAAGCGCGCGACCAGCGGGACGACGGCCAGGATCGGCAGCCCGCAGATCGGCCAGAGCACCTGGTAGCCGTCGGTGCTCTCGAGGTGCGGCCGGAGCACGTCGATCGCGATGCCGGCCGCCAGCGGGCCGACGAGGAGCCCCACGCCCTTCGTCGTCGTCGCCAGGCCGGAGATCGCGCCGCGGTGCTGCGGCGGCATGAGCTTGAACAGGAGGCCCCAGGCCAGGGTCATGACGATCCCGCCCGCGATCGCGATCGGGAAGATCACCGGCAGGTACCAGTCGTGCCACTCGGTCGCGAGTCCGCCGACCATGTAGCCACCACCGTAAACAAGTGAGGCGACGACAATCACCGGAGCGAGGCCGATGCGGTCGCCGAGCCGGCCGGCGACGAGCGCGGCGACGAGGTACCCGGCGCTGACCACGCCGAGCGCGATCGCGGAGGTGGACAGCGGCTGCCCGAGCCCGACCGTGATGTAGAGCACGACGAACGTCCGGGCGGCGGCGAAGGTGCCCTCCCAGGCGGCGTTCGCGGCCAGGAACATGGTCACGTCGCGCTCGGAGCGCAGCAGGCACCACGCGGTCGACAGGTAGCTGCGGACGCCGCGGAAGACGCGATCGCCCAGCACGCTCGGCTCGTCGACGAGGGCGATCGGTGCCAGGCACGCGAGCGTCGTCGCGAAGGCGGCGACGAGGAACGGGGCCTGGTTCCACACGTGGAAGAGAAAGCCGCCGCCGACGAGCGCGCAGCCGATCGCCAGCCCGCGCAGCACATGCTGGATGCCCTGCGCCCGGCCGAACTGGCTCGACGGCAGCAGGTCGGGGTAGAGCCCGCGGTAGGGCGGCTCGTAGATGTAGTACGCGAAGAAGAAGGCGAAGACGAGCAGCGCCGTCGTCCAGAGGTTGGGCATGAACGCCATCAGCGCGAGGCAGAAGCCGATCGGGCCCACGGCGACGAGCATGAACGGGCGCCGGCGGCCGAGCGGAGTGTGGAACGTGTCGCTCCAGGGGCCGACGATCAGGGGCAACGTGATCGCGAACACGCCCTCTGCCGCGAGCACGAGCGCGATCAGGCTCGTCGACTCGGTGAACTCGCCCAGGATGGGCGGCAGGTAGGCCGCAGTCGTCGTGATCGAGAACGCGAGCCCGAAGGCTCCGAGGCCGAGCGTCCACACGAGGCCGCGCTGCACCCACGGCAGCGGGACGACACGCCCTTCGGCCCGCGCCGTCGACATAGGTCGAGTGTAAGCGGCACAATGGCAGCCATGGAAGGTGGCTTCGGCTTCCTCGGCGGCGGCGACCCCGACGAGCTCATGCGGAATCTGCAGGAGTTCGCGGCGCGCCAGGCCGAGTCCGTGCAGGAGGCGCAGCGCGAGCAGTTCGCGACGTTGACGCTGAACACGGCCGTCGAGCTGACGGCCGCCGCCCTGAACCAGATCTCGCCGACGGGCGGCCCGGACGAGCAGGCGATTGCGCTGCGCGACGCCATGCGCGTCCTCTTTCCCGAGGCGGTCGCGCTCGTGAGCGCGGCCCGCCAGGGGTTCATGCGCGAGACGTGAGCGTGCTCGACAAGGCGATCGTCCGGGTCATGCCGGCGGTGCCGAAGCCGGTCGTCCGGCGCATCTCGGCCCGCTACATCGCGGGCACCGAGCTCGACGACGCGTGCCGCGTCGTCAGGAACCTGAACACCGCCGGGAAGATGGCCACGCTCGACGTCCTCGGCGAGGAGATCACGATCCCGGACGAGGCCCGCGCGATCGCGCGCACGTACCGAGAGGTCTTCGACACGATCAGCGGCCAGGGCCTCGACTCGAACGTCAGCGTCAAGCTGACCGCGCTCGGGCTGAAGCTCGACTACGGGCTTTGCCGCGAGAACGTCGAGGCACGTACTCGCTGCCGCCGAGCGCGGCAACTTCGTCCGCATCGACATGGAGGACTCGTCGACCACGGACGACACGCTCCGGCTCTACCGCGAGCTGCGCGAGGCGGGCCACGACAACGTCGGCATCGTGCTGCAGGCCTGCCTGCGCCGGACGCACGACGACATCCGCGCGCTCGCAGACCTGGGCCTCGACGTCCGGCTCTGCAAGGGCATCTACGTCGAGACGCCGGAGATCGCCTACCAGGGCTTCCAGGAGGTGCGGGAGAGCTTCGTCACCGCGCTCGACCTGCTGCTCGACGCGCGCGCCTACGTCGGGGTCGCGACGCACGACGACTGGCTCGTCGCCGAGGCGCAGCGGACGGTGCGCGCGCGGCGGCTCGAGCCCGGGCAGTACGAGTTCCAGATGCTGCTCGGCGTGCGGCCGGCGATGGGGGACACGCTCGTCAGGGAGGGCCACCGGCTGCGGATCTACGTGCCCTTCGGGCGCCAGTGGTACGCGTACTCGATGCGCAGGCTCCAGGAGAACCCGCGCCTCGCCGGGCACATCGCGTTCGACACGCTCGGGCGGCTGATCCCGGGACGCGGCTAGGCGGGCAGCGAGAAGCCGCCGTCGACGACGATCGTCTGGCCGCGGATCATGTCCGCCTCGGGCGTGCACAGGAACTCGACCACGCCGGCCAGGTCGTCCACGGTGACCATGCGCCCGGCCGGCGTCCGCGAGCGCGCCATCTCGAGCATCTCGTCGCGGTTCGGAAAGTGCTCGAGCGCACCGGTGTCGACGACGCCGCCGGAGACGGCATTCACGCGGATCCCGCGTGGTGAGAGCTCGACCGCCAGGTAGCGCACGAGTGCCTCGAGCGCGGCCTTGGAGGTCCCGACGAGGACGTAGTTCTCCATCGTGCGCTGCGAGCCGAGGCTCGAGAGCGCGACGATCGAGCTGCCCGGCTGCATCTTCGGCGCAGCCGCCTGCGTCAGCGAGAGCAGCGCGCGTGCGTTCGCCGTCATCGTCCAGTCCCAGTGCTTCTCCTGCGCCTCGAGCGCGGGCCGGATCACCCCGGTGGCGGCGTTGTGGACGAGTGCTGTCAGCGACGGCAGCTCGGCGACCTCGCGCAGGACGCGCTCGGACGAGACGTTCCCGCGCACGAGCACCGGCTCGGCGCCGAGCGCGCGGATCTCGTCGGCGGTCGCCTCGGCCGCCTTGTCGTTGCGCAGGTAGCCGATCGCGACCGTCGCCGCGCCGTGACGGGCGAAGCGGAGCGCGATCGCACGGCCGATGCCGCGCGAGCCGCCGGTGACGAGGACGGCGGCGCCCGCGAAGTCGCTCACGGGAGCGGGTCGTACTCGGGCGCCGAGCTCGGCAGCTCCTCCCAGCCGATGCGCGACCGCGGCTCGCGGGGCGAGTCGCGGGCGGTCGACGAGGCGTGGCCGAGCCGGTCGAGCATCGCCATCTGCTCCTCGCCGTAGCTCCGCACCGGGTCGTCGGGCGGCAGGCCCTCGATCAGCTCGCGTACGCGGGCGCGCAGCTGGTACGCGAAATGCGGCGTCGCGGGGCCGACGAGCGCGTCGATGTCGTCCTTCGTCACGGCCACGGGGCTGAGGCTAACGGCTCGCTAGGGTCGGGCGGTGCACAGGCCGACACGCGTGGAGCTGATGCTGTTCGTGGTCGTCGTCCTGTGGGCGCTGAACCTGACGGTGACGCGCTACCTGCTCACGCACGGCTTCCAGCCCCTGGCGTACGCGACGCTCCGCTACACCCTCGCCGCGCTGATCTTCATCGGGCTGACGCTCGTGCTCGAGGGCACGCTGCGGATCGACCGGCGCGCGGGCGGCGTCGTCGCGCTCGCGATCGTCCTGCTCGTCGGGAATCAGCTCAGCTTCGTCTACGCGCTCGACCGCACGACCGCGTCGACGGTCGGGCTGGTGCTCGGCGCGACGCCGATCTTCGCCGCGCTGTTCGGGCTCGCGCTCGGGCGCGAGCGGCTCGGGCAACGGTTCTGGATCGCGGCGACCGTGTCGTTCGCGGGCGTGGCGCTCGTCGCGATCGGCGCGGGAGCCCACGTCTCCGGCGGGATCGACGGGATCCTGCTCGCGTTGATGACCGCCGCGACGTGGGCCGGCTACTCGGTGCTGATCGCACCGCTCATGGAGAGCTACTCGCCCTACCGGGTGAGCGCGATCGTGCTGGCCGCAACGGCGCTGGCGCTCGCGGTCATCGGCTCGAGGCAGACGACAAGCCAGTCGTGGGACCTCGGCGCCGACGTCTGGCTCCTGTTCGCGTTCGCGACTCTCGGCCCGCTCGTGCTGACGAACGTGCTCTGGTTCCGCTCGCTCTACCGCATCGGGCCGGCGCGGGCCACGCTCGCCACGAACCTGCAGCCGTTCGTCGCGGCGATCTTCGCCGTGATCCTGCTTTCGGAGACGATCACCGCGCTGCAGATCGCCGGCGGCGTGCTGATCGCACTCGGCATCGTTCTGGCGCGGCGCCGCCCGGCGTCAGCGCACCCAGAGCTGGTCGAGCAGCGCGCCGAAGATCGGGCTGTACTGGTAGTTCCCGACCCGCTTCGACACGAAGTCGATGTTCCGTGAGTTCATGAAGTTCACCAGCAGCGCCTGCTTCGCGATCTGCCGGTCCAAAGCAGTCCAGGGAGCGCTCGACCCGCTCGCCTGCGCCTGATCGCCGGCCTGCTTGATCGCGCGGTCGAGCGCGGGCGTGCAGACGTACGGCGCCGGCGAGCAGCTGAGGGCGCTGAAGAACGACGCCGCGGTCGGGTAGTCGGCGGTCCAGCCGCTGATCGCGGCGTCGACCGTCTGGTACTTGGTGCTGAGGGCGTTGAAGTACAGCCCGTCGGCCGGGTAGCTGGTCACGGACACGCGATAGCCGAGCGCGCGCATCGTGTCGGCGACGGCGGCCATGGACTTGGTGAACGACGAAGTCTGCAAGGTCGTGATCAGATGGACGCGTGCTCCGCGGGTCCCCGAACGGGCGACGTCGGCACGTGCGCGGGCGAGGTCCGGCCCGCGCCAGGCGCGCGCACCGCTGCCGGCCGTGAACGGGCAGTAGGGGACATAGCCGGTGAAGCCCGGCGGCAGGAACTGGCAGGTCACCGTGCCGCCCGAGGACCCGCCCCGGGCGGCGACCAGACGCCGCCGGTCGAGCGCGTACGCGACCGCCTCGCGCGCGAGCGCGCTGCTGAAGGGCCGCCGCCTAGCGTTCAGCCACACGTACATCGTGTTCGGGCCGGGGATGGAGTAGAGCTGCGTCGGGTACAGCGTCCGCGCCTGCGCGAGGAGCGACGGCTCGAGACCTGCGGCATCGAAGTCGGCCCGGCCGCCGCCGACAAGGCGGTAGAGCGTGGCGTTCTTCGTGGTCGGGCGACCGACCGTGACATCGATCTGATCGGGGAACCCGTCCGGCTGCGCGGTCGGCGACCACACATGGAAGTACGGATTGCGTTTGAGCACGGCCCTTGGGCGCGGAAGGAACGCTTTTCGGTGGTACGCAGCCACCATGTACGGCCCCGTCGACGGCAGCTTCAGGCCCGGACCTACCGGCGTCCCGCGCGGCAGGATGAACGCGAACGGCAACGCGAGCCGGTAGAGGAAGTCCGGATCCGGCGCGGAGAGGTGGAACGTGACGGTGCCGGCGGCGTCGTCGGTGACGATCCCGCGCGACAGGTCGCAGGTTTTCGGATGCGCCTTGCAGGCGGGTGCGCCGACGATCTCGACGTAGTAGTCGGGGCGAGCCGTGGTCATCCGGTGTCCGGTGTCGTCGACGTCGTAGGCGCGGAACATGCGCTCGAACGTCGCCCGGACGTCGGAGGGGCGCAGCGTCTTGCCGTTCGAGAAGCGGATTCCGTCGTGCAGCTGGAACGTGTACGTCCGGCCGTTGTCGGTCGGTTGCGGGAGGCTTGTGGCCAGGTCGGGGACGAGCGTGTCGCCGTCCGTGCCCCCGGCGCGCTTGAGGCCGGTGAGCCCGTCTCCGAGCAGAATCTGGAGCGCCCACGTGGACGTGAAGTACGTGATCTGGGGATCCATCGAATCCATCAGGGGCTCGAGGATCCTGAGGTCGCCGCCGCGGTGGGTGACCCCCGCCGCCTGCACGGCGACGTACACCGAGCCGTTGACCGTGCCTACGCCCTCCGGCCGGCCGCTGAGTGTGAGCGGCGTGGGCGACCCGGTCTTCGCGTCGAGCTGGACGAGCTTCCCGTCTCCCTCGTCGGCGACCCAGACCTTTCCGGGCGTGACCGCGACGCCGTTCGGGGAGGGGCCGGTCGGGAAGGTGCCGGTGACGGCGCTGGTCCCGGCGTCGATCCGGGAGGCGGTGCCGTCGAGGCTGTTCGTCACCCAGACCTGCCCGTCGCGGTAAGCGATCGCGGTTGGTCCGCTGCCGATGCCGTTCGTGATCCGCGTCTGGGACGACGGGGAGTTGACGGGGATGCGCACGACCGCGTTGCCGACGCGGTCGGTGACCCAGAGTGCGCCGCCGCCGAACGCGATGCCGTGCAGCGTGCCGCCGACGGGGATCGTCTGCTTCCGTGCGCCGGTCGTCGCATCGAGCTGGGTCACCGTTCCGTCGCCCGCATTTGCCACCCACACGGAGCCGTCGCCGACGGCGACGGCGATCGGCGTGTTGCCGACCTTGTAGCTGTGGACGACCTGGTTGTTGCCGGCGTTGATCCTCGAGACGTTGCCGTCGAGGCTGTTCGCGACCCAGACGCTGTCGCCGCTCACCGCCAGGCCCTGCGGGCCGTCGCCGACGCCGATCGTCTGCAGGACGGCGTGGGTCTGCGGGTCGATCTTCGAAACGGTGCCTCCGGCGCCCGTTACCCAGACCGCCCCGGCGCCACCGGCGACCGCGAGCGGCGAGGAAACGCCCGGCGCGTCGGCGACGAGCGCGCGCGACGACGGGTCGACCACTCCGACGGAATTGTCCTCGGCGGCCGGCAGCGTCGTCGGGCCGCTCGAGCCGGCAAACGCGAACACCGGGATCGCGACCGCCGCTGCCAGCACGCCGGCGGCGGCGCCGATGACGAGCGGCCGCTTGTGGAACGGCTTCTGCGCGCCCGCGGTGCGGATCTTTGGAAATGAGGGCCGGAGCCCCTCCGCGACCAGCTGGTAGACGTGCTCGGGCCGGTCGAGGTCCTTGAGCCGGTGCACGCCGAGATCGCGGACTTCGACGCCGGACACCTCCTCGTCCGCCAGGACGGCTGCGGTCGCCTCGGAGAGCAGCACCTGCCCGCCGTGCCCGGCGGCCATGATCCTTGCGGCGCGGTGGACACCAATGCCGTGGTAGCCCTCCTCCGAGACGACGGGCTCGCCGGTGTGCATGCCGATGCGGATGCGGATGACGCCGTCCTCCGGCCACTCGTGCGCGGCCAGCCCGCGCTGCGCGTCCGCGGCCGCGAGCGCGGCGTCCCGCGCGCGTCCGAAGACGTAGAAGAACGAGTCGCCCTGGGTGTCGACCTCGTCGCCGCCGTGGGCCTCGAAGGCGTCGCGGACGATGCGACGGTGGGCCGAGCGCACCTCCGGCCAGCGCTCGCGGAGCCGTTTCACGAGCATGGTCGACCCCTCGATGTCGGTGAAGACGAAGGTGACCGTGCCGGCGCGCTGCTGGCGCACGGGTCCAGTAACGGCCCCGGGCACGGGAAAGTCAACCGGGGCGCGTTAGGATCCGGTTGTGAGCACGGACTTCATGCCGCTTGACGGCTGGGACCACGTCGAGCTCTGGGTGGGCAACGCCAAGCAGGCGGCCTTCTGGTACGAGCACGCGATGGGCTTTCGGCGCACCGCCTATGCGGGGCCGGAGACCGGCGTCCGCGACTGCGCGAGCTACGTGCTCGAGCAGGGCGACATCCGGATCGTCGTCAGCAGCGGGCTGCGCGAAGACAGCGAGGTAGTGCGGTTCGCTGCCCGGCACGGGGACGGGGCGAAGGACATCGCCCTCCAGGTGCCGAGCGCCAGCGAGGCGTATCGGACAGCCGTGCAGCGCGGAGCCCGTGGCATCGCCGAGCCGCACTGGGTCGACGACGACTACGGCCGCGTCGAGCTTGCCTCGATCGGGACCTACGGCGAGGTCATCCACACGTTCGTGAACCGCGCCGAGTACGCCGGCCCGTACCTGCCCGGCTACGTGTCCACCGCGACCAACGGCCACGTCGCGGGCGTGGGCCTGAAGGCGTTCGACCACGTCGTCGGCAACGTCGAGCTCGGCCGCATGGACCACTGGGTCGAGTTCTACGAGCGCGTCTTCGGGATGACGAACATCGTCCACTTCGGCGACGACCAGATCCAGACCGAGTACTCGGCGCTCATGTCCAAGGTGATGTCGGACGGCAGCGGGAAGATCAAGTTCCCGATCAACGAGCCGGCGGAGGGCAAGCGCAAGAGCCAGATCGAGGAGTATCTCGAGTTCAACCACGGCCCAGGCGTGCAGCACATCGCGCTCCAGTCCGAGGACATCGTCGGCACCGTGACCGCGATGAAGCACTCGGGGATCGTCTTCCTCGACACGCCGGAGGCGTACTACGAGGAGGTCGAGGGCCGGGTCGGCGAGATCGACGAGGACTACGACGACCTGCAGCGGCTGCGCATCCTCGCCGACCGCGACGACGACGGGTACCTGCTGCAGATCTTCACGAAGACGGCGCAGGACCGGCCGACCGTCTTCTTCGAGGTCATCGAGCGCCACGGCGCGACGACGTTCGGCGAGGGCAACTTCAAGGCCCTCTTCGAGTCGATCGAGCGCGAGCAGGCGCTGCGCGGAAACCTGTAAAGCCGGGCATCATCTGGGCGGGATGTCCGTTCTCGCCTCACCTCGGCGCCGCCGCCGCATGGCGTGGCTCGGCGGCTTCATGGCGGTCGCCTTCGCCGTTTTGCTCCTGGTCATCTTCTTTCCCAACACGAGCGGGGGCGGGCCGGGGCACTTCACGAACACGCCGGTCCAGCGCGTGCAGGTCGAGAAGCAGGTGCCGATGACGCCCGAGCGCCGCGCCGCCGTCAACGAGCTCTTCGACCGGTTCGTGCCGGCGGCGATCGAGCGCAAGGATCCCGGCGCGGCGTACGACCTCGTGACGGCGCAGGGCCACTCGGGCGTGACGCGCGAGCAGTGGCGGCACGGGCGGCTGCCCGTCTATGCGTACGACGCCAAGGGCACGACCTTCCACGGGTACATCGTCGAGGGGTCGTACGCGAAGGAGCTGGACCTCGAGCTCGACCTGCAGCCGCGCTCGCCGAAGGAGGGGCCGGTCGCCTATGCCGTGACGCTGAAGAAGGTCGGCGGCCGCTGGCTGATCGACTCCATCTACCCACGCACGTCGTACGGCCCGACGGAGCCGGTGAAGGGCGGCGGCAAAGTGCCGGCCGCCCAGCAGCCGGACGCGTCGATCCCGCAGGCGAAGACCGGCGTCGCGTGGCTGCTGATCGCAGGCCTCGCCATCCTGATCCTGGGCGTGCCGGCGGTCTTCTTCTTCACGCAGTGGTGGTCGGGCCGCCGGCATCGCAGCCGGTTCGCCGACTGACCTCCTTCACCTGCTGAAGGCAATACTGGCACCTGAGATGACGACGCTCTTCCGTGGGCCGGCGCGGCAGTCCGCAGCGCTCGAGCAGCTGGCCCACCGCCCGTGGCCGCTCCCGGAGGGGCGCTGGCTGATGGGGCAGACGTGGCACGACCTGCTGTTCGCTCACTGGCGCGTTCCGGATTCGGCGCTGCGGCCGCTCGTGCCGCCGGAGCTGACCGTCGAGACTTTCGATGGCGACGCCTGGCTCGGCCTCACACCGTTCCGGATGAGCGGCGTCCGCTTCCGGGGCACGCTGCCCGTGCCGGGGCTGTCGTCGTTTCCCGAGCTGAACGTGCGCACCTACGTGACCGACGGCGAGAAGCCCGGCATCTGGTTCTTCAGCCTGGACGCGGGCAGCCGCGCCGCGGTCGAGGCGGCGCGGCGCCTCTACCGGCTGCCCTACTTCCGCGCGCGTATGAGCGTTCGCCGCCGGCCGGACGGGATCGACTACGCGAGCGAGCGCACTGAGCCGGGCGCGTTCCCGAGCGCGCTGCGCGCCTCATTTCGCGCAAGCGGCGCGACCTTCACCGCGGAGCCGGGGACGCTGGAGCACTTCCTCATGGAGCGCTACTGCCTGTACACCGCCGACGGCGGGCGCGTGTACCGGGCCGAGATCCACCACGCCCCCTGGCCGCTCCAGCCGGCCGAGGTCGAGATCGACGAGAACACCATGGCGCCGCGGACGATCGACCTGCCGGCTGACGCGCCGCTCGCGCACTTCTCGGTGCGCCTCGACGCGGTGATCTGGCCGCTGCAGCCGCTGGGCTAGGCTCCGGCCATGCCCACCTACGAGGTCCGGGGCGAGGTTCCCCGCAAGCGCCACATCCAGTTCCGCGAGAACGGCACGCTCATGACCGAGGAGGTCATGGGGCTCGAGGGCTTCTCGGGGAACCAGTCGATCCTCTACCACCTCGTGTCGCCCTGTCGTATCCGCGAGCTGGGCGAGTTCGTGCCGATCGTGCGCGAGGAGTGGGTGCCCGACGCGCACGCGCACCGGCACATGCGCACGACCGACATCCCGGAGGAGGGTGACGCGGTGGGCGGCCGCAAGCTCCTGATGTGGAACAACGACGTGGAGATCTCGCTGGCCCGGCCGACCGACCAGATGGAGTGGTTCTACCGCAACGGCGAGGGCGACGAGGTCGTGTTCGTCCACGAGGGCAGCGGCACGCTGGAGACGATCTTCGGCGATGTTCCGTACCGCGAGGGCGACTACATCGTCATCCCGCGTGGGACGACCTACAGGTTCGCGTTCGAGACGCCGCAGCGCCACGTCGTCTTCGAGTCACCGGGGCTGATCGAGATCCCACGGCGCTACCGCAACGAGTACGGGCAGCTGCTCGAGCACGCGCCGTTCTACCACCGCGACATCCATCCGCCGACGGAGCTCAGGACCCACCGCGACCGCGGGCACTACGAGGTCAAGGTGCGGGTCAAGGACGCCTACCAGACCTACGTCCTCGACTATCACCCGTTCGACGTCGTGGGCTGGGACGGCTACGTCTACCCGTGGACGTTCAACATCAACGACTTCGAGCCGATCACGGGGCGGATCCATATGCCGCCGCCGTCGCACCAGACCTTCCAGGGCCAGAACTTCGTCATCTGCTCGTTCTGCCCGCGCAAGCTCGACTTCGACCCGCTGGCAATTCCGATCCCGTACCACCACTCGAACCTGAACTCCGAGGAGATGCTCTATTACGTCGACGGCAATTTCTCGTCGCGGAAGGGCATCGAGGTCGCCTCGGTGACGCTGCACCCGTCGGGCATCCCGCACGGGCCGCAGCCGGGGCTCGCCGAGAAGTCGATCGGGATGACCGAGACGCACGAGCTCGCGGTCATGTGCGACACGTTTCATCCACTGCGGCTGACGACGCTCGCGCGCGACCTGGACGATCCCGCGTACGCCTACTCGTGGTACGAGGAGCCGGCCGTCGGCTCGCCGGACGAGAACCCGGCCGGCGTCACGTCACATCTCTGAGCCGCTCCTCCGCGTCCCGGGTCTCGGCCGCGGCGGCCTCCAGCGCCTCCTGCGCGTCGGCGAGCTCCTTCTCGGCCTTCGCGATCCGCTGCTTCGCCTCGCGCTCGCGCTTCTGAGCGTCCTTGAGCTCGGCTCTGGCGGCGGTGAGGCGAGCCCGCTGCTCGCTCGCGCTCTCGCGCTTCGGCTCTGAAGGCTGCGACTGCGGCGGGAGCGCCATGCCGGCGAACGCCCCGAACCCTGGCGCCTCGACCTCCGTGGTGAGCGTGCCCGAGGCGAGCGCGGGACGGTGCGCGTCGTCGATGGACGCGTAGCGGAGCGTCCGCTCGATGCTGGAGAGCGCCTGATCCGAGGCCGTGCCGCGCTCGCCGGCGAGCACGTCTCGGGCGTCGCTTAGCAGCTTCCGCACGGCGCGCTCGTGATCGCCGCGGGCCTTCTCGAACTGCGACGCGTCGCCGGTCTCCAGCGCGTGCAACTGGCCGCTGCGCAGGCGGTGCCCCGTGTCGAGCAGCACATCGAGGTCCTTGCGGTTGCGCCGGGCGAGCTGATTCACCGCCCAGGCTCCGACCGTGGGACGCTTCAGCTTGCCAACCTCGGCTGCGCGCTCGCGGTCGCCTGCCTTGCGCAGCTCGCGCGCGAGCGCGTCGCGCCGCGGGACGAACTCGTTCAGCGGCAGGCCGTAGAGCTGCGCGACCTCGTCGTCGGCCATGCCGAATCAGTAGCCGAAGACGGCCGCGGCCACACGCGCCTTCGGCGTGCCCGCGATGCGGGCCGTTACCTGCACCCTGCAGATCGGCGCGCCGGCCGCCACGGTCAGGTAGCGGGTGACCCGGCGCGCGCCTCTCGTCGTCCCGCTGTCGTCAGGCCCCATCGACTCGTCGGTCTCGAGCGCGCAGTCGTTCCGCCAGGTGAGGCGGATCGGCCGTGCGGAAGATGAGGTGGCGACGACGGCAAGCGCCTTCGGGCTCGCGAGCTGGCGCAGGAGGTAGAGCTGCGCGCCCGGGCGCGAGGTGACAACCTTGCCGAGCTGACGCCACGGGCCGGGCTGGCTCGGCGGCGGGATCGTCGCGGGACCCGGCGCGGCGGCAGGGGCAAACCCCAGCACGAGCACGCCGATCAGGCCGATCCGTTTCACGGCCCGGCGATCGTCCTCGTCTACTTCCCGTTGGAGCGCGGGGCCGACGGCAGGCCGCAGCTGCTCGTCATGAGGCCGCGCTGATCCTGAGCGCAGCGGCGCGGCGGCGGGTTCTTGCCCGAGGCGTGCTGCGCAACACCGAGGGCGGCGGCTGCGACGGCGGCGCAGGCGAGGAGCAGCGCGTTCCGCCGCGAGGCGCCGCGGCGAACGGCGCGGTCGCGGTTCCAGAGCTGCGCCGACGCGTGCAGGTCGCCGAAGCGCTCGAGCACAGCGTTCTCGGCCGCCGGCCGGTCGGCGCCGGCCGCGAGCTCGGCCTCGACCGCGTCGTGGAGGTGCGCCTCGACCTCGTCGACGAGCCGCCGGCGGGCGCGCCGCGGCCCGCGCAGCTGCGCGGCGTACGCCGTGACTGCACGCTCGATCGCGCTCATGTCGACTCGATCACCGCCGCCACACTCTGCGCGAAGCGCTCCCACTGCGTGCGCCGCCCGGCGAGTGCCTTGCGCCCGCGCGGCGTCATCTCGTAGACGCGCCGACGCCGGGCGCCGTCCTCGCTCCACGCGCTGTGCAGTAGGCCGTCGTCCTCCAGGCGGTGCAGGGCGGGGTAGACGGTGCCCTCCGGGTAGTCGAAGTGGCCGCCGCTCGAGCGGCGGATGTGCTCGATGACGGCGTACCCGTGCCGCGGCCCGGAGTCGAGCGCAGCCAGCAGGATCAGGTCGAGGTGGCCCGAGAACGGCTCGCGTGCCATGACCCTAGAGAGTCTATACCTAGTTTGTCTATGCTCCGATGATGGCACCGGTGCTCGACCGCATCCCGCCGCGCTGGCGGACGACCGTCGACTGGGTCGCGACGATCCTCGGCGCGGTCGTCGTCGTGCTGCTCGTGAAGGCGTACGTCGTCAACCCGTACCGGATCCCGTCCTCGTCGATGGAGCCGACGCTGCACTGCGCGCGGCCGGCCGCCGGGTGTGAGGCGAGCTCGTCCGACCGTGTGCTCGCGAACCGGTTCATCCTCCACTTCCGCGATCCCCGGCGGGGCGAGGTCGTGGTCTTCGACGCGCCGTCCTCGGTGGCGCAATCCGGCTGCGGCGAGCCCGGCAGCGCGTTCGTCAAGCGCCTGATCGGGCTGCCCGGCGACCAGATTCGCGAGGACGGGCAGGGCTACATCTCCGTGAATGGCCGGCGGCTGAGCGAGCCGTACGTGTCCGCCGCGGTCCGCGCCCAGGACACCTCGTACCGCAACCGTTCGTGGGTCGTCCCGCCGGGCGAGTACTTCATGATGGGCGACAACCGCGGCATGTCGTGCGACTCGCGCGCGTGGGGCTCGGTGCCGCGATCGGACCTGATCGGGCCCGTCTTCGCGACCTACTGGCCGCCGAACCGCATCAGCCACGGGCTGCTCGGGGTCGTGCTGGCGATCGCGCTCGGCGCCGCGGTCGTCTACGGCGTCCGCCGCCTGCGCGGCGCGCCCCGCCCGGACACCTCGCACACGTAGCCGACAGGTCGGCAGCCCGCCGCGGTCGTCCGACTATCCTTCCGCCGGTGTCTGGCCCGAGGGCTCACGAACCGGAGGTCGCGGCGCGCCGCTGAGTCGGCCGTGCCGGCCATGGCCCCTGCGGACGGGTGCGTAGGTGCCCCTGGCCTCCTCCCCGGTGCGACCGTAGCGACGACCGACGCACGCGTGTGAAACGAGACGGTGACAAGAGCGTGTCGTTTGCGCGCCGGCCGGGCGCGGTGGTGCTCGACTTCGACGGCACGATCACCGAGGAGGACATGCTCGACCTCGTCTGCCGGGAGTTCGGCGACCCCGACGTGTACGCCGAGGTCGATGCGGCGCTCGAGCGCGGGAAGATCCGGCTCGTCGACGACATCGAGCGCAAGCTCGTGACGATCCGGCGGCCGCAGGCCGAAGTGGTCGAGTGGGTGCGCCGGCGCGCGCGTGTCCGCCCTGGCTTCGACGATCTGGTGGACACCGCCGGGCGCGCCGGGCGGCGCGTGGTGGTGGTGACGAGCAGCTTCCGCGAGCTGGTCGAGCCGGTGCTCGGCGAGCGCGCCGGCCTGGTCGAGATCGTGGCCGGCTCGATCGAGCCGGGCTGGCGGGCGAACCTTGGGCAGCTCGCCCAGTGCGAGGTGTGCGGCGAGCCGTGCAAGCGCGCTGCCGTGGCCGCACTCGGCGCGGACGGCTGGGTCTACGTCGGCGACGGCTGGTCGGACCGCTGCGTCGCCCGCATCGCCCCGCGCGTCTTCGCGCGCGACGGGCTCGCCCGCTACCTCGACGAGCACGGCGTCGCCTACGAGCCGTTCGCCGACCTGCACGATGTCGCGCGGGGCATCGATGCGGCGCGGGCCGCGGCATGACCTCCGCCCCTGCCTCGACACGCGCAGCCTGGTGGGCGCGGGACCACGGCGGCGAGGCCGGCTTCAACGTCGCCTACTTCTGCATGGAGTTCGGCATCGGCGAGGAGCTGCCCGTCTACTCGGGCGGGCTCGGCGTTCTCGCCGGAGATCACCTGAAGGCGGCAGCCGACCTCGGCGTCCCGCTCGTCGGCGTCGGCCTGCTCTACCGGATGGGCTACTTCCGCCAGGCGATCGACGGCGACGGCCAGGAGGAGCGCTACGTCGAGATCGAACCCGAGCAGTGCGGCCTGACGCTCGAGCGCGACGCAGGCGGCGCGCCCGTCACGGTCACCGTCGACCTGGCCGGCGAAGACGTGCGCGCGCAGATCTGGCGGACCGACGCGGCCGGCGTGCCGCTCCTGCTCCTCGACACCGACGTCGAGGGCAACTCGGACGGCGCGCGGCGCATCACCGACACGCTCTACGGGGGCGACCGCGAGCACCGGCTCCGGCAGGAGCTCGTGCTCGGCGTCGGCGGGCCGCGCGCCCTCGCTGCGCTCGGCATCGTGCCGTCCGTCTTCCACGTCAACGAGGGCCACGCCGCCTTCCTCGCGCTCGAGCGGCTGCGCGTCGCGGTCGAGGGTGGGCGCCCGCGCGACGAGGCGCTCGAGGCGATCCGCGCCTCGACCGTCTTCACGACGCACACGCCCGTGCCGGCCGGCAACGAGCGCTTCGCGACCGAGCTCGTCCGCCGCTACACCGAGGGGCTGGCCGGCGAGGCCGGGCTCTCGTGGGAGGAGTTCAGCCGGCTCGGCAGCGCACCGGGGGACGACAGCTTCGGTCTCACGCCGCTCGCACTGCGCACGGCCGCCCGCGCGAACGGCGTCTCCGTGCTCCACGGCGAGGTCGCGCGCGAGATGTGGGCGGGGCTCGACCACGCCGCTCCGATCGGTGCGGTCACGAACGGCGTCCACTTCGGCACCTGGATCGGCCCGCGGCTGCGTGAGCTCCTCGCCGAGGCCGGCGTGGAGCTCGATGCGCCGCCCGGCGAGCAGCACTGGGATCGCGCGCGCGACCTGGACCGCGACGCGCTCGCCGAGGTGCTCGCGGCGCAGAAGCGCGCGCTCGTCGAGCGGGTCGTCCCCGCGGCCGGGCTCACCCCGGACGCGCTCACCATCGGCTTCGCCCGTCGCTTCGCGACCTACAAGCGCGCCGGCCTGATCTTCTCCGACCGCGAGCGCCTGCGGCGGCTGCTCCACGACGCCGACCGCCCGGTGCAGCTGGTCGTGGCCGGCAAGGCGCACCCGGCGGACGCCGCCGGCAAGGAGCTCATCCGCCGCGTGATCGAGTACGCACGGGCCGACGGGGTCTCCAGCCGCGTCGCCTTCCTGCCCGACTACGACATGGCGCTCGCGAAGGTGATCGTGCGCGGCGTCGACATCTGGCTGAACACGCCGCGCCGGCCGCAGGAGGCGAGCGGGACGAGCGGCATGAAGGCCGCGCTCAACGGCGCCGTCAACGTGTCGACGCTCGACGGCTGGTGGGCCGAGGCCTACGCGCCGGCGATCGGCTGGGCGATCGAGGGCGGCGAGCACGACGAGGAGGAAGAGCAGGATGCCGCCGACGCGGAGACGCTCTACCGGATCCTCGAGCAGGAGGTCGTGCCCTCCTTCGCGGACCGGAGCGGCTGGCTCGACCGCGTGGTCGCGTCGATCGCCGCGGTGGGGGAGCGCTTCGGCGCCGACCGCATGGTGCGGGAGTACGCCGAGGGCTATTACCTGCCCGCACACCGCTCGCGGTGACGCTGCTCCCCGTCGCGGGGCCGTACAGCTTCGAGCTCTCCACCGAGCGGTTCCGGGCCTTCGGCAACGACCTCGCCACCGTCTGGCACGAGGGCGCGCTCTACCGCGTCGTCGGCGGGCGCGAGCTGCGTCTGGCGGAGGCGCCCGGGGGCGCCGATGTCGAGCCGCTCGACGACGAGACCCGGCCGGTCGCGGAGGCGGTGCTCGGGCTTCCATTCGAGCTCGAGCCCTTCTACGCCTTCGCGGCCGGCGACGGCATTCTGCGTGGCCTCGTGGAGGCACTCGACGGGTTCCGGCCGCCGCTCTCGCCGGAGCCGTTCGAGACGCTCGTCACCTCGATCAGCGCTCAGCAGGTCTCGCTCCGTGCCGCGATCGCGATCCGCAACCGGCTTGTCGATCGATACGGAGGGCCGCGCGGCGAGCACGCGGTCGGCTTCCCGGCGCGCGACACGATCGCCGGCCTGGAGGAGGACGACCTCTTCGTGCTGGGCTTCTCACACCGCAAGGCGCAGTACATCCTCGCGCTGGCGCGTTCCGAGCTGGATCTCGGCGCGCTCGGCTCGTTGCCCGACGAGGAGATCCACGCCCTGCTGCGCGCGCTCCCGGGGATCGGCGAGTGGACGGTCGACTGGTTCCTCGCACGGCACCTTGCGCGGCCCCGCGCCTGGCCGGCCGGCGACCTGGCGCTGCGCAAGGCGGTCTCCCGCTTCTATCGTGGCCCCGGACCCAAAGGACCCGAGGACCTTTCGATCGAGGAGACACGCGCCATGGGAGACCGCTTCGACCCGTTCCAGAACCTGACCGCGCACTACCTGCTGACCGGCGCGCGCACGGCGGCGGCATGACGATCCGTCCCGTCACCGAGGCGGATGCCGACGCCATCCGCGGGCTGTGGGAGGCGCTCGATGCCGAGATCCCCGAGCCGCCGGGCTTCGAGCCTGAGACCTGGGACGAGGCCTGGGCCGACCTCCGCCGTCACGCGGCCGAGGGTGTCGCCCTGATCGCCGAGGACGACGCGGGGCCGGCCGGCTTCGCATTCGCGACCGCACTGCGCGGCGAGCGCTCGCACGTCACCGATGTGTACGTCCGCCCCGACGCGCGCGGGAGCGGGCTCGGCACGCGCCTGATGGCCGAGGTCGCCGCGCGGGCGCGCGAGCTCGGCGCGCGCTGGGTCAGCCTGAACGTGGCGACGTCGAACCGGCCGGCGCGCGTGTTCTACGAGCGGCTCGGCTTCGAGGACGGCCAGGTCGTCGCTGCCGTGCCCGTCGAGACGCTCGCGCAGCGCGCGGGCGGCCAGGCGCCGGCAGGCGCGACGGTGGGCGCGGTGATCGCACAGACCGACGACCAGGCTGCGATCGCCGCGGACGTCGGGCGCTTCGTCCCGCGGCTGTTCCGCTCCCAGGCGACCGTCGTCTCGGCGCCCCGGAACGGCTGGATCTCCGTCACCGACGAGGTCTGGGAGCGCGAGCCCGAGCTGGTCGGGCAGCTGGCGCGGGAGCTCTCGAACGTCACCGGCTCGGTCGTGATCGCGCTTGCGGTCGAGCGCGGCCGCTTCGTGCGGCTCGCCGCCTACGAGCGCGGCGCGCTGCTCGACGAGTACCTGTCCGTGCCGGGCGCCTACGGGCCGATCGCACCGGGCGACGCCGTCGCGCTGCGCGCGAACCCGACCGTGCTCGGACGGCTGACCGGGGCCGAGCCGGCGCAGATCCGTGCGGTCGCCCGTGTCGCCGAGTCGGACGCCGACCTGCCGCCGGCGCCCGAGCTCGCCGAGCAGCTCGCCGGCGTCCTGGGGCTCGAGCCCCCGCGGTCCTTCGCCGAGGCGAAGGCCGACCCCGAGGCGATCATCGTCGCGCACTGAGGAGCACATATGACCGTCGTGCTCCTGCACGCGTTCCCGCTCGACGAGCGGATGTGGGACCCGCAGATCGCAGCGCTCGAGGGCCGCGACGTCGTGGCGCCGCGGCTCTACGGCCGCGGCCCGTCGCTCGACCGCTGGGCGGCCGGGATCCTGGACGACGTCGACGGCCCGCTGATCGTGGTCGGCGCCTCGATGGGCGGCTACACCGGGCTGGCCATGGCGGCGCGGGCGCCGGAGCGAGTTCGCGGGCTGCTGCTCGCCGGGGCGCGGGCAGGTGCCGACTCGCCCGAGCGGCGGCGCGACCGTGAGGCGCTGATCACCTTGCTGGGCGACGGTGCCGTCCCGCCGGGCATGGACACGACCGCGACCGCGCCGGAGCTCGCCGCCGCGACGGCGGCATTGCGCGACCGCCCGGACCGCACCGGCGTGGTGCGCGCGTTCGCCGGCCCGCTGATCGTGGCCGTCGGCGGGGCCGACGACGTGCTCTCGGTCGACGAGGCGCGGCAGCTCGCGGCGCTGGCGCCGCTGGGCCGCGTCGAGGTCTTCCCGGGCGCGGGCCACCTCGTCTCCGTCGAGCAGCCGGAGGAGTTCAACGGCGTGCTGCTCGACTTCGTCGGCTCGGTCTAGCCGACAGGTTGCTCGGCGAGCAGCCGCTTCAGCATGTCCGCGTTCCAGGCCGCCTGCGCGACGGGCGCGCCGCCGGGGCCTGGGCTGCGGTTGTTGTTGTTGAAGACCGCAAACGCCTGCTCGGCCTGGCCGGCGAGCTCGCGGAGCTGGTCGGCCCATTCGCGTAGCTCGTCCTCCGAGTAGAGGTAGTCGAAGCGCTCGGAGGCGCTCGTGCCGCGAACGTTCCACGTTCCTGCGTTGCGCCCGTGGAAGCGCGTGTAGGTGAGCGGCGCCGTCACGGCGAGCACCGTCGGCGGCACGTTCTTCGCCTCGACCTGGGGTGCGTCGACGACCACATGCGCGGCCCCGAGGCGCTCGAGCAGCGACAGCGTCTCGGGCAGCTGGTCGCCCTCGTACCAGGCGCGGTGCCGGAACTCGACCAGAGGGGCGTCCCCGCCGAGCTGGCCCACGGCCCACTCGAGGTAGTCGTACGCCGACTCGCGTGGCACGACGTACGGCGGGAACTGGAGCAGGATCCCGCCGAGCTTGCCGGCGCTCCGCAGCGGCTCGAGCGCCTCGTGGAAGCGGCGGAAGATCTCCCCCCGGAACTCGCGCGAGGGGCGGTCGACGCGGCCGCGGTCGTCGACCGGCGCCTCGTCGCGCAGGTCGGGCGGCAGCTGGTCTGCCTTCACGGGGTGCCGTGTCATGACGCCGAACGCCTTCACGTGCATGACGAAGTCGTCGGGCGTCCGCTCGGCCCAGCGCCGAACCATGTCCTCGGCGGGCAGGCGGTAGTAGGTCGAGTCGACCTCCACCGTGTCGAAGTGCTCGGCGTACCACCCGAGCCGCTCCCCCGCCGGCAGGCCCGGCGGGTAGAAAGCCTTGGCCAGCGCCTCGTCTGCCCAGGAGCACGTGCCCACGCGGATCTCGGCGGCCACCTCGGCAGCATACGAACCCGCGGACCCCCCGACCTGCGGGGGTTAGTGGCTGTCAGCCACTAACCCTCGGGTGACGGCTCTAGAATCGAGCCGTGGATACGCGCCCCGTCGGCGTCTTCGACTCCGGGATGGGCGGCCTCACGGTGCTGCACGAATGCCTCGTGACGATGCCGCACGAGGATTTCGTCTACCTGGGCGACCTCGCGCGCCTGCCGTACGGGCCGCGTCCCCTGCCGGAGATCCGGCGCTTCGCGCACGAGATCGGCGGCTACCTCGAGGGCGAGGGCGTGAAGCTGATCCTTGTCGCGTGCAACGCGGCCACGTCGGCGGCGCTGCCCGGGCTCCAGGAGGCGCTGTCCGTGCCCGTCGTCGGCGTCATCACGCCTGAGGCGCACACCGCCGTGCAGACGACCCGCAACCGGGACATCGGCCTGCTCGCCACCGAGGCGACCGTCGAGGCCGGTCGCTACGCGGCGCTGGTGCACGCGCTCGACGCCGGCGTCCGCCTGCACGCCGTCGCCTGCCCCAAGCTCGTCCCGCTGATCGAGAGCGACGACCCGTTCGGCGAGGCGACGATCGAGGCGGTGCGCGAGTACGCCGAGCCGATCAAGGAAGCCGGCTGCGACACGGTCATCCTCGGGTGCACGCACTACCCGCACATCCGGCCGATCTTCCAGCGTGTCTTCGGCCGCGGCGTCACGCTCGTCTTCTCGGCCGAGGAGACCGCCCGCGAGGTGGCCGAGACGCTCGCGCGCAAGCGCATCTCCAACGACGAGAGCCGCGAGGGCACGACGCGCTTCCTGACCACCGGCGACCCCGAGACCTTCGAGCGGCTCGGCCAGCGGTTCCTCCAGCTGCCGCTCGGCGAGGTAGAGCGCGTGACCATCGCGCAGCTCGAGGCGGCCGCGGCATGACCCGCCACGACGGGCGCCGGCCCGACGAGCTGCGTCCGTATCGGATCGAGCCCGACTACCTCGAGCAGGCGCACGGCTCCGCGCTCGTCACCTGCGGCAAGACGATCGTCCTCTGCACGGCGTCCATCGAGAACAGCGTCCCGCGCTGGATGTCCGGCCGGGGCAAGGGCTGGATGACGGCCGAGTACGGGATGCTCCCCGCGTCGACCGGCGACCGGACGCCGCGCGAGGCCGCCGGCAAGCAGAAGGGGCGCACCGTCGAGATCCAGCGCCTGATCGGCCGGGCGCTCCGTGCCGTGACCGACTTCGAGGCGCTCGGCGAGCGCACCGTCTGGCTCGACTGCGACGTCCTCCAGGCCGACGGCGGCACGCGCACCGCCGCGATCTCCGGCGCCTGGGTCGCCGCAGCCCGCGCGCTCGACCGCTTCGGGCTCTCGCGCGCGCTGACCGACTCGATCGCCGCGGTCTCGCTCGGCATCGTCGAGGACGAGCTGCTGCTCGACCTGGACTACGTCGAGGACTCGGCCGCCGACGTGGACGCCAACGTCGCGATGGTCGGCGACGGCCGCCTGGTCGAGGTGCAGGCGACCGCCGAGCGCGTTGCGTTCAGCCGCGAGCGCATGAACGACCTGCTCGACCTCGCCGCCACCGGCCTCGAGCAGATCGCCGAGCTCCAGCGCGAAGCATCCGGCGCCGTCCGTGCCTGATCTCAGCTGGGCCGACGTCCTGCTGCGGCTGGCGCTCGCCGCCGCCCTCGGCGGCGCGATCGGCTTCGAGCGCGAGCTGCGCGACCACGAGGCCGGCTTCCGGACGCACCTGCTCGTCTCCCTCGGGTCGGCCGCCTTCACGCTCGTCTCCGCGTACGGTTTCCGCGACTTCGAGTACGGGCGCGCGACCGGGTTCACCCTCGACCCCACCCGCATCGCCGCCCAGATCGTCACCGGCATCGGCTTCCTCGGCGCGGGCGCGATCATCCGCCAGGGCAGCTCGATCCGCGGCCTGACGACCGCGGCCACGCTCTGGATCGTCGCGGCGATCGGCCTGGCGTCCGGTGCGGGCTTCTACTCCGTCGCCGTCCTCAGCACCGCCCTCGTCCTCTTCGCGCTCTACCCCCTGCGCGTGGTCGCGCACCGGATGCTCACCAGCCTCCGCCCCGACGAGGGCCGCCTCACCGTCGAGCTGGGCCAGGGCGGGAGCGCCGCCGCGGTGCTCGCGGCGCTGGAGCACCACCGCGTGCGCATCCGCGGGCTCCAGATCGAGGATGCCGAGGGCGCCCGCGTCGTCGAGGTCAACGCGCAGCTGCCCGCCGTCGCGGCAACAGGGGGCGTCCTGGACGAGGTCAAGGGGCTCGAGGACGTCCGCCGCGTCGAGTGGCATACGTGAAGGGCGTCCTGGCGTCGGCGAACGCACACAAGCTGGAGGAGCTCGCCGCGGCGATGCCGCACTGGCAGCTGGAGCTGCTCGGCCCGCGGGACTTCCCGCCGGAGGACGGCGACAGCTACGCCGACAACGCCCGCGGCAAGGCGGTGTTCGGCCGACGGTTCGCGCCCGCCGACGCGTGGGCGATCGGCGAGGACTCGGGCATCGAGGTCGACGGGCTGGACGGCCGCCCCGGCGTGCACTCCGCCCGCTTCGCCGCCGGCCGGCCGGTCGAGCGGCTGCTCGAGGCGCTGGCGGAGATCGACGGCGACGGCCGCCGGGCGCGCTACGTCTGCGAGCTGGTCGCCGTCAACGCGCGAGGCTCAGAGCTCCGCGGCACCGGCACGCTCGTGGGCCGCATCGCGAGCGAGCCGCGGGGCGGCGAGGGCTTCGGCTACGACCCGATCTTCATCCCCGACGGCGAGGAGCGCACGGTGGCCGAGCTCGGGAACGGCTGGAAGACGCGCAACTCGCACCGCGCCCGCGCGGCTGCCGAGCTCGACGCGCACGGCTAGGCCAGACCGGGCGCCTCCACGTCTAGCGGCCGGCGCCCGAACTGGAGCCACCAGTTGACCTCGGCGCCGAGGATGATCGAGTTCGCCATCAGGTAAAGCCAGATCAGGAGCAGCGGCAGGCCGCCGAAGGCCTGCAGCGTGATCGCGTCCCGGGTCAGTCGCAGGTAGATCGGCAGCGCCTGGAAGGTCAGCTCGAGCAGCCCGGTGGCGAGCAGCGCGCCCGGCAGCACGTCCTCCAGCCGGAGCGGGACGTTGGTCAGCTGCGAGTACACGGCGAGCAGGAAGAGCAGCACCGCGGCCGCGGAGACGAGCACCGTGAGCACGTACGCCACCACCTCGTTCGCGAGCACTCCCTCGGCGTAGCGCGTGAGGAGGTGGTAGCCGAACGTCCCGATCACGAGCCCGACGAACAGCACGACGAGCGAGCCGCCGAGCAGCACGAACGCCCGGGCCTTGCCGCGCACGAATGACCGGTTCGGCCGGCCGTAGACGATGTTGAACACCGACTCGAGCACCGAGAACAGCGACAACGACGACCAGCCGAGCAGCAGCGCGCCGACGATGCCGAGCGTGGTCGCGTTCTCGTGGATCGCGTCGACTGCCTCGATCAGCTGGTTGAACGACCGCGACGGGAAGATGTTCTGCAGCTCGCGCACGAGGTAGCTCGACTCGTCGGCGCGGCCGCCGACGCTGAAGAACGCGAGCGCGAGGAAGACGAGCGGCACGAGCGACAGCAGTGCGAAGTACGCGATCATCGCCGCGAGGTGCGGCCCGCGGTCGCGGAAGAACTTGTCGAGCGGCTCCGGCATTACGCGTTGTTCGCCGCGGCGGCGCGCATCCCGGCCGGGCGAACTATGGTTGAGCGATGACCGACGCCGACGCCCTCGCCGAGCTGCAGACGCTCGCGCCGGAGCTGCATGCGGTCGCGCTGCTCGGCCCTGACGGCGACGTGCGCGCCTCGACGCTCGACGACTCGTCGGCGTTCGCGGCCGCGGCCGCCGAGCTGCTCGAAGCGGCCGCGTCGCTCCGTCCCGGCGGCGAGCGGACGGTCGAGCGGCTCCATGTCGAGGCCGGCGGCGGCGCGGTCTTCGCCGTGGCCGACGGGGGGCTCACGCTCGTGGCGGCGGCCGGCCCGGAGGCGGCGCCGGCGCTCGCGCTGCACGACCTCCGAGCCTGTCTCACGAAGATCGGCCGCGATGCGTAGGCTCGCCCTCTTCGCGCTGCTCGCGCTCGCGGCGTTCGTCGTCATCCGCCGCCGGCGCGTCGCCGAGGACGCCGCTGACGTGTGGTTCGACGACGGCTCGATCGTGTCCCTGTCGCGCTCGTCGCCGGCGGGCAGCCGGCTGGCCGAGCTCGCCGAGGACGTGCTCTCGGCCGCGCGATGACGGCCCCGGACCGGGTCGAGCTCGCGGCCGCGCTCGCCGACCACGCCTACCTCGAAGGCGACTTCGTCCTGCGCTCGGGCCGCCGCTCGCGCTACTACCTCGACAAGTACCGCTTCGAGACGCGGCCCGACCTGCTCGGCCCGCTCGGCCGGATGCTCGCCGAGGCGGCGGCCGAGGACGAGCCCGACCGGCTGGCCGGCCCCGAGCTGGGCGCGGTCGCGCTCGCCGCGGCGGCGTCCCTGGCGTCGGGCCTGCCGTTCCTGCTCGTCCGCAAGGAGGCGAAGGAGTACGGCACCGCGAACCGCCTCGAGGGCGTCTGGGAGGAGGGCGAGCGGGTGTGCCTGCTGGAGGACGTGGTCACCTCCGGGGGGGCCGCGCTGGACGCCGTCAAGGCACTCCGTGAAGCCGGTCTGGTGTGCGAAACGGCGGTCTGCGTGGTCGATCGGGAGGAGGGCGGGACCGAGGAGCTGGCCGCTCACGGCGTCCGTTTGCGCCCTCTCTACGTCGCGCGCGAACTGCTCGAGACACGAAAAACACCCGCAAACCCGCATGGTTAGGCGGAAATCCGATGGCTTCGTTAGGGTCTTCCCAGTGAATTCATCCCAGATAGGGGAGGAGAGCCTGTGACGAAACAGGAGTTCGTTGATCAGGTTGCCAGCAAGGCCGGCCTCAGCCGTCGCGATGCTGCCAAGGCCGTGGACGCGTTCCTCGAGAGCGTCACGGACACATTGAAGCGCCGGGACTCGGTGTCGTTCACCGGGTTCGGGAAGTTCTCCACCGCCGAGCGTGCGGCACGCGAAGGCGTCAATCCACGGAATCCGAGCCAGAAAGTCCACATACCTGCCGCGACCGTCCCGCGCTTCTCGGCGGGCAGCAGCCTCAAGCAGGCGCTGAAGTCCTAGGTCCCCGCTGGCGATTTCAGGGGTATCGAGCGGGGGGCGATCCGGTCCCCCGCCGGCCCCTTCCTCGCACTACGGTTCCGTGATGGCGCAGGACGCGCCGGCAGGGCCTGCCGTCTCGACCGTCCCGTTCGGCGACCGCGTCGCCGATGCCGTCGACCGCAAGCAGTCGCAGCTGCTCGTCGGGCTCGACCCGCGCGTCGAGCTGCTGCCGATCGAGCTCGGCGGCGGGGCCAACTCGGCGCTCGCGGTCGAGCGGTTCTGCTGCGCGATCGTCGACGCGGTCGCGCCGTACGTCGTCGGCGTGAAGGTGCAGATCGCCTTCTTCGAGGCGCTCGGCGCGCCGGGCATCGAGGTCTTCGAGCGCGTCTGCGCGTACGTGCGCACCGCCGGCCTGCTCGTCGTCGCGGATGCCAAGCGCGGCGACATCGCGTCGACGGCGCGTGCGTACGCAGCCGCCTTCCTCGAGCCGCGCGAGGACGGCGTCCCGCTCGCAGACGCGCTGACCGTCAACCCGTACCTCGGCCGCGACTCGATCGAGCCGTTCCTTGCCGCCTGCCGGCGCGACGGCGGCGGCATCTTCTGCCTCGTCAAGACCTCGAACGCCGGCTCCGCGGACGTGCAGGACGCGCAGCTCTCGGACGGCCGGCCGCTCTGGCACCACGTTGCGTCCCACGTGAACGAGTGGGGCGAGGACATCGTCGGCGAGCGCGGGCTCTCGAGCATCGGCGCCGTGGTCGGCGCGACGCATCCGCGGGCGATCGGCGAGGCGCGGCGGCTGATGCCGCGCGCGATCATGCTGCTGCCCGGCGTCGGCGCCCAGGGCGCGAACGCCGCCGACGTCGCGCGCGCGTTCACGAGCGGGCCGGCGAGCGCGCTCGTCGCCGCGTCGCGCTCGATCATCTACGCCGCCCGGCAGGGCGACGCCGACTGGCGGGCCGCCGCGGCCGCCGAGGCCGCCCGGCTCCGCGCCGAGATTCAGGCTGCCTCCGGCTGGTAGGTAGCCTCTCCGGCGCAGCACCTGGAGAGCCCCTTGCGAATCCGCATCATCGTCCCGGCCTTCGTCGCCGCGCTCGCGCTCGCCGCCCCGGCGGTTGCAGCGCCCCCGTCCGTGCATGCGCGCGCGTACTTCATCGAGAACGCGTCGACCGGCGAGACGATCGCGGCCTACCACGCCCGCGAGCGCCTGCCGATGGCGAGCATCACCAAGCTCATGACAGTGCTCCTGACGCTCGAGCATGCGAGGCTCGGCGCCACCGTCACCGTCGGCCCCGGCGTCTCGCCCGGCGGCTCGAGCATCTACCTGCACAAGGGCGACCGGCTGACCGTCCGCGACCTCGTCGAGGGCGCGCTGATCCAGAGCGCGAACGACGCCGCGGTCGCGCTTGCCGACTACGTCAGCCACGGCGACCGCACGCGCTTCGTCGCGATGATGAACCGCCGTGCGCGCCAGCTCGGCCTGCGCGACACGCACTTCGTGCGCCCGGACGGCCTCGATGCGCCTGGTCACTACTCGAGCGCGCGCGACCTGACGCTGCTCGGCCGCGTGCTGATGAACAAGCCGTTCGTACGCCAGACGGTGCGGATGCGCTCGGCGACGATCGCCGGTGGGCGGCACCTGTCCACCTGGAACGACCTGCTGGGCACGTTCCCCGGCGTGATCGGCGTCAAGACCGGCCATACGGGAAACGCGGGCTGGTGCCAGGTCGCGGCCGTGCGCGGGCAGGGCCTGACGGTCTACGCCACGATCCTCGGTGAGCCGACGCGCTCGGAGCGCAACGACGACCTCGCGAAGCTGTTGCGGTGGGGCCTCTCCCGCTACCGCGTGACGACGCTGATCGGGCCCCACCGCGTCTACGCGACCGCGGCCGCCCCGTTCGCGCGCGGCCCCGTCAAGCTGGTCGCCGAGCACCGCGTCCGCAGCTCTGTGCGGGTCGGGCGCCGACTGCGTGAGGAGGTGGTGGCGCCCACCGTGGTGGCGCTGCCGGTCACGCGCGGGGAGCAGTTCGGCGTCGTGCGCGTCTACGACCATCACCGGCTCGTCGCCACCGCGCCGCTCGTGGCTGCCAAGTCCGTGTCCTACCCGGGCGTCGCGGCGCGCGCCCGCTGGTATGCGAAGCGGGTCGGGAAAACGATCGCGGGGTGGCTTCCGTGATCGTCACCGTCACCCTGAACGCGGCGCTCGACCGCACGCTCACCGTCCCGAACCTCCAGCTCGACCAGCGTCACCGCGCCAGCGCGAGCCTGTCGCTGGCGGGCGGCAAGGGCGTCAACATCGCCCGCGCGCTCAAGCGGCTCGACGTCCCCGTCGTGGCGACAGGGCTCGCCGGCGGCGGCACGGGCCAGCGCATCCTCCAGGAGCTCGTCAGCGAGTCGATCCTGCACGACTTCGTCCAGATCACCGACAACTCGCGCACGTCGACGGCCGTCGTCGACCCGATGGCGAACTCGTTCACCGAGATCTACGAATGGGGGCCGCAGGTCGAGCAGCACGAGCTCGACGTGCTGCGCGACAAGCTGCGCTACCTGTCCAGCTCGGCCGAGTACGTCGTCTTCGCCGGCTCGCTGCCGCGCGGCGTCGACATCGGCTTCTACGCCGAGGCGATCCGCGACCTCTCGCGCCGCGGTGTCCAGACGGTGCTCGACTGCGAGGGCGAGCCCCTGCGGCTCGGCGTCGAGGCCGAGCCGACGATCGTCTCGCCGAACCAGCGCGAGGCGGAGGCGCTCGTCGGGCAGGAGTTCTCGGACGACGAGGACTTCCTCACCGCGCTCGGCCTGATCGGCGAGATGGGCGCCCGCAACGTGCTGATCACCGAGACGACCGGCTGCTACGCGCTGCTGCGCGAGGAGCGCTCGCGGCGCCTGCTGCAGGCGTCGGCGCCGCAGGTCGAGGTCGTGTCGGCAGTCGGGTCGGGCGACGTCCTGCTGGCCGGGTTCCTGGCCGCGCGCGCCGCCGGGCGAACGGCCGACGAAGCCCTGCGCGCGGCGGTCGCCGCCGGCACCGCGTCGACGCTCGAGGTGGGCGCGGGCCGTTTCGACCCGCGGGAGGCGACGCGGCTCGCCGGCGCGGTCGAGGTCTCCGAGCGTGAGCCCGTGCCGTCGTAACAGGGTGGTAGGATCGCTCGACCGTTGAACGTCCGTACTGCAAGTGACATCCAGAGCCCAGGCAGCCCCGCGGCGCCTGGGTTTTCGCGTCTCAGGGGGGTGCTCTGTGGACATTGACCTCCGGCCCGAGGACGTCGAGCGCCTGGTCGCCGCCGGCCGCAAGTTCGTCCGCGAGGGCCTCACCTTCGACGACGTGCTGCTGGAGCCGGCCGCCTCGGACGTGCTGCCTGCGGACGTGTCGACCGCCACGCGGCTGACGCCGCGCATCACGCTTGCGATCCCGATCGTCTCGGCCGCCATGGACACGGTCACCGAGTCGCGCCTGGCCATCGCACTGGCGCGCGAGGGCGGGATCGGCGTCCTGCACCGCAACCTGCCGATCGAGGCTCAGGTGGCCGAGGTCGACCGGGTGAAGCGCTCGGAGTCCGGGATGATCGGCGAGCCGGTCACCCTCGGCCCGGACGCGCGCGTGACGGAGGCGCTCGAGCTGATGGAGCGCTACCGCATCTCCGGCGTCCCGATCGTCGACGTGGAGGGGCGGCTGGTCGGGATCCTCACGAATCGCGACCTCCGCTTCCGCGACGAGGCGGACGTTCCCGTGAGCGCCCTGATGACGGCCGCGAACCTGATCACGGCACCGGTCGGGACGACGCTCGAGCAGGCGCAGGCGATCCTCGGCGAGCACCGCATCGAGAAGCTCCCGGTTGTCGACGCGGACGGGCGCCTCAAGGGCCTGATCACCGTCAAGGACATCCAGAAGCGCATCGACTACCCGCACGCGACCAAGGACGAGCAGGGACGGCTCCGCGTCGCCGCTGCGGTCGGCGTCGGGCCAGATGCGGTCGACCGTGCCGGTGCGCTCGTGGAGGCCGGCGTCGACGCCCTCGTCCTGGACACCGCGCATGGGCACTCGGACGGAGTTCTGGGAATGACCCGGACGCTGAAAGGCCAGTTCGATGTCGACCTGGTTGCCGGGAACATCTCGACTGCAGAAGCGGCGGAAGCGCTCATCGATGCGGGGGCCGATTCACTGAAGGCCGGGCAAGGACCCGGGTCTATCTGCTCGACCCGCGTTGTCGCCGGCGTCGGCGTGCCGCAGGTCACAGCCATCTTCGACACCGCGGCGGTGGCGGCGCGGCACGGCGTCACCGTCATCGCAGACGGCGGGATCACGATGTCCGGCGACATCGCGAAAGCGATCGGCGCCGGCGCCGACACGGTCATGCTCGGCTCGCTGCTCGCCGGCACGGACGAGTCGCCGGGCGAGGTCGTCCTCGCCGGCGGCGAGCGCTACAAGGAGTACCGGGGCATGGGCTCGCTGGGCGCGATGAAGGCGCGCGGCTACTCGAAGGACCGCTACTTCCAGGGCGACGTCGAGGACAGCGCAGACCTCATCCCCGAGGGCGTCGAGGGGCGCGTCCCGTACAAGGGCCCGGTACGCACCGTGCTGCGCCAGCTCGTCGGCGGCCTGCGCCAGGCGATGGGCTATACCGGCGCGGCGACGATCGAGGAGCTCAAGGACGCGCGCTTCGTTCGCATCACCGGCGCCGGCCTGCGCGAGAGCCATCCCCACGACGTGACGATCACCAAGGAGGCTCCGAATTACCGTCGCTGAGGTGGCACCGCTCGAGGAGGCGCGCGACGGCGTCGAGGAACGCCCGGTCCTCGTCATCGACCTCGGCGGCCAGTACTCCCAGCTGATCGCGCGCCGCATCCGCGAGTGCCGCGTCTACTCGGAGCTCGTCCCCTTCGCGACGGGTGTCGAGGCGGTGCGCGCGCGCCGGCCGCGCGCGCTCGTGCTCAGCGGCGGCCCGGCCTCGGTCTACGCGGACGGCGCGCCGAGGATCGACCCGGCGCTCTACGAGCTGGGCGTGCCGACGCTCGGCATCTGCTACGGCATGCAGCTCATGGCGCTCGACCTCGGCGGAGCCGTCGAGCGCACGGGTGCGTCGGAGTTCGGGCGCACCGAGCTGCGGGCGACCGGCGGCGCGCTCTTCGCCGGGCTGCCCCCGGAGGAGACCGTCTGGATGAGCCACCGCGACTCGGTCACCGCGCCGCCGGAGGGCGCGACGGTGACGGCCGGCTCGCCGTCGACGCCGATCGCGGCATTCGAGGCGGCGGAGCGCGGCCTCTACGGCGTTCAGTTCCATCCCGAGGTGCTGCACACCGAGCACGGCACCGAGCTCCTGAAGAACTTCCTCTACGAGGTCGCCAAGGCGCGACGCGACCTGGACGCCAGCCGCGGTCATCGAGGAGCAGGTCGAGCGCATCCGCGCGCAGGTCGGCTCGGCGAAGGTGATCTGCGGGCTCTCCGGCGGCGTCGACTCGGCCGTCGCAGCGCTGCTCGTGCACAAGGCGATCGGCGACCAGCTCACGTGCGTGTTCGTCGACCACGGGCTGCTGCGCAAGGACGAGGCCCCGCAGGTGGTCGAGACCTTCGGCGGCCACTTCCACGTCCCGCTCGTCCACGTGGACGCGAAGGAGCGCTTCCTGGCCCGGCTCGAGGGCGTGACCGACCCGGAGGACAAGCGCCGCGCGATCGGTGAGGAGTTCATCCGCGTGTTCGAGGCCGAGGCGAAGCGCCTCGGCGACGTGCGCTTCCTGGTGCAGGGCACGCTCTACTCGGACGTGATCGAGTCGGGTGGGCTCGGCGGCGTCCAGGCCGGCACGGCGGCGACGATCAAGTCGCACCACAACGTCGGCGGGCTGCCGGAGGAGATGGACCTCGACCTGGTCGAGCCGCTGCGCCTCCTGTTCAAGGACGAGGTGCGCCGCGTCGGCGAGGAGCTCGGCCTGCCCGAGCGCATGGTCTGGCGGCAGCCGTTTCCCGGCCCGGGGCTGGCGATCCGGATCATCGGCGACGTCACCGAGGAGCGCCTCGAGACGCTGCGCGAGGCGGACGCGATCCTGCAGGAGGAGATCCGCCGCGTCGGCCTGTACCGCGACCTGTGGCAGAGCTTCGCGGTGCTGCCGGCGATCCGCTCGGTCGGCGTGCAGGGCGACGAGCGCACGTACGCGTACCCGATCGTCATCCGCGCCGTCACGTCGGAGGACGCGATGACCGCCGACTGGGCGCGCCTGCCCTACGACCTGCTCGAGACGATCTCGAGCCGGATCATCAACGAGGTTGCAACGGTCAACAGGGTTTGCCTGGACCTTTCGTCGAAGCCGCCCGCGACGATCGAGTGGGAGTAAGCCGCTAGTCGGGTTTCCCGGCGGCGGCCGCGGCTGCTTTTCGGATCAGGGATCGCGGTCGCGCAGCGCCTCCATGTCCTCCATGTCCTCGCGGCCGATGATGCGGCCGAGCAGCTTGCGGACGCGTGCCCGGGCGTCCGGGCTATGCCAGAGCCGGTAGAGGCCGTAGCCGGCCGCCGCGAGAACGACGAGGGCACCGAACACCGTGTTCCCCTGCTGCACGTAGTGCAACGCGCGGTGGAAGCTCCTGTAGAAGACGTAGCCGAGGCCGACGAACACGGCGCTCCAGAGCCCGGCGCCTGTGACCGAGGCGGCGAGAAAGCGGCCGTACGGGACGCGCGCGCTGCCGGCCACGAACGGGCCGAGCGAGCGGAAGAAGCCGATGAAGCGGCCGATCAGGATCGTCTTGCCGCCGTGGCGCAGGAAGAAGCGCTCGACCGCGTCGAAGCGGCCGGCGGTCACGCCGACGCGCTCGCCGTAGCGCAGCGCCCAGCTCCGGCCGAGCTTCCGCCCGAGCACGTAGCCGGTCGAGTCGCCGGCCGCAGCGCAGAACCAGACGATCAGCCAGAGCACGACCGCGTTGATCGCACCCTGCCCGGCCACGAAGCCGCCGAACACGACGGCGACCTCGCCCGGCGCGATCAGCCCGACGAACGCCGACGTCTCCAGGAAGGCGAGCACGCCGACGAGGAGATACGTCCAGTTGCCGAGCCGCGAGCCGAGGTCGGTGAGGATCGTCTCGACGCTCGGCAGCTCGACGCTGGCGAAGACGGCGAGCCCGGCCGCCGCGACGACGGCGACGCCGGCCAACACCCAACGCCGCTTCCAGGCAAGCACGCCGGCCGCGACGAGCGCTGCGCCCGCGAGGAGCGTTGGGACGAGCTTCACGCGCGGAGCGTACGGGTAGGGTCGCGACCATGGAGTTCCGCGAGCTCCTGCGCCGCCGCCGCATGGTGCGCTCGTACTCGGACGAGCCCGTCCCGCGCGAGACGGTCGAGCGGATCGTCGGCACGGTCCGGCACGCGCCGAGCGCAGGGTTCAGCCAGGGACATCGCCTCTACGTCGTCACCGCGCCGGCCACGCGGCAGGCGATCGGTCAGCTCGCCGGCGAGGACGAGTACGCGGCGGCCGGGCTCGAGCGCTGGATCTCCGCGGCGCCGGTCCACGTGGTCGTCGGCGTCCGCGAGGAGAGCTACCACGAGCGGTACCGGCAGCCGGACAAGCTGTCCGACGGCGAGGAGATCGGCTGGCCCGCGCCCTACTGGTACGTGGACGCCGGCGCGCTCTTCATGCTCGTCCAGCTGGCCGCGCTCGACGAGGGCCTCGTCACCGGCGTCTTCGGCGTCCTGCCCGAGGACGTCCCGGCGCTACGGGAGCTCGTCGGCATGCCGGAGGACGTCCACTTCGTCTGCGTCCTGACCATCGGCCACCCTTCCGGCCAGGGCGACGACGCCGTGCAGAGCAGTCGGCTCACGCGCCGCCGCGTCCCCCTCGACGACCTGGTTTCCTGGGACGGCTGAGGAACTGCAGCGTCATCGCCGGGTAGCTCGCCCGCACCTCGTCGGCGAAGGCGGCCATCCGCTCGGCGAGCCCGGCGTCCTCGATCTCGAGCACGTTCTCGGCGTTCATCTCGCCCGAGCGCGAGAGGTTGTAGCTCCCGAGGAACACGGTGTCGTCGGCGACGAGCACCTTCGCGTGCATGAAGTCGTGCGGGCTGCCCGAGCGGTTCCACGGCGTCGACGCCTTGCCGGAGAACCGGCCCGGGACGACCGCGAGCAGGAGCGGCAGCTTCCAGGTCACCGAGCCGGTTGCCCCCCATTGCTTGAGCACGTCCTGCATCTGGGTGGCGTCGAGGCACCCGGCCAGGTCGACGCGGTTCTCGGACGCGGCCTCGGCCAGCGTCCCCAGCACGGGGCCGCTCGTCAGCACCGGTGAGAGCAGCCGGACGCGGCGCTTCGCCTTCCCGACCGCCCGCGCGATCCGGTGCGCGATCTCCTCGCCGTACCCGGGCGTGAACCAGGGCCGCACCTCAGCGGCGCCGATCTCGACCTTGCGCGGCTCGACCCTGCCCGTCTGCGCGACCGCGTCCTTCGTCCAGAGCTCGTCGAAGTTGAGTGTGAAGGCGCGCGCGAGCAGCTCCGATTGCACGATCGCGACGATGTTCTCCTGGCGTGAGAACGAGTCGTCCGTCCAGTTCAGCGACCCCGTCCAGACGGTCGCGCCGTCGCGGACGACGTACTTGTGGTGCATCAGGTCGGGGATGCCGGCGACCGCGCGCGACTGGACGCCGAGCGACGCGATGAAGCGCGTGTCGGGCTCGGGCGGCGGCGGGACGGGCACCGGGATGGCGCTGTCGACGTCGTAGACGATGCGGATCGCGACCCCGCGCGCGACGGCGTCTGCGAACGCGGCCGCGACGATGGGCGCCGTCATCGCCCCGAGGTGGAAGTCGTACTGCGCGAGGTCGAGCGTCCGCTGCGCGCCGCGGATGAACTCCGCGATCCAGCCCGCGACGGTCTCGGCCGTCTGGCCGCCGTCCGTCAGAGTGCGAACGTCGATGTCGGACATGGTCACGAGACTGGCAGCGGCGCGGATCGGCGAGACCTTCAACTTCTACCGCGACGGGCGGGGCGCCGACGCCCGGTGCCGTCGCCTGCGACGGTACCTCTCGTCCCGCGCCGGCGCCCGCGTGCTGCTCGTCGGCGAGGCCGCCGGCTACCGCGGCGCGCGCATCTCGGGCCTGCCGTTCACGTCCGAGCGCCAGCTGACCGGTCACGGTCCGGCCGAGGCGACCGCGACCATCGTCCACCGTGTGCTCGCCGAGCTCGGCGCCGATGACGACGTGCTGCTGTGGAACGCCGTCCCGACGCACCCGCACCGGGCAGGCCGGCCCGCGTCGAACCGGCCGCCCACGCGCGGCGAGGTCGAAGCGGGCGCCCGGTTCGTCGCCGAGCTGGCCCGGGGGCGCCGCGTCGTCCCGGTCGGCCGCGTCGCGGAGCGTGCGCTCGGGCTGCCCGGCATCCGCCATCCCTCGCACGGCGGCGCCCAGGCGTTCCGGGAGGGGCTGGTAGAAGTGCTCCGGTGAGCGAGTACCCGGTTCGCCGCAACGTCGTGCTGCTCGCATCCGGGCTCGTCTGCCTGTCGGGAATGTTCCAGCTGTCCGTCGCGGTCGCGACGGTGACGCTCGTCCTCGTCACCGGGGTGAAGGGGATCCTCGGGCTCGGCCCGGCGATCTTCCTCGTCTCGGCCGCGCTGGCCGCAGGCCCGGCCGGCCGGGCGATGGACCGCTACGGCCGGATGCCGATCATCCGCCTCGGCTTCCTCGCCGGCATCGTGGGCTGCACGATCACGGCGGCGGGCTGCGCGGTCGGCACGTGGACGCTCGTCCTGCCGGGCCTGGCGCTCGCGGGCGGCTGCGGCGGCGTCGTCCAGCTGTCGCGGGCGGCCGCGGCCGAGATGTACCCGCCCGACCGCCGGGCGCGCGGGATGTCGTACGTCCTGTTCGGCTCGGTCATCGGCGCGGTGCTCGGGCCGTTCGTCTTCGGCCCCATGTTCGCCGGCAAGCACCTGACCGCCGACGACCTCGTCGTACCGTGGCTTGCGGCCGGGGCGTTCCTCGTGGCGGGGCTCGTGATCGCGTTCTTCGTGCGGCCCGATCCCTCGACGATCGCCAGGCAGCACGGCGACTCGACGGTTGCCGCCTCGCCGCTGAAGGAGATCCTCCGCCGGCCGGGCGTCCCGCTCGCCCTGCTCGCGGCCGTGACCAGCTTCGCCGTGATGGCCTCGGTGATGAACCTCTCCGGCTACGTCGCAATCGACCACGGGCACGCGCAGGGCGAGGTCTTCCGGATCATCAGCGCGCACATCGTCGGCATGTTCGGGCTCGTCATCGTCGTCGGCGACCTCGTCGACCGCATGGGCCGGCAGCGTGCGATCACCGCCGGGCTCACGCTCATGGCCGCCTCCACGCTCGCACTCGTGTGGCTCGACTCCATCGTCGGCATGTCGGTGGCGCTGTTCGGCCTCGGGCTGGGCTGGAGCTTCTCGTACGTGGCGGCCACGGCAGAGCTGGTCGACGCTCGCGGGCGTGAACGAGCGCGGGCGGCTGATCGGCTTCTCCGACCTCGTCGCGTCGATGACCGCGGCCGTGCTCGTGCTCGTCGGTGGGGCTGCGTTCACCGGCCTCGGCACGGTCGGCCTGGCGGTCGGCGGGACGCTGATGGCGGTCGTCCCGGCGCTCGTGCTGCTGGTCTTCCGGCGCGAGCCCGCGCCGACCCTGGAACCCGCGTAGCGCTGCTACAATCGGCCGCCGGCGGACTCGTGGTCCGCTCTTTTCTGTGCAATGAAGACTTGGAATGCAAAGCCGGGCGACGTCGAGCGCCACTGGTACGTCGTCGACGCCGAGGGGCAGACCCTCGGCCGTCTCGCGACGCAGATCGCGGACACCCTGCGCGGCAAGCGCAAGCCCGAGTACACGCCGCACGTCGACACCGGTGACTTCGTGGTCGTCGTGAACGCCGAGAAGATCTCGGTCACCGGCCAGAAGCTCGACCAGAAGATGTTCCACCGCCACTCCGGCTACCCCGGCGGGCTCCAGTCGCGGACGCTGCGCGAGCAGCTCGAGCGCCGCCCGACCGAGGTCATCCGCAAGGCGGTCAAGGGCATGCTCCCGCGCAACCGCCTCGGCCGTGCGCAGCTCGGCAAGCTGAAGGTCTACGCCGGGCCGGAGCATCCGCACGAGGCGCAGTCGCCACAACCTCTGGAGGTCAGGAACTAGATGTCCCAGCACCGCGCAGTACCTCGGCACCGGCAAGCGCAAGACCTCGGTCGCGCGCGTGATCCTGCGGCCCGGCGACGGCGACACCTGGGTCAACGGCCGCACCGTCGAGGACTACTTCCCGCGCGTGACGCACCGGACGCACGGTCATGGCCCCGTTCAAGATGGCCGGGCTGGAGGGAACCTACGACCTGCGCGTGCGCGTGCACGGCGGCGGGCCGAGCGGCCAGGCGGGTGCCGTCCGGCACGGCATCGCCCGTGCGCTCGTCGAGGCCGATCCGGAGCTGCGCGTCATGCTCAAGCGCGAGGGCTTCCTGACCCGCGACGCCCGCATGGTCGAGCGCAAGAAGGCCGGCCTGCACAAGGCGCGCAAGGCGCCGCAGTTCTCGCAAGCGCTAGCCGGCCATCTCGCTGCGCGAGATGGTTAGTAGGGCTCCGCCGGCCCGTGAGCCGTAGGTACTTCGGAACCGACGGCGTTCGCGGCGTCGTCGGCGAGACGCTCACGCCTGAGCTGGTCGAGCAGCTCGGGCAGCGCCGTGACGCCGCTGGTCCGGGCGGCGGTCGCGTCTTCGTCGGCCGCGACACGCGTGGGTCCGGCCCCGAGCTCGAGGAGGCGTTCGCTCGCGGCGTCGTCGCCGCCGGCGGGAACGCCGTGCTCGGCGGCGTGCTGCCGACGCCGGCGGTCGCGCTGCTCGCGCTCGACCTCGGGGTCGTCATCTCGGCGTCCCACAACCCGCCCGAGTACAACGGCGTCAAGCTCTTCGACCGGGCAGGGCCACAAGCTCTCGGACGCGCAGGAGGAGGAGATCGAGGCGCTGCTCGACGCGCCGCCGGCGACGGAGCCGGGCAGCATCGACCGCGTCGAGGTCGCGCTCGACAGCTACGTCGACGCACGTCGTCGAGCACTTCGGCACCGACCTCGAGCGGGCTTCGCATCGCGGTCGACTGCGCGAACGGCGCCTACTCGGCGATCGCGCCCGGAGGCGTTCCGAGCGGCTCGGCGCCGAGGTCGTCGCCGTCGCCGACCACCCGGACGGCGTCGAACATCAACGTCGGCTGCGGTGCGACCGACCTCGCGCTGCTCTCGCGACGCGTGCGAGAGCGACGGCCTCGACCTCGGCGTCGCGTTCGACGGCGACGGCGACCGCATGCTCGCCGTCGACGAGCGCCGGCGCGCCGCTCGACGGCGACCAGATCCTCGCGGTGCTCGCGCTCGCGCTCGGCGTCGACCTCGTCGCGGTCACGATGATGACCAACCTCGGCTTCCACCGGCTGATGGACGAGCACGGCATCCGCGTCGTCACGACCGACGTCGGCGACCGCTACGTCCTCGACGCGCTGCGACCGCGAGGGCGGCGTGCTCGGCGGCGAGCAGTCGGGTCACCTGATCTACCTCGACGGCCACGTCACCGGCGACGGCCTGGCCGCAGCGCTGCTCCTCTGCGGCGCGCTCGACGGCCGCTCGCTGGCCGAGGCGGCGGCCGTGATGCCGCGCTATCCGCAGGTGAAGGAGAACGTCCGCGTGGCCCGCCGCGAGCTGCACGCCGGCCGTCCGCGGAGGAGGTCGAGGCGCTCAACGCGAAGCTCGACGGAGGCGGCCGGATCCTCGTTCGTCCGTCGGGCACGGAGCCCGTCGTCCGGGTGCTGGTCGAGGCCGAGACGAGGAGGAGGCGCGCGACCTCTGTGGTAGCATCGCCCATCTCGTCCGGCGAGAGCTCGGTTAGCATCACCCCGACGCCGGGGATTCGCGGAACCGGGCTTTTGCGCTTTCTGGGAGGCTTCGGCAGCCGCGACAGGAGGACTCGAATGTGCGGGATCATCGGATACGTCGGGCCGCCGTGAGTGCAAGGCCCTGCTGCTCCACGGGCTCGAGCGTCTCGAGTACCGCGGCTACGACTCCGCCGGGATCGCGCTCCTCGAGGACGACGGGCTCCACTACATCCGCGCCGTCGGCAACCTCTCCAACCTGAAGGAGGCGGCCGCCGCCCAGAACGGCTCGCAGCGACGCACCGGGCTCGGCCACACGCGCTGGGCGACCCACGGCGGCGTCACCGAGCGCAACGCGCACCCGCTCGCCGGCGGACGACGGGCAAGGTCGCGATCGTCCTCAACGGCATCGTCGAGAACTACCGCGAGCTGCGCGAGCGGCTGATCGCGAAGGGCCACATGTTCACGTCCGAGACCGACGCCGAGACGGTCACCCACCTGATCGAGGAGCACTACGACGGCGACCTCCTCGAGGCGATGCGCCTCGCGGTCGCCGAGCTCGAGGGCCACTTCGCCTTCGTCGTGATCCACCGCGACCACCCGGGCGTGCTCGTCGGCGCCCGGCTGCAGTCGCCGCTCGTGGTCGGGATCGGCGAGGGCGAGACGTTCCTCGCGTCGAACGCAGCCGCGTTCCTGCGCGAGACGCGCGACGTCCAGTTCCCGGACGACGGCGACATCGTCGCATCACGCCGGCGGGCGCCGAGTTCGTCGCCCGCGACGGCCGGCCCGTCGAGCGCGAGCTGATCGAGCTCGACTGGGACGACGAGGGCGCCGAGAAGGGCGGCTACGAGACGTTCATGCTCAAGGAGATCTACGAGCAGCCGGAGGCCGTCGCGGAGACGATCGGCGACCGCGTCCGCCACGGCCGGCTCGAGCTCGAGGGGCTCGGCCTGTCGGACGAGGAGCTCGCGAACATCCGCCGCATCGTCATCCTCGCGTGCGGCACCGCGTACCACGCGGCCGTCGTCGGGCGCTACGTGATCGAGGAGTGGGCGCGGGTCCCGGTCGAGCAGGACATCGCCTCCGAGTGGATCTACCGCAACCCGGTGCTCGACCCGGACACGCTCGTGATCGGCATCTCCCAGTCCGGCGAGACGCGCGACACGATCGGCGCGCATGAAGCTCGCCCAGGAGCTCGGCGCGCGCACGGTCGCGATCACGAACATGATGGGCTCGCAGATCACGCGCGAGGTCGACTCGTCGCTCTACACGCGCGTGCGGGCTCGAGGTCGGCGTCGCCGCGTCGAAGACGTTCACGGCGCAGGTCGCGCTGCTCTTCCTGGTCGCGCTGAAGCTGGCCAGGTGCGCGAGACGCTGCCGCCGGACGAGCATCCGTTTCATCCTCGACGAGGTCTACGAGCTGCCGGAGAAGATCGAGCAGTTCCTCGACGGCGACCACCCGATCGAGGAGATCGCCCAGCGCTACCTCGACAGGCCGTTCTTCCTCTACCTCGGCCGCCACATCGGCCTGCCGGTCGCGCTCGAGGGCGCGCTGAAGCTGAAGGAGATCTCGTACATCCCGACCGAGGCGTACTCGGCCGGCGAGATGAAGCACGGCCCGATCGCGCTGCTCGACGAGGACACGCCGGTCGTCGTCGTGGCGACGAACATCCACGTCTACGACAAGATCGTCTCGAACATCCAGGAGGTGCGCGCGCGCGGCGCGCACGTGATCGCGATCGCGACCGACGGCAACGAGGACATCCAGCACCACGCCGACGACGTCATCTACGTGCCGACGTCGCCCGCGTTCCTGCAGGCGGTGCTCGCCGTGGTGCCGCTGCAGCTGCTCGCCTACCGGATCGCGCGCCTGCGCGGGCTGAACGTCGACCAGCCGCGCAACCTGGCGAAGACCGTCACCGTCGAGTAGCCGCGCCTAGTCGCGGTCGAGCGCGACGAGGATCGCAACCGCCGCCCCGAGCTGGAGCCACGCGGGCAGCCCGCCGCGCTGGTGCAGCCGCGCGTAGCGGTGCGTCGGGAACAGCTGCCGCCGCCCCGGCCTCGCCGGCCGCAGCAGGTGCTCGAAGTCCGGCAGCGTCGCGAACATCGCGCCGATCGCGGCCGGCGAGAAGAGCCCGCGGCGGTGGACGACCCAGAGCCCGGCGAGGATGCCGCTGACCGTCTCGAATGTGTCCGACGGGATGTCGTCGTGCGGCGTCAGATCGCCGAGGAAATGCGAGACCGGGCCGAGCACGGCCGCCCAGAGGCGCGAGCCGGTGGCCTCCCCGATCGCCGCTCCGGTCGCAACGTGGAGTGACTCGATCACCCCGACACCGTATCCTCCTGCTCACCAGTGGCTCGCACGGAGGCACAGCGGCGGCGGCTGACGCTGATCGCGACGATCCTCGGGTCGTCGCTCGCCTTCCTCGACGTGACGGTGGTGATCGTCGCGCTGCCGACGATCGAGAAGGACCTGAACCTCGGTCTTGCCGGCGAGCAGTGGATCTACCTGTCGTACTCGCTCGCGCTCGCGTCGCTGTACCTCGTCGCCGGCGCCGTCGGCGACCGGCGCGGCCGGCGCGAGGTCTTCACGGTGGGCGTCGGGGTGTTCGCGCTCGCGTCGCTGCTCGCGGCGGTCGCCCCGAACGGGGGCGTGCTGATCGCCGCGCGCACGCTGCAGGGGATCGGCGGCGCCTTCGTCACGACCAACAGCCTGGCGCTCCTCCGCCAGGCGTACGGCAAGGACGCGGGCCGCGCCGTCGGCCTCTGGACGTCGTTCACCGGCGTCGTCACGATCGCCGGACCACCCATCGGGGGAGCGCTCGTGGAGTGGGCCTCCTGGCGCTGGATCTTTCTCATCAACCTGCCGGTCGCCGTGGCGACGGTCTGGTTCGCGCGCGCGGGGGAGTGCAGGCGGGAGGAGGCAAGCGGGGGGACGCAGCGGCTCGACGTTCCGGGAGCCGCACTCATCGCGGTCGGCATCGGGACACTGACCTATGCGCTCGTGGAGGGCGCACGGCACGGCTTCGCCGACTACTGGTGGCTGATCGGCGTCGCGGCTGCCTCCCTGATCGCCTTCCTCGTCGTGGAGCACCGCAAGGAGAGCCCGATGCTTCCGCTCGAGCTCTTCCGTATCCGCAACTTCGCGGCCTCGAACGCCGCGACGTTCCTGGTCTACGCGGCGATCGGTGCGTGGCTCGTCTACGTGACGCTCTACATCCAGTTCCTCGGCTACTCGCCGTTCCTGACGAGTGTGATCCTCGCGCCGACGACCGTCCTGATGATCCTGCTCGCGCCCAAGTTTGGGGCGCTGGCCGACAGGAACGGCCCTCGGCTCTACCTGACGATCGGGCCGGGGCTGCTCGGCTGCGCGGCGCTGCTCCTGATGGCCGTCGACACGAAGGCCAAGGTCTGGTACCTCGTCCTTCCGGCGCTGGCGCTCTTCTCGCTCGGCCTCGCCATCCTCGTCGCCCCGATCACGGCCACCGCCCTCAAGTCGGTCCCCGAGAAGTACGCGGGCATCGCGTCCGGCATCAACACCACCTTCTCGCGGATCGGCAACCTGCTCGCCGTCGCGATCGTCGGCCTTGTCGTCACCATCGTGTTCCAGTCGAACGGCGGCAGCTCGAGCGGCACGCCGCTGGCCAAGGACCAGACGAACGCCGCTCTCCATGCGGCCTCGGTCGACGCGTGGCGTGCCGCCATGGCGGTCGTCGCGGCACTCGCGTTCGCCGGCGCTGCGGTGGGCGCGATCTTCATCTCGAACCGCGAGGCGCGCGGCGAGCAGGAGGTCGAGGAGGAGGCGCCTACGCCCGGGGTGGCTGCAGCCGAAACCTGAGCGCGGAGGCGCGAGCCCGCGCGCGCTCGACCGCCTCGGTGTGCGTCTCGCCCGTCTCGTACACGATGGCAAGCCGGAAGCTGTCCGGGTCGTTCGCGTAGGCGTCCGACAGGTTCTCGCCCGGGTGGGCGAGGATCTCGACGCCGTCCTCCGGCTCCGGCACCTCGTCGACCCACGCGTCCTCGAAGCGGCGCAGCACGTACGAGACCGCCACGCCGTCGGGCGGGCCGGGATCCCAGCGCGGATCCTCGCCGCAGGCGAGCGCGAGCAGGGCGTCGTAGCTCGAGCGCCCGTGAACCGCTCGCAGGAGCGGTGCGAACTGGGAAGCGATGCGGCCGTTGAGCTCGATCAGCCCCGGCGTGCCCGTCGAGGGGACGAGGAGCTCGACGTTGAAGAACCCGCCGTCGAAGCCGAACGCGCGCGGGAGCGCCGCCGCGACTGCGGCCGCGGCGTCGACCCGCTCGACGGGCAGCCTGCTCGGGTACTCGAAGCGCTCGAAGCTGAGCGTTCCCTCGTACATCACCGAGTCGGTCACGCCGAGGATCGTGACCGCCCCGCGATGGACGTATCCCTCGACGGTCACCGGGTCGCCGGTGAGCAGCTGCTCGGCGATCCAGCCGTGGCCGTCGAGGTCGACGCCCCCGAGCCGGGCGAGCGCCTCCCAGCCGGACGCGTACGCGTCGTCCCCTTCGACCAGCGGGAAATCGCGCTGGTCATCGACGCGGCGTGCGCCCATCGAGAGGCGGCCTACCACCGGCTTCACGAACCACGGCGGCGGGAACGGCGGCGGGCCGCCGGACGCGTCCCAGCAGGGGACCGCGTCCGGCACGGCCCGCTGCTGGAGCCGGCGCGCCGTCGGCTTGTGCTGGCACGAGGCGACCGCGGCCGGCGTGGGGCCGGGCAGGCGGCGACGCGCCGTCAGTGCGGCGGCGAAGAGCGCGCCGCGGTCCTTCGAGGACACGATCGCGTCCGCCTCGAGCCCGTCGAGCCCCTCGGCGAGCGCGGGCGCGTCGATGCGCTCGAGCGCATCGAGGTCAGGCCCTGCGAACGTGACCTCGTAACGGTTGTCGAGCCCGGAGGACCGGATCTCCATGACGTCGCGCTCTGTCGGTGACACGAGGAGAACTCGCTGCACGTTGCCTGATTCTCCCCGTTCCTCTACGCTCCCCGCGCCCCTGTGAGTCAGGCCTCCTTCAACGGCGTGGCCGTCGCCCGACGGCCCGCCCCCGGCAAGGCCGACGTCGTCCGCGAGCTCGGGGCGGCGCGCCGTCGCATGCTCGACCTCCTGGCGCCGCTCTCCGACGAGGAGCTCTGTGCGCAGTACTCCGCGCTGATGTCGCCGCTCGTCTGGGACCTGGCGCACTGCGCGCACTTCGAGGAGCTGTGGCTGATCCGGGCGCTCGGCGGGTCGCCGTCCGCCGACAGCCGGCTCGACGACCTCTACAACGCCTTCGCGCACGAGCGTTCCGAGCGCGCGGCGCTGGAGCTGCTGACACCGGCGGAGGCCCGTCGCTTCGGCGAGGACGTCCGCGGCCGCTCGCTCGAGCTGCTCGATCGAGGTGGATCTCGACGGCGGCGAGCGGCTCCTGCAGGGCGCGTTCGTCTACGGGATGCTCGTCCAGCACGAGCACCAGCACGTCGAGACGATGCTCCAGACGCTCCAGCTGCGCGACGAGCCGTACCCGCTGGACGAGCCCGCGCCGCGCGCCGGCCGGGCGGTCGGCGGCGAGGTGCCGATCGACGGCGGCACGTTCGTGATGGGCACCGACGACGAGCCATGGGCCTACGACAACGAGCGGCCGGCGCACGAGGTCGAGCTCGCGCCGTTCCTGATCGACCGCCTGCCGGTCACGAACGCCGAGTTCGCCGATTTCGCGGCCGCCGGCGGCTACGACGACCCGCAGTTCTGGCATCCGGCCGGCTGGGCGTTCGTACGCGAGCAGGCGCTCGAGCACCCCGCGTTCTGGCGGCGCGAGGGCGTTGGCTGGTCGCGGCGGCGCTTCGGCCACTGGGAGCCGCTTCCGGCCGAGGAGCCGGTGCAGCACGTCTGCTGGTACGAGGCCGACGCCTACGCCCGCTGGGTGGGCAAGCGCTTGCCGACCGAGGCCGAGTGGGAGCGCGCCGCATCGACCGCGGCCGGCGAGGCGAATCTCGCGAGCGCTCGCTTCGCCCCGGAGGCGGTCGGCTCGTTCCCCGCGAGGGCCCCGAGCAGCTCCATGGCGACGTCTGGGAGTGGACGGCGTCCGACTTCACGGCCTACCCCGGTTTCGAGACGTTCCCGTACGCGGAATACTCGGAGGTGTTCTTCGGTTCTGAGTACAAGGTGCTGCGCGGCGGTTCCTGGGCGACGCACCCGGCCGCGATGCGCATGACCTTCCGCAACTGGGACTATCCGATCCGGCGCCAGCTGTTCGCCGGCTTCCGGTGCGCGCGGGATGCCTGACGGCGCCTGGCCCGTCGCGCCGCCGACGCCGCGCGTCGACGTGCTCTACACGCCCGCCGAGCGGGAGCAGGCGCTCCACGACGATGTCGTCACCGGTCTGACGGCGACGCCCAAGCACCTGTCGCCGCAGTGGTTCTACGACGAGCGCGGCTCGGAGCTCTTCGACCAGATCACGCGGCTGCCCGAGTACTACCCGACCGAGCGCGAGCGCGAACTCCTGCGCGACCACGCGCTCGACGTCGTCGAGCTGACGGACGCGAACACGCTCATCGAGCTTGGCTCCGGCACCTCCGACAAGACCCGCGTCCTGCTCGACGCGCTTGCCGAGCACGGGTCGCTCCGCCGCTTCGTGCCCTTCGACGTCAGCGAGGAGACGCTGCGCCAGAGCGCAGCGGCCATCGAGGAGGAGTACCCGGGCATCGAGGTGCACGGCGTCGTCGGCGACTTCCTGCGCCACATCGGCGCCCTGCCTGCCGGGCACCGCCGCATGATGGCCTTCCTCGGCAGCACGATCGGCAACCTCGAGCCGGGGCAGCGGGCGCGCTTCCTGCGCGAGGTCGCGCAGGCGCTCGAGCCCGGCGAGGCGCTCCTGCTCGGCGCCGACCTCGTCAAGGACGTCGGCCGTCTGGAGGCCGCCTACAACGACAGCGCCGGCGTCACGGCCGAGTTCAACCGCAACATGCTGCGCGTCCTCAATCGCGAGCTCGACGCCGACTTCCGGCCCGAGCGCTTCGAGCACGTCGCGCGCTGGGACCCGGAGCACGAGTGGATCGAGATGCTGCTCCGCTCAGAGGGCGACCAGCGCGTGCGCATCGGCGCCCTCGATCTCGACGTCGACTTCGCGGACGGGGAAGACCTCCGCACCGAGATCAGCGCCAAGTTCCGCCGCGAAGGGCTCGAGCAGGAGTTGGAGGAAGCCGGATTCGATACGGCGGCCTGGTGGGAGCACCCCACCGGCGACTTCGCGCTCATCGTGGCGCGCGTTCGCGGCTAGCCGGCGCCCCCCAAGTTAGTGGCTGTCAGCCACTAGCTGCGCGAGGCGGGTGCCCTGGATCGGGTCGACCACGAAGCGGCCGTCTGCTGAGGGGTCGGACCCGGGTGGTCGCGGCTGACTGCGTGGGGCCGTCAAGCTTCGCTACTCGCCGCGGCACCACGCGACGAAGCCTGGTGGCACGACGCCCTCCGGATTCGCACGCAGGTTTTGCGCCGCGATCTCGTCGTAGTACTCGAGCTCGTGGATCAGGACGGGCAGCGAGCGACCGAAGACCCGCTCGACATCGCCTCCGTGGAGCCGCCGTACGGCGTCCTCGACGACCGAGACGAACGCCCGGGTCAGCGGCTCCCCGCGCTCGTCGAACATCGGATCCTCACCGGCGGGAACGTCGAACCAGAGCCCCTGGTCCCGTGCCCATGCCTCACGTAGCCGAGGGCCGGACGGGTCACCGGCGGTGTCGCAGATCACCGCGAGCTCGTTCTGACGCCAGAACGCGTAGTTCCAGCGCGCCTCCTGCTCGTCCGTCACGGCGACCGCAGTGGCCACGTCCGATTCGCCGTTGTAGCCGACCGTGACCGTCGGTCTGCGCGGGTCGTCCTCTTCGTCGTAGACCAGCAACGAGACGACGTAGACATCGGCCCGCTCCTCGGCCGGAATCGCCTCGAGCGCGTCGCGGATCGCGTCGTGAATGTGGTTCTCAAGCTCCATCAGGTCATTCGGCAGGCGGCTGCCGCAGCCGCTTGATAGTCCCACGCCGCTTCTTCTCGTCGAGCCGGCGCTCCCGTGACCCGGCCGTCGGCCTCGTCGCGCGCCGCGGACGCCGCACCTTCAGCGCCTCGCGCAGCTGCGCGGCGAGCCGCTCCAGCGCCAGCTCGCGGTTGCGTGCCTGGCTGCGCTCGTCCTGCGCGATCGCGCGCACGACCGGGCCGACCCGCTCGAGCACGCGCGTCTTCTGCGCGGGCGTCAGCGTGGCCGAGGCCTCGACGTCGAACACCGCCTCGACGCGGGTCTCGCTGGTCTGCGCGTGCTGGCCGCCCGGCCCGCTCGAGCGCGAGAAACGCAGCTCGATCTCAGACATGGGCAGGGCCACCGACCCTGTGACGCGAATAGCATCGCCGTCCATGGCTGCCATTGAAGCGCCCGCGCCGTGACCACCGTCGGGGTCGACCTGATCGAGATCGCGCGTGTGCGCCGCGCGCTCGAGCGTCCGCGCTTCCGCGAGCGCTGCTTCACCGCGGCCGAACGGGACTACTGCGACTCCCGCCCGAACCCCGCGCAGCACTACGCCGCGCGGTTCGCCGGCAAGGAGGCGGTCGGCAAGGCCCTCGGGTTCGGAGTCGCGCGCCTCTGGGCCTGGCAGGACATCGAGATCGCCGGCCGCCCCAAGCCGGGCGTCGCCCTGTCCGGACGTGTCGGCGCCTGGGCCGAGAAGATCGGCGCCGGCGCGATCGACCTGTCGATGACCCACTCCCGCGAGCTGGCGAGCGCGGTCTGCGTCGTCGATGGCTGACTACCTTGATCCGCTCTTCACCGCCGCGGAGATGCGCGCGGCCGAGGAGGAGTACCCGAACTACCCCGAGAGCATCCCGGAGCTGATGGAACGCGCCGGCACCGCTGTCGCGAAGGCCGTCGAAGCCCGCTTCCCGGACGCGCGGCAGATCACGATCGTGGCCGGCGCGGGCTCGAACGGCGGCGACGGCCGCGTGGCAGCGCGACTGCTCGCCGCCGACCGCGAGGTGCGCGTCGTGGAGATGAAGCCGGAGGACGAGGCCAAGGATCTCGGCGACCCGGACGTCGTCGTCGACGCGATCTTCGGCACCGGCTTCACCGGCGAGCCCCGCCCGGGCGCCGCCCGCCTGATCCAGCAGGTCAACCGGCTCGGCAAGCCTGTCGTCGCCGTCGACGTGCCGTCGGGCGTCGACGCCTCGACGGGCGAGGTCGCCGGCGCGGCGATCGACGCCGACGTCACCGTGACCTTCCACGGCCCCAAGGTCGGGCTCCACGTCGCGCCCGGACGCTTCCGCGCCGGCGACGTCGTCGTCGCCGACATCGGGCTCTCCGGCGGCGAGACGGCGGTCCGGCTCGTGCGCGAGGAGATCCTGAGGCTTGTCCCGCCGAAGCGCGAGGGCGACAACAAGTACACCGCGGGCGCCGTCCTCGTCGTCGGCGGCTCGCGCGGGCTCACGGGCGCCGCCTGCCTCGCCGCGCGGGCGGCGTTTCGGGCCGACGCGGGCTACGTCGCCGTCGCGGCGCCGGTGTCCTCCCTCGCCGTCCTGGAGCAGCAGCTCGTCGAGGTCGTGAAGCGGCCCGTCGCCGAGGACTGGTTGGGGCGGATGACCGAGGAGGCGGCCGGCAGCGTCGTCGAGGCGGCCGAGCGCATGCGCGCGGTCGCGCTCGGCCCCGGCCTCGGCCGCAGCGACGGCACCGTGGAGCTCGTGCGGCGGGTGCTCGCGGCGCTCGACGTGCCCCTCGTGATCGACGCGGACGCGCTCTGGAAGCTGGAGCCGTTCGCGCGGAACGCGCCGACGATTCTCACGCCGCACGAGGGCGAGCTCGGCCGCCTGCTCGGCGAGCCGTCGGGCTGGGTCGCCGCGCACCGCCTCGACGCGCTGCGCCGTGCGGTCGAGCGCTTCGGCTGCATCGTGCTGCTGAAGGGCGCCGACACGCTCGTCGGGGCACCGGGCGAGCGGCCGCTCGTCGTCTCCGGCAACGCCCCGGCGCTCGCCGCCGCCGGGACGGGCGACGTGCTGACGGGGATCATCGCCGCCTTCCTCGCCAAGGGCGTCGAGCCGCGCCTGGCCGCCGCCGCCGGCGCGGTCGCGCACCGGCGCGCCGCGCGGTTCAGCGGCCGGCGTCGCGGGCTCGTCGCCGGCGACGTCGTCGAGGCCCTTCCCGAGGCGCTCGATGCACCGCTCTGAGATCACCGTCGACCTCGGCGCCGTGCGCCGGAACATCGCGACGTTGCAACGGGCGCTCCAGACGAGCGAGGTGTGGGCGGTGGTCAAGGCGGACGGGTACGGCCACGGCGCCGTCGACGTTGCCGGCGCCGCGCTGGAGGCGGGCGCGTCGATGCTCTGCGTCGCGACCGTCGCCGAGGGCCTCGAGCTGCGCGCCGCCTATCGGGGCGCGCGCATTCTCGTCATGGGCCCGTGGCTCAGCCGCGAGCTCACGGCGGCCCGCGGGGCAGGGCTGGAGCTCGTCAGCGTCGACGGCGAGGCGCCGGAGGGCGTCCGGACACACCTCAAGCTCGACAGCGGCATGGGCCGCTGGGGCATCTCCGAGCTGGTCACGCCCGGGAACGGCGTCGTCGGCCTGATGACGCACCTCGCGACCGCCGACTGCGACGAGGCGTTCGCGCGGCAGCAGATCGCCCGCTTTCGCGTCGCAACGGAGCCGTACTCGCACCTGACCCGGCACGCTGCCAACAGCGCCGCCGCGCTGCGCATCCCCGAGGCCCGTCTTGACGCCGCCCGCTGCGGAGTCGCCATCTACGGCCTGTCGCCCTTCAATACCGACCCGGCGGACGACGGCCTCGAGCCGGCGCTGCGCTGGGAGAGCTACCTCGCCCAGGTCAAGCTGCTGCGGCCGGGCGAGAGCACCGGCTACGGCCGCCGCTTCATCGCCGAGCGGGACACGTGGGTCGGCATCGTCCCGGTCGGCTACGCGGACGGGTTCCGCCGGGACCTCACCGGCACGGAGGTTCGCGTCGCCGGCGAGCGGCGCCGCGTCGTCGGCACGGTCTCCATGGACGCCTTCGCCGTCGAGCTCGACCGCGGCCTCGAGGTCGGCACGCCGGTGACGATCCTGGGCCACGGCATGCTCGCCGAGGAGCACGCGCGCGTCGCCGGGACGATCAACTACGAGCTGTTGAGCCGCATCGCGAGCGGGCCGGCACGGGCCCGGCGGACGGTCATGTAAGACCTCGCCCGCTCCTGCGTCTCAGCCTTCGTGATCAACACAACCCAAGAGCGCTCCCTCGCGCCCGAGGAATACCGCGTCAACGAATGGCGGATCGCCGAGCTCATCCGCCACGGCTACGCGCCGGCCCAGGCGCTCCTCCTTGCGCTTGACCCGGACGTCGACCTCGAGCTCGCCCGACGCCTCGCCACGCGGGGCTGCCCTCCTTCCCTCTCCCTCCGGATCCTCTCCTGACGTAGCCGCGATCCACGGCTTGTAAGACATCGCACGCTCCTCCGTCCTAGCAGCGGCCGCCTGGATCGGCGGCCGCTGCACGGGGTCGAAGTCGAAAGGAGCGCGTGGTGTCGGAGGGAGTTCGCCTTGACCAGCTGGCGTCTGCTTCCGCATACTCGGGTGGGGATGGAGCAAGGGGTTCGCACCGCACCGCTGGCGGAGCGACACGATGACGAGCTCGTCGCACTCGTCCGCGAAGGCGACGAACAGGCATTTGCCGCGCTGTACCAGCGCTACTTCCAGGGTCTTTATGACTTCTCACTCCGCATGGTCCGTGACCGCGAGGCCGCGTCGGACGTGGTTCAGACCGCGTTCGTCAAGGCGTGGGCCGCCGTTCAGGCCCCGAAGGGCGTGGACAACGTGAAGGCCTGGCTGTACGCGGTGGCGAGGAACCTCGCGATCGACGAGATCCGCCGGCGCCAGCGCATCGCCACGCCGCGGTCCGACGAGGACGCCGAGGACCCGATCTACACGATCATGGACGAGAGCCGCCTCGCCGACCCGAGCATCGCGGTCCACGACCAGGAGCTGGTCGAGCTCGTCTGGGAGAGCGCGTCCGCACTCAGCGAGTCGGAGTACTCGCTCCTGGACCTGCACCTGCGGCAGGGGCTCGACGCCGACGAGCTGTCCGAGGCGCTCGGCGTCGCGAAGGGCGCGGTCTACACGCGCCTGACGCGCCTGCGCGACTCGCTCGACGAGGCCGTCACGTCGGCGGTGCTGATGAAGCACGCGCGGCAGCAGTGCGAGGACCTCGACTCCCTGCTCACGCGCATGAACGCGACCGAGCTGACGCGCGACGTCAAGAAGGCGATCAACGAGCACGTCAACGACTGCGAGATCTGCAGCGAGACGAAGCGCCGGCTGATCTCCCCGTCGGAGCTGTTCGCCGGCATCGCGCTCGTCCCGATCACCCCGGGCCTCCAGGCTGCGATCTGGAACGGCATCGCCTCGCAGCTCGGCTTCGGGGGCGCGGCCGCGGCGGGCCACGCGGCCGCCGCGCATGCGACGCACGGCGGCCACGGCCACGCCATGTCCACGGCGACGAAGGCAAAGGCGCTGACAGCGCTCGGCACGCTCGCCGCGGTGGCGATCGTCGGCGCGCTCCTCTATCCGCACACCGCCAGGCCGAAGGACCCGGCGGACGTGCACAGCACGAACGTCGCCGTCGGCGCCCAGACCGCCGTCCCCGTCGTCCGTATGGGCTGGACGCCGAGCAAGGGCGCCGAGGGCTACTCCGTGAGCTGGACGAACGCGCCGCGGTCCGAGCCGGACGCCATTCGCGATCTGCCCGGCACCGCGCGCGGCGTCACGAGCCCCGCACTCGCGCCCGGCAGCTGGTGGTTCCACCTGCGCACGAACGACCACGGCAAGTGGACGGACACCGTGCACGTCGGTCCGTTCATCGTCACCGGCTCGACCGCCGTCGCGCCGCTCATCCCGGCCGGCGCCTTCTCGCCGGCGAAGGTCGCCGCGGCGAACCGGCTCGCGGCGCGCCTGCGCGCGCAGCGGCTGCGCGCCCTGCGGCTGCGGCTCGCCGCGCAGGCCGTCGTCGGCGCTCAGCTCGGCGCCGGAGCGACCAGCGGCTCGGCGTCCTCCGGCGGCTCGGGGTCTTCGGGCGGCTCGGGCTCGAGCTCGACCGCCGGCGGCGTCGCCGGCGCGGATCACACGGTCACAACCGGCGACGGCGGGACGCCGACGCCCGCCGCTGCCCGGCGCCCCCGGCGGCACGACGACGACCACGACGCCCACGACGACGACGCCCGCCCCGCCGAACAACGGGCCGACCCCACCGGGACCGAGCCCGGCACGACGACGCCCAACACCACGACGACCGGCGGCAGCTCGACTACCACCACGTCGCAGACGACGACCACGCCGGTCTCGAGGCCGGCGCCGCCTGACCCCTCCATCCCGCCCGACGAGATCGGGATCGGGGCGAACGTCACCACGACGGTCCCGGGAAAGTGATGTAAGGACCTGCGGGCTCGCGCGTCTCAGGATGCGTGAGCACCCTTCAGGCGTATCCGGCCATCCGGCCCTGGGGGGTTGGGGGAGGCCAGCGTGGCCCGGCCCGCACGGGCTGCCTGGTGCTCACCGTGGGCGGCGGACGCATTCCGCCGGCCGACACGATGACGCGGCGCGGGGCCTGCGGCTGGCCGGGGGACAGCCGTGCCTCCGCTGCGGTGTACGGCGCGGAGGGGTCACGCGCCGTCGTGTCCACGGCCGGTGCGTCCGCCGCCCGCACTGCTCACGCCCCCAGCACCCTCCCACGCACTACGCTCGCGTCATGGATCCCTCCCACGGGTCGCATGACGAGGCCGTCCGATCGCGGTTCGGCCAGACGGCTGCCGCGGTCGGACGGCTCTCGGATGAGCGCGCCGAGCGCCTAGCCGCTCGCGTTCGCCACCTCCTCACGACGTTGGGCACCGAGCGCGCCCTGGATGCCGGTACCGGCACGGGCGCGCTCGCGTTTGCGCTTGCACCGCTCGTCCGGGAGGTCGTCGCGGTCGACATGGTCCCGGAGCTGCTCGACGAGGGCCGCGCACGGGCCGCTGCGGCGCCGAACGTCACCTTCGTCGAGGGCGACCTCACGCAGCTGGCGTTCCCGGATGACAGCTTCGACCTGACCGGCTCGCTGATGGTGCTGCACCACACCGCGCGCCCGGAGCTGGCGATGGCCGAGATGACGCGCGTGACGCGCCTCGGCGGCACGCTCTTGATCGTCGACCAGGTGGCCCCGCTCGATCCGCTCGCCGCGCTCGAGCTGAACCGCTTCGAGGCCGCCCGCGACCCGTCGCACGTGCGCGCGCTGACCGACCAGGACCTCCGCGGCCTCTTCGAGGCCAACAACCTCGTCCTCATCCGCAGTGAGCTGGTCGAGGAGCACCGTGGGCTCGGCTCGTACCTCGACCTCGCCGGCTGCACCGGCCCGGAGCGCGAGCGGGCCCAGCAGCTCGCCCCCGGCCACGACTCGTACCAGACGACGGTCGGCTGGTACGTGCTGGAGAAGCGCCCCTACGGCGCATGACTAGGATCCAGCTCGTGCGCGTCGAGATCCACTACTGCCCCGTCTGAAGCGGCTACGACGAACGGGCCGCGAGTCTCGCGGCCGAGCTCAACGCCAGAGGCTTCGACGCGGTGGCCCTCGAGGGCCGCAAGAGCCAGTACGACGTGATCGCGGACGGCCGCGTGGTCTTCTCCAAGCAGGCCGTGGGCCGCTGGCCGGAAGACGGCGAGGTGCTCGCCGCGCTCAGCACGACCTAAGTTAGTGGCTGTCAGCCACGAACTAGGGCTTGGATCTTGAGCCGCCGGAGCTCGAGAAGCGCGCCATCAGCCCGGGGACGAGCGCCTGCGCGATCGCCGCGACGCGGTACCAGCGCGGCACGAAGATCTCCCGGCGGTTGCGGTCGACCGCGCGCATGACCGCCGCGGCGACGTCCGGCGGGTCGATAACCGCCCGCTCGAGCAGCGGGTTCCTCAGGACGCCGCGCTGCGGGAACGTCTCCGACTCGACGAAGCCCGGGTTGACGGTGTGCACGCTGATCCCGCGTGACGCCACCGACCCCGTGAGGCCGCGCGAGAATGCGAGCTGCGCGTGCTTGGACGCCGCGTAGGGGCCGGCCGGGCCCCAGGCCACCGTGCCGGCCACGGACACGATGTTGACGATGTGCGACGGCCGCCCGGCCTCGAGCGCGGGCAGGAAGGCGCGCGTGCACCACACCGTGCCGAGGTAGTTCACGTTGGTGACGCGCTCGATCCGCTCCGGGTCCAGCTTCGTGAAGTCGCCGCGGCCCGGCATCCCCGCGTTGTTGACGAGCATCCCGAGCGCGGGGTGCCGCTCGGTGACGGCGGCGGCCATCCGATCGACCGCATCGCGGTCACCGACATCGCAGACCTCGTACTCGCCCTCGAGCTCCTCGGCGAGCGGGCGCAGCAGCTCCTCGCGGCGCGCGACGAGCACCGTGAGCCAGTCGCGATCGGCCAGCCGGCGCGCGATCGCCTCGCCGATGCCGGTCGATCCCCCCGTGATGACGGCTACGCGGCGAATGTCCGGAGGGTCTAGCTCTTCCGCGAGCAGACGCGCGCGACGCGCTTGATCGTCGCCCGCTGGCCGCCGCTGCCGACCACCGTCGCGGTGAGCATGTGCCGCCCGAGCGGCGACCGGCCGGTCAGCCACGTCGCGGCGTAGAGGCCGGCGCTCGCCTGGGTTGCGGTGACGATCGGGTGGCCGTCGTACGCAAAGCTCACGCCGCTGATCTTGCCGACTGAGCTGGCGGCGACGACGAGCTTCGCCTCCGGCCCCAGGCAGGCGTTCTTTTGGGGGAAGATCCACGTGGCGGCTGCGCCGGCCGCGCCGCGGATCGTGACGCGGCGGAAGGTCGTGTTCGGCAGGATCGAGCCGCCGGGCGTGACGATGTTCTTCGACTCCTGGAAGTCCGACGCCACGATGGTTGCGGGGATCGCCTTGGCCGGGATCGGCGGCGCCTGCGCCGGCATGCCGAAGACGGCGATGCCGCTCGTCGAGTCGTACGCCGAGGCTTCGAGCAGCACCCCTCGGTAGGCGAGCACGATCGACGTCGGGTCGACGCCGGACTCGCTGCCCGGCTTGGGTTGGGGGTCGTGGATTCGCGCGACCAGCGTCGGGCGCCCAGCGGCGACCTTCCGGGTCACGAGCGAGGCGACCGGCGGCGTGACGTCGTTCACCCACGAGCGGAGCAGGTACTGGCCTCCGACGGTCTCGTTGACGTCCGGGAGCGTCGGCGAGTCGATCGAGAAGTAGTACGTCTTGGGCCGCGCGAAGACCGCACCGGCGGCGCCCACGTCGAACTTGTAGCTGAACATGAACGAGTTGATGTTCACCGGCGTGCCGGCGTAGCCCTGGACGTCGTTCTCGTCCACCGAGCCGAGCAGCCACGGGTCGACGAGCGAGCCGGGGCTCGAGGCGATGATCGCGGCGCCGAAGTTCACGACCGGCTCCTCCACGTGCATCGAGTAGAGGCGCTCGGAGCCGCCCTCGTCCACCTGCTGGCCGGTGTAGGTCGCGGGCGGGCCGAAAGGCGATCCGGGCCAGCGGTAGACGCCGACGCGATCGGCGCCGACCCCCGTCGTGCCGACCTGGAGCTTCGCGATCGGCTTCGGCGGGCTGTCCAGCGCCAGCTGCGGGGTGGAGACGAAGAACCCGTAGGGGATGCGTCGCGTGATCGCGCCCTGCTTGAGGAGCAGGAAGCCGTAGTCGTCGCCCGTCGGCGAGCCCTGGGCGGCGCGCGCGGTCACGGCCAGCGTCGTCGTCCCGCCCGGCGGGACGGTCACGACCGGCGGCGCGTCGACGGCCGTCCCGTCGCTCGCGGACTGCGGCTGCACGGTCACGCTCCACGTCCCGGCGCCGCCGCCGGCGTCCTGGACGGCAAGGAGCAGCGTGCTGCTCGCGGCGCGCGAGGCGGGGTGGATGTAGCCGTACGACAGCGAGCCCGGGTCGGTGAAGATGCGCGGGCTGTCGGCCGCCTGGACGTTGACGAGACCGGCGCCCTCGAGCAGGACGGATGCCTCCTGCGTCCGGGCGGAGTCGCCCCAGGCCGGGCCGGCGGTGGACATGAGCGCCGACTTGATCTGGTGCGGCGTCCAGTCGGGGTGCCGCTGCAGGAGCAGCGCGGCTGCGCCGGACACGTGCGGCGCCGACATGCTCGTCCCGTCGAAGACGGCGAACGGGCCGCCGGCACTCGGGCAGGGTCGACGAGAGGATCGCGCCGCCCGGCGCGGCGAGGTCCGGCTTCATCGCATGCTCGTACGCGGTCGGCCCTGCGGACGAGAAGCTCGTGATCACGCCGCTGCGCCCGGTCGGGATGTCCTCGAACGAGCGCGAGATGCGGATCGTCGTCCGGCCGCCCGTCGTGGCCAGGTAGCCGCGCAGCGTGGCGGCGTCCGCCTGGCCGATCATCCCGGCCGGCACCTGGAGCTGGATCGGGATCGGATTCGCCTCGCCGGCGCGGTTGTCGACGACCACGACGCCGATCGCGCCGGCGGCGACGGCGCGCCCCGCCTTGGACACGAAGCTGCACGCGCCGCGGTTGACGAGCGCGATCGCGCCCTTGAGCGGCGTGCCGCGCAGCGGCGTCGTCGGCCCGCTCGGATCCGTCGGGTCGGTACCGCAGAGCTTGGGGTCGATCGACCGGCCCTGGCTGTCGGTCAGGGATCCGACGTCGACCAGCGTCTCGTTCGCCGTCTGCCACGATGCGGGCGTCAGCACGCCGCCGGCCGGCTGGAAGCCGACGTGCGCGAGCGACGCGGGCGCACCGGTCGCAGTGACGCTCAGCGCGGGCGAGAACACCTGGCTGTTGGAGACCGCCGCGACCGAGATCGCGTCCGGTGCGGTGCTCGGCGACCCGGCGGTGCCGAGCCCGAAGTCCTCGCGGTCGTTGCCCGCGGAGATGACCGGCACGACACCGGCGTTCACGACGTTCGTGACCGCCTCGTACATCGCGTCGTTGATCGGGTCGGTCTGCGGCCCGCCGCCGGAGAAGTTGATGACGTTCATGCCGTCTGCGACGGCGTCCTCGAACGCCTTCACGATCTCGGGCGTGTTCGCGACGTTGCCGATCGGCGTCGGCGCGTTGAAGACGCGGTAGTTGCCGAGCCACGCGCGCGGCGCAACGCCGGAGAGGCCGGTCGTCAGCGGGTGGTCGTGGCCGGCCGGGGCGGTCGTGTTGGCGTTGCCGGCGATGATCCCCGAGACGTGCGTCGCGTGGAACGACGCCTTCGGGTCGACGGGGAGGCGCCCGGCGCGGCCCGAGCCCGGCCCCGGGTACGCGCGGGCGACGATCACCTTCGGCGTCGTCCACTTGAGCCCGCCCTTCGGGAAACCCGCCGGGTACTGGTAGCCGGCCGGGTTGAAGAACGGGTTCGTCTCGTCGATGCCGTCGTCGACGACCCCGACCTTGACGCCCGCGCCCGTCGCGCCCGTCGCCGCCGTGAACTGCGTGGCGCCGATGATCGCGGGGCTCTTGTTCAGGTTCTCCGTGTACTGGAGGCTCGGGTAGAGCTTGTGCACCACCTCGAGCTTCCGCAGCGTCGGCAGCTTCGAGACCGGCAGGCTCACGGTGAAGCCGTCGAGCAGGATGCCGTAGTGCTCCTGGATCCGTGCAGCCGGGATCGCGGCCTTGACCTGCGCGACGGCGACGGCCTGCGCCTTCGCGAGCGTCGCCAGGTATGCCTTCGAGCTCGCCGCCTGGACGTCGAGCCGCCGGAACGGCCCGGCGAACGCGAAGGAGTTGCCGCGCGCCGCTGCGAGCGGCGGGAGCCGCAGCGTCGCGATCACCCGGATCCGGTGCGAGGACTGCTGCGGCGGGATCCAGAGGTGCCCGGCGCGCACGCGCGGAACGGCGACCTCGCCGGCCCGCGGCTGGATGCGGATGAGCGCAGCCGACGCGCCGGTCGTGGACACGAGCGCTACGAGTGCTGCGATACAGATGACCCGACCCCGCAAGTGCCGAGACATTAGCGAAGAAACCGGCAGGAAAAACCCGGATGTTTAGACTCGCCGCCGTGGCCGGACGCTTCGAAGGCAAGACCGGGCTCGTCCTCGGTGTCGCGAACAAGCGGTCGATCGCGTGGGCGATCGCGCGGCGCCTGGCGGAGGAGGGAGCGCAGCTCGCCTTCACCTTCCAGGGCGAGCGCATCGAGAAGAGCGTGCGCGAGCTCGCCGAGACGGTTTCGTCGCCGCTCGTCGCCGAATGCGACGTGCGCTCCGATGCCGACGTCGAGCGGGTCGTCGCCGATTCGGCCGAGGCGCTCGGCGGGCTCGACCTGCTCGTGCACTCGGTCGCGTTCGCTGCGGCGGAGGACATGGAGGGCCGGTTCATCGACACCCCGCGCGACCGCTTCTGGCTCGCCCACGACGTCAGCGCGTACTCGCTCGTCGCGTGCGCGCACGCCGCCGAGCCGTTGATGCGCGAGCGCGGCGGCGGCTCGATCGTGACGATGACCTACCTCGGCGGCGAGCGCATCGTGCCGCACTACAACGTGATGGGCGTCGCGAAGGCGTCGCTCGATGCGTCCGTCCGCTACCTGGCCTGGGATCTCGGCGAGAGCGGGACGCGCGTGAACGCGGTCTCGGCCGGCCCGGTGCGCACGCTCGCGGCGCGCTCGATCGCGGGCTTCCCGACGATGGAGGCGATCGTCGAGGAGCGCGCGCCGCTCCACCGCCACATCGACGCGGACGACGTGGCCGCGGGCGCGGCCTACCTGCTCTCGGACGACGCGCGCGAACGTGACCGGGACGACGCTCTACGTCGACTCCGGCTACCACTCGATGGGCATGTAGCGGCCGTGGCCCGGCCCTTCCTGCTCGCCCACCTGAGCGACCCGCACATCGGCGCCACCTGGACGGACGCAGATCCGGCCGATCGGCTCGAGGCGGTCGTCGAGGCTGTGCGCCCGCACGCGCCGGACGCGGTGGTGGTCACGGGCGACATCGCCGACCACGCGTACGCCCGCGAGTACGGGCTGGCGCGCGAGCTGCTGGAGCAGATCGGTGCGCCGGTCTACGCCCTGCCGGGCAACCACGACGACCGCGCGGAGCTCCGCGCCGCTTTCGACATCCCGGGCGACGGGCCTGTCCAGTACGCAGTCGACCTCGGTCCGCTGCGCCTCGTCGTGCTCGACACGACGCGTCCCGGCGAGGACGGCGGCGAGCTGGACGCGGCGCGGCTCGAATGGCTCGACGGCGTGCTCGACGGCCGTCCCGCAGTCGTCGCGCTGCATCACCAGCCGCTCGCAGCTCGGCATCCCGCCGTGGGACGCGATCGGCATCCCGGCCGCGGACCGGGCGGCGCTCGCGGCCGTCCTCGAGCGGCACCCGCGCGTCGAGGCCGTCGTCGGCGGGCACATCCACCGCCCGATCACGGGGGAGCTCGGCGGCCGCGTGGTCATCTCCGTGCCGAGCACGTACGTCCAGGGGCGGCTCGACTTCGACGCCTCCACGATCGTCGTCGACTCGGACGAGCCGCCGGCGTTCGCACTGCACGCCCTGGTCGACGGGCGACTGGTCTCGCACGTCCACCAGGTATGAGCGAGCTGCGGCTGATCCTGACGGTCGCCGACGTCGACGCGGCGCTGACGGTCTTCCGCGACGCGCTCGGGCTCGAGCAGCTGGAGGCCTGGGAGACGGACGCGAGCCGCGGCTACCTGCTCGCCGCCGGCCGCGCGACCCTCGAGCTGGCCGACGAGGGACATGCCGCCGAGATCGACCGGCTCGAGGTCGGCCACCGCGTCGCCGGGCCGGTGAGGGTCGCCTTCGCGGTCGACGACAGCGCCGCCGTCGCCGAGCGACTGGTGGAGGCCGGCGTCATGCGAGTGGCCGGCCCGGTGGAGACGCCCTGGGGCGACGTGAACGTGCGGATGCAGGTACCGGGCGGCGTCCAGCTGACGCTGTTCAGCGGCCCACCAGCGTGACCGGGCCGTCGCGCGCGATCCGCCGGAAGCCGTGGCGGGTCAGGTTCTCGAGCGCGCGGCCGAAGCAGTTCGGCACCGCCGGGTCGCGGTACAGGCCCCGGTGCAGGGTCACGTAGCGGACGCCGAGCCTGCGCAGGTCCCGGCGGAGCTCGGGGCTCCAGGCGCCGCAATTCAGCGGGACGAGCTCGCGGGCGATCCGCTCGGCGCTTCGCGGCGCCGTGCTCGAGTAGCCGCCCGGCCGCTCGCGCGGCGCCTGCTGGCTGTACGCGAGGTAGACGGAGCCGTACTGCCGCTCGGGGATGAAGACCGGCAGCTCGAGCAGCCGACCGGGGCCCTGCGAGCCCAGTGCGGTGTACGCGGCGTTCACCGTGTCCGCCTTTGCCGGCCGGTAGAGGGACACGCCGGCGCGGAGGTCGACCGTGACCGCCACGAGCGCCAGGGCGGCGAGCAGGGGCGCGCGCAGCTGGTCGACCGCGATCGCGGCCAGCGCGGCGAGCGCGAGGCAGGCGATCGGGAGGAGCCGCTCCGGGACGCGCGGGTAGCGGAGCGGCGGGAAGTGGTGCCACACGAACTCGTACAGCGGGAGGTTGGTGCCGAGCGCGAGCAGGGCCGGCGCGACGACGCCGATGCCGAGCAGCACGCCGAGGCGGGGCGACCGCTGCGCGATCAGCACCGCGAAGCCGGCCACGGCGAGGAGCGGGGTCAGCCAGCCGAGCAGCGTGAACTCCTCGAGCGGCCCTGCGTGGCGCGACACGAAGCCGCTCCAGTCGGCGGAGTAGGCGGCGACCTCGCCGAGCGAGCGGCCGCCGGACGCGACCGAGCCGCGGATCACCGCGTGCTGGACGACCAGCCCGCCGACCGCCGCCAGCGCTGCGCCCGTCACTGCCCCGACCCGAGCTGGGCGCTCCCGCGCCCGCACCAGCGCGTAGGCGACCACGAACGGGATGGCGCCGAGCGCCAGGTGCAGCTGTCCCGTGAGCGGCACCGCGACGAGCGCAGCCGCGCCGAGCGTGAGCCAGCGCGCGTCGCCGTCGCGGCCGCGCTCGAAGCCGAGCAGCGCGAGCGGCAGCAGGAAGGCCATCATCCCGAGCAGGTGCCCCGTCGACTGCATGACGCGGTAGGGCGCGAGCGCGAAGGCCAGGCCGCCGAGCAGCGCCGCGCTGCGCTTCAGGCCGAGCGAGCGCAGCCACCAGCAGGTCGCCCCGCCGGCAAGGACGTACGAGAGCAGCACGACCGCGTTCCACGCGACGACCGCTCCGAACAGGCGGTCGACCGGCCAGTACGGCAGCCCGTAGAGCCAGCCCTGGAGGTTGAGCACGGGGTGCGTCTCCGGCTGGAACGAGTACGGATCGCGCCACGGCACGGCCAGCCGGCCGAGCTGGTGGCCGACCAGCCACATCGCGTAGCCGAGCTGGAGGTGGTCGCCCGAGGCCGGCTCGCCGTAGCTCGGGTCGGAGCGCGCGAGGTATGCGCTGTGCGCATGGCGGAGCGCCGGCCAGGTGGCCAGCGCGCCCGCGCCCAGGTAGAGCGCCGCCGCTAGCCAGGCAAAGCCCGCGCCGCCGAGAGGAGCTCGTCCACGTCGGGCAGCTCGCTCGACTCGTACCGCCATGCGCCGCGGACCGTACCGCCCTGGTCGATCAGGAATGCGCTGCGCTCGGATACGTCGCGCAGGCTGCGGTAGTCGAACGCGACCCCGAACGCCTTCGTCGCGTCGCCGTTCCAGTCGGAGAGCAGCTGGAAGTCGATGTCGAGCACCTGCGCCCAGGCGATGTGCGTCCAGGGCGAGTCACGGGAGATCCCGAACCGCCGCACGCCTGCCTCCGTGAACTCCGCGCCCCTGTCACGCAGGAGCTCCATCTCGTGCGTTCAGGTGGACGACCAGTCGAAGAGGTAGAAGACGAGGAGGATCGGGCCCTCATCCACCAGCTTCTGGATCGTTACCGGCTCGCGCGTGCCCGACCACACGGTCACGTCGGGGATGCGGTCGCCGGCCCGGAGCACGCGCGGACGCTACTACGGCGCGGACCAGCCGGCGACGGTGGGGAACGTCCCGCCGCCGTGGCCGTTGAGCTGCTCGGTAATCGAGGAGCGCGCGACCACCTTGGTGGCGCCGTCGCCGCTGCGGATGAAGACCCACTGGTCGGCGCTGTCCCACGATGCGAGCACCCAGCGGCCGTCGGGCGACCAGGTGACGCTGCTGATGCGCCCGGCGCCGCCGAACAGCTCCTGCGGCCGGCCCTTGCCGCCGCCGTCGGCAGCCCAGACGGTGCTCCGGTTCGTGGTCGGATCGAAGGTGACGTACGCGAGGGTGCCCGAGGCCGCCGACCAGGCCGCATCCACGAACTGCCCACCGGTGATGTGTGCGGTGTGGAACCCGATCTCGTTGTAGACGTCGAGTGCGCCCGGGCTCCGCGCCAGGAGCAGCTTTCCGTCGGCCGAGAAGGCGAGCTGCTTCGGCGAGGCCTTCCAGCCGCCGGTGACGTGGCCGGAGTCCGTGTCGATGATCCGGACATGTCCGTCAGGAGTCGCGTACACGAGCACGTGCTCGTCGCCGGGCTTCCAGGCCGGAGCCACCGCGGCGGCGTGCGGGACGAGGATGCGGTCGCCCTGGCCGTCACCGCCGATGACGTGCAGCGCGCCGCCGCTCAGGTACGCGATTCGCGTGTCGGTGCGGCTCCCGCCCCAGCTGGCCGCGGTGATGCCGGGCTTCGCGATCGACCAGTGCAGCCGCCCGCCGGGCTCGATCGCGTCGAGCTCGTTCGCCTTCGTCGCGACGATGAACTTGCCGAACGGCGACCAGGATGCGCTGCGGTAGGCGCCGAGGAGGCGCTTCGAGCCGTCGGGGTCGACGACCCACGGGCCGCGCGTCGAGACGGCCAGCACGCGGCCCTTGGCGGGGAGGGAGAAGAGCGACGGCTGCGCGTTCTTGACGCCGACGACCTGCTCGCGGCCGATCGCGTCACGGACGCCGCCGAGCACGGCGCGGCCGGGCGGCGTGATCGCGGCCGCGATCACGACGACGGCGGCCGCTGCCACGGCGATCGGCCAGCGCCGCGAGATCGGCTGCGGGACGGGCTCCTGGTCCTCGAAGACCTCACGCACGACCGTCCAGCCGCGCCGGCGCGCCTCGAGCTCGCCCGGCACGACGACAGACATGAGCGAGCGGCGGACGGCGGAGTCATTCACCGAGCTGCCCTCCCAGCTGGTCGAGAGCGCGGCGGAGCCGCGAGTTCACGGTGCCGCGTGGAAGCTCGAGCAGCTCCGCGATCTCACCGGGCCTGTAGTCGAGCAGGTAGCGGAGCACGATCACGGCGCGGTGCTCCGGGGAGAGCTCGAGCAGCCCTGCCGCGACCGGCATGGCGTCGCCGGGCTCGGCGTGACCGTCGACGGCCGCGGCGGGCGGCTCGCCCAGCTCGACCTCTGCACGGGCCGTCCGCGCGCGCGCCCAGTCGATCGCGCGGTTGGCGACGATGCGGTGCAGCCAGGGGCCGAAGGGGCGCCGCCGGTCGAAGCGGTCGATCGCGCGCACGGCAGCGATGAACGACTCCTGCGCGATGTCCTCGGCCGCGGCGGCGTCGTGGACGATGAGGTACGCCGCCCGGTAAGCGCGCGGCCAGTGAGCGCGGAAGAGCTGCTCGAGATCCGGCACCGAGCCGGCCTGTGCGCCCCGGATCCAGGCGCGCTCGTTCCCCCGCACCCGCCGACTATAGGACGCCCCCTCACGGACCGAGGTACGTCCACCGCTGCCCGCGAGGTCCATCCGGACCTCTACGGATCCAGAGGTCGGGGAGGTCCCGGACCTCGAATGCCTCCGCCGGTGTATCTCGTACGTCATCCGCGGAGAGGAGTGTCCATGAAGCGTCTGCTGTTACTGGCCCTGCCGGCCCTCCTGCTGGCGCCCGCGCACGCCGCCGGCGACGGCTGTCCGCCCGAGACGTGCGGCGTCCAGAGCACGGCGCTGCCGGGCTCCGCTGTGGTCGCGGTGCGACCGCAGGGGATCTTCCGGGTCTACGACGTCCGCACGGGGAGGCTTCGGTACACCCTCCCGAACGCAACGCAGTCCGCCGACGGGCGCGTCGTCTGGTCGGCGGACGACGTACGCAGAAGTACGGTGCTGCGGCGCTATGACGCGCGCACGGGCCGGCTGGTGCGCAGCTGGGTGCTCGGGCCGAAGCTCTGGATGCCGGTTGTGTCGGCGGACGGCCGCCGCGTCGTGCTGCTCGACGCGAGCAGGCGAGCCCGGCTCGTCGTCTTCGACTCGCGGACCCGGCGCACGCAGTCGGTCGACCTGAACGGCAACTTCTCGCCGGAGGCGATCTCGCAGGATGGCCGCCGGCTGTTCCTGATCGAGTACCTGAAGGGCGGCTACCGCGTCCGCCTCTACGACCTCGCACAAGGCGTTCTGCGGCCGGGTCAGCTGAAGCCGGCAAACGAGGACGAGCCGATGCGCGGCTTCCCCGCGTACGCGATCGGCGCCCCCGACGGGCACTGGCTGCTGACGCTCTACATCAAGCCGCACGAGGCGTTCGTGCACGCGCTCGACCTGCAGCATGCCGTGGCGTACTGCCTCGACCTGCCGGGTCACGGCGGCGCCGAGCTACAGAACTGGGCGCTCGTGCTCGGCCTCGACGGCAGGACTCTCTACGCCGCCAACGGCGCGCTCGGGCTGGCGACGAGGATCGACCTCGGGACACTGGAGGCGGCCAGGCCGATCCGGTTCGTTGCCCCCCTCGGCGCCGACCAGTACGTCAACAGCGTGATGTCTCCGCGCGGCGACCTCGTCTACTTCGGCGGCCTGCACGGGCTGTGGGCGTGGGACCTGCGCGTGAACCGGGTGCGCGGGCCGTACCGGCCCGATCGCGTCGGCGGTATCGCGTTCACGCCGGACGGGCGCCGCCTGACGGTGATCACGCCCGGCGGGCGCGCGCTCTGGCTCGACGCCGCGACGGGGAGGAGGATTCAGCGGGGCCTGGCGAAGTGACCGCTGTGTCGCCCCGGCACGCTGGACGCCCCCATGCTGCGTCCTCGGTTGCGCCCGTATGGCTTTTCAATAAGAGCACTCTTCAGTAGGAACACGAACGCGCCCTGCGTCCTTGCCTGGGGACGTCCAGCGCACCGCTGCGACGAGGGTGACTCCGCCAGACCCCGCGTACCGCGGCGCTCGTCGACCGACGCCGCCCGTTGCCCGGGATGCTGAGACGGCCCCTTGACGCCCTCGGCTCGCGCCCGACCCCGGCTCCCCAATCGAGCCACCTCGTGTGGAGCCGAACACGAAGGTGCCCTCGTCCTTGCTTGGCGGCCGTCCGCGCGCAGCCTGCGAAGGTACTCGCCGACCCGCTAGGCGGCGGCGGGAACGCCTGCGGCCTCGGTCGCGTCCGCGATCTCGCGGACGACCTCGACGATGTCGCGGTTCGCGTTGAAGACGCGCAGCTGCCGGTCGGCGCCGTTGCCGCGCGAGAGGATGTCGCTGATCCCCTCCAGCTCGCGCTCCGAGCCGAGCTCGCGGGCGTGCGGCTCGATCTCGCGCAGCGTGCGCCGGATGAGCTGCGCGACCGGGATGCGGTTCCGCTTGCCGGTCGCGAGATCCATGACCGGCGCCTCGAGCCCGTAGCGGCCGGCGAGCCACTTGTTCTCGGTGGTGAGGATCCGGTGGTAGGTCTGGATCTCCTCGCCGCGGTCGATCGCCTCGCAGTAGGTGCTTGACGAGCGCCTGGCAGTACGCGGCGATCGCGACCGCGTGCTCGACGCGCGTGACGGCGTCGCAGATCCGCACCTCGATCGTCCCGAGCCGCGGGTGCGGGCGGATGTCCCACCAGATGTGCGTGTAGTCGGCGATGCAGCCCGTGCGCTCGAGCTGGTCGACGACGCTCCGCGTAGTCGGCGTAGTCCCGGAAGCGCGGCGGCGGCCCCGAGCGCGGGAACGCGGCGAAGACCATCTGGCGGCTCGAGAGCAGGCCGGTCGGCTCGCCGCGCCAGAACGGCGAGCTAGGCCGAGAGCGCGAGCAGCGGCGCCAGCTGCGGGAGCAGCCCGTTGACGACCTTGATCGCCTTCTCCGGCGATCGTCGACCGCGACGTGGACGTGCATGCCGAAGATCAGCTCGCGGCGCGCGACGTACTGCAGCTGGTCGACGAGCTGCGCGGTAGCGGTCCTTCGCCGTGATCCGCTGGCGCTCGAAGAGGCTGAACGGGTGCGTGCCCGCCGAGCCGACGCGCAGGCCGCTGCTCGTGCGCGATGCCGGTCGACGTAGCGTGCGGAGCTGCCGCAGCTCGCCGTCGACGTCGCGCGGCCGTGCGGCAGACGGGCGTCGTGATCTCGAGCACCGACTGCATCAGCTCGGCGTTGATGCGCGGCTCGAGCTCGTGCCCGGCGACCGCGGCGAGCACGGTGTCGATGTGCTGGACGAGGTCGAGCGTCTCGCCGTCGAGCAGCATGTACTCCTCCTCGACGCCGAGCGTGTACGGGTCGCTCTTCCCGAACGTGTGGTCGAGCACGCTGCCGCCCGGCTCCAGCGTCTTGGCCGTGATCGACGGAGGAAATGCCTGCTCTGACACGGGTGCGCAGCCTATTCGCTGAGCAGCGCCTCCGCCTCGATCTCGACCAGCCAGCGCGGGTCGAGGAGCGCCGACGACCACGCCGGTCGTCGCGGGCCGGACGTCGCCGAAGACCTCGCCGTGCGCGCGGCCGACGTCGCCGATCAGCGCCGCGTCGCGTGACGTAGATCCGCGTGCGCACGACGTCGCTGCGGCGCTCGCGCCGGCCTCGGCGAGCGCGGCGAGGATGATCTCGAGGCAGCGGCGCGCCTGGTCGTACGCGTCGGCGGGCGGGTCGGCGCCGTCCGGCATCACCGGCGCCGTGCCCGCCACGTACACGTGGCGGCCGACGACGACGGCGCGCGAGTAGCCGACCGGCCCTCCATCGGCATCGCCGGAGGAGATCGCGCCGGCGTTCCATCGCGGCTAGTATGCACGCCGCCGTGGAGGCGCTGCGCCAGATCGACGGCTGGCCGGCCGAGCACGCGGCGGCGGGCGTCGTGCGCGCGGACGGCGTCGTCGCGACGCACGGCGACACGCGAGCGCGCGCTACCGCTGGGCGTCGGTGACGAAGCTGGTCACCGCGCTCGCCGTGCTCGTCGCGGCCGAGGAGGGCGTCGTCGACCTCGACGAGCCGGCCGGGCCCGCCGGGCTCGACGGTACGGCACCTGCTCGCGCACGCGTCCGGGCTGCCGTTCGACGGCACGGCATCCGCTCGCGCGCCCCGGCACGCGACGGATCTACTCGAACGTGGGCTTCGAGCAGCGTCGCCGAGCACGTTGCGCAGGCAGCGGAGATGCCCTTCGCCGACTACCTGCGCGAGGCGGTGCTCGAGCCGCTCGGGATGACGCGGAGCGAGCTGCGCGGGCTCGCCGGCGGCCGACCTGTGCGGGCCGCTCGACGACCTGCTCCGGCTCGGCCGCGAGCTGCTGGCGCCGACGATCGTCGCGCCGGAGACGCTCGCCGAGGCGACCGAGGTCGCAGTTCCCGGGGCTCGACGGCGTGCTGCCGGACTTCGGCCGCTATGAGCCCGAACGACTGGGGGCTCGGCTTCGAGCTCCGCGACGCCAAGCCAGGCGCACTGGATGGGGACGGCGTCTCGCCGCGCGCGTTCGGTCACTTCGGCGGCAGCGGCACGTTCCTCTGGGTCGACCCGGACCTGGCGGTCGCGCTCGGCGTGCCTCACCGACCTCGAGTTCGGCGAGTGGGCGAAGGAGGCCTGGCCGCCCTTGTCGGACGCGGTGGTCGCGGAGCTCACGAGTTAGTGGCTGTCAGCCACTAACTGCTCCGCTAGGCAGGGTCGCGTGACGCGCCCTGGCGGAGCGTCGGGTGGCGGAGCTCCATCGCCTGGTGGCCCTGCTCCCACTCCTCGCCCTTCCCGTAGTTCTCGGCGAGGAAGGCCATGATCTCGACGTCGCCCTCGATCACGCGGCCGTCCTCGGTCTTGAGCGCCGGGATCGACCGCGTGCCGATCTCCTGCTCCATGTCGTCGCGCAGCGAGCGGCGCGGCTGCACCTGCCGCGCGATGAAATCGATGCCGAGCTCCGTCATCCGCTCGCGCACGCGGTGCGAATACGGGCACCACTCGGCCTGGAAGAATTCGAGCACGGGCTAGCCGGTGAAGAGCGGTTTGATGAACTCGTCGAACGTCGGCGCGGTCGCAGCTCGCCACCGTGGCCGGGCGTTACCGCGCGGACGCTCGCGGTGCGGCGGATGCCCATCGCGGGCGCGACCTCGCCGAAGTAGTCCCCGGGGCGGAGCAGCGCCCGCTCGCCGCGTGCGTCCTGGGTCACCGACAGCAGGCCGCCGAGCACGATGTAGAAGCGCGACCCGAACTCGCCCTCGCGGACGATCTCGGTCCCGGCGGGCACGTACTCGCGCTGCATCTGCTCGGCAAGCTCGCATCAGCTTCTCGCCCGGGAGCTCCGCGAGCAGGCCGACGCGTGAGAGCTCGGCAACGGTGGCGGGGGCGAAGCGTGGCACGGGCCTATTGTTGCCGAGGTGGGGGAGCTCGCCGCCTGGAGGCACTGTCCGCGCTGCGCCGAGGAGCTCGGCGGCGACGACGCGCGCAAGGAATGCCCGCGGTGCGGCTTCGTCGCCTACGCGAGCTCGAAGCCGACGGCGTCGGCGGTCATCGTCGACGACGACGGCAGCGTGCTGCTCGCGCGGCGCACGCACGAGCCCTTCGCCGGCCACTGGGATCTGCCCGGGGGATTCCTGGAGGAGGGCGAGCATCCGCTCGACGCGCTGCGCCGCGAGCTCCACGAGGAGGCCGGGGTCGAGATCGAGCCCGGCGACTTCGTCGGCGTGTGGATGGACCGGTACGGCGACGCCGAGGACGCGCGGGCGACGATCAACCTCTACTGGACGGCGCGGATCACGGCCGGCGACCCGCGGCCCGACGACGACGTCGAGGAGCTGCGTTGGTTCGGCCGCGACGAGCTGCCCGGCAACCTCGCCTTCCACATCGCCGAGGTCCTCACGACGGTGGGACCAGCAGGCGTAGCGCCCCCGGCTCGACCCTGAACTCGAGCGGTGTCTCGAAGAGCGCAGGCTCCCCGTCGACGGCGGCCTGCACGTGATGGGTCGCCGCGTCGATCTCGACGTGCGTGCACGGACGCTCCTCCCACGTGCGCGGCCGCCAGCCGTGCGCGACGTAGACGTACACGCTGCCCTCGTCGAGGCTGGCGCGCTCGCCGATGTCGAATACGTCCAGCTTGTAGGCGTTGTTCGCGACGAGGACGACGCGCGCGTCGACCGGCTTGCCGTCCACGCGGAAGTCGACGCTGCGGCCGCGTTCGCGCGCCACGATCAGCAGCGCGCGCAGCCGGGCCAGCACGTCGCGCCGGCGCCGGTGCCGCTCGCGGCGGTGGACGAGCTCGGCGTAGAGGCCGAGCGAGACGTTGTTCAGGAACAGGCGGTCGCCTGCGCGGCCGACGTCCACGCGCCGCTCCGTGCCGTCGAAGGCGGCCAGCGCCTCGATCGGGTCTTCCGGGAGGCCGGCGTCGCGCGCGAAGTGGTTGCGCGTCCCGAACGGGATGCACACGAACGGCAGGTCGCGTTCGACGGCGACGGCGGCGACGCCCCCGAGGGAGCCGTCGCCGCCCGCCATGCCGAGTGCGTCGGCGTCGCCCGCCCCGCGCGAGCTCCTCCGGGTCGTCGCCAGGCTCGAGGGCGTGCACCTGCACGCCTCTCGCCCGCGCCGCCTCGGCGAGCTCGTCCGTCCTGTCTCCCCCGCCGGAACGGGGGTTGATGAAGAGCGCGGCTCCTACGCCGTCAGGCCGAGCGAGCGCTCGAGCGCGCCCTTCGGCTGCGCGCCGACCGCGAGCGCCGCGGCCTCGCCGTCCTTGAAGAGGATCATGGTCGGGATCGACGCGACGCCGTAGCGCTGCGCGAGCGCCTGCTCCTCGTCGATGTTGACCTTGACGAGCTTCAGCTCGTCCGCCGCGCTCGTCGACGATGCGGTCGAGCACGGGCGCGACCGCGTGGCACGGGCCACACCACTCGGCCCAGAAGTCGACGATGACCGGCGTGTCGCTCTGGAGGACCTCCTGCTCGAAGGTGGCCTCGGTTACTGCCGTTGCCATTCGTGTTCCTTTCTCCTGTGATTGAGTGCGGGAGCGTCCCCGCTCCCACGCAAGGTGTAACGCCAGCGTCGGCCGTCGTAATCCCGGGCTTCCCTAGACTGGCGGCGTGAATCACGTATTCGCAGCCGCTGCCGGACAAGCCCGACCATCCCGCGCTCGAGCTCGAGATCCTCGAGCTCTGGGAGCGGGAGGCGTACGTTCGACGCAGCTCCGCGAGCAGAACCGCGGCGGGCCGAAGCTGGAGCTTCTTCGACGGCCCGGTCACCGCGAACAAGACGCTCGCCGTGCACACGGCGTGGGGGCGGACGCTGAAGGACGTCTTCCAGCGCTACAAGGCGCTGCGCGGCTTCGACCAGCGCTACCAGAACGGCTTCGACTGCCAGGGGCTCTGGATCGAGGTCGGCGTCGAGCGCGCAGCTCGGGCTCAACTCGAAGCGCGAGATCGAGGAGTACGGGCTCGAGGAGTTCGCCGCGCGCTGCCGCGAGGTCGTCGTCTAGTCGGCCGACGAGCTGACCAGGGGCTCGATGCGGCTCGGCATGTGGATGGACTGGGGCAACGACTACTTCACGTTCAGCGACACGAACATCGAGTACATCTGGCGGTTCCTCGAAGATCGTCCACGAGCGGGACTGGCTCTACCTCGGGCCACCGCGCGACCGAGTGGTGCCCGCGCTGCGGCACGTCGATCTCGGCGCACGAGCTCGCCGGCAGCTACGTCGACCGCGCCGACCCGTCGCTGTACGTGCGTCTGCCGCTCCTCGACCGGCCGGGCGAGTCGCTCGTCGTCTGGACGACGACGCCCTGGACGCTGCCGGCGAACGTCGCCGCGGCGGTCAAGCCGGACGCCGACTACGGCCGCCGGCTGAACGGCGAGTGGGTGGCGGCGCCGCGCTACCCCGACGAGTCGCTTCGACGAGGTGCTGCGCGGCTCCGAGCTCGTCGGCTGGCGCTACGAGGGCCCGTTCGACGACCTGCGCGCCCGGCGCGGCGGTCGAGCACCGCGTCATCCCGTGGGACGAGGTGCGATGGACGAGGGCACCGGCATCGTCCACATCGCGCCCGGCTGCGGCGCCGAGGACTTCGAGCTCGTCGCAGGTCCACGACCTGCCCGTGCTCACGCCCGTCGACGAGTCGGGCCGCTTCTACGACGACTACGGCTGGCTGCACGGCCTCTCCACGGTCGAGGCGGCCGAGCAGATCATCGGCAACCTCGAGGAGAAGGGGCCGGCTCGTCGAGGCGGGCCTGTACGAGCACCGCTACCCCGAGTGCTGGCGCTGCCACACGCCGCTGATCTTCCGCATCGCCGACGACTGGTTCATCTCGGTCGCGCGACCTCCGCGCAGCAGATGCGCGACGCGAACGCGACGGTCGAGTGGGTGCCCGACTACATGGGCAAGCGCATGGACGACTGGCTCGCGCAACATGGGCGACTGGAACATCTCGCGCCGCCGCTACTACGGCCTGCCGCTGCCGTTCTACCCGTGCGCGTGCGGCCACCTGAACGTGATCGGCTCGCAGCGCGGAGCTCGAGGAGCGGGCGGTCGAGCGGGCTCGACCAGCTCGAGGAGCTGCGCCGCCCGTGGATCGACCGCGTGCCGATCCGCTGCGAGCAGTGCGGCGAGCGCGGTCGAGCGGATCGTCGAGGTCGGCGACGTCTGGCTCGACGCCGGCATCGTCCCGTTCTCGACGCTCGGCTGGCAGAACGACGACGTGGGTCGCAGGGCGGCTACGGCGACGGGCGCGGCGCGCGGGCTGACCGAGCGCCGACCTGCCCGACCACGCCTACTGGGAGCAGTGGTTCCCCGCCGACTGGGTCATCGGAGATGCGCGAGCAGATCCGGCTCTGGTTCTACTCGCAGCTCTTCATGTCGGTCGTGCTCACGGGCGGCGCGCCGTTCAAGCGCGTGCTCGGCTACGAGAAGATGCTCGACGAGAACGGCCGGGAGATGCACGGCTCGTGGGGGAACATGATCGACGCCGACGACGCGTTCGCGCGCATGGGCGCCGACGTGATGCGCTGGCAGTACTGCGCGCAGCCGCCGAACCAGAACCTGCTCTTCGGCTTCGGGCCCGGCGGAGGAGATCAAGCGCAAGCTCCTGCACGCTCTGGAACTCGGTGCGCGTTCTTCGTCCACTACGCGCAACGATCGAGGGCTTCCGGCCGACGTACGAGGACCTCGAGCGGGCCGACGCGACGCTGCAGAGCCGCTCGACCGCTGGCTCGTCGCGCGCACGCGAGCAGCTCGTCGCGCGAGGCGACGCGAGGCGCTACGAGGACACGCTGACGCGTCAACGTCGATCGCGCGCCTTCGAGGCGTTCGTCGACGACCTCTCGAACTGGTACATCCGCCGCTCGCGTCGCCGCTTCTGGACGGCGACGAGGCCGCGCTGCGGACGCTCTGGTTCGCGCTCGTCGCAGGCGCTGCGCGTGATCGCGCCGGTGATGCCGTTCCTCGCCGAGCACCTCTGGCAGCGAACCTCGTGCGCGCGGCGGTCGCGAGGACGCGCCGGCGTCGGTCTTCCTCGCCGGCTGGCCCGAGCCGGGTGCGCCCGACGAGGCGCTGCTCGACGAGATCGCAGCCGTGCGGCAGGTCGTCGAGCTCGGCCGCCAGGCGCGCGTCGACGACCGGGCTGAAGCTGCGCCAGCCGCTGCGCCGGCTCGTCGTCCAGGGCGCCGTCGCTGCCGCGCGCACGAGGACGAGATCGCGCGACGAGCTCCGCGTCAAGGAGGTCGAGTTCGGCGACGGTCGAGGCGACCGAGCTGCGCGTGAAGCCGAACCTTCCGGTGCTCGGCCCGAAGCTCGGCGCGGCGCTCGGCGACGTCCGCGCGCGCGCTCGCGGCCGGCGAGTTCGAGCAGCTCCCGAGGGCGGCGTTCCGCGTCTCGGGGCACGACCTCGGCCCCGACGAGGTTCTGGTCGAGACTGTCGGCCGCGAGGGCTGGGCGGTCGCCTCGGACGACGGCGTCACCGTCGCGGTCGAGACGGCGGTCGATCCCGAGCTCGAGCTCGAGGGCCGCGCGTACGACCTGATCCACGAGCTGAACACGCTCCGCCGCGACCGCGGGTTCGAGATCAGCGACCGCGTCAAGGTCGTCGTCGGAGAGCGCTGGCGCGACGTCGTCGATCGCCACGGCGACTGGGTCGCCCGGGAGGTGCTCGCGACGAAGCTCGAGGCCGGCGACGTGGACGAGCCGCAGATCGAACGCGCATAACAACACCTCCGGGGTCAGACCCCGGTACCGCGCGCTGCGTAACAACGGTGTGCCGAAACAGAGCCAAAAGCGTCACGGCGTCACACGAACGCTCCGACCGGGCCTACCGTCAATGCGGATGCCGCGTCCGCTTCGCGACCAGGAGCCCGGGATCTACCACCTCACGGCCAACGGAGTCCGTCACACAGCGTTGTTTCGCGACGATGCCGATCGCGGGCGGTGGCTCGAGCAACTGCCCGATCTGTGCGAGCGCTACCGCTGGATCTGTATCGCCTACTGCGCGATGACGACGCACTACCACCTGCTCGTCCGCACCCGCCTCGCCAACCTGGCACTCGGCATGCAATGGCTGAACGGGACCTGGGGCACTCGCTTCAACCGTCGGCACGGCGAGGTCGGGCATGTGTTTCGCTGTCGATACGGCTCGGCGAAGGTCGAGAGCGACGAGCACCTGCTCGAAGCCGGGCGCTACATCCCGCTCAACCCGGTACGCGCAGGTGCCTGCCTGCACCCTCTCGACTGGCCCTGGAGCAGCTACGCGGCTGCGGTCGGCGTCGAGCCGCACGGGACGTGGCTGGATGCAGCGGCCGTCCTCGACCAATTCGGGCGAGATCGGGAGGCCCGTGTGCGATACCGCGCGTTCGTCGAGCGCGCGATCGGCCGCTAGGCCTGCTGCGTCTCGGCCAGCTTGAGCTCGCGCCGCAGCTCGACGGGCAGACGGAACGTCACGTCCTCGTCCACCATGGCGAACGGCTCGACAGCCGCGCCGCGCGCGCGGAACCAGCCGGTCACGCGCTCGACGAGGCTCTCCGGCGCCGACGCGCCCGAGCTGAGCCCGACGGTCCGCACGCCGTCCAGCCACGCCTCGTCGATGTCGGTCTCGTCGTCGATCAGGTGCGCGGCGACGCCGCCGGCGCGCGCCACCTCGACGAGCCGGTTCGAGTTCGACGAGTTGCGCGACCCGATGACGAGCAGCAGGTCGATCGCGGGCAGCATCTCCTTGACCGCCCACTGCCGGTTGGAGGTCGCGTAGCAGATGTCCTCTTTCTTGGGCGCGTGGATGTCGGGGAAGCGCCGCCGCAGCGTCGTGATGATCGCCGAGGTCTCGTCGACCGACAGCGTCGTCTGCGTGAGGTAGGCGAGCCTCGTGCCGGGCGGCGGGTCGAGCGCCTCGGCGTCCTCGACCGACTGGACGAGGACCGTGGCCTCGGGCGCCTCGCCCATCGTCCCGACGACCTCCTCGTGGCCCGCGTGGCCGATCAGGACGATCGTGTAGCCCTGCGCCGCGTAGCGCCGGGCCTCGACGTGCACCTTGGTCACCAGCGGGCACGTCGCGTCGATCGTCTTCAGACCGAGCGACTCGGCATTCCGGTAGACGGTCGGCGCCACTCCGTGGGCCGACAGGACGACCGTCTCGCCGGCGGGCACCTCCGTCTCCTCGTCGACGAACACGGCCCCGCGCTGCTCGAGCTCGCGCACGACGTGCGCGTTGTGGACGATCTGCTTGCGCACGTAGACGGGCGGCCCGTACAGCTCGAGCGCCCGCTCGACCGTCTCCACGGCGCGCTCGACGCCCGCGCAGTAGCCGCGCGGTGAGGCCAGGAGCACCCGTTCCACCATGCGGCGAGTGTAGCCCGGAGCCACGTCGGCTCCTATCATTTCGGGCGGTGCACGTCATCGCCATGACGACCTCGCGCGAGCGCGTCCTGATGGCCGTCGCCGGCGTGCTCGCGATCGCCTTGCTGGTGCTGTGGCTCCGCGAGCGCCGGGTCCGCCACGCGCAGGCCGTGCGCAGGCGCACCGAGGTCGATCGCGAGCTGGGCGCCGTCTCGCAGCTCTCGGAGGGGCTCGCAGGCGCCGCGGACGCGCAGGAGACCGCGCGGCGGCTGGTGGACGCGGTCTTCGAGACCGTCAGCGCCGACTTCGCAGCGGTCGCCCTCGTCGACGATGCCGCCCGCCGGGCGCGCGGGCTGATCGCGCGCGGGCGGCCCGAGATCGAGGACTGGTGGCCGTCGATGCGCGTCCACCTCGACAGCGAGCCGTCGGGGATCGCCACGGCCGCGCGCGAGGGCCGGACGATCGTCATCGACGATGTCGCCTCGTCGTCCCTGGTCAGCGCGCGCCTTGCCGAGCAGGTGAAGGCGAAGACGGCGGTCTTCGTGCCCGTCGCGGCCGAGGGGGCGATCCGGGCCGTGCTCGTCGTCGCCAGCGAGCAGCAGCGGCCGTTCACGGCGGAGGAGCTCGCGCTCCTCCAGGCGCTCGCAGCCGAGGCGGCGCTCGCGCTCGCCCGGGTTCGCTCGGCCACTGCGCTCGAGGAGGCGCTCGCCCGCGAGCAGCTGGTCGCGCGCATCGGCCGCCGCGTCCGCTCGGAGCTGGATCTCGACGCCGTCCTGGGCATCGCCGCCGAGGAGCTCGGCCGCGCAGTCGGCGTCAGCCGTGCCTTCGTCCGGCTCGGGGGTTTCGGCGAGGCGCGCGCGGTGGCGGAGTGGGAGGCGCCGGGCGTCGATCCGGTCGGGCCGGGAGCGGCGCGCCTGCCGGCGCTCAACCTGGCCGTGCGCGAGCGGCGGACCGTGCGCGTGTCGGACATCGAGGCCGCCCCGGAGCTGCAGGATCCTGCGCTGGGCGACGTCGACCTCCTCCGCGCGCTCGGCGTGCGGGCCGTGCTGGCCACGCCGATCGTGCTCTTCGACGACGTCATCGGCGTCTTCGGCCTGCACCGCGCCGCCGTGAGCGACTGGGCCGACGAGGAGGTCGCGCTGGCCGAGGCGGTCGCGCGCGAGGCGGGGCTGGCGATCCACACGGCGCGCCTGCTGAACGAGGACCGGCGGCGCGTCGAGCAGCAGGCCGGCCTGCTCGAGGCGGCGGCGGCGGTGACCGGCGAGCTGCGGCTGGATGCCGTCCTCGAACGCCTGGTCGGCGAGCTGGTGAAGCTGCTCGAGGCCGACGGAGCGGACCTCTTCATCGAGGACGAGGCGGGCGGCGCCCTGCGCTGCGTCGCGGAGTACGGGCTTGGTCCAGAGGTGATCGGCTGGGAGCTCGACCGGCGTGCGGGGCTCTCGGGCAAGGCGCTGGAGCTGGGCCGCACGGTGCGCTCGGCCGAATACGAGCGCGTCGACCGGCCGGTCGCGCACCCGGCGTACCGCGGCTTCGACGCCGGCATGGCCGCACCGCTCGTCTGGGGTGGCGCGACGCGCGGCGTGATCGGCATCGGGTCGCGGTCGGAGACGCGTGAGTTCACCGAGGCGGATGCGCAGGTGCTGGAGACGTTCGCCGGGCTTGCCTCGCTCGGCCTCGCGAACGCCGAGCGCTTCGAGCGCAGCGAGCGCCAGGCACGGATCGAGCGCGGTTTCTACCGCATCGCCTCCCTGCTCGGCGAGCCGGTCTCGTCGGCGGCGGCGTACGAGGCGCTCGCGCACGCGGCGTGCGAGGCGTTCGCGGCCTCCTTCGGCGCCGTGCTCATGCCTGCGGACGACCGCCTGGAGCTGGCCGGCGCGCACGAGCTGGAGCCGGGCGAGGCGGCCGCGGTGGCGGCGCAGCTGACCGGAGTTCGGTCGCTCGCGGACGCCGTCCGCGGCGGCCGCGTCCTGGCTGCCTCGGAGATCGCCGGCGACGAGCGGCTCCCGGAGGCGTTCCGGGCCTTCGCCGCCGAGGCCGGCTACAACGCGCTGCTCGTCACCCCGTTCGGCCTTCCGCGCCGTCGCGAGCACGGTGGCGTACTGGTCATGTTCCGCGAGGTCAGGCAGCTGACCGACGACGACCTCGCGCTTGCCCGGCACCTCGCCGGCGCGGCCCGCGGCGCGCTCGAGCGGAGCGAGCTCTTCGAGCGCGAGCGCACCTCGCGGGCGCTCGCGCAGCAGCTCGCGCGCACCGGCGGGCTGCTGGCGAGGGAGCTCGACCCGGCCGCCGTGCTCGAGGAGCTCGTGGGCGAGGCGCCGGCGCTGCTCGGCGCGGACGCCGCCGCGATCTACGTGCTGGACGGCGACGAGCTCGTCACCGCCGCCGTGGCCGGCAGCGGCACCGAGGCGGCGCGCGGCGTGCGCAACCCGCTGGCCGGGACGCCTGCCGGCGACGTGGTGCAGGCGCGGGCGCCGCTGGCGCTCGTGGATGCCGAGCGGGCGGGTGTCGCCTCGGACGACGACGCGATCCTCGCCTCAGGCCGGCGCGCGTTTCTCGGCGTGCCGCTGTACGCGACCGAGGGCGACCTGCGGGGGACGCTGGCCGTCTACGCGCGCGAGCCGCGCGAGTGGCGTGACGAGGAGACCGAGGCGCTGGTCGCGCTCGCCGGCAACGCGGCCGCGGTCCTGGCGAACGCCGAGCTCTACCAGCAGGTCGCGATCGAGAAGGAGCGCCTCGACGCCGTTCTCGGCAATGTCGCCGACGGCATCGTCGCCGTCGACCCGGCCGGGCGGATCGTGCTGTGGAACCGCGCCGCCGAGCGGGTCACGGGCGTGCCCGAGAGCGAGGCGCTGGGGCGGCCGCTCGTCCGCGTCCTCGGCCGTGACCTCGCCGCCGGCGAGGGCGGCGGCGACCGGCTCGTGCCGCTGCCCCGTGCGGGCGAGCAGGTCTGGCTGTCCGTGAGCGAGGCGGCGATGCACGACCCGACCGGCGCGTCCGCGGGCCGGATCTTCGCCTTCCGCGACGTGTCCGCCGATCGCATCGTCGAGCAGATGAAGACGACGTTCGTCTCAACCGTCTCGCAGGAGCTGCGCCGCCCGCTGACGTCGATCTACGGCTTCTCGGAGACGCTCCTGCGCCGGGACGTGCTGTTCTCGGAAGAGGAGCGGCGCACCTTCCTCGGCTACATCGCCGCCGAGGCTGCGCGCCTGACGACGATCGTCGACCAGCTCCTGAGCGTGGCGAGGCTCGACGCGGGCGACCTCGAGGTCGAGCTGGCGCCCACCGACGTCCGCTCGGTCATGACGGAGGCAGTGGAGACGTTCGAGGGCAGCGCCCTGAACGGTCACCGCTTCGTGCTCGACATGCCGGAGGAGCCGCTGGACGCCTCGGTCGACCGGGACAAGCTGCGCCAGATCCTCGACGCACTGGTCGACAACGCCGTCAAGTACTCGCCAGGCGGCGGGACGGTGACGCTCGCCGCGCGGCGGCGCCCGGACGCCGTCGAGCTGCGCGTGACCGACGAGGGCATCGGGATCGCGCCCGACGAGCACGAGCGGATCTTCCGGAAGTTCTACCGCTCCGCCGACGCGACGAGCGGCTCCGGGCTCGGCCTCTTCATCGTCCAGGGTCTCGTGCGCGCGATGGGCGGCCGGATCTGGGTCGATTCGGATTCCGGCCAGGGCGCGAGCTTCGTGTTCGAGCTGCCGGTCGCGCGCGGGCGATCCCGCGAGGGGGTGACGGTTGGACGACAGGACCCGCGGGTATAAGAGACGGCTGTGACGCGGGTGCTCGTAATCGACGACGAAGCCGCGATCCGGCTGCTCTGCCGCGTCAATCTCGAGGCCGAGCGGATGCAGGTCGACGAGGCGGCGGACGGGCGCGCGGGCCTCGAGCAGGCGCGGAGCACCCGGCCCGACGTGATCCTGCTGGACGTGATGATGCCCGGGCTCGACGGCTGGCAGGTCGCGGAGGAGCTTGTCGCCGACGAGCGGACGAAGGACATCCCGATCGTCTTCCTGACCGCCCGGGCCGACTTCCGCGACCGCGAGCGCGGCCTCGAGGCGGGCGGCATCGCCTACCTGACGAAGCCGTTCAACCCGGTGGAGCTCGCCGCGCTGATCGAGGACCTGCTCGCGCGCATCTCGCGCGGCGAGGGGCCGGCGATCCGGCACGAGCGCATCGTCGAGCTGCGGCACCTGATCACCGGCGACGGGATCGGGACGCTCGGCGCCACCTGAACCCGGTCAGAGTTAAGTTGTCCTTAGGGACAACTAAACTCTGGGCGTGAAACTCTGTGGTCGCTGCGGGCAGCTGAGGCCCCTGTCCGACTTCCACCGTCGCGGTCGGGCCGGGCGGCAGACCTGGTGTCGGTCGTGCAGACGTGTCTACGACCGGGAGTACCACGCCCGGACACGCGACATCCGCATTGCGCAAAAGCGAAAGCGGCATGCCGAGTTGCGTGCGTGGTACCTCGACCTCAAGCGCGCGCCGTGCTCGGACTGCAATGGGACGTTTCCTCCCGAGGTAATGACCTGGGATCACCTCCCCGGCACCAACAAACTCGACGATGTTGCCAATCTGCTTCACCGCAGCCACAGCAAGCAGGCGATCCAAGCCGAGATCGCGAAATGCGAGCTCGTGTGCGCAAATTGTCATGCGGTACGCTCGCAGGGAAGGCGCGGGGCGTAGCTCAGCCTGGTCAGAGTGCTGCGTTTGGGACGCAGAAGTCGCCGGTTCGAATCCGGCCGCCCCGATCGTCCGGCAGGCGTAGCCGGGGCGCGCGCCGCGCGCCCCGGCGAGAGACACGCCGCCTACGTGGCCGGGACGCGGCGGCGGTTCGAGGTCACGAACGCTGCGCCCGCGATGAGCAGTACCGCCCCGACGCCGGCGGCGCCGACGATCGGCGCGACGTCGCCGATGACCGACGAGTCACCGGAAGCCGAGACTCCGGACGAGCCGGCCTCGGACGTGAGGTTGTACTGCCACGGGTCAATGCCCGCCTTCGGATTGGCCGCGGCAGGGGACGAGTCCGCCGAGGTGCCCAGGTTGTACTGCCAGGGGTCCTGCGCCGCCTTCGGGTCGGCGGCGGCCGGCGTGCGCGCGGCATCCGCCTGGCTGCCGAGGTTGTACTGCCAGGGATCCTGGCCCGCCTTCGGGTTCGCGGCGGCGGCCGCCGCGCCCGACGACTCTGCGACGTTGAACTGCCACGGGTCGACGCCGCCCGAGGTCGGGTCGGCTACGCGTGCGGCAGAGACCGCCGCGGGACCGCTGCCCTGGCCCATTGGCATCGCCGACGCGCTGCCTGCCAGGCCCGCGGCAGCCGACACGGCCACCGCGATGACCGCGGCCTTGCCGCGCAGCCCGTGGCCCTCGACGTCGTCGAACGCCTGCTCGATCACGCCGCGGTCGAACGTGAGCGTGACCTGATCCGCGGTGGCCTCCGCGAGGAGCCGCTCGAGGTCGTCCCGAGTCCATGTGATTGCCACCGTCTGCGTGTCCGGCCCGCGCCGCACGTCGAGCTCGAGCTGCGGCGGCGCCTCGTCGCGCAAGGCGCCCTCGATCTCACTCCGCGCGATCGTCGTGCTGAGGCCGCCGTCGATGCCGGCCGGGGCGACGAGCGTGGCCTGTGCGTTGAGCTCCTGCACAACGCCTCCTTTCGTTGCGATCGGCATGGGGGCCGATCTACACCCCTGGACGGAGTGCGAGGCCCCGATCTTCCCGCATGCCGCCTGCGCGGGCAACGTCCGATCACGCCGTGACACTCCCGGCATCCCGGACGTTCTGCCCCTTTCTCCGTCCGGGTGTCCTGGGCGTAGGGGCGCCGCAGCCCTGCGCCCAACTCCCAGCGCCCCGGCGTCGTTAGAACCCCCCCTCGCCGGGGCGCGCCTTTTCGCAGGGCCGGGCGGCTGCCGTTGGGCCGCCCGGCCCCTGGATAGATGCCGGTGCGACGCCGGACGTGCGGTCAGCCCTCGAACTCGTCGCGGCGTTCTTCCTCGGCCAGGAAGCGGAAGAAGAGGAACGCGAACACCGCGAAGAAGACGACCGACTGCTCGGCGACCATCGTCCCGCCCGCGATCTGCTGGTCGCCGATCTGGGACAGCCCCCAGACGCGGCCGTGCTCGTAGAAGTCGTACGCGGGGCTCGGGAGCAGGGTCAGCAGGAGCCCGAGCGGGCTGCCGAGCACGAACGCGGCGAAGACGTAGACCGCCCGGCCGCCGGTGGCGAGGTTGTGCGGTGCGCTCTGGATCACCGGCCACCAGAGCAGGCAGCCGGCGAGCACGTAGCAGAGGTGCTCGAGGTGGAGCAGCGAGTCGGGGTGGCGGAGCGCGGTGTCATAGACCGGAGGGATGTGCCAGGTGAAGTAGACGACAAGCCACGTGCCGAGCGCGACCGGCGGGTAGGTCAGCGCGCGCACCACGGCGTTGCCGCCCATCGCGGCCGCCATCGCCGGTGGGATGCCGAGCACGAGCAGCGCGGGCGCCCACTCGGCGAGCACCACGTTCTGGAGCAGGTGCATCGACAGCAGGTGGAACGAGAGTGAGTGGAGCGGGCTCGCGACGGCGGCGGCGATCATCGCGAGGCCGGTCGCGAAGGCGGCGATTCGGGCGCGCGAGGGGTGGAAGCGCGGGCGTGCCGCTGCGTATGCGAAGGCGATCAGGACGACGCCCGCGAGGACTTCCGGATGCGGCGCCCACGCGTAGGGATCGGGCCGCATCAGGGCTAGGCTACGTCTGAACGCGGGCGTAGCTCAGTGGTAGAGCAAGAGCCTTCCAAGCTCTGTGCCGCGGGTTCGATCCCCGCCGCCCGCTTAGGTCTGGGTTCGATTTCGGCGCTGGGTGCGCCGTCCGGCGCCCTCGCTACGTTTTCAAATATGAAAACAGAGGAGCGCGAACGAGCGGTTCGATTGCGGCGCGATAAAGGCATGTCCGTGCGGGAGATCGCGGTGGCTGTCGGCGTCGCGCGATCGACCGCGAGCCTCTGGCTTCGGGACGTTCCGCTTACGCCCGAGCAAACTGCGGCGCTCAAGGCGCGGAACCCGGCGTACAACCACGAAGGCAAGGGCCCGCGGGTCAATGCCGAGCGCGCTCGCGCTCGTCGAGTTGCCTACCAGGACGAAGGTCGGCGTCGCGCACGCAGGCGGCGTCCGGAGTACGTGGCGGGCTGCGTGCTCTTCTGGACCGAGGGGTCCCGCTGTCGGAACTCAGTTGAGTTCACCAACTCGGACCCGGCAATGGTGGGCGTCTTCGTCGACTTCCTACGCACCGAGTTCGCTGTGCCGGATGAGCGGATTCGCGTGACGTGCAATCTGTTCGCGGACCACGAGGCGCGCATTCGCGAGGTCGAAGACCACTGGCTCCGCGTGGCCGGTCTCCCGCGTTCGTGCCTCCGTCGTAGCACGGTCAATCGCTACTCGCGGCATAGCAAGCGGAAGCGCAAGAACATGCTCCCTTACGGGACGTGCCGCGTGACCGTGCACAGCACGGAGATCGTCCAGATGCTCTATGGCTCGATCCAGGAGTTTGCCGGCTTTGACCGGCCGAAGTGGCTTGGCTGACCATTCAGGCGCCCGTCAGCAGGCGGTCAGCACGGTGATGCCCATGGCGTCCGCCGCCAAGCGCCTCCGCGCCGCCGTGCGGATCGAGCGCCACCACTACGGGCCACGCGTGTACCTGCTCGGCCACCGCGTGCACGAGTGCGTGGTCGGCCTCGTGCTCCTCGTCGCGGCGCTCAGCGTCGCGCTTGCCGGCGTCGTCTCGCCCAAGCGTGGCGCCGAAGCGGCAGTCGTCGCGTCGTGGCTCGTGATCAAGGACTGGCGCGACCTGTTCCCGTCTAAGCGCGACACGGCCACGTGGCGCCTCGGGATCCATCGCCGCTTCGCGGCTCTGCGCCCGGCGCGCCGCAGTCCGCACCTCCCGCCGCTCGCGGGCCTGGCGGTGCTGGCGACGGCGGCCGTCAACATCGCCTCGGTGCTGACGCCCACGATCGCCTGGCGCGCGCAGCTGCTCCGCTTCGAGCCGGCCGAGGCGATCCCGGTCTTTCATGCGCTCGCGCTGCCCGCGGGCGCGGCGCTGGCCGTTGTCGCCTTCTACCTCTGGCGGCGCCGGCGTCGCGCCGTTCATGCCGCCGTCGTGCTGCTCGTGCTCCTCGGCGCGCTCAACCTGCTGAAGGGCCTCGACTTCGAGGAGGCGACGCTCTGCTGGGCGCTGGCCGCGGGGCTGTGGTGGGCGCGCCACGCCTTCAACGTCCACCACGAGCCGCTGACGCGCCGGTCTGCGCTCTGGCGCGGGCTGCTGCTCGTCAGCGCGACGTGGTCGATCGCCCTGGCCGCGGTCGCGGTCGCCGCGCCGACGAGCGCCGGAACGGTCGGCGTCCTGCGTCAGACGGTCGCGCTGCTCACCTGGAACGACACCGGTCTGCCGCTCGGCGACCTCGACTGGCTCCGGCTCGGCGTCCCGCTGCTCGGGCTCTGGACGCTGGTCGCCGCCGCGTACCTGCTCTTCCGCCCGCTTGCCGCCCCTCACCAGCTCCCGGGCCGCGACGCGCGGCGTGCTGCGCTGTCGCTCGTGCGCGCGCACGGACGGGACACGCTCTCGTTCTTCAAGCTTCGCCGCGACACCCACCATTTCTTCGCGTCCGACCGGCGCGCGTTCCTCGCGTATCGCATCGAGGGCGGCGTGCTGCTCGTCTCCGGGGACCCGGTCGGCCCGGCGGGCGCCATCCCCGGCCTGCTCCGCGAGCTGTGCGCCTTCGCCGAGGTGCGCGGCCTGAAGATCGCAGTGCTCGGAGCCGGCGCCGAGCTGCTGCCGCTGTACGAGCAGGCCGGCCTGCGGCCGTTCTACATCGGCGACGAGGCCATCGTGGACACGGCCGCCTTCTCGCTCGAGGGCCGCGCGATCCGCAAGGTCCGGCAGTCGGTCAACCGCCTCGAAGCCGCCGGCTACACGGCTGCGGTCTGCGGCGCCGGCAAGGTCGCCACCTGCGACCGCGAGCAGCTCGAGCGAATCTCCGAGCTATGGCGGGCCGGCGCGTCGGAGCGTGGCTTCTCGATGGCAATGGACCAGATCGACGCCCCGGACGGTCTCGTCGTGACTGCGCGGGACGCAGAGGGGAAAATTCGCGGCTTCCTGCACCTGGTGCCCTCGTACGGCCGCGCGGCGATGTCGCTGTCGCACATGCGGCGGGACCCCGACACGCCGAACGGCCTCATGGAGTTCCTCACCGTGCGCGCGATCGAGCTGCTCCGCGAGCGCGGCGTGGACGAGCTCTCGCTGAACTTCGCCGCCTTCGCACGCATCCTCCACAGCCCGCACTCACGGCGTGACCGCGCACTTGCCCGGCTCGTGACGGTCGCGAACCCCTTCTTCCAGATCGAGAGCCTCTACCGCTTCAACGCGAAGTTCTTCCCGCGCTGGGTGCCGCGCTACCTGCTCTACGAGGGCGCGCTCGGCCTCCCGCGCGCCGGCCTCGCGGCCATGCGCATCGAGGGCCAGGTACCCAGCTTCCGGCGGGGCTAGCCGGGAATCGTCAGCGCGATGTGCTCGACCGACCCGGCGGTCGGCTTGAGCTCGCCGGCCGAAAGCTTCGCTGCGACCTCGCGGGCGAGCGCCCGTGCCTCACTGTCGTGTTGCGGCTCGAGCACCGTCTCGACGGTCGCCTCCACCTCGTCGCCGATCAGCAGGTCGAGCGTGATCGTGTCGTTCTCGCGCCGCGTGATGTAGGGGTCGTCCAGCAAGCCGATGCGGACGACCACCTCGCGCCCGTCGGGCAGCGTCGCCGTCTCCTCGACCGGGTGCGCGCGGAGGCTCACGGCGGGAGCGTAACCGTCCGGCCGCGACGCCATGCTGGCAGCCGTGATCCCCGAGCGCCTCGTGCGTATCCGCGTGCGCACCGTCCTGGCGATCCTCGGAATCGTCATCAGCACGTTCGTGGTGCTCGACCTGCTCTGGATCGCGCGCGGCGTGTTGACGTGGATCATCATCGCCGCCTTCCTCGCGCTGGCGCTGAACCCCGCCGTCGAGGCCGTCATGCGCCGCGGGCTCGGTCGACGGACGGCCGTGGCGATTGTGTTCCTGGGGACGATCGCCGCCATCATCGGGGTCGCCGCGCTCTTCGTTCCGACGCTCGTCGACGAGATCAACGGATTCCGGAAAGCGGTCCCGGGCTACGTCGACGACGTCACGCACGGCCGCGGCATGATCGGCCGGCTCGCCGACAAGTACGACCTGGTCCAGCGGGTCAAGAAGGCGGTCGAGGGCGGCGGCTTCGACAAGGCGATCGGCGTCTCGGGCGTCGCCGTCTCCGTCGCGAAGGGGATCATCAGCACGATCGTCGCGACGGTGACGATCGCCTTCCTGACGCTCTTCATGCTGCTCGAGGGGCCTGCATGGATCGAGCGCTTCTACGCCGTCGTCCCCGAGGAGCACCTGCCGCGCGTCCAGCGCGTCTCGCACGCGATCTACCGCACGATCGGCGGGTACGTCAGCGGAAACCTGCTCATCAGCCTGATTGCCGGCGTCTCGACGACCGTCGTGCTCTACGCACTCGGCGTGCCGTTCGCGGTCGCGCTCGGCCTCGTGGTCGCGATCCTCGACCTCGTGCCGCTCGCCGGCGCCACGCTGGCGGCGATCCTCGTCTCGGGCGTCGCGTTCGTGACCGTCTCGGTCCCGGCCGCGATCGCGGTGGTGGTCTTCTTCATCGTCTACCAGCAGATCGAGAACCACGTGCTGCAGCCGCTCGTCTACAGCCGCACGGTGCAGCTCTCGCCGCTGGCGATCCTGATCGCCGTCCTCGTCGGCGCCGAGCTGGCAGGGATCCTGGGCGCGCTCGCCGCGATCCCGGTCGCCGGCACGATCCAGATCCTGGTCATGGAGTGGCTCCAGATCCGGCGGGAGCGTCACATCAACGCCGAACCCGAGCCCGAGCCGCTGTAAGAGTCGATATCCCTCGTTAGGGTGATGCCCCGCAGCGCGCACGCGCCGATCGGATCGGTGTGCGTCGAGCCCTCCGAGCCACCGCGCTTGCTCTCCTCCTCGGCCTGCTGTTCGCTGCGGCGGTGCCCTCCGCGACCATCGCGTCCCTTTCGGGCCGCCAGGCCGCGGTCACCCCGGAGTGGCTCCCGCCGGCGCATCTCGAGGAGCTGCAGGGCCACCTGAAGCGCTCCGACACGGTCGTGGTCCCGGGCGACCCGCCCGCGAACGGCTTTCGCGCGCCGGCGTCGGCCGCGGAGCTCACCGATAAGACGAACAGCTGGCGCACCGTTGCCGCGCTCCCCGCGCCGCAGCCGGCGCAGCCGGCCGATCCGCAGCCGGCCCCCGCCACATCCGACACGGGCTCGGACTACGACGCGGCCGTGATCGCGCAGACCAATGCGATTCGCAAGGCGCACGGGCTGGCCGCGTTGGAGGTTTCGGCCAAACTGACCGCTGCCGCCGACCAGCACTCGGCCTCGATGGGCAAGTCCGGCTACTTCGCGCACGAGTCGGCCGACGGCTCGGCCTTCTGGAAGCGGGTCGAGCAGTACTACCCGCAGGGCAACGCGAGCTACTGGGCGGTCGGCGAGAACATCATCTACGGCTCGCCCGACCTGACCGTCCCCGATGCCATGACGGCCTGGATGGAAAGCCCCGGCCACCGCGAGAACATCCTCTCGAGCGACTGGCGCGAGATCGGCTGCGCCTCGGTGCACCTGGACTCCGCCCCGGGCGTCTACGCCGGCCGCAAGACCGTCATCATCACCTGCGACTTCGGCGTCCGGCGCTAGCCGGGCTTAGGCAAGACCCCGGGTACCCTCCGGGGAGGCGCCCGTAGCTCAGTGGAAGAGCGGCGGCCTTCTAAGCCGTTGGTCGCAGGTTCGAATCCTGCCGGGCGCACTCACCTCAGCTGCCGAGCTCGAAACGCAGCGAAATCAGCCCGAACACGGTGCTGCGGCCGTCGAAGTAGGTTCCGCGGATCGGGCTCGGCGTCGCGAGGGCGCCGTCGCTCGTCGTCGCGAACGGCGCGTTGATGTTGTGGAGCTGAAGGCGCGTGCTCCCGCTGGTCAGGGTGAGCGATCCGGTCATCAGCCTGCCCACGTTCCGCGGGTGCAAGTCGGCGGTGAGATGTGCCTCTCCGACCGTCGTGTCGACGAGCACGTTGCCGCCGCTGTCGACGTAGGCACCGCCGACGAGGTCCCAGTCCCATTTGAGCGTCGGGCCGCCGGTATCCGAGACGAACGTGATGACGACCCGGTGGATCCCGGTGCCGGGAACCGCGAGCACGCGGACGGCCACGGGCTGGCTCGGCGCCAGCGCGACGGTGAACGGCGGCCACCAGATGCCGATGTCCGCCGGGCCGCCGAGGTACGAGAACGGCGATGACGCATCCTCCATCAGGTAGCCGAGCGCCCCGAAGTACGCATCGAACAGGGCGTAGTAGGTGCCGGGCCCGAGCGCGAGCGCGGGGTGGGCCGCCTCGTAGGAGACGATCTGCGAGTCGCCGTCGTCGGGGACGGCGAACGACCCCAGGCCCAGCGGGCCACCCGGATCTCCCGGCAGGCCGTCGGCGTCTGCCCTGACGACATGAACGGCGAAGGGATTCGGCTTCGAGCAGCACGGCAGGGTGTTCATGAATGCCCCTGCCTCGGTGATGACCATCGGCGCGGTGAGGACGAACCGCGGCCCGACCGCCGGGCCGCCGATCGTGTAGCCGCCGCTTCCCTGGAAGGCAAAGGTCTGTGTCGTCGACACACCGCCGAGGCTGTCGACGAGCACGACCGGCGCATCGGCTGACGCCGCCGCCCCCACGCCCACGGCCAGCGCGACGGCGAGGGCACACAGCGAGGCCGGCATCAGCTTCCCCGCCAGGCTGCGGCGACTCACGCGACGACTCTGACGCGCAGGGCTCGATACATCAATCGCCCGCCGCGGGTGATCAGACGCGCGTCGCACTCCCGGTCAGTGCGTGACCTGCCAGACGCGAAAGCCGCCGCGGAACCGGCCGACTAACAGGACAGCCTGCGAGCGGCTCTGGCTCGGCGGGAACGCCTGCAGCCGGACGTAGACCACGACGGTGCGGCGCCAGACCCGCGTGCCGCACTCGTGCTTCGCCAAAGGGCCGCGCCGGATATCCGCGGTGGCCAGCGAGGCGCCGAGGGCGAGCGGCCTGGTCTTCGGGTCCATGAACTTCTGCGCAGCCGCCATCGCGGGCTCGAGTGGGCTCGGCGGGAGTGGGAGCAGCCCGCGCGGGTCGCGCGCCACCGTCGTGAGACCCCGCGTGCAAATCGGCGAATGCGCAGCCGTGGCCGGCAGAGCCACCCAGGTGGCTCCGGCCGCGGCCAGCGTTGCGATCAGACCGACGATGCGCACGAGGGCAGACGATACGTGGCCGTCTACGATCGCAGCATGGAGCGCCGCGAGATCAACCCGTGGGGCTGGTCGATCCCCTTCGGCTTCCACCAGGCGGTCGAGGTCACCGGCGCCGAACGTGTCCTCTACTGCGCGGGCCAGACCGCCATCGACCGCGACGGCAACGTCGTCGCCGGGGACATGTCCGAGCAGGTGACGCTCTCGCTCGACAACCTCGAGGGTGTGCTCGCCGAGGCGGGCATGACCTTCGCCGACGTCGTGCGCGTGACGTGGTACGTGACATCGATCGATGAGTTCCGCGCGACCGCCGACGTGCGCGCGCCCAGGCTGCGCGCGGCCGGCATGCGCGCCGCGAGCACGCTCGTGCAGGTTGCGGCGCTCGCCTACCCCGAGCTGCGCGTCGAGATCACCGCCACCGCTGTCGCCTGAGCGTTTGCTCCCGCGGCGGACGGGTACGGGGCCGTGCGGGGGCCCCCTTCGCGTCTAAGGTTGGAGTCCCACGCGCACGGAGGAGGACGCCGTATGACCGAGCAGCTGACCGAGCTCAAGAACCGTCTCGCCGAGATCACCGACCTCGGGAAGGTCGCCGCGCTCGTCGGGTGGGACCAGCGCGTCTTCATGCCGCCGGCGGGGGGCGCCGTGCGTGCTGAGCAGAACGCGACGCTCAGCCGGATCATCCACGAGAAGTTCACCGACCCGGAGATCGGGCGCCTGCTCGACGCGCTCTCCTCCTACGAGGAGTCGCAGCCCTACGAGTCCGACGACGCCAGCCTGATCCGCACGACGCGCGCCGACTACGAGAAGGCCGTGCGGGTGCCAGGTGACCTGCGCGTCGACCTCTCCCGCGCCGCCTCGCTCGGCTACGAGGCCTGGCACGAGGCGCGCGCGACGAACAATTACGAGCTCCTCCGCCCGCACCTCGAGCGCAACATCGAGCTCCGCCACCGCTACGTCGAGTGCTTCGCCCCGTACGACGACCCGTACGACCCGCTGCTGGACGACTACGAGCGCGGGATGAAGACGACCCAGGTCGCAGGGGTCTTCGACGAGCTGAAGCCGGCGCTGAAGCAGATCGTCGCGGAGGTCGCAGAGCGCGACCCCGTCGACACCTCGTTCCTGAATGGCTCGTTCCCGGCCGAGGAGCAGAAGGACTTCGCCCTGCGCGTGCTCGACTCGTTCGGCTTCGACCGCACTGCGTGGCGCTTCGACGAGACGGTGCACCCATTCGCGTCGAGCATGGGCATCGACGACATCCGCCTCACCGGCCGCTACGACGAAGCCCACTTCGGCGACGGGCTGTTCGCCGCCATGCACGAGTTCGGTCACGGCGCCTACGAGCACGGCGTCGACAAGGCGCTCGAGCGGACACCGCTCGCTCGCGGCGTCTCGATGGCGCTGCACGAGTCGCAGAGCCGGCTCTGGGAGAACCTCGTCGGCCGTAGTGCGCCGTTCTGGCACCACTTCTTCCGGCAGCTTCAGGAGGCGTTCCCGGCGTTCCGGAACGTCGACACGCTGGCCTTCTACCGGGCGGTGAACGCGGTCACCCCGTCGCTGATCCGCGTCGAGGCCGACCAGGTCACCTACAGCCTCCACATCATCCTGCGCTTCGAGCTGGAGCGGGAGATGATCGGCGGCCTCGACCTGCGCGAGCTGCCGCAGATCTGGAACGAGCGCATGTCCGACTACCTGGGCATCGACGTCCCGGACGACGCGCACGGCGTGCTCCAGGACGTGCACTGGGGGAGCGGCGGGCTCGGCTACTTCCCGACCTACGCGCTGGGCAACGTCGTCTCGCTGCAGATCTGGGAGCGGCTCGCCGCGGACATCCCGGACGTCGAGGAGCAGTTCGCCCGCGGCGAGTTCCAGCCGCTGATGACCTGGCTGCGCGAGCACCTCTACCGGCACGGGCGCAAGTTCACGCCGTCCGAGACGCTCGAGAAGGTGACGGGCGGGGGCCTCGACGCCGGGCCGTACCTGCGCTACCTGCACCGCCTCGCGGCCGAGATCTACGGCGTGGAGCCGGCCGCAGCGCGTTAAGCACCCGCTCAGGACAGAACGCGAAACCTCTGCCATATTGAGGCGGGGCCCTATGTCTCCGACCTCTCCACGCGTCACCGTCGTCATCCCCACGTTCAACCGCGCGCGCTTCCTGCCCGTGGCGGTCGACAGCGTGCTCGCGCAAACGTTCGGGGACTTCCGCCTGCTCATCGCCGACAACGCGTCGACCGACGAGACGCCCGAGATCGTCGCCCGCTACGACGACCCGCGCATCGACTACGTGCGGCGGGCGGAAAACCTCGGCATCACCGCGAACCACAACCTCGCGCTCCGCGACGTCACGAGCGACTACTGCCTGATCGTCCCCGACGACGACGTGCTCTTTCCGCAGATCCTCGAGCGCACCGTCGCCGCGCTCGACGCAAACCCGCGCGCCGGCATGGTGCATGGGCGCTTCCAGATCCTCGGCGAGGACGGCGCCGTCCTGAAGGAGCTCGACGACTGGACCTACGGGCTCGACGCCGACACGGTTGAGCCCGGCGAGACCTTCATCCGCGAGTCGATGCTCTGGTCGTGCCGCGTCTGCGCATCGACGGCGCTGATCCGCGTGGCGGCGCTGCCCGAGCCGCCGTTCGACCAGGACGAGTTCCCGGCGATCGACTTCGGCATGTGGCTGCGGATGGCGCTCGACTGGGAGATGGCGTTCGTGGCGGAGCCGCTCGCCGGCTACCGCATCCACGGCGCCTCGTATTCGGCCGCGTTCGGGCCGCCGCAGGGGGCCGGCTACACGATGCGCACCGAGACCGTCACCCGGCTTCGCCACGTGAAGGCCCGCTTCGTCGAGCGCTTCCAGCACCGGCTCGACGACCGCGGCGACCTGCTCGACCGGGCGGCGCGCTGCATGCGCCGCGAGCTCATCTGGACGGTCCGCGACGACACACTGCCGGAGCGACGCTTCGGCCGCACCGTGCGCGCGCTCGGTGCTGGGCTCCGCATCGATCCGCGCCTGGCCGTCGAGCCGAGCGCGTGGAGCCTGCTCATCGGCAGCGTCCTCGGCCGTCGCGGCGTGGAGCTGCTGCGGCCGCGCCGCACGGCGTAGACCCGACCCGCGTTCCGCCGCTGGACTCGCGACCTCGCCGTCGATCTCGCTTACGCGCCCGCGCCGCGTTCACGGCTCACCGAGGCGAGAGCTCCGCCAGAGCGGTTCCGACGTCCGGCCACGACCGGTCGCGGTCCGAGATCACGCGCTCACGCTCCTCCGGCCACTCGATCGCGAGCTGGGGATCGTCCCAGGGGACGCCCCGTCCTGCGTCCGGCGTGTACGGAGTCGACATCTGGTACCAGACCTCCGTCGCGTCGACGAGCGTCTGGTAGCCGTGGGCGAAGCCCTCCGGTACGTAGAGCGTGCGGCGGTTCGCAGCCGTGAGCTCGACGGCGACCCAGCTCAGCAACGTCGCCGAACCGGGTCGAAGATCGACGATCACGTCCCAGATTGCGCCCTGGGTGCACCGGACGAGCTTTGTCTCGGCGAACGGTGGCAGCTGGTAGTGAAGGCCGCGGAGCGTTCCTCGGCGCTCGTTGTAGGCGATGCTCGCCTGTGTCGCCCTCGCGTCGAGCCCGCGCTCGGCGAAGACGTCGGCGTCCCACGTCCTGGCGAAGAACCCACGCTCGTCCTCGTGCGGCTCGAGTTCGATCACGAACGCGCCCTGGAGGCGTGTCTCGTCGAAGATCATGCGGCGGTGGGGGCTCGAAGACGCTCGTCGAGCTCACCGTCGTCGATCAGCTCGCGGAGGCGCTTCAGGCGCGTGTAGCGCGACCCGTCGAAGAGCTCCGAGGTCAGCCCGACGCGCTCGTACGCGTCCGCGAGCTCGCGCGCGCCTTCGGCCGCAGTCCATTCAGCCCGGTACTCCGGAAAGGCGCGCTCGAAGCGGCCGAAATCGACGCGGTAGCTGCGGGGATCCGTGCCCGCGCCCTCGGCGAGCTCGACGTCGCATTCGGGCAGGACGTCGTGGACGATCGCGGCGAGATCGCGAATCCGGTAGTTCTCCGCCGTCGCTCCGACGTTGTACGCGCGATCGTGGATCAGCTCGCCTGGCGCCGCGACGGTCGCGAGCACGGCCCGCCCGATGTCCCGCACGTGGACGATCGGGCGCCAGGAGCTGCCGTCCGAGAGAAGTCGGATGCGACCGGTCGTGAACGCCCAGCCGACGAGGTTGTTCAGCACGACGTCGAGGCGAAGCCGCGGCGAGCTCCCGTAGGCGGTCGCGTTGCGAAGCGAGACCGGCGAGAACGAGCCGTCGGCGAGTGCGGAGAGCCCCTCCTCGGCCCGCACCTTCGACTCCGCGTACGCGGTCAGGGGCTTCAGCGGCGCGTCCTCGTCGAGGGCGTCGTCGCGCCCCGAGGCGCCGTACATGCTGCACGAGGAGGAGAACACGAATCGCGCGACGCCGGCGTCCTTGGCGGCACGCGCGAGCGCGAGCGTCCCCTCGAGGTTGATGTCGTACGTCCACGACGGGTTCATGTCCCCGAGCGGGTCGTTCGACAGCGCGGCGAAATGAACGACCGCGTCGAAGCCTGCGAGGTCGTGCGGGCCGACGTCCCTGATGTCGGCGCGCCGCGCCTCGACGTGCCCGAGCTCGGGGCCGAAGTCGCAGCCGCGGTAGAAGAACGTGTCGAGCCCCGTGACGGCGTGGCCCGCCTCGACGAGCTGCTCCGCCACAACCGAGCCGATGTAGCCGTGATGGCCGGTGAGCAGGATCTTCATTCGAGCAGCTGCGCGTCCACGAGTGCATCGGCGGCGGCGGCCACCGTCCCGAAAGGCAGCTTGGCCCGTTCGGCGGTGTCGAGGAGCGTGTGCGACCCGTCGGCCTGGTTCAGAACCCAGAGGAGCGCGCGCTGGAACGTCTCCTCCGGCCCGGACGCGCCCGAGCGGATCTCGCGGTACAGGCCGCGCCGCCCGAGCTGAGGCTCGCCGTAGGGGCTGCGCGAACGGTACGCCCGGTCGCGCTCGAGGACGTCGACGATCTCGAGCACGGCGGCCAGCGAGTCCCCGAGGGCCCGCGCGCTGATCAGATCCAGGTCGTCCGCCGACGAGTGGTACTCCGGATAGAGCCCGTGCGGCGTCCGGGTAAGCGATCCGACGGGCAGATCGAAGCCCGGGGAGCAGAACTGCCGCTCGTCGCCGCCCCACGGGACGAAGTCCTCGACGAGCGACCCGGGCCCGCGATGGCGGAGCACGTGCGCGGCAGCCCGGTCGACCCCGCGGTCGCCCGAGCGACTGCGCTTGTAGCGGAGCGGTCCGTCGTCGCCCACGCACGCGACGACCAGCCCCGCCTCGATCTGGCCGAGGCGCTCGAGGTTCCGCGAGAGCCACGCGAGCGGTCCGAGGGTGCCGGGGCTGAACAGCAGCCGGTGCGTGCGTCTCAGGCTGCGGCCCTGGAGCTCGCGTCCGACGACGGCAAGCAGGGCGATCCCCGACACGTTGTCGTTCGCGAGCGAGGGGTGGCAGATGTACGTCGAGAGAAGGACTTCCTCGTCACTCTCGCCGGGGAACACGGCCTCGGCGTACGTCAGGCTGCCGTCGCCGAGGTCGGCGTCGATCACGACCTCGTACCGCTCGTCGGGCACGATCGCCGCGCGCTGGTTCTCCGTGACGCAGAAGCCCCACGTGTCGGCCCAGTAGGCGGTCCGGTAGGGGATCCGGTCCGGATGCTCCGGCAGCGAGTGAAGGTGCTGGGCCAGCTCGGCCCCCGTCAGCGTCGCGCGGAGCGGGTGGCTGTAGCCCACGACGTGCAGGTTGCTCTCGGCATAGTCGACGATGCGAACGCCGGCCGAGTCGGCAATCCACGCGGCGCGCAGGTTCCACTCCCGCGGCGCGGTCCAGTCGAAGATCTGCGTGCCCGTCTCGACCTCCGTCACCTCGAGCGGTGTCAGCTCGCCGACGACGCGAAGTGTCTCGCGGACGCCGTCTCCGGTCAGGCTCCTGGGCAGCGGGAAGAGCGTCCGCGCCACGTCGTAGACGAGCGCCCCGGCTACCGCGGTGTCGACCTCCGCGTTCACGCGGCGAGCATCAGCTTCCTGCAGCGAAACGCCTCGGCGTAGCGCGTCGGCGAGTTGGTCTCCATCCCGCGGATCCGCATGAGGGCGCGAAAGAGGTCCTCGGTGAACCAGTGCTTGTCTCGCTGGCTGGCGAAGTGCTCGAGCAGCAGGCGCACCTTCGCCTCAACGACGTCGTCGTCGAGCGGGAAGAACACGTTCGGCTGCGCGAGGTCGGCGTCGTACTTCGGGATCTCGTACTCGAGGATGAGGTGGTCGCGGAACGTGTTCCACGTCAGCTCGGCGACGAGCCGGTGGTCCTGGTGCAGGTCGACTCCCGTGTGCGTGAAGATCACGTCCGGCGCGACCTCGCTCTTCAGCTGCTCGAAACGATCCTTAACCTGCGCTCCGAGGTAGGGGAAGAAGCCGTCGCGGAACTGCTCGATCACGATCCGTTTCGCCGGGACGGCCGCGAGGAACGCCTCCGCGCTCGCGCGCGCCTCCCGCTCGCGCACGTTCTGTGCGCCGAGCACGACCCATGTCACCTCGAGCTCCGCGTGCGCCGCGAGCGTCAGCAGGGTGCCGCCGCACCCGAGCTCGATGTCGTCGGCGTGGCTGCCGATCGCGAGGACGTGCGTCCGCCGCGACGAGAGCGCGAGCGATGCCGGCAGCATCAGCGGGACGGTGTGCGGGCCGGCGCGTCGAGGCCCTTCGGCGTGCTCCACGGCGGATCGCCGAGCTCGAGCAGGCTCTCGAGGGTCTGCTTGTCCTTGAGGGTGTCCATCGGCGCCCAGAACCCTTCGTACGGGTAGGCCACGAGCTTGTCCTCGGCCAGGAGCCGCCCGAACGCGTCGGTGACCAGATCCTCGCCCGGGCGGAGGTAATCGAAGATCTCGCGGCGGAACACGAAGAAGCCGCCGTTGATCCACAGGTTCGCGTCGCCGACGTCGCGAATCGCCGTCACGCGATCGCCGTCCGCGAGCGTCACCACGTGGAACTGGTGCGTCGGATGCACGCAGAGGAAGAGCCCGATCTTGCCGCTCGCCTTCAGCGTCTCGACCATGTCGTGGAGCGGCGCGTTCGTCAGGCCGTCGCCGTAGGTGGCGAGGAAGATGTCGTCGTCGCCGACGTGCGGCTCGATTCGCTTCAGCCGCTCGCCGATCGTCGAGTGGAGGCCGGTGTTCACGAACGTCATCGACCAGTCGTGCGTGTCGCTCCCGAGCAGCTCGATCTGCTTGCCGCCGGTGAGGACGAAGTCGTTCGAGAGCGCCTCGTTGTAGTTGAGGAAGTAGTCCTTGATCACCTCGGGCTTGTAGCCGAGGCAGAGCACGAAGTCGCGGAAGCCGAACTCGGAGTAGTACTTCATGATGTGCCAGAGGATCGGGCGGTCGCCGAGCGGGATCATCGGCTTCGGCAACCGGGTCGACTCCTCGCGCATGCGGAGCCCGAGACCGCCGCAGAAGAGAACGACCTTCACCAGAGCACCTCGGGCGTCGGGATCGGGACGATCAGCCGGGCGCCCCACTCGCGGACGTATTCGAGCTGAACCGCGAGCTCGCGCTTGAGGTTCCAGGGCAGGATCAGGATGTAGTCGGGTCGGGTCTCGGCAAGCATGTCCGGCGGGTTGATCGGGATGTGGGTGCCCGGCAGGAACTTGCCGTGCTTCCCGGGGTTCCGGTCGACGGTGTACTCGAGAAGATCGGTACGGATGCCGCAGTAGTTGAGCAGCGTGTTTCCCTTCCCGGGGGCGCCGTAGCCGGCGATCCGCTTCCCGGCGCCACGAAGCTCTATCAGGAGCGAGAGGAGCCGACGCTTCAGCTCAGCGACGCGGCCGCCGAAGCCCGCGTAGCCGTCGAGCGACCGGTAGCCGCCGGCGCGTTCACGCGCGAGCAGCTCGGCGACTGCGGGGAGGGGCGCCTCGCCGGGGTGACGGACGAAGACCCGCAACGAGCCTCCGTGCGAAGAAAGCTCCTCCACGTCGAACACCTGGAGATCGTGTCGCTCGAAGAGCTCGATCATCGTCCCGAACGAGAAGTACGAGTAGTGCTCGTGGTAGATCGTGTCGAACTGGACACCCTCGATCAGCCGCACGAGATGCGGCACCTCGACCGTCGCGACGCCGCCCGGAGCCAGGAGGACGCCCATGCCGCCGACGAAGTCGTTGACGTCGGGAACGTGCGCGAGCACATTGTTCGCCACGATCAGGTCAGCGTGCCGTCCGTCGGATGCGAGCCGCTTCGCGACTGGTGCGCCGAAGAAGTCGACGAGCGTCTCGACGCCGCGCGCCGCTGCAGCCTCGGCGACGTTGGCGGCAGGATCGATCCCGAGTGCCGGCACACCCGCCGCCACGAAGTGCTGGAGCAGATACCCGTCGTTCGATGCCAGCTCGACGACGAGGCTCTCGGACGAGAGCCCGAGGCGGGTGCGCATGGCGTCGGCGTACGTCCGCGCATGCTCGACCCAGCTGTCGGAGTAGGACGAGAAGTACGCGTAGTCGTCCGTGAAGATCTCCTCCGCGGGCACGTACGGCGGCAGTTGGACGAGGAGGCAGTCGTCGCAGATCCGGACATGAAGCGGGTAGAAGGGCTCCATCCCGTCGAGATCGGCGGCGGAGACGAGGCTCTCGCAGAGCGGTGACATGCCGAGGTCGACGAACGTGCGTGCGGCATCCGCGCCGCAAAGCCGGCAGGTCGTCGGGGGGCTCGTTGTCGCTCGGGCTCGCTCCACAAGCAGTCAGCCGCGGATCGGCCGCGGACGGCGCGACGTAGTCTAGGCGCGTGCGGGTCGAGCAGACGTCGCGATCGTCATCGCGGCGGGCCGGCCGTGCTGGTAGGCGACACGCCGTGGGACATCCGCGCGGCCGAGGAGGCCGGCGTGCCGACCGTCGCGGTGCTGACCGGCGGCTTCGCCCGCGAGGAGCTGCGCGGCGCCGCTGCCGTATTCGAGTCACTGCCCGAGCTGGTCGAGCGCATCGACGAGACGCCGCTCGCCGGCTGACCCGCCCGCTCACCGTGGACGAATCGTCACCGTTTCGTGGCGGTCTCGTCAGACATCCGTGCGTCGCTCCCCGTTAGGGTCCTGACCGGAGGGAGGCCCGCGGCCGGCCCCAGGGCGACATGACCTGCGGGGCCACGTCCCGGCCTCGGGACTGGTGGGATCCGGCTACGCTTGGGAGGTCGCGGTGGCGGTAGCTCAGTTGGTAGAGCCCCGGGTTGTGGTCCCGGTGGTCGCGGGTTCGAGCCCCGTCCGCCACCTCCGATACTCGTGAAGGTCCTGGCATCCCGGCCCCTGCCGGGCCCTGCCTGGGCCGAATTGGACGACGTCGAGTACCTCGACGGGAGCCTGCCGGAGGCGCTCGGGTCGCAGCCTCGTGGCGACGTCGAGGCGCTTGCCGTTGTCGGCGACCGCGTCGACGCCCGCGCGCTCGACCTGCTGCCCGCAGTGCGCCTGGTCGCGAACTACGGGGTCGGCTACGACTCCATCGACGTCGACGAGTGCCGTCGCCGCGGGGTGGCGGTGACGAACACGCCGGGCGTTCTGGACGCCGCCGTCGCCGACCTGACGCTCGCGCTGATCCTCGCCGTCCGCCGGCGCCTCGTGGAGGCCGACCGTTACGTCCGCGACGGTCGCTGGGAGCGCGACTGGGCCGAGACCTCGCTGCTCGGCGACGACCTGGATGGCGCACTGCTGGGGATCGTCGGCCTCGGGCGGATCGGCCAGGCCGTCGCTCGCCGCGCTCTCGCGTTCGGCATGCGGATCGCCTACGCGCAGCGCCGACGCCTGGACGAGGCTGAGGAGCTCGGCGCCGAGTTCATGTCGCTCGACGACCTGCTCGCGCGCGCCGACGTCGTCACGCTGCACGTGCCGCTCACGGCGGAGACCCGCGACCTGATCGACGGCCGACGGCTCGCGCTGCTGCGCGACGGCGCCGCCCTCGTCAACACGGCGCGCGGCGACGTTGTGGAGCAAGATGCGCTGGTGCGCGAGTTGGTCAGCGGCCGGATCCGCGCGGCGCTAGACGTCTTCACCGGCGAGCCCGGCGCGCCTGCCGAGCTGCTCGACCTTCCGAACGTCGTCCTGACCCCGCACGTCGGCAGCGCCACTGTCGCCACGCGCGAGGCGATGACGCGGCTCGTGGTCGACAACCTCCTCGCGGCGGCGGCCGGCCGGCCGCTCGTCACCCCGGTCTGATGCGCGAGTCGCCCGCGCTCGCCGAGATCCGCCGGCTCGATCCGGTCCGCGACCACCTGCGCATCGTCTACCTCGACGCCTGCTTCGAGTTCCCATTCGACGTCACGCGCTCGCTCGAGCTCGCCTTCTTCCGAACGTTCGCGGTGCCGAGCATCGCGGGGCTGCTCGCGTCGACCGGCGAGTTCACGGATCGGCCGCTCAAGCGGTACGACGACACCGACCTGCTGATCAGCTCGTTCGTCGAGGAGGGCTACGACAGCCCGGCCGGGCGCGCCGCGATCCGGCGCATGAACCAGCTGCACGGGCGGTTCGAGATCGCGAACGAGGACTTCCTCTACGTACTGTCGACGCTCGCGCTGGAGCCGTTCCGCTGGAACGAGCGCTTCGGCTGGCGGCGCGCGACGGAGGCCGAGCGGACGGCGACGTTCGAGTTCTGGCGGAACGTCGCGCGTCTGATGAACATCCGCGATGTGCCGCCGAGCTACGAGGAGCTCGAGTCCTTCAACGTCGCGTTCGAGCGCGAGCGGTTTGCGTTCACCGAGGCCGGCCACCGTGTCGCCTCGGCGATGGTCGACATGTTCGTCTGCAAGCTTCCGGGGACGCCACTCGCCCTCGGCCGCCGCGGGGTCTACGCACTGCTCGACGATCCGCTCCTCGACGCGCTCGGGCTCCCGCACCCCACGGCGGCGGAGCGGCGCGCCGGCGAAGCCGCGCTCAAGCTGCGTGCGCGCGCCGTGGCGCTCCTGCCCTCGCGGCGGCGCCCGCGCATGCGTACGAAGGTGCGGCGCCGGAAGACCTACCCGCAAGGGTGGGAGATCGACTCGCTCGGGCCTGCGACCGGCGAGCGGCTACCTTCCTCCACGCCGGCCCCGTAGCTCAGCGGATAGAGCGGCAGACTTCGAATCTGCGTGCGGAGGTTCGACTCCTCCCGGGGCCACTTACGAAAACCCTGCATATCGGCGAGGCGTTGTCGGACCGGAAGCCCAGCGGGCAGAGTGGCAACGAAAGTGGCAACAGGCGTGGCGACGGCCTGCGCTCAGGCGGGCTCGACGACCTTCGTCATCACGCAGTGGTTCAGGCCCTTGGGGCGCACGTAGGTGAAGCCGGCCTCCTCGTAGGAGTGCCGGGTGAGGTTGTAGAGGAACGACGGGTTCATCTTCGTGCGTTCGGGGGTGTCCTGCGGGTAGCCCTCGACCACCCCTCCGCCCGCCCTCGCGATCAGGTCGACCGCCCCGCGCAGGGCGGCGAGGCCCAGGCCGGCCTTGCGCTGTTTCTGGTCTACGTAGATGCAGGTGATCCGGTAGTCCGGGGGCGTCACGGTCTCCGCGTCGTACTGCTTGCGGTGGTGGATGTCGGGAAGCTCCTCGGGGGTGCCGTACTCCGCCCAGGCGACGGCGAGCCCGTCGACGTACACCAACGCGGCGTGCGCGACACCCTCGGCGACCATCCGCTCCTTGAAGTCCCTGTTGCTCTCCCCGGGCCGCTCGGCGTCCGGGTGGAACTTGCAGCACCAGCACCCGCTGAACAGGCCTGACTTGCGCTCCCAGATGGCCGCGAAGTCGGGCCAGGTGTCGGGCGTGAGCGCCCTGATCACGTGGTCGGCCACCGGGCCAAGCCTAGTAATCCCGCAGCTCCGCCGGAACTGCCACTGGAAGCTCGGGTGGTGGGTGAGATCGGGCGGGGGCAGCTCCAGCGGCCTAGCAGCGTTGCCGCGGTAGTTGGCTGTCGGCCCAAGTGAACTGCTCGGTGTCCCGCAGTGGCAGGCGCGTAACGTCGCGTCCATCTGGACGCATGACGAAGAGACTCCGTCCCGTGCTCGTCCCAGCAAGGAACGCGATCCCCGCGTCGTGGGGCAACCAGATCGGGTTCCAGGCGCTCCCGAGCGTGCTTGTCAGGGTTCGAACGCTGGTGCCGTTCGCGTGCATAACTTCAATCCACGACCGCGGCCCGGCCTGCACCACGAAGGCGATCCGCGTGCCGTCGTGCGACCACGCGGACGCTCCCCGCAGCCCTCGCGCATCACTGTGCAATACAGCTGTTCGGCCACCATTCGCTCTTACGACGAGGATCTGACTGCGCCCGTGTTGGGAGCGAACGAATGTGATCCTCGTGCCGTCCGGCGACCAGGCGGGCGAAGAGTCCTGCGCGGCGCGCCCTCCTCTGGTGACGCGTGTGAGCGCGGTTCGGTCGGGATGCACCTTCCAGATTGCCCCCGCTGGCGTCGAAAGCGATCCATCTCCCGTCGGGCGACCAGGAGGGATCTGCGGCGATCGAGCGCGTGAGCCGGTGGATCGAGCACCCATCTGCGCCCACGACGTAGACGGCGTACTCGCCATCCCCGACCCCGTAGTAGCCGCGGAACGCGAGCACCAGTCCGTTGGGCGAGAACGCCGGGTCCCATTGCGGCCCCGGCCCGGCGAGCCGAAGCAGGTCGCGCTTTCCGCTTCCGTCGGGGCGCACAAGGCAGAGCGAGTCGCCGCACTTGTAGGCGATGAGTCCTGTCGATGCCCAGGGAGGCGGCGACGCCGCAGGCGTGATGAGCGAGGCCGAGGCGCTCAAACTCGTTGACGTGGGAGATGCCGCCATGACGAGCACGGCCGCGACCGCAAGGACGGAGACGCGCAAACCGGAGGCGGCCATCGTCTCGGTTACGTTCCCCAACCTTCTAGAGGTCCGCACGCCGCCCCGCCCTGGAAGCCTCGGTGGTCCGCCCCCGCAACCAGGACTAGAAGACGGCGGTCTTGTCGTCCTCGCGGTAGACGGTCACCGTAGTCTGAAAGCTGGCGTCGCTGACATGCGCGTGCCATCCCGCCTCGTCCGTGAGCATTTGCGTCAGGGCATCACGAAGCTCGCTCGCCTCGGCGTCGGAGAGCGCGAGATAGACGGCGCTTAGAGCCGATCCGTCGTCCGTTCTGATCCGCACGCGGGAAAGTCTAAGACCGATGTTCCCTCTTCACGCCGACCATCGCCGCCCGTGACTTCGTTCTTACGCAGGGCCTACGGCGGGCCGTCGAAGAGTCGCACGAGCGGAAGCACGAGCGCGAACGCTGCGACCTCGCAGACGATCATCGTTACAAAGGCTCGGCGAGACAACTCTCGCGGCCCCCAGAAGGCGACGACCGAGAACGCCACTCCCAGGAGCAGCATGGGGATGCTGAGGAGGACTAGCGCGATTGCTGGCGTGTCGGTCGAGTTCCGCCACGGGGCCGTGAACCCCGCGCACGCGATCACAAGGCTGGCCCCGCCGAAGGCGGCGGCGACGAGTCTCATCAACATCTCGGCGACGCCGTGTCGTCTGTGCGTGATGTCGGTCACATCTGCTGTTCCCCCACGACCGTGACATCGAGAGCGTCGCCAGCCATCAGAGCGCGCGCGTAGCCCGGTTGCGGAGGAACCGCCGCGCCGACTGGTGACTGACGACCGCCGCGTCGTCCCGGAAGCCCGACGGCGCGAGTTGCGTGCTTATTGGTGACGCGCGACGATGACGGGCGGTAACAGTCTTCTGATCGGAGCATCGCGATGCGGGCACTTCCTTCGTTCTCGCCGCGGCGCTGGTCAGCGCGCTCGTCGCATCTTCGGCTAACGCGCCAGCGGCTCACTCGCCGATCTGCACGCATGGCTTGACGACCGTCGAAAGGGACCCGCGTGGTCTGCTACCGCTGAACGGGACGAACGCGATCGGTCCGGCCGCCGCCGCTGCGGTGAGCTTCGTTAACGGCCGAAGCCGTCCCCAGGTCACGTCAGCGGTACTCGCGACGCGGGACACCGAACGGGGACGCAGCGCGAAGTACGAGTGCGGGATGCGTGTCTGGCAGCGCACCGTCGTTGTGTATGTGACGGCGCGTGCGATGCTGCCGTCGCAGAGCTTGTCTCAGGGCGTCTACTTCGTCGGACGGTTCGCGAATGGCTACCCGGTCTGGCAGGTCGTCCACTGAAGCTCGCCCGCGACACGTTGTGGGGCAACCCGGGGGCAACAAGAGCCACCGAAACCCGCCGAACCGTCATCGTGCGATTGGCCGGGCAAGACCGCTCCACGAAGCCAAAAGCCAGCTGCGCCGAGACAGGCCGAGACGCCCGCGGGCCGCTTCGAATCTGCGTGCGGAGGTTCGACTCCTCCCGGGGCCATGACGCAACGCTCGAGCTTACGTCGCTTCGAGGCGGCGGAGAGGCCTTCCTTAGCTCGCCCGGCGGCGCCTGACGACGTACATGACGACGTACGCGACACCGACCAAGATGAGCGCATACATCAAGAGCCAGGGCCACCAACCGTGAGTTGCGAGGAGCACTTGGACCTCCGTTGTTGGAGTAGGCCCATCGCAGAAGCGGCCAGACGTCCCACCATAGCCCTCATTCCGACCAGCTCTGCCGAGACACGCCGACGGACTGAAGCCCCACCTTCGAATCTGCGTGCGGAGGTTCGACTCCTCCCGGGGCCATCGCGCGTCTTGACAACGCGGGGCCCGGCGGCGAGAACTTTGCTGTGGCCGAGCTCCCGCATGGGACCGTCACCTTCCTCTTCACGGACATCGAGGGCTCGACGCGCCTGCTGCGCGAGCACGGCGACGGCTACGCAGACCTCCTGGACGGGCACCGCAGGGTGCTCCGCGACGCATTCGCGCGGCACGGCGGCGTCAAGGTGGACACGCAGGGCGACGCCTTCTTCGTGGCGTTCGCGCGCGCGTCGGACGCGCTCGCCGCCGCGGCTGAGGCGCAGGCCGGGCTCCGGGAGGGCCCGATCAGCGTGCGCATGGGGATCCACACCGGTGAGCCTGTCGCGACGGGCGACGGGTACGTCGGGATGGACGTCCATCGCGCCGCACGAATCGCGGCGGCCGGTCACGGCGGACAGGTCCTTCTCTCCCAGGCGACGCGTGACCTCGTCCCGGACGAAGAGGTCCGCGATCTGGGTGAGCACCGGCTGAAGGACCTCGCCGCGCCCGAGCGCGTCTTTCAGCTGGGCGACGAGCGCTTTCCGCCGCTCAAGAGCCTCCGGCAGACGAACCTGCCGGTTCCGGCGACGCCGTTTCTCGGCCGCACCCACGAACTGGAGGAGGTGGTCGGTCTTCTGCGGGACGACGGCGTGCGGCTGCTCACGCTGACCGGCCCCGGCGGGACCGGGAAGACGCGTCTGGCGCTGCAGGCGGCGGCCGAGGTGGCCGACGACGCGCCTGACGGCGTGTGGTGGGTCTCGCTTGCGGCGCTCCGCGACCCGGCGCTCGCGCTCGATGCCGTTGCGAAGGCGCTCGACGTGCGGGAGCGCCCCGGAGAGGCGCTCGAGGAGACGCTCGCCGACTCGCTCGCCGCCAAGCGCGCGCTGCTCCTGATCGACAACGCCGAGCACCTGCTGCCCGAGGTAGCGACCGACATCGCCCGTCTTCGGGAGGCCGGCGGCGCCAAGCTGCTCGTGACGAGCAGGGAACGGCTCCAGCTCCAGGGCGAGCACGCGTGGACCGTGCCCTCGCTCGACGAGCACGACGGCCCCGCGCTGTTCACGGCGCGTGCCCGCGCGCTGCGTCCCGAGTTCAGCGAGACGACGGCCACGGCCGAGCTCTGCAACCGTCTCGACAACCTTCCGCTCGCGCTCGAGCTCGCCGCCGCGCGTATCTCGGTCTTCTCGTCCGAGGAGCTGCTCGAGCGATTGGGTCGCGGACTCGACCTCAAAGGCGGCCGTGATGCGGATCCCCGCCAGAAGACGCTGGACGCGACCATCCGCTGGTCGTACGACCTGCTCGCGCCCGAGGAGCAGCGGCTGTTCTGGCGCCTCGGGGTTTTCGTCGGCGGGTGCACGTACGAGGCCGCAGAGGCGGTCTGCGGCGCGGAGATCGACATCCTGCAGTCGCTCATCGACAAGAGCCTCCTCCGCCGCCGGGAGGTGGCCGGGCGAACACGCTTCTGGATGCTCGAGACGATCCGCGAGTTCGCGGTCAGGCAGTTCGAGGGGTCGGACGAGGTGGACGCGTTGCGGCTGCGTCACGCGGCGTTCTTCGCCGAGCTCGTGGAGCAGGCAGATCCACATCTGCGGCGCGGGCCTGATCAGCAGGGATGGACCGCGCGGGTCGCGGCCGACTACGACAACGTCCGGGCTGCGGTGAACTTCGGGCTCGAGGGCGCACCGGTGCTGGCGCTGCGATTGCTCGGCGGGCTCGCCTTCTTCTTCTGGCTTCGCGGCGGCTTCGCCGAGGGGCGCGGATGGGTCGAAGCGGCCCTTGCCCACGCGGAAGGTCAGCCGCCCGAGCTCGTCGGCCGCGTCCACGAATGCGCGTCGGTGATCGCCGAGCGGCTCGCGAACAACGAGGAAGCGACGCGACACGCCGAGGCGGCCTACGCGGCCTTCGCGAGCGTGGGGGACGAGCAGGGAATGGCAGACGCCCTGCGCGAGCGGGGCAGGGCCGCCATTCATGCCGGCCGGGCAACCGATGCCTTCGAGGAGCTGGCGGAGCTGGCCGAGCGGATCGGCGACCGCTGGAACGCCGCGATCGCCTTGAACAACCTCGGAGCCGTCGCCGCACAGTCCGGCGACTGGGAGCAGGCTGCCGAGCTGTGTGGCCGGAGCGCCAACCTGCGCCGAGAGCTCGGTGATGAGTGGGGCACGGCGCTCGCGCTCAACAACGTCGCCGACGCCGAGTTCCACCTCGGCCGGCTCTCGTCTGCAGCCGCGAACATGCGCGCGGCGCTGGAAGCAAGCGCGGAGGTGGGCGCAAAGGGCGTTGTCGGAACGTGCCTGCACACGGCCGCATGGATCGTCGAGGCGCTTGGGAAGGTGCAGGACGCGGCGGTGCTGCTCGGGGCATGCGGTCGCGTGGAGGAAGAGCTCGGCTCGGTCCGCGAAGCCTCCGACGACGAACTCTTCGCGCGCATCGTCACATCGACGCGCGAGGCGCTAGGCGCGGATGCATACACAGACGCGATTGGGCGCGGCCGCGAGCTCACGCTCGAGGAAGCGGTCGCCTACGCGATCGCCGCGCTCGGCAGCGAGTAAGGAGCGACATGCTGCGGCGGGCCGGCGGCCCGCGCCCCTACGGGCGACGCAGCGCGTCGATCGTCGCCGTGGGCACCACGGCTGCCGCGCGGCGCGCGAGCGCCTTGTCGAGCGTGACGAACGCGTCGGCCTGGAGCTTCGTCAGCGCCAGGTACTCGGCGTCGTAGGTCTTCGCCCAGCCGAGCTCGTCGGCGAACTGCCACGCGTTCCGGCGCAGGACGGCGTCGCCGAGCAGCCTGATCTTGATCGCCGAGACCCGCTCGAGCCGCCCCAACGCCGCCTCTTCGGTCAGCTCGCCGGCGTGCACGGCCTCGTGCAGCGCCGAGAGCGTCTGCGAGCGCAGCAGGGTCGGCGCGAGCAGCTCGTGCTGCGGCGGCACCTCGTACCCGTCCTCGGCCAGGCGGAGGACGACGCCGCAGTCGACGACGAACCGGGTCAGCTGAGCAGCTGGATCAGGCCCGCCACGACGAGGACGCCGACGAGCAGCCAGACGAGGAAGAACGCCGTCGCCGCGTAGACCAGCCGGCGCGGCAGGAGCGCCCAGGCGAACGCGAGCACGCCGCTCCGGACCACGAGCCACTGCGGCGTGTCGCCCGCCAGGAGCCGGCGCACGAACCCGACGACGCCGGCGCCGTAGCGCCGCCGCTCCGCCTCGGCGACACGCTGCCGGCAGCGGCGGATCATCTCGTCGGCCTCGCGTCGCGCGGAGCGCTTGTAGAGCGCAAGGCGAGCGCGGCGCTGCATCCAGTAGTCGAGCGACGCTCGCGCCTGCTCGAGCGGCGGGGGCTCGCGCATCTCCGCGATGAGCTGCTCGTCGCGCTCGGGCGTCGCAACGGCCATGCGCCGAGTCTAGCCCGGTCGAGGGATTGGGCGACCGTGGGCCTGCCCCGATGAATGGGTCGGAAGCTTGGCCCGCAACTCTCCCCCGATGGGCTGGGCTCCCCTCACCCCCAGGGAACGACCCGTGTGCCGCAGACGGGTCGTTCCACCTTGGACCGGTCAGTCCCCGTCGTTGCGCGGCTCGAGCGGCTGCGCGATGCGCTCGGCCATCTGCTCGGATTCCTCGGCCGTCTCCTCGGCCAGCAGGTCGTACTTCGTGACCGGCTGCTCGCGGCTTTCCTGCTCGCGCTCGGCACGCTGCTCGTCCGGCGTGAGGCGCGCTCGTGCTGGCTTTCGGGGCTCGCGCGGATCTCGTCGGCGTCCATGCCGGCGTCGTCCCCGCAGGCTCGCCGAGCCAAACGCGCCGTATCCTGAGGGTGCGCGGGTGTGGTGAAACTGGAAAACACGCCGGTTTTAGGGGCCGGTGCTCGAAAGAGCTTGAGGGTTCGAATCCCTCCGCCCGCATCGGTCAGACCGATTCGGTAGGCCGCTCACTGTCTGGTTCAATGGTCGAGTGAACACGGAAGTCGAGCAGCTCGACGGTAACCGCGTCCGCCTGAGCGTCGAGGTTCCGGGCCACGACGTGCGGCACGCGGTCGACCACGCAGCAGAGGATCTCGCGGGATCGGTGAAGGTCCCGGGCTTCCGGAAGGGGCACGTCCCCATGCCGGTCCTCGTGAACCGGATCGGTCGCGACCGGCTCTACGCCGAGGCGGTCGAGAGCCACATCGGCGGCTGGTTCCGCAACGCCGCCGCCGGCGCGCGTATCCGTCCCGTCGAGCCGCCCGAGTACGGCTACGACCTGCCCGCCTCCGCGGACGGCGACTGGATGTTCACCGCCACGGTGGAAGTGCAGCCGGCGCCCGAGGTCGCGGACTGGACACAGCTCGAGGTCCCCTTTGCGGAGCCGGACGTGCCCGAGGAACTGATCGAGCGGGAGCTCGAGGACCTGCAGCGCTCGGTCGCCGAGCTGGTGCCCGTCGATGGCCGGCCCGCCCGCGCGGGTGACACGGTCGTGATCGACGTCGTCGCTCCCTCGGGCGAGGCGCAGCGCGACGTCGTCGTCGAGCTCGGCGCGAACAAGCTCGTCGAGGAGATCGAGGCGGTGCTCGGCGGCATGAGCGCCGGCGAGACGAAGGCCGTCAGCTACGAGCTCGCCGACGAGACGACCCGCGACGTCGAGGTGCTGCTGAAGGACGTGAAAGAGCCGGTGCTGCCGCCGATAGACGACGAGCTGGCGCGCGCTGCGAGCGAGTTCGACACGCTCGAGGAGCTGCGCGCCGACATCGAGGGCCGACTGCGCGAGCAGCTCCAGGACGAGCTGGACGTCCGCTTCCGCGAGGCGGCGGTCGACGCGCTCGTCGAGGCGTCGAACGTCGAGGTCGCCCAGCGCCTCGTCGACGCGCGCGCCTCCGAGCTCTGGCACGGTCTGGCGCACTCGCTCGAGCGTCGCGGCATCAACCCCGAGGTCTACTTCCAGATCACCGGCCAGACGCCGGAGCAGCTCACCGAGCAGCTCCGCGCCGAGGCCCGCCAGGCGCTCGCGCGCGAGCTCGTGCTCGACGCGGCCGCCGAGAAGATGGACCTGGAGGTCTCCGACGGCGAGATCGAGAGCATCGTCCGCGAGCAGGCCGCGGAGGAGAGCGAGGACGTCGACGAGGTCATCCGCCAGCTGCGGGAGACCGGCCGCTGGGAGAGCCTGCGGAGCGATCTGCGTCTCCGGAACGCGCTCGACAGGATTGTCACCGAGGTAACGCGAATCCCTGTCGAGCTGGCGGCGGCCCGCGACAAGCTTTGGACACCCGAGAAGGAAACTCCAGAGACCCCTACGAAATTGTGGACCCCCGGCAGCAAGGAGCCAGCATGAGCCCAATGATTCCCATGGTCATCGAGCAGACCTCCCGCGGCGAGCGGGCCTTCGACATCTACTCCCGGCTGCTGAACGAGCGGATCATCATGCTCGGCACGCCGATCGACGACCAGATCGCCAACCTGATCGTCGCCCAGCTCCTCCACCTCGAGTCGGAGGACCCGGACAAGGACATCTTTCTCTACATCAACTCGCCGGGCGGGGACGTGTACTCCGGGCTCGCGATCTACGACACGATCCAGTTCATCAAGCCGGACGTGCAGACGACCTGCGTCGGCATCGCCATGTCGATGGGCGCGGTGCTGCTGGCCGCCGGGGCGAACGGCAAGCGCATGGCGCTGCCGAACGCGAAGATCCTCATCCACCAGGTGTGGTCGCCGGGCGGTATGGGCGGGCAGGCGACGGACATCGAGATCCGCGCCCGCGAGACGCTCAGCCTGAAGCGCCGGCTGGAGGAGATCCTCGCCGACCACACGGGCCAGGATCTGGAGAAGGTCGGTCGCGACACCGACCGCGACTACTTCATGACGGCGCAAGAGGCCAAGGATTACGGCATCATCGACGTGGTCGTCACTCACCGCGACGGGCGCCCGGCCTAGCCGCACACGGTCAATCGAGGTAGAAGGAGAGTCGATGGCACGCGCGAGCGACGGGAACGAGCAGCTTCTCTGCAGCTTCTGCGGCAAGAGTCAGCGGCAGGTGAAGAAGCTCATCGCCGGCCCGGGCGTCTACATCTGCGACGAGTGCATCGACCTCTGCAACGAGATCATCGACGAGGAGCTGACCGCTCCCGCCGAGCTCGACCTCGACAACCTGCCCCGCCCCAAGGACATCTGGGACGTCCTCAACGACTACGTGGTCTCCCAGGAAGAGGCCAAACGGACGCTGTCCGTCGCCGTCTACAACCACTACAAGCGCGTCCGCATGGGGCAGGAAGAGGGCGACGTCGAGCTGCAGAAGTCGAACATCCTGCTGCTCGGCCCGACCGGCTGCGGCAAGACGCTGCTCGCGCAGACCCTCGCGCGGATCCTCAACGTCCCGTTCGCGATCGCCGACGCCACCGCGCTCACGGAGGCCGGCTACGTCGGCGAGGACGTCGAGAACATCCTGCTGAAGCTGATCCAGGCCGCGGACTTCGACATCAAGAAGGCCGAGACCGGGATCATCTACATCGACGAGGTCGACAAGATCGCGCGCAAGGCCGACAACCCGTCGATCACGCGCGACGTGTCGGGCGAGGGCGTCCAGCAGGCGCTGCTCAAGATCCTCGAGGGCACGGTCGCGTCGGTGCCGCCGCAGGGCGGACGCAAGCACCCGCACCAGGAGTTCCTCTCGATCGACACCACCAACATCCTCTTCATCTGCGGCGGCGCGTTCGCCGGGGTCGAGAAGATCATCGGCAAGCGCATCGGCAAGAACTCGGTCGGCTTCGGCGCCCACATCCGCTCGAAGCACGGCGACGACTCGGAGCTGCTCGGCCAGGTCATGCCCGAGGACCTGCTCTCCTACGGGTTGATCCCCGAGTTCATCGGCCGCCTGCCCGTCGTGTGCTCCGTGCAGCAGCTGCAGCGCGAGGACCTCGTCGAGATCCTCAAGGAGCCGAAGAACGCGCTCGTTCGCCAGTACCAGCGCTTCTTCTCGTACGACGACATCGAGCTCGTCTTCACCGAGGACGCGCTGTGGGAGATCGCCGACAAGGCGCTCGAGCGCGAGACCGGCGCCCGCGGCCTGCGGTCGATCATCGAGAAGGCGCTCCTCGACGTCATGTTCGAGCTCCCGTCGCGCCGCGACGTCTCCAAGTGCGTGATCACGAAGGAGACGATCCAGAAGGATCTGAAGCCGACGCTCGTGACCAGCGCGGGCGCCGACCTCGACGAGACGCAGACGGCCGCTTCCTCCGCCTGACAGCCTGACGGCGTCAAGGAGCGGGCCGCCTACCTGAACGACGCGGAGCGGGCCGCCTCGCCGCACGAGGCGGCCCGCACCACGCTACGGCATTGCGGTGCCCGGTGCGCCGCGAGCCGTGTCGCACGGGTCGGGCAGGCCCGGCGCCGGAACTAGGATCCGTCAACCATGGACACGCTCTACACGCCCGACGGCGTCGAGCAGCGCTGGCAGGAGACCTGGGAATCCGAGGGCCTCTACGCCGCCGATGTCGACCCGACGCGCACCCCGTACGTCGACGCGCACCCGCCGCCCAACGTGACCGGCGAGCTGCACATCGGCCACGCGCTCCAGCTCGCCATGGGCGACGTGATGTGCCGGATGAAGCGCATGCAGGGCTACAACGTGCTCTTCCAGCCCGGCTACGACCACGCCGGCATCTCGACGCAGGCGGCGGTCGAGAAGTTCCTCGCCCGCGAGGGCCGGCCGACGCGGCAGGAGATGGGCCGCGAGGCGTTCGTGGCGCTCGTCTGGGAGTGGCTCCACGAGTACGGCGGCAAGATCATGACCCAGTTCCGGCGCATCGGCGCCTCGCTCGACTACCGCCGCGAGCGCTTCACGATGGACCCCGAGTACTCGCGGGCGGTGATCCGCTTCTTCGTGCACCTGTACGAGAAGGGCTGGATCTACCGGGACAACCGGATCATCAACTGGTGCCCGTTCCACCACACGTCGCTGTCCGACCTCGAGCTGATCCACGCCGACGTCGACGACGCGCTGACGACGATCAAGTACCCGCTCGCGGACGGCAGCGGCGCAATCGCAATCGCCACCGTCCGGCCCGCGACGATCCTCGCGGACGTCGCCGTCGCCGTCCATCCGGACGACGAGCGCTACAAGGACCTGGTCGGCAAGGAGGCGATCGTCCCCTTCGTCGAGCGGCGGGTGCCGATCATCGCCGACGAGCGCGTCGAGCCCGAGTTTGGCACCGGCGCGCTGAAGATCACGCCCGGCCACGACCCGACCGACTTCGCCATCGGCCGCGACCACGGGCTGCCCGAGCCGTCCGTGATCGGCCCCGACGGGCGCATGAACGCGCACGCCGGCGAGCTCGACGGGCTGACGCAGGAGGAGGCCGCGCAGCGGATCCTCGACTGGGCGCGCGAGCGCGACCTGCTCGTCTCGCGCGAGCACTACCGCCACTCGGTCGCGCTCTGCGAGCGCTGCGAGTCGCGGATCGAGCCGCTGATCTCGCTCCAGTGGTGGTGCTCGATGGAGGAGCTGAAGAAGCCGGCGATCCAGGTGCTCCGCGACCGCAAGGTCGTCTACCACCCGGATTCGCAGCACGACTTCGCCCTGCTCTCGCTCGAGACCGCGCCCGACTGGAACATCTCGCGGCAGATCTGGTGGGGGCATCAGATCCCGATCTGGTACTGCCCGGACGGCCACCTCACCTGCGCGGAGACGGCCCCGGACGCCTGCGCCGAGTGCGGCTCGACGGAGCTGATCCAGGAGACCGACGTGCTCGACACCTGGTTCTCGTCGGCGCTGTGGCCGTTCGCGACGCTCGGCTGGCCCGAGCAGACGCCCGACCTCGAGCACTTCTACCCGGGCGACCTCCAGACGACCGCGCGCGAGATCATCCGCCTCTGGGAGAACCGGATGATCTTCAGCGGGCTCGAGCTCCAGGGCGACATCCCGTTCACCGACGTGGTCATCCACTCGACCGTGCTCGCGCCCGACGGCCGGCGCATGTCGAAGAGCCTCGGCACCGGCATCGACCCGCTCGACGTGATCGCCGAGCACGGAGCCGACGCCGTGCGCTACGGCCTCCTGAAGATGTCGTCCACCCAGGACGTGCGCTTCTCGTACGGCGCCGTCGAGGAGGGCCGCAAGCTCGCGAACAAGCTCTGGAACGTCGCGCGGCTCATCGTCACGAACGCAGGCGACACGGCGCCCGCGCTCAGGCCGAGCTCGCTCGAGGAGCGCTGGATCCTCGGCCGCCTCGACGCCGCGCAGGGATCGATCGAGGACGCGCTCGGGCGCTTCGACTTCGCCGAGGTCGTCGACACGCTCTACCACGTCACCTTCGACGAGTTCTGCGACTGGTACGCGGAGGCGATCAAGCCGCGGCTGGGCGAGGACGATGCCCGCGCGACCGCCTACGCGGCGCTCGAGTGGCTGCTGAAGCTGCTGCACCCGGTCATGCCGCACGTGACCGAGCAGATCTGGACGCAGCTGCCCGCGCGCGAGACGCGGCTGATCGTGGCGCCGTGGCCCGCTCGCGACGATTCCTATTCACGCCAGGCGCGCGCGCTCGACCGCGTCCAGGAGGCGGCTGCGATCTTCCGCCGGAGCGGCGTCCTCGTCGAGCTTTCCGACGACGAGCGGCGCATCTTCGACGCAGTCGTCCGGCCGGAGCGGCAGCGCGCGAACGGCAACGCGGCGGCGGAGATCGAGCGGCTCCGCGGCGAGATCGAGCGCGCCGAGAAGATGCTCGCCAACGCGCGCTTCGTCGAGCGGGCGCCCGCCGACGTGGTGGATGCCGAGCGCGAGAAGCTCGAGCGCTACCGCCGCGAGCTCGAGGCGCTCGAAGGCGCCGCCTGACCAATACGCACTGGATCGAGTCGCTCTCGCCGTGGCCCGAGGAGTTCGGGCTGGGACGCATGCACGCGCTGCTCGACGAGCTCGGCCACCCGGAGCGCGCCTACCCCGCGATTCACGTCGTCGGGACGAACGGCAAGTCGACCACGACGAGGGCGACCGCGGCGCTGCTGCGCGGCGAGGGGCTGCGCACCGGTGCGTACACCTCCCCGCACGTGCGCGGCTGGAGCGAGCGGATCCAGGTGGACGGCGCCGACGCCGACTTCGAGGCGGCCGTCGGCCACGTCCGCGCCGCCGCCCAGCGAACGGGAGCGACGCAGTTCGAGACGGTCACGGCCGCTGCGCTCGCCGCTTTCGCCCAAGCCGCCGTCGACGTGGCCGTCGTCGAGGCCGGGCTCGGCGGCCGGCTCGACGCGACGAACGTGCTCGAAGCGCCCGTCGTCGTGCTCACGAACGTCTCGCTCGACCACACGGAGGTGCTCGGCTCTACCCGCGAGGCGATCGCCGCCGAGAAGCTCGCCGTCGTGCGGCCGGGCGCGACCGTCGTGCTGGGCGAGCCCGAATGGGAGGAGACGGCGCGCACCGGCGGCGCCGCCTCGGTGGTCATCGCCCCGGCTCTCGGCGAGCGGCTCGCTCCCGACGTCGAGCTCGCGGCTGCAGCCGCGTCCGCGTTTCTTCGCCGCACCGTCGGGAAAGACCGTCTCCGGGATGAGGAGGGGCTTCCCGGACGCTACGAGCAGCGGTCGCACCGCGAGCTGCGCGACGGCGCCCACAACCCCGCCGGCGCCGCGCACCTCGCGCGCTCCATTGGCCCGATCGACGCCGTTCTCGTCGTCTCACTGGTCGCGGAGAAGGACGTCGACGGCGTCCTGCGCGAGCTCGCCCCGCTCGGCCGCACGCTCGTCGCGACGGCCTCCACGAGCGGCCGCGCCCTCGCCCCACCGGAGCTGGCCGCCCGCGCCGGCGCCTACTTCGAACAGGTTGAATCGGTCGCCGACCCGGCCGCCGCGCTCGCCCGCGCGCGCGAGCTCGCCGGCCCCGAGGGGATGGTCCTCGTCACCGGCTCGCTGTACCTTCTCGCCGATCTCGATGCCGTCGCATAGACCGCGTAGCATGAGGCCGCTCGCAGAGAGGCTGAGCGTCTTCGTGTTCGCGGTGGTCGCGGTGCTCGCGATCGTCGGGCTCGCGTTCGCCGCCGGCTACCTCGTCGGGCAGTTGCTGCTCTAATCCCCGGAGGTTCGTTGCTCGCCCTCGTCGCAGCCCAGAACGACAGCGTCTTCTCCGGAGTCCGGGACTTCTTCAACTCGGGCACGTGGCTGCTCGTGCGCAACCTCTCGCTGTTCTTCGTCGTCGTCTTCTGGCTGGCGGTCGCCTACTGGGTCTTCAAGGACGCGCGCCGCCGCATCGAGGACCCGTGGCTCGTCGCCATGGCGACCGTGCTCGGCCTGGCGCTGCCGTTCATCGGCGCGTTCGTCTACATGCTCTTCCGGCCGCCCGAGTACCTCGAGGAAGTGCGCGAGCGCGAGCTCGAGATGAAGGCGATGGAGGAGCGGCTCGCCGAGTCCGACCTGCATTGCCCGGTCTGCCGCGCCGCCGTCAAGGAGAGCTTCCTCCTCTGCCCGGTCTGCACGACCAAGCTGAAGCAGGCGTGCGTGAGCTGCAAGCAGCCGCTCGAGCCGCTCTGGCAGATCTGCCCGTACTGCGAGACGGCCGTCGCGACACCGGCGCCGATCGAGTTCGCGCCGACGACGACCACCGCACGGCGGCGGCGGCGCGCGTCCGAATCGCAGCAGTAGAGTCTCGCCCTCATGGCTGCGGAACGCACCCTCGTCCTGATCAAGCCGGACGCGATGCAGCGTCGCCTCGCCGGCGAGATCCTCGCGCGCTTCGAGGCGCGCGGGCTCACGATTCGCGCCGCAAGGCTCGTGCAGGTCGACGACGCGCTCGCGCGCGAGCACTACGCCGAGCACGCCGAGAAGCCGTTCTTCGGCGAGCTCGTCGAGTTCATCACCTCGTCGCCGACGCTCGCGCTCGTGCTCGAGGGCGAGGGCGCCATCGCCGTCGTGCGCACGACGATGGGCGGCACCAACCCGGCCGCCGCCGCGCCGGGCACGATCCGCGGCGACCTCGCGCTCTCGATGCCGGACAACCTCGTGCACGGGTCGGACTCGCCCGAGTCTGCGCAGCGCGAGGTGGCCTTGTGGTTCGGCGATGACGCAGCCTGACGCGCAGACGAACCGCGCGCGCTGGGACGCGCTCTCCGACGAGTACCAGGAACGGCATCGCGAGATGCTCGGCCGGTCCGAGCCGCGCTGGGGCATGTGGCAGATCCCGGAGCGCGAGCTGCTCATCCTGGGCGACGTCTCCGGACTGGACGTGCTCGAGTACGGCTGCGGCGCGGCCCAGTGGTCGATTCTCCTCGCCCGTCAGGGCGCGCGGCCGGTCGGCATGGACAACTCCGCGCGCCAGCTCGAGCATGCGCGCGGGCTGCTCGGCGAGGCGGGCGTCGACTTCCCGCTCGTGCACGCGAGCGCCGGCGAGGCGCCGTTCGCGGACGCGAGCTTCGACGTCGTCTTCTGCGACCACGGCGCGATGACGTTCCAGGACCCGGACATCACCGTCCCCGAGGTCGCGCGGCTGCTCCGGCCCGGCGGCCTGCTCGCCTTCTCGCACACGACGCCGCTCTCGCAGCTCTGCTGGCGCGACCGCGAAGAGGTGATCGACGCCGAGCTGCACCGGCCCTACTTCGGGCTCGGGCGGATCGAGTGGGAGGACGAGCCGGACGAGCCGGTCGCCTTCACGCGCACGCAGGGCGGCTGGATCCGGCTCTTCCGTGCGCACGGGCTCACGGTCGAGCGCCTCCACGAGGTGCAGCCGCCCGAAGGGGCCGTCTCGACGTATCGGGACGAGGCGCAGACCCGGTGGGCGCGGCAGTGGCCGATGGAGCAGATCTGGGCGGTGCGGAAGTGGAGCTGAGCGAGCACGCCGCGCGCAACCGCGCCGAGTGGAATGTCTGGGCGGCGGAGTACGTCGAGGCCGGGCGCCGGCACTGGGCGGACGACACGATCACGTGGGGGATCACGAGCGTTCCGGAGACCGAGGCGCGCGTGCTGCCGGAGCTCGAGGGGTGCGACGTCCTCGAGGCGGGCTGCGGCACGGCCTACGTGTCCGCCCTGCTCGCGCGCCGCGGCGCCCGCGTGACCGGCATCGACGTCTCCGAGGAGCAGCTCGCGACCGCGCGCCGCTTCCAGCAGGAGTTCGGGCTCGAGTTCCCGCTCGTGCATGGCAGCGCCGAGGCGCTCCCGTTCGCCGATGAGTCGTTCGACCTCGTCGTCTCCGAGTACGGCGCGAGCATCTGGGCCGACCCGTACGTCTGGATCCCGGAGGCGGCGCGCGTCCTGCGCCCGGGCGGCCACATCGTCCTGCTCGTGAACGGGACGCTGCTCTTCCTCTGCATGCCCGAGCTCGAGGCCGACCTGCCCGCCGGCACCGGCTTCCAGCGGCCGTACTTCGGCATGCACCGCTTCGAGTGGCCGGACGACGACTCGGTCGACTTCCACCTCGGCTACGGCGACTGGATCGCGCTCTTCCATGCGAGTGGCTTCGAGGTCGAGGACCTGGTGGAGCTGCAGGGCGACCCCGGGGCGCAGCCGAGCCGGCACAACCTCTTCACGCCGGCATGGGCGGCGCAGTGGCCGGCCGAGGAGATCTGGCGCGCGCGCAAGCGCTGAGCCTGTTCAGCGCCGATCCGTCCACAGCGGCCCCCCGTGGGTACCGTCGAGAGCCCATGAGCGCGATCGAGACCCGCCCGCAGGACGTCCTCGCGGACCCGTTCGGCTTCCCGTCGTTCCGGCCCGGGCAGGAGGAGGTGATCGACGCGCTGCTGGCCGGGCGGTCGGCGCTGGCGGTCTTCCCGACCGGGGGCGGGAAGAGCCTCTGCTACCAGCTGCCGGCGCTGCTGCTCGACGGCGTCACGGTCGTCGTCTCGCCGCTGATCGCGCTGATGAAGGATCAGATCGACTTCCTCGCGCGAGCGGGGCGTCGCGGCCGCGCGCCTCGACTCGAGCCTCGACGCCCGACGAGCTGCGCGACGTCGTCGGCGCGGCTGCGCGCGGGCACGCTGAAGCTGCTCTACGTCGCGCCGGAGCGCTTCAACAACGAGCGCTTCCTCGCGCAGCTCGCGCGGCGCGCGGATCGCGCTCTTCGCCGTCGACGAGGCGCACTGCATCTCGGAGTGGGGCCACAACTTCCGGCCCGACTACCTGAAGCTCGCCGAGCGCGCGCGCGAGCTCGGCGCCGAGCGCGTGCTCGCGCTCGACCGCGACGGCGACGCCGGCCGTGGTCGGCCGACATCTGCGCGGGGTTCGGCATCGACGAGCGCGGACGCGGTCGTCACCGGCTTCTACCGCCCGAACCTGACGCTGCTGACGACGCCGGTCGCGGCGGCGGAGCGCGACGGGCTGCTGCTCGAGCGCGCTGCGCGAGCGGCCGGCCGGGCTCGACGATCGTCTACGTCACGCTGCAGCGGACGGCGCGAGCGGGTCGCCGACGCTGCTGGCGGCGCGGCGGCCTCCCGGCGCGCGCCTACCACGCCGGCATGGAGCGCCGAGGAGCGCGTCGCCGTGCAGGACTGGTGGGCGGCGTCGGACCGCGGCGATCGTCGTCGCGACGATCGCGTTCGGCATGGGCATCGACAAGGCCGACGTGCGCTACGTCTACCACTACAACCTGCCGAAGAGCCTCGAGAGCTACGCGCAGGAGATCGGCCGCGCCGGCCGCGACGGGCAGCCGAGCGTCGTGCGAGCTGCTCGCCTGCCCCGACGACGTGCCGACGCTCGAGAACTTCGCGTACGGCGACACGCCGACGCGAGAGGCGCTGCGCCGGCGCTGCTCGACGAGGTGCTCGCGCACGCGGTCGGCGGCGAGTTCGCGGTGTCCGAGTACGAGCTGTCGACGCGCCACGACGTCCGCCCGCTCGTGCTGAGGACGGTGCTCACCTACCTCGAGCTCGACGGCCTGCTGCGGCAGGGGACGCCGTTCTACGCCGGCTACCAGGCTCCGCCCGCTCGGGACGGCTCGCTCGACGAGCTCGTCGCGGGGCTTCGACGCGGCGCGCGGCGGACTTCCTCGCGCCGCGTCGTCGCGAGCGGCAAGACGGGGCGGACCTGGACGACGCTCGATCCGGACGCGAGCGCGGCGGCGCTCGGCGAGCGCGCGCGGCCGGATCGTCGCGGCGCTCGACTACCTCGACCAGCAGGGCCTCGTCGAGCTGCGAGCCGGCCGACGTGCGCCAGCGCTACACGCTCCTGCGCAGCCGCCCGCGACTGGACGAGCTCGTCGACCAGGCTCGCCGAGCGCTTCGACGCGCCGCGAGCAGGCGGAGATCGCGCGGATCGGCCAGCGTGCTCGCGCTCGTCACGCACGACGGCTGCCAGGTGCGCGAGCTCGTCGGCTACTTCGGCGAGGACGCGCACCGAGCCGTGCGGCCACTGCAGCCACTGCCTGCGGCGGCGCGCAGTCGCTGCCGGCGAGCCTGCGCCGCGGCCCGACTCGACCAGGTCGTCGCAGCGCGCGGCCGTCGCGGCGCTGTCGCGCGGCGCACCCGGACGCGCTCGGCGCGCCGCGCCAGCTCGCGCGCTTCCTCTGCGGGATCACGAGCCCGGCGACGACACGCGCGAAGCTGACCCGCGAGCCGCTCTTCGGAAGCCTTTCGGACTACGGCTTCCGCGACGTGCTCGCCTGGGCGACGCCCTCCGCAGGAGACGCCCCGGGCGCGTGCGTAGTACGTGTGCGGCGCCGACTTCCACACGATCAGCCGGTGCACCTCGCACGTCGTCGGCCCCGAGACGTGGAAGCGGCAGATGGCCCGGTTCGCCGCGGTCCTGTCGCAGCCGCGGACGAGCGCGCTGCCGTCGAGGAGGTCGGCCCAGTCCTGCGCGAACCGCCAGGCGATCTCGCGCGCCTCGCCGCCGCTCATCCTGACCGTGCCCGGCGGGCCGCTGCCGGCCGCCGCGGCCGGCACGAGCGCCAGCGCGGCGAGCACGGCGACGGCCTTGAGGGAGGGAGCGATCCCGATGTGGTACCGGGGCCGTCGGATGGTGGGGCTGCCATCCTGACACCTGATCAGGATTCATGAGCGTCCCGCCCGCACCGCCACTTCTGCTCGCCTCCACCTCGCCGCAGCGCCGCGCGATCCTCGAGCAGCTCGGCATCCCGTTCGAGGTGATCGCGCCCGAGTACGAGGAGCACGATCCGCCAGACGCCGACCCGCACGACCTCGTGCGCGCGCACGCGCGCGAGAAGGCGCGCTCGGTCGCCCGCCGGGCAGAGGGCCGGCCGGTGCTCGGCGTCGACACCACGGTGTGGCTCGACGGCCGGGTGTACGGCAAGCCCGCCGACGCCGAGGGCGCCGTCGAGATGCTGGACGCGCTCGCCGGCCGCACGCACCACGTGGTCTCCGGCCTCTGCCTGATCACCCCCGGATGGGAGGTCGTGGAGGCGGAGACGACCGCCGTCACCTTCCGGACGCTGACGCCGGCCGACCTCGCCGCCTCCGTTGCCACGGGCGAGTGGGAGGGACGCGCGGGCGGGTACGCAATCCAGGGGCGCGGCGCTGCGCTCGTCGAACGGATCGACGGCGACTACCTGAATGTGGTCGGTCTGCCGGCGTCGCTCCTGGTGCGATTGCTCGCCGGGCGTTTCGCCGGCGTGTACGGCTTCGGATGATTGCGGGTAGCGCGCAGGGGTCCCCACGGCTACGGTGAGGCGCTGCCCGCACTAGGCGTCCAGGCGGCGCCGCTGTAAACTCGCCTGCTCCTATGGGGTTTCTCGACTCTCTCAGTGGCTTCGGCGGTCGTGACATGGCCGTCGATCTGGGCACCGCCAATACGCTCGTGTACGTGCGCGGCCGCGGCATCGTGCTGTCGGAGCCCTCGGTCGTCGCGATCGACCAGCGCACCGGCGACGTCCACGCAGTGGGCGTCGAGGCCAAGCGCATGCTCGGCCGCACGCCGGGCTCGATCACCGCGATCCGGCCGCTGAAGGACGGTGTCATCGCCGACTTCGACGTGACGGAGCAGATGCTCCGACACTTCATCCAGAAGGTGCACCAGAACCGCTTTGCGCACCCGCGCGTCGTGGTCTGCGTGCCGTCGGGCGTGACCGGCGTGGAGAAGCGCGCGGTCGAGGAGGCGACCCTGTCGGCGGGCGCCCGCGAGGCGCACCTGATCGAGGAGCCGATGGCCGCCGCGATCGGTGCCGGCCTGCCGGTCTCCGAGCCGACCGGGAACATGATCGTCGACGTCGGCGGCGGCACCACCGAAGTGGCCGTCATCTCACTCGGCGGCATCGTCGTCTCCCAGAGCCTCCGCGTCGGCGGCGACGAGATGGACGAGGCGATCGTCAGCCACGTCAAGAAGGAGTACAAGCTCCTGATCGGCCAGCAGACGGCCGAGGAGATCAAGCTCGAGGTCGGCTCCGCCTTCCGCATGCGCGAGGAGGTCCAGGCCGAGGTGCGCGGGCGCGACATGCTCACCGGCCTGCCGAAGACCGTGATCCTCAACTCCGAGGAGATCCGGGAGGCGCTCGAGGAGCCGGTCAGCCAGATCATCGACGCGATCCGCTCGACGCTCGACAAGACGCCGCCCGAGCTCGCCGCGGACATCATGGACCGCGGCATCGTGCTCGCCGGCGGCGGCGCCCTGCTCCACGGGCTGGACGAGCGGCTCCGCCACGAGACGCACATGCCCACGCAGCTCGCCGACTCGCCGCTCACGTGCGTGGCGGTCGGCTCGGGCCGCAGCCTCGAGGTGCTCGAGGAGCTGAAGAAGACCGCGAAGGCGCGCAGCAAGCACCGCAACGGCTACCGCAACGGTTACCGCGGCTAGTTCCTTAAGCCGCAGTTAGCGCCCAGGACCCGGCAAGCGACCTGTTGTAACCTCGAATCCCGTGCCCCGACATCGACGCGTCCGGCTCGCCACGAGCGGCGCAACGGCTCAGCGCACCGCCTCCTCGACGTTCGGTTCCCGCTCCGGCGGGTCGCTCGGAAGGCGTGCCGTCGTCGTCGCGCTCGTTCTCGTCTCGCTCGTGCTCGCCACGGCGTACTTCCGCGAGGCCGACTCCGGGCCGCTGCACTCGGCGCAGGGGACGGCCGCAAGCGTGCTCGAGCCCTTCCAGATCGGCGCCGAGCGCGTCGTGCGCCCGTTCCGCGACGCCTGGGGGTGGTTCGACGACCTGCGCAACGCGCGCTCGGAGAATAGGCAGCTGAAGCGGAAGATCGCGGCACTTCAGAAGCGTGCCGCCGCCGCGCCAACCACTGGCCCGGCCGCGCTCGGCGGGGTGACGCGCAACTCACCGGCGCCGTCGTACGTCAAGGGCGACTACACGCTGCTGCGGGCGGACGTGATCGCGGATCTGCCGAGCTACCAGCAGCAGATTGTCGTCTCGGCGGGCCGCGGCGACCACGTCAGGCGCTACGACCCGGTCGTGAGCGCGACTGCGCCCGGCCAGCTGCTCGGCCACATCTCCAAGGTCGGGCCGAGCACCTCGCTGGTCACGCTGATCAGCGACCGCTCGAGCGCGGTTGCGATCGTCGATGCGGCCAACGGCACCAAGGGCATCCTGCGCGGGGGCGGCCCCGATGCCGGCTCGCTCTCGGTGGATCAGGTGTCCAAGCAGGACGTCGTCGTCGCCAACGACGTCGTGACCACGGCCGGCCGGCTCTCCGGCGGCTCGTTCTATCCAATGGGGATTCCCGTCGGGGCGGTCGACAGCGTCAGCCAGAGCGACACCGACCCCTTCAAGCTCGTCCGCATCACCCCGTTCGCCGACCTCGGCAGCATCGATCACGTCGTGATCCTGCTCCGCAAGGGCCAGGTCCCGAGCCTGCCGTGACGGTCGCGGTGCTCAAGGCGCTCGGCGCCGTCTTCGTCGCCGTCCTTCTCGAGCTTGCGGTGTTCGCCCCCCTCCATATCGGCAGCGGCTCGGCCGACATCGTGCTCGTCACGGTGGCCGTCGTGGCGCTGCTGACGGGGTCGATCGTCGGCGCGGTCGCCGGCTTCTGGGCCGGCCTCCTGCTCGACACCGTCTCGCTTGGGACGCTCGGCCTGACCTCGCTGCTCTTGACGCTCGTCGGCTACTGGTGCGGCCGCTACGGCGAGACGACCGCCCGCGACCGTGCGCACGCACCGTTCCTCGCGGTCGCCGTCGTCACAGTGCTGGCGGCGGCCGGCAACCTGCTGCTCCAGTTCACGATCGGCGAGCCCACGTCGGCGCGCTGGATGCTGTTCGACTCGCTGTGGCCGCAGCTGATCATGAACGTGCTTCTGACCCTGCCCCTGTACGCGCTCTTCCGCTGGCTGTTCCCGCGCCGCACGCTCATCGCATCGGTCACGCGCGAGGTCGAGCTCGTTGGCTAGCACCGGCTACCGGTCGAAGCCGCGCACCTTCCTGCCCGGCGACCCGCGCGTCGAGGAGCCCTACCGCCTCACGCCGCAGCTCGCCTTCCGGATCGGGATCCTCGGCGCCTTCGCGCTCGCCGCGTTCGCACTGCTCTTCCTGCGCCTCTGGGCGCTCCAGGTGCTCTCCGGCGAGGACTACCTGCGCGCAGCGCGCGACAACCAGCTGCGCCAGGTGCGCGTCGAGGCGGCACGTGGCCAGATCGTCGACCGCAAGGGGCGCCTGCTCGTCGACAACCGCACGGTCACGTCAATCCGGATCTGGCCCTCGAACCTGCCGGACAAGGGCCGTTACGACGAGATGCAACGTCTCGCCCGTGTCCTCGGCGTGCCGCTCTCCGACGTGCTCGCGAAGCTCCAGCAGCAGAAGCTCGACCCGCTGACGCCGATCACGATCAAGAACAACGTCCCGCCGGACGTGATCACGTTCCTCTCGGAGCGCCAGACGGACTTCCCGGGCGTGAAGATCGAGGAGACGCAGGTGCGCCGCTACCCGTGGGGCCAGCTGGCGTCGCAGACGCTCGGCAACGTCGGCGAGATCAGCCCCGGCCAGCTGAAGACGCTGAAGGGCTACCACCTCGGCGACCGCATCGGGCAGCGTGGCGTCGAGTCGGCGTTCGACCGCTACCTGCGCGGCGCCGACGGCCTCGCCCAGGCGCGCTTCGACTCGGCGGGCCACCCACGGAGCGACCTGCAGATCACGGCGGCTCCGACGCCCGGCGAAACCGTCCGGCTGACGCTCGACGCCAAGCTGCAGAAGACGGCCGAGCAGGCGATCCGGTACGGCGAGAACCTCGCCGCCCAGAACCACAACTGGTACTCGCGCGGCGGGGCCGCGGTCGCGATCGACCCGCGCGACGGCTCCATCCTCGCGCTCGCGTCGCAGCCGGGCTTCTCGCCGGGCGCGTTCGCGAACCCGAACCTGCACAAGCAGCTGAACCGGCTGCTCTCGCTGAACCCGTCGGTCGCGGCCGCCGACAACTACCCGATGGTCAACCGCGCGATCTCCGGCCTCTATCCGCCGGGCTCGACCTTCAAGCCGGTGACGGCCCTGGCCGCGATGGAGGAGGGCATTCTCTCGCCCTACTCGACCATCGACTGCCCCGCCTCGTGGACAGTGCCGCTGAAAGATCCGGTCACCGGCAAGTCGATCCTTGGCGGGACGTTCAACAACTGGAACCACACCGCGTCGGGGCCGCTGACGCTGCCGCAGGCGCTCGAGCAGTCCTGCGACACGTACTTCTACCAACTGGGCTACGACTTCTACCTCCAGAAGGGCAGCCCGCTGCAGGCGTGGGCCTCGCGCTGGGGCTTCGGCCGCCCGACCGGGATCGACATCGGCGGCGAGATGAGCGGGCTGGTGCCGACGCCCGATTGGCGCAAGCGCACCTACACGGCGAAGACCGATCCCACGCAGTGGCGGGTCGACCGCCTCTTCAAGCCGGGCGACTCCGTGCAGCTCGCCATCGGCCAGAAGGACATGAGCGTGACGCCGCTCCAGATGGCGCGCTTCTACGCGATGATCGCCAACGGCGGCAAGATCGTCCGCCCGCACCTCCTCGATCAGGTCGAGGAGCCGGGCACGAGCCGCACCGGGCCGATCGTCCTGCGGCGCTACTCGGCCCCGCCGCCCGTGGACAGCCGCATCGACCCGTCGATGCTCGCCGCCGTCCAGTCCGGCCTCTACGAGGCGACGCACGGCGGCCAGGGCACCGCGAGCGCCGTGTTCACGACCGTTCCCGACCGCGATCTCGGGCAAGACCGGGACGGCCCAGAAGTACGTGCCCGGGGCTGCGGCCTGCAGACCAGTCGTGGTTCTGCGGCTACGGGCCGTCGAAGAGCGGGCAGGTGCCGACGATCGCGCTCTGCGTCGTGATCGAGAACGGCGGCTTCGGCGCCGAGGCGGCCGCGCCCGCCGCGCTGAAGATCTTCCGCGAGTACTTCCACGAGCAGGGTGGCGATGCCACGGCCACCCAGAGGAACGACTGATGCTCGACTCCCGCGTCGGCCGCCCGGCGGCAGGCATCCGCACCGTGCCGGTGCTCGACATCGGCCACCTGCTGCGCCGGCTCGACTGGCTCATGCTCGGCGCCGTCGCCGCGCTGCTCGCGTACGGCCTCTGGCTGCTGAACGGGATCACGCGCGACGACATCCCCGGCGACCCCGGCTACTACATCCGCCACCAGGTGGTGTACGCCGTGATCGGCGTCGTCGGCCTCGTCCTGGCGGTGTTCGTCAACCCGGACGTGTACCGGCGGCGGCGCATGGTCATCTACGTCACGCTGATCGGCTCGCTGCTGCTCGTGCTCGCCGGCGGCGTGAGCGCGCGTGGCTCGCAGCGCTGGATCTCATTCGGCAGCTTCCGCTTCCAGCCCTCGGAATTTGGGAAGCTCCTCCTCGTCCTGTGCCTTGCCGCGTTCCTCGCCGACCGCGGCAGGCGGGTGGGCGAGGTGCGGACGACGGTCACCGCCATCGGCATCGCGGCCGTCCCGACCGCGCTCGTCTTCCTGCAGCCGGACGTCGGCAGCGCGCTCGTCTACGTCGCCGTGCTCGCGTCTGTCCTGTTCGTGGCCGGGACGCGCTGGCTCCACCTCGGCGTCCTGCTTGCGGCCGCGGCGATCATCGGCACCGGCGTCCTCTGGGCGGCGCCCGCGGCCGGCGTGGACATCCTCAAGCCGTACCAGGTGCAGCGCCTGACCTCGTTCACCAACCCGTCCCAGGATCCAAGCGGCGCGACCTACAACGTGACGCAGTCGCAGATCGCCGTCGGCTCCGGCGGAGCCACCGGCCGCGGCGTCTCCGGCTCGACGCAGACGAACTTCGACTACCTCCCCGAGCACGCGACCGACTTCGTCTTCGCGTCGCTCGCCGAGCAGCGCGGCTTCGTCGGCGCCACCATCCTGCTGCTGCTCTACCTGCTCGTCGTCTGGCGGGCGCTGAACACGATCGCGGTCGCCCGCGACATGTTCTCGGCGATCGTCGCAGGGGGCATCGCCATCGGCCTGCTCTTCCAGATCGTCGTCAACGTCGGCATGACGATCGGGATGGCCCCGGTCACCGGAATCCCCTTGCCGTTCGTGAGCGCAGGCGGATCGTCGCTGATCATGAACCTGATCGCGATCGGCATCCTCCAGGCCATCCACGCCCGCGGGCGACTGGGGACCGCGAGAAACGGTTCGCGGTTCTAGCGACTTGGCCCGGTGCGGGACAGGATGAATCCTGTCCCGCGGTCCCAGGTGGTTTCGGTCCGTCCGACGCTGGACCTACTCTGCGCCGCATCGACGGAGGAGGCCCGCCGGGGATGACCAAGCGAGAGGTCTACGAGCTGCTGATGATCGAGGAGGCGGACGCCTGGTTCGAGTACCTCGAGGCGACCCGCGAGAAGATGCCGAACCGCTACGACGAGCTCGAGCCGTGGGCGTGGGCGCGCCTCAACCAGCGGCTCCGCCTCGTCCGCAGGCGGCGCAGGCCAAGCTGTCGCCGGCCGCCGGCCCAGGCGCGCCGTAGCGACGCCCTCGAGCCTCACGACCATCCACCCCTGCCGAGCGACGTTCCTACCCTCCGGGGTAGGCAATGCCGAAGGTTTGTGACGCATTGATGTCTTGCAGCGCGCGCGGCGCCCGCAGCGGCGTGGCTGTCCGCGCGCGCGCACACGAGAAGGAGATTCCGTTTGCCACTCAACTGGTTCCGACGACGCAAGCAGCAGGAAGAGGAACAGCAGCAAGCACCGACGCAGCCGGCCCCACCGGCTGACGCACCACCCGAGCCCGAGCCCCAGGCGGCCGAGGAGGCCGCACCCGACGGACAGTCGCCGGCGAAGCGCCGCCGCGGCACGCGCGGGGGCCGCAACCGCAAGCGCAAGCCGGCCACGGCGACCGCCGAGGCGGAGAGCGCCGAGTCGGCTACCGGCGAGGCGGCCAAGAAGCCCGAGAAGAAGCCCGCGCGCGACAAGCCCGCCCGCGAGCGGCGCGAGAAGCAGGACCGCAGCACCCGTTCGCGCAGCCGGCGCCGCCAGCAGACGAAGCGGGCGCCGCTCCCGGCCGCGAAGCGCGAGCTCCTCGTCTCGGCCGGCGTCACCGAGCGCCGCGTCGCCGTCCTCGAGGACGACAAGGTCGCAGAGGTCTACCTTGAGCGCCCGGACCGGCGCTCGATCGCCGGGAACATCTACCTGGGCACCGTCGACAACGTGCTGCCCGGCATGGAGGCCGCGTTCGTCGACATCGGCCTCGAGAAGAACGGCTTCCTCTACGTCGACGAGATCGTCATCCCCGAGCTCGAGGGCAAGCGGCACCACGGCAAGCGCATCCAGGACCTGCTGAGCCGCGGCCAGACGATCCTCGTCCAGGCGGTCAAGGACCCGATGAAGACGAAGGGCGCGCGGCTGACGACCGAGGTGTCGCTCGCCGGCCGCTTCGTCGTCTACGTGCCCAGCGGCGAGGGCTTCGGCGTCTCGCGCCGGCTGGAGGACGACGAGCGCACGAGGCTGCGCGACATCCTCAAGTCGCTCGACGTGAAGAAGGGCGGCGTCATCGTCCGCACGGCCGCCGAGGGCGCGTCCGCCGAGGACATCGAGCGCGACTTCGAGTTCCTCACGCGGCTCTGGAAGACGATCGAGACGCAGGCCAACTCGGTGAAGGCGCCGGCACTCGTCTACCAGGAAGCCGAGCTGCCGCTGCGCGTCACGCGCGACCTGTTCACGGAAGACTTCGAGCGGGCGCTCATCGACGACGACCGGACGTACCGGCGCATCGTCGGCTACCTGAAGAAGACCTCGCCGCACATGGCCGAGCGCGTCGTGCGCCACCGCTCCAAGACGCCGCTGATGGAGGAGTTCGGCGTCGACAGGGAGATCAAGTCCACGCTCTCGCGCCGGGTCGACCTGCCCTCGGGCGGCTACCTGGTCTTCGACTACGCGGAGGCGTTCACGGTCATCGACGTGAACACCGGCCGCTTCGTCGGCTCGCGGTCGAAGTCGTCGACCCAGACGCTCGAGGACACGATCACGAAGAACAACATCGAGGCCGTCAAGGAGGTCGTGCGCCAGCTGCGGCTGCGCGACATCGGCGGGATCATCGTCATCGACTTCATCGACATGGCGAACCCGAAGAACCGGGCGACGGTCGAGGAGGCGCTGCGCCAGGAGCTCGAGCGCGACCGGACGAAGACCTACGTGGTCGAGATCTCCCCGCTCGGGCTGGTCGAGATGACGCGCCAGAACGTCACCGACGGGCCGCGCGAGATCCTCGCCAAGAAATGCCCGGTCTGCGCCGGCGACGGGATCGTCGTCTCGGAGCAGACGGCGGCCGTCGAGCTGGAGCAGAAGCTGCGCACGCTGGTCAAGGGCTCGCGCAGCAAGGTCTACCGGGTCGAGGTCAACGCGCACGTCGCGAGTGTCCTGATCGGCCCCGGCGCCAAGCGCCTGACGGCGCTCGAGGAGGTTACGAAGCGCCGCTTCGTGGTCGAGGGCCGCGACGATGTGCCGCACGATCACCTCGAGGTGCTCGCGCACGGCGCCACGGCCGAGCCGGAGCCCGGCCCGGTCGCCGAGGGCGCCGACGTCAGCCTGAAGCTCGTCGAGATCGGCCGGTACGACGCCCACGCGGGCGTCGGCAAGGTGGACGGCCTCGCGGTCGTCGTCGCGGGCGGCTCGAGCCTGATCGGCAAGAAGGTGACGGCGCGGCTCGAGCGGGTCATGAACGGCGTCGCCTGGGCAACGCTGCTCTCGCCCGCGCCGCGCATCGACGATCCGATCACCGCGGAGAGCGAGGCCGAGCGGCCGACGCGCTCGCGGCGCCGGACGCCGGCGAAGGCCTCGGTGGCCTCGCCGGTCGTCGAGGATGCGGTGGACGCCGAGCAAGAAGACGTCGACGCCGAGGAGGACGTCGCCGAGGAGCCGGCCGACGAGGAGGCCGTCGCCGCCGAGCACGAGGAGGCGGTCGTCGACGGGGAGCAGCCTGCCGCCGAGGGGACGACGCCCAAGAAGAAGACGCGGCGCGGCACGCGCGGCGGCCGCAACCGGCGCAAGAAGCCGGCGGCCAGCGTGAACGGGGGCGCGCCGGAGGCCGAGGCCGCCGAGTCGCCTGCCGCCGAGCCCGGGGAGGCCCCGGAGCCCGCCGAGGAGCCTGCGGCGCCTGCGGAGGAGCCGGCGGCACTCGCGCCCGCACGCATCCACCTGCCGCCCGAAGATCTCGGAGAGGCCGCCACGAACGGCGCCGTCCCGGCCGAGGAGGCCGTCGAGGCGGTGGCCGCGGCCGACGGCGAGGAGCAGCCGAAGCCCAAGAAGCGCACCCGCCGGGGAACGCGCGGCGGGCGGAACCGCAAGCGCAAGCCGGCAGGCGCCGCCACGCCGGCGGAGCCGGTCGCCGAGCAGCCCACCCCCGAGTAGCCTTGCTACACTCCGCCTCTCGCGGGCGCCTGCCCGCGTTCTTTGCGTGAGGTTCCCGTGACGTACGCGATCATCCGACTCGGTGGCAAGCAGTACCGCGTCTCAGAAGGCGAGCGGCTCCTCGTGGACCGACTGCGCTTCGACGAGAGCGCGACGTTCAACCCGGACGTTCTCTTCGTCGGCGGCGGTGGTAGCGACGGCGCCGCCGTGACCGCCCGCGTCGTCGGCCACACGCTCGGTCCGAAGATCCGGATCGGCAAGTACAAGAAGCGCACGGGCTACAAGCGGCACACGGGCTTCCGGAGCCGCCTGTCCGAGATCGAGATCCAGTCGATCGGGGCACCGGACCAGGGCAGCCGCAAGGCCGCAGCGAAGCCGAAGGACGAGGCGGAGGACGTGCCGAAGGACGTGCCGAAGGCAATCGAGGCGATGGCGCCGGCGGGCCTCCCGGACGGCTATGCAGACATGACGGTGGCGCAGATCCACGACGACGTGAAGAGCTGGTCGCCCGAGCAGATCCAGGCGGCGCTCGAGTACGAGCAGGCGCATGCCTCACGCAAGGGCGCGCTGAGCGCGCTGGAGTCGGCGGCCGCGAAGGAAGAGGAGAGCTAGATGGCACACAAGAAGGGCCTCGGCTCGTCGAAGAACGGTCGCGACTCGAACGCGCAGCGCCTCGGCGTCAAGGTCTTCGGCGGCCAGTCCGTGAAGGCCGGCGCGATCATCGTGCGGCAGCGCGGCACGCGCTTCCGCCCAGGCCCCGGCACGGGTATCGGCAAGGACGACACGATCTTCGCGAAGCGCGAGGGCATCGTGTCCTTCACGGCTCGCGGCGAGCGCCGCTACGTCGTGATCGCCGAGTAGACCCCGTGCTGGCAGACCGCGCCCGCATCGAGGTCGAGGCGGGCCGCGGCGGCGACGGCGCGGTCAGCTTCCGCCGGGAGAAGTTCGTGCCGCGCGGCGGCCCGGACGGCGGCGACGGCGGCCGCGGCGGCGACGTGGTGCTGGTCGCCGACCCGGACCGGCGCGACCTGTCGTGGTTCCGCTCGAAGACGCGCTTCCGCGCGCGCAGCGGCGAGGCGGGCCGCGGCTCGGGCAAGCACGGCGCCGACGGCGCCGACGTCGAGCTCAACGTCCCGGTCGGCACGCAGGTGTTCGACGCCGACGGTCACCTCATCGCCGACCTCGCGCACGCGCCCGCCCGCGTCACCGTGGCCGAAGGCGGCACGGGTGGGCGCGGCAACCGCCACTTCGCGACCGCCGTGCGGCAGACGCCGCGCTTCGCGGAGACCGGCCTGCCGGGCGGGGCGCAGGAGCTTGAGCTGCGGTTGAAGCTGCTCGCCGACGCCGCGCTCGTCGGGCTCCCGAACGCAGGCAAGTCGTCGCTGCTTTCCAGGATCTCGAACGCGCGCCCGAAGGTCGCGGACTACCCGTTCACGACGCTGCAGCCGGTGCTCGGCACGGTCGACGCGCCGGACGGGCGGCAGCTCGCCGTCGCCGACGTGCCGGGGCTGATCGAGGGCGCGAGCGAGGGTGTCGGGCTGGGGCACGAGTTCCTTGCCCACCTCGAGCGCGCTCGGGTGCTGGTGCACGTCATCGACTCGTCGGAAGATGTCGACGCGGCGTGGCGAACGATCGACGGGGAGCTGCACGAGTACGGCGCGGGCCTGGACGAGCGGCCGCAGATCGTCGTGCTGAACAAGATCGACCTGCTCCCGGAGCCGCCCGCGTTCGGGGTGGAGGACGAGCGGATCCAGCGCGTGTTCACCCTGTCGTGCGCGACAGGCGCCGGGGTCGAGGAGTTCAAGCGGGCGCTGTTCGAGCTGGTGCCGCCCGCCGAGCTGCCGGCGCCGGCCGCGGAGGGCATGGCCGATTACCTCGTCTACCGGCCGCAGCCGAAGCGACGCTCGTACCGGGTGCTGCGCACGGACCGCGGCTACCGCATCGCGGGCCGGCCGCCCGCCGACGAGGAGGAGCTGGAGCGTGCGCTGCGCGCGGCGGGCGCAAAGTCGGGTGACGAGGTCGTCGTCGGCGACGAGACGCTGGAGCTCTCGTGACCGTTGGGCTGCTCGGCGGGACGTTTGACCCGCCGCACGTGGGGCACGTCGCCCTCGCACGCGCGGCGCTCCGGCACTTCGAGCTGGAGCGGCTGCTCGTCGCGCCGACCGGCCGAACACCCGGCAAGGAGATCGCGTCCGACCCGGAAGTGCGTGTCCGCCTTGCCGAGGCGGCGTTCGCCGACGTGCCTGGCGCGGAGGTGTCGCGGATCGACGTCGACCGGCCGCAGCCGGCGTACTCCTTCGAGACGGTGCGCTGGGTGCACGACCAGTGGGGCGAGCCGTTGTTCGTCGTCGGCGCCGACCGCTTCGCCGATTTCCTGAGCTGGCGGGAGCCGAACGCGGTGCTGCGGTATGCGCGCATGGGCGTCGCGACGCGCCCGGGGTTCGACCTGCGCTCGCTCGATCAGGTGCTCGCCGCGGTCGAGCAGCCCGAGCGTGTCGAGTTCTTCGAGATCCCGCCGATTCCCGTGTCGTCGACCGAGGTGCGCGAGCGCGTCGCGGCAGGCCTGCCGATCGACTGGCTCGTCCCGCGCGGGGTCGAGCGGCTCATCGTCGCGCTCGGGCTCTACCGGGAGCCGGGGGTACACTGAATGGGTCACCCAGAAAGCCACCCACAGCCTCTGACCCCGCTCGAGCTCGCACAACGCATCGCCGGCCTCGCCGGCGAGAAGCTCGCCGAGAACGTCGTCATTCTCGACATGCGGCCGGTGGCGATCTACACCGATTTCCTTGTCCTCTGCAGCGGGCGCAACACGCGCCAGACCACGGCGATCTACAACGAGGTGCGCGAGCGGCTGAAGCACGAGGCAGGTCTTCTGGCGCGCTCCGTCGACGGGCAGAGCCAGGGCGGCTGGATCATCGCCGACTACCTCGACGTCGTGCTCCACGTCTTCACGCCGGAGACCCGCGACTACTACCGGCTCGAGGATCTCTGGGGCGACGTGCCGTCGGTTGAGGTGGCCGCGGCAGCCGGGTAGTGTTGTCCTAGAAGACAACTACAATGGTCGGTGTGCTGACCACTGACCACAAGGGAACGATCGCGGAGACGGCGATCATCGCGCGGGCCGTGCGTCTGGGAATCGACGTGTACCGGCCCGTGAACGACGGGCTGCGCTGGGATCTGCTCTTCGGCTCCGAGATGGGATTTCTGCGTGTCCAGTGCAAGTGGGGAAGGCGACAAGGGGAACGTCGTCGTGGTCACGACCAGCTCGGCCCGCCGGACGCGGGATGGGATCGTACGCCGGACATATAGCCGCGACGAAATCGAGGTCGTGGCCGCCTACTGCGCCGAGCTCGACCGCGCGTTTCTCATCCCACCCGATGTGTTCGATGGTCATCCGGCCGTCTGGCTCCGCCTCGCGCCGACGAAGAACAACCAGCGCATCGGCGTTCGGTGGGCCAGCGATTTCGAGTTCGGCGCTACACTGGGATGCCACGCTCAAGGGGCCATAGCTCAGTTGGGAGAGCGCTGCCATGGCATGGCAGAGGTCGTCGGTTCGAGCCCGACTGGCTCCACTGAAGAGGCCGCGTCGCGCGGCCTCTCGCTGTTCGAGTGACCGATCTGTCCATCCGCAGAGCGACTCCGGCTGACGCCGAAACGCTGTTCGACATCCAGAAGGCCGCCTCGCTCGTCGCGTTCGCCGGCATCTTCACCGGCCCGCTCCCGGACGAGGAGATCCGCGCCGACTGGGCGGCGAAGCTGACCGACCCGGACAGGGAAGTGCTGGTCGCCGAGCGAAACGGCCGCACACTCGCCTTCGCCACGCGGGCGCCGGAGATGCTGGAGCAGCTCTTCGTTCTCCCCGACGCGCAGGGCACACGCGTCGGCTCGGCGCTCCATGACGCCGTCCTCGACCGGCGCCCGGACGGCGAGACGAGGCTCACGAACGAGCCGCCGCGCCCACCGGCGCTCCGCTACGCGATCCGGCTCTAGAAGACGCGCCAGCTCTGGCGCGAGAGGAAGAACCCGTGCGCGTCGCGGTTCCGGCACGTCAGCCCGGTGGCGCGCGACGCGCACACGATCCCGCCGTACGACCAGCTCCGCCCGTAGGCGAGGATCGGGCGCGCGGGTCGTACACGGTGTCGCCGGCGCACGTCGGGCCGGCCTTGCCGCGCGGCCCCATCGACGCCCCGGTCCAGTCGACGTCGCAGTGCCGCGCCGGCTTCGGTCGCAGCCCGCTCAGGAGGTCGCAGCGGAACACGGCGCGACCCGTGATCGAGGCCGGGTAGAAGGCGCAGGCGATGTTCTTCGACGGCGTGCGGAACGTCTTCGTGCCGAGCGCCACGGCCGGGTACGCGGACGTCGTGAGGACGCCCGCCAGGACGGCGGTCACCATGATCAGGCGCACCGGCCCAGCCTAATCGCCTCGCTAGGCTGGAAACGCATGACCGGGGGAGCGGCAATCGAGGTCGAGCAGCTGGAGCGCACGTTCAAGGACGTGCACGCGGTCAGGGGCATCAACCTGCAGGTCGCGAGTGGCGAGATCTACGGCTTCCTCGGCCCGAACGGCGCCGGCAAGTCGACGACGGTGCACATGCTGACGACGCTGCTCCCGCCCACGGCAGGCACCGCGCGCGTCGGCGGGTTCGACGTCCGCCACGAAGGGCCGAAGGTGCGGCGGGTGATCGGCGCCGCGCTTCAGGAGGCCGCCCTCGACCCGCTGCTCACCGGCCGGGAGCACCTGCGGCTGCAGATGGCGCTGCACAACATCCGCGGGCCCGAGCGTCGCACGCGCAGCGACGAGCTGCTCGAGCGCGTGGGCCTCAGCGAGGCTGCCGACCGCAAGGTGCGCACCTACTCCGGCGGGATGAAGCGCCGCCTCGACCTGGCGCTCGCGCTCGTGCACCGGCCGCGCATCCTGTTCCTCGACGAGCCGACGACAGGGCTCGACGTGCAGAGCCGAAGCGCGCTCTGGGAGGAGGTCGGGCGCCTTGCGCGAGGCGAAGGCGTCACCGTCTTCCTCACCACCCAGTACCTGGAGGAGGCGGACGTGCTCGCCAACCGGGTCGGGATCATCGACAAGGGCACGATCGTCGCCGAGGGCACGCCCGCGGCACTCAAGGCCACGATCGGCCGGCCGAGCGTCGAGGCGGTGCCGCACGAGCGGCATCACGAGCAGCAGGTGCTCGACGTGCTGAGCCGCTTCGGCGAGCCGATCGCTTCGGCCCGCGGCGTCGCCGTGCGCCTCCAGGACGGGCTCGGGCTCACCGACGTGGTGCGCGGCCTGGATTCGGCCGGGGTCGAGGTGGAGGAGCTGATGCTCCACGCGCCGACGCTCGACGACGTCTTCCTCGCGAAGACCGGACGGCTGCTCGAGGGCGCCGCGAACGGCGACCAGCCCTCGTGATCACGAGCCCCACCGTCAATCAGGTCGGGAGCCTCGCCTGGCGGTCGATCGTCCGGCAGGCCCGCCAGCCGGCGCACGTCATCCCGCCGCTGCTCTTCCCGCTGGCGCTCCTGGCCGTCAACTCCGGCGGCCTCCACGCGGCGACGCGCCTGCCCGGCTTCCCGACGAAGTCGTTCGTCGCCTTCGCGCTCGCCGTGCCGTTCATCCAGGGCGCGCTGTTCGCAACGCTGAACGGCGGCGCCGACCTCGCCCGCGACATCCAGACCGGCTTCCTGAACCGCCTCGCTCTGACCCCGATGCGCGGGTCGGCCGTCCTCGCCGGGCACCTCGCGGGAGTGGTCGCGCAGGGCATCTTCCAGACGGCCTTCTACCTCGTCGTCGGCCTCGGCATCGGTGTCGGGATCCATGCAGGCATCGGCGGCGGGCTCGTGATCCTCGCCCTCGCTGCACTTGTCTGCCTCGGCTTCGGCGCCTTCGGCAGCTTCGTCGCGCTGCAGACCGGCTCCGGTGAGGCAACGCAGGCGACGTTCCCGATCTTCTTCGTCTTCCTGTTCATCTCGTCGATGAACATGCCGCGCAACCTGCTCGGCCACACCTGGTTCCGGATCGCGGCGACGATCAACCCGGTCTCGTACCTGATCGAGGGCTTTCGCAGCCTGGTCATCCAGGGCTGGAACTTCGAAGCGCTCGGGCTCGCGTTCGGCGTCGCGATCGCCTTCGCCGTCATCGCGATCACGCTCTCGACGCTCTCGCTGAAGAAGAGGATGACCCGCACGTGAGCCAGTACCTCTCGGCGGCGTTCGGCCTCGCCTGGCGCGTGATCTGGAAGATCCTGCGCAACCCGGCGCTGCTTCTGCCCTCGCTGATCTTCCCGCTGTTCTTCTTCACCGCGTTCGCCGGCGGCCTCTCGCGCGTCCACACCGTGAACGGGTTCAACTTCGCCCCCGGCTACACGGCATTCCAGTTCGTGTTCGTCCTCCTCCAGTCGGCCGCCTTCGGGGGCGTCTTCACCGGCTTCGGGATCGCCTCGGACTTCGAGTACGGGTTCACGCGCCGGCTCTTCATCGCCGTCCCGCACCGCAGCGCCATCGTCGTCGGGTACGGGCTCGCCGCTATCGGGCGGTGGGCGATGACCGCGACCCTGCTCACGGTTGTCGCGCTGGTGGCGCGCATGAACGTCATCGGCGGCCCGGTCGACGTGATCCGCCTCTACACCCTCGCGCTCCTGGTCAACGTCACCGCCCTGTTCTGGGCGTGCGGCATCGCCATGCGCTTCCGCTCGCTGCAGGCCGGGCCGGTGATGCAGCTGCCCGTATTCCTGATCCTCTTCCTCGCGCCCGTCTACGTGCCGCTCTCGCTCCTGCACGGCTGGCTGCACACCGTCGCAAGCGTCAACCCGGTCACGCAGCTGCTCGAGACCGGCAGGGATCTCATCGCCGGCCAGCCGGCGCCCGCCGGCACGACGTTCGGGCTGGCGCTCCTGCTCGGCGCCGCGTTCTGCGCGTGGGCGTTCCGCGGGCTGCGCAGCGCCGAAGCGGCGGGTTAGTGGATCTTCGCCGCGAAGCCGCGCGCGACCTGGAGGCCCGTCGCCGTCACGCGGACGGTGCCGGCGATGCGCCGCCCGCTCGTCCAGCGCGGCAGCGCCCAGCTGCAGGTGGCGATGCCCTTCGCGAAGGAGTGCCCGCGCACGTGGAGCAGCGAGCGGCCCACCTTCGCTCCGCACCGCACCGTGGCGCCGGTAACGGCGCGGCCGTCGGTGCGGCCCACCGCGATCCGTGCTGTGAAGATCCCGCCGCCGACGGGCCGGCGCGACAGCGCGGGCGAGCCGGCCCGCAGTGCGAGCTTCTCCGCGAGCGCGGCGGCGGCGACCGGGTCGGTCGGCGCCGAGCTGACCGTGTTCGAGCCGCCCGGGCCGGACGCCGTGACGACGGCACGGAACGTCGCGCCGACGTCGTCGCTGCCGAGCGTGAGGGTCGCGCCGGTTGCGTTCGCGACGTACGCGCAGGTAGCGCCCACGCAGCGCCACCAACGATACGCGTAGGACGAGGCGCCCGACCAGTTGCCGGTGGACGACGTGAGCGTCGAGCCGACCTTCACGTCGCCAGTGAGCTGCGGCGGGGCCTGGTTCGCCGGCGCCGGCGGCGGCACGACGCTGGACGGGCCTGTCGCGGCCGTCGTCGAGCCCGCCGCGTTCGACGCGGTCACGAACGCGCGGATGCGCGACCCGATGTCTGCGCCGGTGACCGCGTAGGTCGTCCCGCTCGCGCCGGTCGACGCGCACGCGTTCCCGGACGTGTCGCAGCGGCGCCAGTCGATCGTGTAGGTGAGGTTCGGGCCGGTCCAGCTGCCGAGCGACGTGGTCAGCGAGAACCCCGGCGCGGCGCTGCCGGTCAGCACGGGCGGCGTCGTGTTGACCGGGCCTGTCGGCAGTACGGCGCTGGTCGGCGCCGACGTCTGCGACGCCGGCCCGCCCGTCGTGTACGCGGTGACGACGACCTGGAGCGTCGCGCCGACGTCGGCGGCCACCGGCGTGTACGTCGCGGAGAGCGCGCCGGCGATGTCGGCGCAGGCCGGCGTGCAGCGCTGCCACTGGTAGCCGTAGAAGACGGGCGAGCCGGCCCAGGAGCCGGTCGACGCCGTGAGCTCGAGCCCCTGCTGCGCCTTCCCGGACACGACCGGCGGCCCGAGCGGCGCCGGCGGCGCCTCCGGCACGGGCGGCGTGGCGCCGAGCTGCAGGATGCCGCTGCCGAAGAACGGGTCCTTGCCCGGCGCTCCCACGTCGATGGCGGCGTTCTCGAGCGCGAGCTGGAGCTCGCTCGGCCCGAACGCCGGGTTCGCCTGCTTCACGAGCGCCGCCGCGCCCGCCACCTCCGGAGCGGCGGCGGACGTGCCGAAGAAGCCGACGCCGAAGTTCGAACAGCCGGCCGACGTGCCGTACGTGGCCGTCGACACGCCGTCCGGCGCCGTGATGTCCGGCTTGATGCGGCCGTCGAGCGTCGGCCCCTGCGCCGAGAACGGCTCGAGCATCGAGTTCACCCAGCAGGCGGCGCCGACCGTCAGCACGTGCGTCGACGCGGCGGGCTCGACCAGGCTCCCCGACTCCTCGTTGTACTGGAGCGACGGCGCCGGCCCCGGCGAGAAGGTGACGAAGAGGTCGAGGCGCGGCGACGCGGTCACGCTCTCGGCGCGGATCGCGAAGTCGTAGCCGATCAGCGTGTTCGAGGTGCTGTTCGTGTAGCAGATCGACTCCGTCGGAGGCTGCGTCCCGGACTGCAGGTTCGTCGACTGGGCGATCAGCGTCGGCTTCCCTGCGGGATCGCCGGGCGGCGCTGCCGGCGACTCGCGGTACAGGTAGAGGTCGTAGTCCTGCGCCGAGGTCGGCCAGTCGTCCCACTTCAGGTAGCCGCAGACCTCCTGTCCCTTGCTCAGCGGGAAGCTGTCGCCCTCGTCGATCGGCTGGGCTTCGTTCGCGGGCGCGAAGTCGTTCCAGGCGTTCGCGTCGGAGTCCGTGAACGTGCCCGTCCAGTGATCCTGCGCCTCGTTACCCGCGGCGTTGACCCACAGCACACCGTGGGCGCGCGCGTCGGTGGCGATGCCGTCCGGCGTGTTCGCCGGCCCGTTGCCGTCGCCGCGCCACGTGTTGAACCAGCCGAGCGAGTGGTTGACGACCGGGATGCCCTTCCCGACGACCCAGTCCTTCGCCTGGCCGAGCCCCGCGAGGCTGTCCACGCACACGAGCGCAAGTCGCGCGCCGGGCGCCATGTCGTGGACGATCTCGGCGACCGCCGTCCCGTGCGGGTCGCCGTCGAACTCGCCGGGCGCGCAGAAGTCGGCGGTGATGACGTCCGCGGGCAGCTCGCCGGCGGCCTGCATGGCCTGCCAGTCACCGAAGCCGAGGTCGAGGATCGCGACCGTGACGCCCTTGCCGGCCGTCCCGTTCGCGATCCAGCTCGCGGCGCCGCTGAGCTTCACTGCCTCGTCGGTGACGGTGTCGGCGTGGGGCCGGACAGGCTGCTGGACGAGGCCGACGGCGCGGGACTTCGCAAGACGCGAGACAGCCTTCGTGGGCACGCGCGCCTCGATGAGATTGCGGTAGCGGTTGAGGACGGTGCCGCCGGCGGCGCGCACGGCCTTCACGGCCGCGGCCGGGTCACGCGCCTCGAGCTGAACCTGGACGGAGGTCGAGGTTGCGCGCAGCCCGAGCCGTCGCGCCTGGCGGACTGCGGCGCGCGCGCCGTCGTTCCGAGCCGCACGCGCGACGCGGGCGAGCGCAGAGTCCAGCTTGGCGGCCTTCACCGGCCGCGGGACGGCCCCCAGCCCGTGCTGCGAGTGCGCTCCGGCCGACGCCGACGTCAGGGCAATCGCGCCGAGCGCGAGCAGCATGACGACGAGGCGGCGGCGCCCCGGAATGGGTAGTCCTCGATCCCCGTGCTGCGTCAATCCCCCTGACCCCCTCGGTCGACTCAAGTGTGCCTTTTGCAGCGTCGGTTTTCCAGTCCACCCACTGCGGTGGAGGGCCGGACCGCCCTCGCCGTCTTAGACTCAGGGGGTGATTCGGCAGGGGGAGGCGGTGGTCACGCGCGTGGGCGCGGGGCTGTCTCGGGAGCCCGAGGCGATAGCGGCGGGCCGTGAGGCCGGGCGCGCGGCGGCGGCTGCCGTCGGCGGCGCCGCTGTCGATCTCGCCTTCCTGTTCCTGTCCGCACACCACCTCGACGACGCCGAGGCCGCCGTCGCGTGCGTCCTGGACGAGCTGCGGCCGCGCCACCTGGTCGGATGCGTCGCCGACGGCGTCGTCGCGCGGCGAGCGAGAGCTCGAGGGCGGGCCCGGTGCCGCGGTGTGGGCCGCCGCGCTGCCGGCCGGTGCGGACATCTCGGTCTTTCACGCCCTCGCGATCCCGGACGGCGCCGGCACGGCCGTGACCGGCGTTCCGCCGCTCGAGGACCCCGACATCGTCGTCCTGCTGGCCGAGCCGTACTCGTTCCCGGCCGCGTCGTTCCTCGCGAAGCTGAACGGCGAGCAGCCGGGCCTCCCGGTCGTCGGCGGCCTGGCCGCGGGCGCGGGCCGACCCGGGCGAGGGCGCGCTCATCGTCGAGGACCGGGTCGTCACCGAGGGCGCTGTCGGCGTGGCGGTCACCGGCGCGCCGGTGATCACCGTCGTCTCGCAGGGCTGCGCGCCGATCGGCCGCGACTCGGTGATCACGAGCGCCGAGGGCAACGTCGTCCACGAGCTCGCCGGCCGCCCGGCGCTGCTGCGCCTCCAGACGGAGATCGCGTCGCTGACGCCACAGGAGCGCGCGCTCGCCTCGCGCGGGGTGCTGGCGGGCCTGGTCATCGACGAGAACCGGCGTGAGTACGCGCCCGGCAACTACCTGATGCGCGCGCTGCTCGGCGGGGATGAGGACTCCGGTTCCATCGCGGTCGGTGAGACGGTGCGGGTCGGCCAGACGCTGCGCTTCCACGTCCGCGATGCGGCCACGGCCGACGCCGATCTCAACGATGCGCTCGCGCACGCGCTGGGGCGGCACCGCGCCGCGGGCGCGCTCCTGTTCACCTGCAACGGCCGCGGCACGCAGCTCTTCCCGGAGCCGGACCACGACGCCGCCGCGGTGTCCCGCGCGCTGGGCTCCGACTCCGTCGCCGGGTTCTTCGCCGCGGGCGAGATCGGGCCGGTGGGCGGCCGCGCCTTCGTCCACGGCTACACGGCGACGCTCGCGGTGTTCCTCGAGTCGCAGTGACGCGCGCGCGGGCTGTCGGCATCAACCACGTCGCCCTCGAGGTCGGGTCGGTCGACGAGGCGCTCGCGTTCTACGGCCGGGTCTTCGACGTCACGCTGCGCGGCCGGGTCCCGGGCATGGCGTTCGTCGATCTCGGCGACCAGTTCATCGCGCTCGCCGAGCACCGTGACCGCCAGCCCGACGCCGAGCGGCACTTCGGGCTCGTCGTCGACGACAAGGAAGCGGCCCGGCGCGCGCTGCAGGAGGCAGGCGTCGCCGTGCAGACCACGGGCAAGCTCCGCTTCCGCGACCCGTGGGGGAACACGGTCGAGGTCGTGGACTACCGGGACGTCCAGTTCACGAAGGCTCCCGAGGTGCTGCGCGGCATGGGCCTCGAGCTCTCCAAGCACGAGCGTGCTCTCGCCGAGCTGCGCGACAAGGGTCTCGCCTAGAACGGCGACGCGACGCCGCTCGCGGATCGTGAGCGCGAGCACGACGACGAGCACCCAGGCGAGCCCGAGCAGGACGCCGCCGACGACGTCCGAGACGTAGTGCGCCCCGAGGTAGATGCGGCTGAGAGCGATCAGGATGATCATGGCGGCCGACCCGGCGATCACGAACGGCGCATAGCGCGTCCGGCGCGCGACGATGATCGCCAGCGCCGCGTAGACCGCGGTCGTGCCCATCGTGTGCCCGCTCGGGAACGAGTAGGTGGTCGTCACGACCGACGGGTCGTGGAAGAGCGGCCGCGGCCGTGCGATCGCCTGCTTGGCGAGCAGGTTCAGGAGGGCGGCCCCGGCGAGTGACGCCACCAGGAGCGTGATGTCCGTCCAGGCGCGCCGGCGAACGAGCAGCACGGTGGCCACCAGGCAGACGGCCAGCAGGCCCCAGAAGCTGCCCAGGTGCGTGAAGAGCTCGACCCCGCGGGAATGGGTGTCCTCGAGCCGCTCGTTGAGATCGCGGTCCCACCGGTGACGAAGTCGTCGCGGGTCACGGCCGCGCTCGAGCGCCGCGAAGGCGCCCAGGCACGCGGCGAGCAGCAGGATCTCGAGGGCGACCGCCCAGCCGTAGCGGGCGTTCAGACGCCGATCGAAGAAGGGTGCACGCCGTCGCGGGGTCCGCTCGGCCAGCGTCTTCTCCACAGCCTCAGGCTAACGATCTGTCGTTAGAAGTTTGTTAGATCGTTAACCAGGTGAACGACTATTCGCTAACCTGGTTAACGGAATGTCCGATCTCGCCGTCGCCGCCGATCCCGTTGCGCTGGCCAATCGGCTGCGTCCTGCGCTGCTGCGCCTCAACCGCGAGCTGCGCCGCGAGGGCGCGGCGCTTGGCATCAGCGGCGGCCAGGCGACGCTGCTGCATCTGATCAGCCGCTCGCCGGGCGCGGGCGTGCGCGAGCTCGCCACCCGGGAGGGCATGTCGGCGGCCGGGATGTCCGGTCACGTCGATCGGCTCGAGGCGGCCGGGCTCGTGCGCCGCGTGCGGTCGACCGACGACCGCCGCCGGGTCGGGCTCGAGGTCACGGACGCGGGGAACCGCATGCTGCGCGCCGTGCGCCGCCGGCGCACCGCGTGGCTCGCGCAGCGCCTGGGCAAGATGTCGCCCGCGGAGCTGGACGCACTCGACGAGGCGCTCGCGCCGCTCGAGCGGCTGCTCGAGGTGGACGCCGCGTGAGGACGCTTCGAGCGGCCGGCGCCGGCACCTTCATCAGCCTCAGGATCCACCGGAACTACCGCCTCTTCTTCACCGGCCAGATCATCTCGGTCGTCGGGACGTGGATGCAGAACACGGCGCTCGCGTGGTTCGTCATCGACCTCACGCACTCGCCTGTCGCGGTCGGTTTCCTCGCGTTCTGCCGCTTCGTGCCGTTTTCCGTGTTCGGCCTCGTCTCCGGCGTCGTGGCCGACCGCTTCGACAACCGCCGCCTCGTCATGACCACCCAGGTGTTCCAGATGGGAGTCTCGATCGCCCTCGCCGCCCTCGCCTTCTCCGGCGCTGCGACCCTCTGGGAGGTGTATGCACTCGCCGTCCTCGGCGGCATCGGGCTCGTGTTCGACGCGCCGGGCCGTAACTCGCTGACCTACCAGATGGTCGGTCGTGACGAGCTGCCGAACGCCGTCGCGCTGAACGCGAGCCTCTTCAACGCCTCACGCGTTATCGGGCCTGCGGTCGCGGGCCTCGCCATCGCGGCGACGAGCGTCGCGTTCTGCTTCGCGCTCAACGCGGTCAGCTTCCTCGCAGTGCTCGGCGCCCTCTGGCTGATGCGCACGTCGGAGCTCTTTCCGTCCGGGCACAACGAGGAGCGGCCGACGGTGGTCGAGGGGACGCGCGAGGGGCTCCGCTACGTGCGCGGGGCACCGCGAGTTCGCGCCGTCCTGCTCATGACGCTCGTCGTCAGCACCGTCGGCTTCAACTTCCACGTGCTCGTGCCGGTGCTCGCCGCCGACACCCTCCACGTCGGCGCGACGATGTTCGGGGTGCTCTCTGCCGTGTTCGGGGCCGGCGCGCTCGTCGGGGCGCTGATCGCCGCCGTGCGGTCGAAGGCGAGCTTCAAGGCGCTCGTCCTGGGCACGGGCACGTTCAGCCTCACGATGCTCGCCCTCGCGCCGCAGCACACCCTGCTCGCCTGCGCGATGCTGCTCTTCATCACCGGGATCTCGTTCACGACCTGGACGGCGAACAGCCAGTCGATCCTGCAGCTCTCCGCCCCTGACCACCTGCGCGGGCGCGTATTGAGCCTGTACCTGCTCGCCTTTGCGGGGGCGGCGCCGCTCGGCGGCCTGCTCTCCGGCTGGCTCGCCCATGTGGGCGGCACGGAGCTCGCCTTCGGAGTGGCCGGGGTCACAGGGCTTGCGATGACGTTCTACGGGCTGCACACGTTGCGCGAGGGGCGCTTCGCGCCGACGCCGGTGCTCGTGCCGGGTACGCGCCGCTAGCGCTCCTACCGGGCTTCCCCCGTGTCAGGCACGGACGCGAGCACCGCGTCCCACGCGACCTCGGAGGCGACGACGGCGAGCGTCACCGGGTCGAGCCCCTCCTCGATCTCGGCCGTCGAGACCGCATAGAGGATGTCGCCGTCGGCGATCGTCTGGAACGGCTGGATGGCACGGCTCATCGACGCGTGCACCTGGCGGCCGAGCTGCCGGAGCGCCCGGCGCTCGAGCGCCTGGTTCGTCACCACGACGGTCAGCGTCGTGTTCCCCGGCGCGATCTCGAGCAGACCCTCCTCGACGCCGGCGAGGAGCGGCGTCCGCTCGCCGGTGGGCGTCACGTGCCCGCGCACCACTCGCCCTTCGCGGTCGACGATGGCGCCGACGGCGTTCACGACCGTGAAGACGGCGACCTTGGTCGCCCCGACCTGGCGGAAGGCGCCGCCCTGGCCGCCCGGCTCCCCGCGCTCGAGCCCGAACGTCTTGCCGACGCTCACCGACCGCCCGGCGCCGCGCGGGCCGAGCGGGAAGACGCCTTCGCGTGCCGAGGCGAGCGCCGCGCGGCCGAGCGCCTTGTCCGGGTAGACCGTGGTCTCACGGCGGCCGAAGTCGTAGACGATCGCGCCCGAGACGTTGGGGATGTTCGTCCAGCCGACCTCGTAGCCGCGCTGCGCCAGGATCTCGGCCGCGACGCCGGTCGCCGCCTCGAGCCCGTACAGCGAGCCGCCGGCCAGGCAGATCGCGTGCACCCACTCGAACCCGCCGAGCCGGCCGGGCGACCCGCCGCGCACGTCGGTCGCGCACGCCGCGCCCGCCGGCAGGAACTGGAACACCGTGCAGCCGGTCGGGCCCTCGTCGTACTCGGCGGCGCCGATGCGCACACCCGGCAGGTCGAAGCGGAGCTCGGGCCCGTCGAACGCCGTTCGCGGGACGAGCTCCGCATGGTCGTTGGAGAGCGGCACGGGTTGAACCGTAGTGCCCCTCCGCACGAAGATGCAGCGGACCCCGAAGAGAGGAGGCATGCATGGCTTCCGTCATGCAGATGCGCTGGAAGGGCATCACGAAGGAGCAGTACGACGAGCTCCGCCCGATCGTGCAGTGGGAGACCGACCACCCGGACGGCGGCATCTTCCATGTCGCGTACTTCGACGACACCGGCGTCAACATCGTCGACGTGTGGGAGTCGCCAGCGCACTTCGACCGCTTCATGCAGGAGCGGCTTGCGCCCGGCCTTCAGCAGGTCGGCATCCAGGGCCAGCCCGAGGTCACCTGGCACGACGCGCATGCGATCTACAACCCGCAGGCGCTGAAGGCCGGAGCGCCCGCCTAGGCGTTTACGAAGTCGAGCACCCAGACGGCGTCCTCGCCGCAGCGGACGAGCAGCGCCTCGCCGTCGCGGCGCAGGACGTCGCCCGGGCGTCCCTCCGTGACGTCGCGCTCGACGCGCGTCTTCAGCAGCTGCCGCTCACGGCCGTCCAGATCGGCCCGCGCTCCGGCGCCCCAGGCGAACATGAAGCTCCAGGCACGGACGCGACGGTGGATCTCGTCTGCGGGCCAGCTCCAGTCGAGCTCGCCGTAGTCGTCGTCGAAAAAGCCGGCGTAGGAGGCGCCGGTGTCGTCCTGGGCATCGCCGGGATCGCCGCGTCCCACGCGCTCGAACACGACGGGGAGGAGCCGCGCATTGAGCTCCGCGAAGCGCGGGAGCAGGTCGGGCATCCAGTCGTCGTCGCCGAGCGGGAACGACCCCTGCGCGAGGATGCCGCCCGTATCGAAGTCGTCGTCCATACGGTGATACGTGATCCCGAGCTCGGGCTCGCCGTCCCGCACCTGCCAGGCGATCGGCGACGGGCCGCGGTAGCGCGGCAGCAGGGAGGGATGCGAGTTCACGCAGCCGAGCCGCGGCACGGCGAGCGCCTCCGGCGTCAGCCGCCACGGGAACCCGAGGCAGAGCACGAAGTCGGGCTCGAACGCCGCCAGCAGCGGCGCCACACGCGTACGGTCGGGCGCGATCGCGATGTCGAGGTCCGGCGGCGACTCCCAGACGAGCCGGTCGAAGAAGTCGCGCCGCGCGGGGTTGACGTCGCGCCGGCCCTGCGGCCCCTGCGAGGTCACGACGGCAACCGGCTCGTGCCCGGCCGCGCGCGCGAACTCGGTGAAGCCGGCGACGGCCGGCTGCACCGTCGACACGAAGACGATCCTCCAGGGCGCATCCACGCCGCAGATCATTGCGGCCCGGGTACGCTCCGTGCATGTCGGTGGAGCGGCTCCGCGGTCTCCTCGTGGACGCCTTCCCGGAGGCGGAGGACGTCGACGTGCTCGACCGCACCGGTACCGGCGACCACTTCCTCGTGACGGTGCAGAGCGCCCGCTTCCAGGGGCTCGGCCTCGTCGACCAGCACCGGCTCGTCTACGACGCGCTGGCGGCGCCCCTCCAGGACGGCACCATCCACGAGCTACGGATCAAGACGAAAGGGGACTAGATGGAGCTTCGCGACCAGATCCAGCAGGTGATCGACAACGAGCCGGTCGCCCTCTTCATGAAGGGCACGCCGCAGCTCGTCATGTGCGGCAACTCCCATCGCGCGCTCGAGGCGCTGCGGTCGGCCGGCGCGCCGGTCACGGCCGTCGACGTCCTGCCCGACCCCCGCTACCGGCAGGAGCTCTCGGCGATCTCCGGCTGGCCGACCATCCCGCAGGTCTTCGTGCGCGGGGAGCTGATCGGCGGCGCCGACATCGTCGAGGAGCTCGCGGCGTCCGGCGAGCTGGAGGAAAAGCTGGCCGGTGCGCTCGGCGACGACTACCGCGCAGGCAGGGATGAGCGGGTGGTCGCGCTCGCCGCCGTTTGAGATAGTTCGGCGGCCGAACGACAGAGGAGGGTCGAACGCATGGCAGTCGTGCAGCTCGAGCAGGTGGGCAAGATCTATCCCGACGGCACGCGCGCCGTCAACGACCTCAATCTCGACATCGCCGACGGCGAGTTCGTCGTGCTCGTCGGCCCGTCCGGCTGCGGCAAGACGACGGCGCTGCGCATGGTCGCCGGGCTCGAGGAGATCTCCGAGGGCGTGCTGAAGATCGGCGACCAGGTCGTCAACGACATGACGCCGCGCGAGCGCGACATCGCCATGGTCTTCCAGAGCTACGCGCTCTACCCGCACCTCTCGGTCTACGACAACATCGCGTTCAGCCTGAAGCTGCACAAGATCCCGAAGGACGAGATCGACCGGCGGGTCAAGGACGCCGCCCGGATCCTCGACCTCGAGCCGTACCTGAAGCGCAAGCCGCGTGCCCTCTCAGGCGGCCAGCGGCAGCGTGTCGCCATGGGCCGCGCGATCGTGCGCAACCCGTCGGCGTTCCTGATGGACGAGCCGCTGTCGAACCTGGACGCCAAGCTGCGCGTGCAGATGCGCGCCGAGATCAGCGAGCTCCAGCGCCAGCTCGGGGTCACGACGCTCTACGTCACGCACGACCAGGTCGAGGCCATGACGATGGGCGACCGCGTCGCCGTCATGCGCAAGGGCGAGCTCCAGCAGGTCGCCGACCCGCAGACGCTCTACGACGACCCTGTGAACCTCTTCGTGGCCGGCTTCATCGGCAGCCCGGCCATGAACATGCTCGAGGCCACCGTCGGCCGCGACAACGGCTCCCTCTACGTGCAGGCGGGCTCCGAGCGGATCACGCTCGACAACGACACGCTCGCCCAGCATCCGGCCATCCAGGCGTACGTAGGCAGAGACGTCGTCCTCGGCGTCCGTCCCGAGGACCTCGAGGATCGCGACCTCGCCGGGCAGACCGAGCAGGGCGCGATGCTGCACGGAACGGTGAGCCTCCGCGAGTCGCTCGGCTCCGAGGTCATGGTGCATTTCTCCGTCGATGCTCGTCCGGCGGTCACGCAGGACGTGATGGAGCTCGTCGAGGACGTCGGCGACGACCGCGCGCCGGACGAGAAGTCGGACAAGGGCAAGACGGTCATCGTCGGCCGCTTCGGCGCCCGCTCACGCGTGCGCACCGGCGACACGATCGAGGTCGCGGTGGACACGCGGCAGATGCACTTCTTCGACCCGGAGACGGGCCTGGGCATCTACCACGACGCGCCCGAGCCGGCGGCTGCTCCAGCGCCTGCCTGAACCGGTCGCAGGGAGCCACTAAGTCCCGAGTTAGTGGCTGACAGCCACTAAGTCGTTCGGGTCCGGCTTCCGCTCAGCCCTTGACCGCGCCGGCGGTGAGGCCGGCCAGGATCCGCTTCTGCAGGATCAGCACGGCCGCGATCAGCGGCAGCGTGACGATGATCGTCGCCGCCATGATCTCGCCCCACGGCTGCTGGAACGAGCTGCCCGACTTCCCGGGGAAGGTCGTGATCGCCACCGGGACGGTGTAGTTGCTGGGTGTCTGGATGAACGACAGCGCGAACAGGTACTCGTTCCAGGCGGCGATGAAGGCGAGCAGCCCGTCGTCACGAGTCCCGGCGCGATCAGGGGCAGGAGCACCTTGTAGAAGACCTGGATCGGCGTCGCCCCGTCGACGTACGCCGCCTCCTCGAGATCGCGCGGGAGCGCCTTCATGAAGCTCGTGAGCACCCAGATCGTGAACGGCAGCGTGAAGATCAGGTACGTGAAGATCAGCGCCCAGCGCGTGTCGTACAGCTTCGGGAAGTTGATGAACCAGACGATGTGGAAGCCGCTGATCATCGTGTAGAGCGCGCCGAGGATCGCGATCTGCGGGAAGATCGTCATCGAGAGCATCAGGTACATCACGAAGCCGCGGCCGCGGAACCGGAATCGTCCCGAGCGCGTAGGCGGCCAGCGAGCCGATCGCCAGCGAGAGCAGCGTCACCGTGCCGGCGACGATCGTCGAGTTGATCAGGGCGTCGCGGAAGAACGATTGCCTGAGCGCCCCCGTGAAGTTGTCGAGCGTCGGATGCTTCGGGATGTACTGGAGCGGCGTGGAGAAGAGCGCGTTGTCGGGCGTGAACGCGGACCGCAGCGCCCAGATGAACGGGAACAGCGCGTAGACGAAGATCAGGGCGACGAGGAAGTAGAACGCGATCTTCGTGATGCCGCGGCCGATCCAGCTGCGCTTGAAGGAACGGCGGCGGCTGGCCGGGCGTGCGACGGGCTGTGCGGTCTCGGAGACGGCGCTCATCTCAGTCCTCCGTCACCCGCATGAAGGTCACGTAGATGATCACGAACAGGGCGATGATCAGGAAGATGGCCACGCTGATCGCGGCGCCGTACCCGACGTAGCCGCTCCGACGATCGTGTCCTGGTTGTAGATGGCCATCGTCTGCGTGTCCGCCCGGTTGCCGAAGAAGACGTAGAAGACGTCGAACACGCGGAGCGCGTCGAGCGTCCGGAAGATGAGCGTGACCAGGATCGCCGGCGCGAGGAGCGGCAGCGTGATCTTCCAGAACTGCTGCAGCTGGCTGGCGCCGTCGACCTCGGCGGCCTCGTAGAGGTCGCCCGGGATGACCTGGAGGCCTGCGAGCAGGAGCAGCGCGACGAACGGCGTCGTCTTCCAGATGTCGACCGCGCAGACCGAGGCCAGCGCCGTGCTCGGCTGGGAGATCCACGCCTGCGAGTGCGAAAGGATGTGCAGCCGAGTGCCGGCGTCGTTGACGACTCCGAACGTGTCGTCGAGCATCCACTTCCACATCTGCGCGGCGACAACCGTCGGGATCGCCCACGGCACGAGCATCACGGCGCGCATGACGCCGCGCCCCTTGAAGCTCGAGTTGACGACGAGGGCGATCGCGAGGCCGAGAAAGAACTCGAAGCCGACGGTGATCAGCGTGAACTTGATCGTCTTCCAGACGGCGGAACGGAATACCGCGTCGTGCCAGAGGTTCCGGTAGTTCGTCGAGGCCCGACCCAGTGCACCGGCCCGAGCTGCGAGGAATTCCTCGATCCGTGAAGCTCTGGTAGACGGTCTTGCCGAGCGGGTAGATCGCGACGAACGCGACCACCGCGAGCGAGGGCACCAGGAGCAGCCACGCGAGGCGCGTCTGCCGGCGCTGGAGCTTCGTCGACCGACGACGGCGGCGGGTGGGCGGGGCGGGAGTCGCGACGGAGGTCATCGGAAAGGGAGTGGGGGAGGATGACAGACGCCATCCTCCCCCGCGTTCAGGTCCGCTGCGGCCTTACTTGACCAGGCGCTGCAGCTTCGACTGGATTCCCGGCAGCACGCTGCTTGCGGAGCTGCCGTTGAGGATCTGGCTGATGCCCTGGTAGATGTACTTGGAGCCTTCGTTGTAGTGCGTCCCCAGGTACCGAGCGGGCCGCGTGACGCGTGCGACCGTGGCGATGTTCGGCTTGAGGTACGGGTTCACCTTCACGACCGCCGGGTCCTTCGCCACCGACGGGATGGTCGGCACGTTGGTGTTGGTGATCGCGTCGAACTTCTCGACTGCCGGGCTCGTCATGTAGCGGACGAACTCGATCGAGGCGTCCGGGCTCTTCGAGTACTTGTTGACCGCGAGCTGCCAGCCGCCGACCGTGCCGACAGGGTGGCCGCCCGGGCCGTGCGGCAGCGTGGTGACGCTGAACTTGCCCACGACCTTCGACTGCTTCGGGTCGGCCGCGATCGAGTACGCGTACGGCCAGTTGCGCATGAACGCCGCGTTGCCGGTGACGAACGCCGTGTGCGCCTCGCCCTCCTGGAACGACGTCACGCCGCGCGGCGTAGTCACGCCGATGTTCTTGCGGAACAGGTCGAGAACCGCTGCCGCCTTCGTGTTGTTGATCGTGACCTTCCCGTCGTCGATGAACTGTCCGCCGCCGGAGGATGCGATCCACTCGAGAGCGTCACACGTGAGGCCCTCGTAGCTGTTTCCCTGGAAGACGAAGCCGGAGAAGTTCGCGTTGGAGGCCTGCTCCCCGTCCTGGATCTTCTTCGCCATCGCGAAGAGCTGCGTCCAGGTCGTGGGCGGGCTCTTGTAGCCGTACTTCTTCAGCAGGTCGGTGCGGTAGTAGAGGATGCCGAAGTCGCCGAACCACGGCATGGCGACCAGGTGACCGCCGACCGTGTCGTTGGCGACGATTCCCGCCGCGTGCAGCTTCGCCTGCGCGCCGAGCTTCGGCTTCAGGTCGAGGAGGTACGGGGCGAACGCGCCCGGCCAGACGACGTCGATCATCGCGACGTCGAACGAGGATCCGTGTGAGGTGAACACACGCGCGAGCTGCGAGTACGAAGCGTCAGAGGCCGTCGGGTGCGGGCACGACCTTGACCTTGATGCCCGTGTCCTTGGTGAACCGAGTCGCGAGCGCCATGTCGCGCGTATGGCCGCCGCCGACCGAGTCACCGATGAACGTGATCGACTGGCCGCCGTACTTGGCCTTGATCGCGGCGGCATTCGGCACCTTCGGTGCCGGGTAGGCCGCGGTGGAGCTCTTGGCAGCGGCGCGGTTGGTGCTAGCGGTCGCGACGCTGATGGATGCAACGGCGGCGACAGCGACCAGCGCTGCCGTGCCGAGCAGAATGAGTCGACGTTTCACTCGTCCCGTCCTTTCTTGGGGCGCGTATGCGCCCAGCCTCGGAGATGTTCTGGACGTGGGACGCGAGCGCCTACGCGGATGCCGCACCCCCGCAGACGAGTCGCTCGTAGACCCCATCCCACGGCGCGAAACCCAATCAGTTACGAAGCTCCAGCGCAAGGGGGCTGCCTACGGACAAGCCGCATCCGCTGTGCGGCTTCGCGCCGAGGTCCCGGCCCGAGCGGCTGCGTACGGTCGGCGCGTATGCGGCGCGCGCTGCGGTGGATGCTCATCGGGATCCCGGTTCTGCTGGTCGCGATCCAGCTGGTCCCCTACGGTCGCTCGCACTCGAACCCACCGGTGACAGCCGAGCCGATGTGGGTGTCGCCGCAGGTGCGGCAGCTGACGAAGGACGCCTGCTTCGACTGCCACTCGAACGAGACGACATGGCCGTGGTACAGCAATGTCGCGCCCGTCTCGTGGCTGGTCCAGCACGACGTGGACAGCGGGCGCTCGACGATGAACTTCTCCGAGTGGAACCGGCCGCAGGACGTTGATGCCGGCGACATCGCCGAGGTCGTCCGTGGTGGCTCGATGCCGCCCTGGTACTACCGTATCGCCCATCCGAAGTCGCGGCTCTCGAGCGCCGAGAAGGCCGTGCTGGCGGCCGGGTTGGCGAAGACGGTGCAGGTGTCGCCGCCCGGCCGCTGACCCGGCAGAATCGGCGCGTGGACACCCTGGCCCTCGCCCGCCGCTGGCGGGACACCTGGCAGGAGGCGTGGCCGCGCCGGGACGCCGACGCGATCGTCGCGCTCTACGCCGCCGACGCCCGGTATCGCTCGCACCCGCTGCGCGACGCCGGCACGCCGCGCGCGTACCTGGAGCGGGTGTTCGCGGAGGAGGAGGCAATCGAGTGCTGGTTCCGCGAGCCGCTCGTCGCCGGCGATCGCGCCGCCGTCGAGTGGTGGGCGTCGTACCGCGAGGCCGGCACGGACGTCACGCTCGCCGGGACGACCGTGCTCCGCTTCGGCCGTGACGGCCTCGTCGCGGAGCACGTCGACTACTGGGTCGAAGGCTCCGGCCGGACGGCGCCGTTTCCCGGCTGGGGCGGCTCCGGAGACCTCGTCAGTTAGAGGGATTCCGCGCCGCGCGCTGCGCGCCGATAGGAGCAGCACCGGCGCCCCCACGGTTGCGCCCGACCCGGAGGTCATGATGCTGCACATGCTCGAAGCGCTTCGCCGCCGCCTCACCGGTCAGGATGGCCAGACGATGGCCGAGTACGGCGTCGTCCTTGCCGTCATCACGATCGGCTGCGTCGGCGCGATGACGCTGCTCGGCGGCAACGTGGTGAACGCGCTCACCCGCGTCACCGGCATATTGGGCTAACGCCCCCGGGAAAAGTCCGGCACCGGCTGCGAGCGTCCGGGGAGAGGCCGGCGGTGGCGTGCCGGTGCCATGACGACTTTTCCCGGAGAGGAGTCACACGCGACTTCGCGCGACGTGACTGCGGCGGGCAAGCCCGCCTCCGTTCGCCGGGAAAAGTCCGGCAGCCGCGGCTAGGCATCTGGGAGAGTCCGGCAGCTGCTGCGCGGCTGCCATGACGACTTTTCCCGGAGAGGAGTCACACGCGACTTCGCGCGACATGACTCCCGGCGGGGCAAGCCCGCCTCCGTCGATCGAACTTAGTCGACCACCCACGTGTCGCCGGAATGGAGTAGGGCTTCCAGGTTGCCTTCGCCCTTTTCTTCTCGGGCTCGCTCCAGCTGCTCTCGCATCAGGTCGTCGTAGACCGGGCGCTGCACGTCTCGGAAGACGCCGATTGGCGTCGGGCCCGTTGGTGTGTGCGCCAGCCTTGACAGCGAGAAGGCCAGGCTCGGGTGCTCGAGCGTTTCGTCGTGGACCAGCAGGGCGTCCTCGCCCACGTCCGCGACGGCGATGATCTCCAGCGTGCCGTCCGGGCGCTGGACGACGCCGCGCTCGCCATCGGCGCCGAAGCGCACCGGCTGCCCGTGCTCCAGCGGGATGCGGTTCGTGTTCGTCTTGTCGTCGCGGAGCACGTCGAAGGCGCCGTCGTTGTAGACGTTGCAGTTCTGGTAGATCTCGACGAAGGCGGCGCCCTTGTGGTTCGCCGCGCGGCGGAGCACCTCGGTCAGGTGCTTGCGGTCCGTGTCGATCGAGCGCGCCACGAACGTCGCCTCGGCGCCCAGCGCGAGCGACAACGGGTTGAACGGCCAGTCGAGCGATCCCATCGGCGTCGTCCTGTTGATCGTCCCGAGCGGCGAGGTGGGGGAGTACTGGCCCTTCGTCAGCCCGTAGATCTGGTTGTTGAAGAGCAGGATCTTGAGGTTGACGTTACGGCGCAGCGCGTGGATCAGATGGTTGCCGCCGATCGAGAGCGCGTCGCCGTCGCCGGTCACGACCCAGACGGCGAGATCCGGGCGCGAAACCGAGAGCCCGGTCGCGATCGCCGGAGCACGCCCGTGGATCGAGTGCATGCCGTAGGTCTCCATGTAGTACGGGAAGCGCGATGCGCAGCCGATCCCGGAGACGAACACGATGCGCTCGCGCGGGATATCGAGCTCGGGCATGAAGCTCTGGACGGCCGCCAGCACGGCGTAGTCGCCGCAGCCCGGGCACCAGCGGACCTCCTGGTCCGACTTGAAGTCCTTCATCGTCAGCAGCGCGTGCCCGTTGCCGTTCCCGGTCGCCGCTCACAGCATCGCCCTCATTGCGTCGGCGAGCTCGCTCGAGCGGAACGGGACGCCGCGCACCTGGTTGTAGCCGACCGCGTCGACCAGGAACCGGGCACGGACGAGCTGCAGGAGCTGGCCCAGGTTCATCTCGGGGACGAGCACCTTCGGGTAGGCGTGGAGCACCTCCTCGAGGTTCGGCGGGAACGGGTTGAGGTGCGTCAGGTGCGCATGCGCGACCTTGCCGCCGCTCTCCCGGACGCGCCGGACGGCGGCGCCGATCGGCCCGTAGGTCCCGCCCCAGCCGAGCACGAGCAGCTCCTCGCCGCCCTCGGCGTCGACGTGCACGGGCGGGACGTCCACGCGCGCGACCTTGGCGGCGCGCAGCCGCACCATGCGGTCGTGGTTGTCCGCGTCGTACGAGATGCTGCCGGTGCCGTCCTGCCTTCTCGAGGCCGCCGATGCGGTGCTCGAGGCCCGGCGTCCCCGGGATCGCCCACTCGCGCGCGAGCGTCTCCGGGTCGCGCAGGTACGGCCAGAAGTCACCGTCGTGGTTGGGCTCCGTCGCGAACGTCGTCGAGATGTCGGGCAGCGACCCGACCTCCGGGAGGCACCAGGGCTCCGAGCCGTTCGCCAGGTAGGCGTCGGAGAGCAGGAAAACGGGCGTCCGGTACTTGAGCGCGATTCGCGCCGCCTCGATGGCGGCGTCGAAGCAGCCGCTCGGCGTCGCTGCGGCGACGACCGGGACCGGCGACTCCGAGTTGCGCCCGTAGAGCACGAGCAGCAGGTCGCCCTGCTCCGGCTTCGTCGGCATCCCCGTGGACGGGCCGGCGCGCTGGACGTCGACGATCACGAGCGGGAGCTCGAGCGCGACCGCCAGCCCGATCGTCTCCATCTTGAGCACGATCCCGGGGCCGCTCGACGTCGTCACTGCGAGCGCGCCGCCGAAGCTCGCACCGAGGGACGCGCCGACCGCGGCGATCTCGTCCTCGGCCTGGAAGGTGCGGATGCCGAAGCTCTTGTGCCGCGACAGGTCCTCGAGGAGCGCCGAGGCGGGCGTGATCGGGTAGGCGCCGAGGAAGACCGGCAGCTTGCTCTGGACGCCGGCGGCGACGAGGCCGAGCGCGAGCGCCTGGTTGCCGGTGATGTTCCGGTACGTGCCCGGGCGCAGCTTCGCCGGCGCGACCTCGTAGGTGACGGCGAAGTCCTCGCTCGTCTCGCCGTAGGCCCAGCCGGCCTTGAACGCGAGCTCGTTCGCCTCGGCGATCGGTCCCTCGAACTTCCGGCGGATGACGTCGACGGTGCCCTCGGTCGGGCGGTGGTAGAGCCAGGACATCAGGCCGAGCGCGAACATGTTCTTCGCGCGCTCGGCCTCGCGCTTGGTCACGTCGACGTCCTTCAGCGCCTCGATGGTCAGTGACGTGAGCGACACCCGGTGGACGCGGTACTCGTCCAGTGACGCGTCCTCGAGCGGGTTCTCGGCGTAGCCGGCCTTCTCGAGGTTCCGGTCGGTGAACGCGTCGGCGTTCACGATCAGCGTGCCGCCGTTCGGCAGGTCCGTGAGGTTCGTCTTCAGCGCGGCGGGGTTCATCGCGACGAGCACGTTCGGGGCGTCGCCCGGCGTGAGGATGTCGCGGTCGGCGAAGTGGATCTGGAAGCCCGAGACGCCGGGGAGCGAGCCGGCCGGCGCGCGGATCTCGGCCGGGAAGTCGGGCAGCGTCGACAGGTCGTTGCCGAACAGCGCCGTCTCGCTCGTGAACCACGAGCCCGTCAGCTGCATGCCGTCGCCCGAGTCGCCGGCGAAGCGGATCACGACGCGATCGATGCGCTCGACGGGCTTCGTCGCCATTTCGGCCAGCGTAGCGCAGCCGCCTGCGCGCACATCAGGGATTTGCCCGAGACGCGGCGAGGCCCCCGGTTTCCCGGGGGCCTCGCAGCGTTGTTCGTCGTTTACGGGCGGATCCGCGGTTTAGGGATCGCCCGCCGAATTGGTGAAGGTGGCCACGTTCACGCCTGCGCCGAGGGTGAACACGATGTGAACCGTGTACACCGCCGCGAACGTGAACGTCTTGCAATGCTGGCCGGTCGGGCTGTAGAGCGCCGGCGAGCAGTTGTTCAGGACCGAGAAGTTCGGGTTGTTCCCCGTGACGCCAAGGCCGGTGACGTACCAGGTGCCAGGCCCCGGCGGGCTCGCGTCGCTTGCCCCGGTCTCGTAGATGCCGACGGCCACGTGGGTGCCCGTCGAGTCAAGGACCGGGAAGTCGATCGGCGTCCCGCCCTTGTTGACGAACTGGCACTCGCCCGGAGAGATCGGTCCGACCGTGAACGGAGCGCCGTTGACGTACACGGTGTAGGTGAACGTCTTGCCGCTCAGAGCGTCGGCCGAGCCCGGCGTGATGAGCTTGCAGACCTTCACCTTGCCGAGCTTGACGCGGTTGTAGAAGGTGACCAGCGTCTCGCCGTTCGGCCCGTACGGCACGTTGACCGTGACCGTGCGGGTGTTCAGGCTGCGGCTGACCTCGCGGTCGGCCGGCGAGACGACGATGCCGCCGTTGGTGCCGAGCCCGAGGAGATCCTGGGCCAGGCTGCCCGGATCCAGCTCGTAGTCCGGATCAGCGACCTCGGTGACCGTGTGCGTGCCAACCGAGACACGCTGCGGCAGCGAGCACGTGCCCGCCCGAACCTTCAGCGCGCCAGCGCCGTCGATGCGGAACGTGAACGACGGCTGCGTGCGGATCTCGCGGACCTTGGCCTTGCAGATCTCGAGCAGGCCCTTGGCCGTGTTCGTGATCGTCTTGGTGTTGATGCCCGGGGCGATCGTGATCTCGCCGCCGCCCGTCGTGTCGATGTACGGGTTGCAGGCCGAGTTGTCGACCGGACCGTCGACCATGATGCCGCAGGTCTCCTCGACGTCGACCGTCGAGCCGATCGGGAAGTTGCCGACGATGACGCACTGCGTCTGCGCCTGCGCGGTGATCCAGATGCCCGCCGCCTGGATGTTGTCGCCGTAGATCGAGAAGTAGAACTTCTGCCCGATCAGGTCGGCCGAGCCGGGCCCGAGCGCCTTGCAGACCTTGAGCTGGCCGCGCTGGGTCTGGTTGACGAAGTGCAGCTGCGTCTCGTCGTTGGACGAGTCCGAGGCCGGCACCTCGACGTCGACCGTGCGGTTGATCAGGTTCTTGGTCAGCAGGCGATCCTCCGGGATCGTGAACGCGTCGACCAGGTCGTACCCCGGCGACGGGCCCTCGACGACCTCGGAGATGCCGGCGGCGACCTGGAACGGCTCGGAGCACTGGCCCACGAGCACGTCTGCGGAGTAGGTCGCACCGGCGGCGTCGGTGACGTCGAAGTGGAACGAGCCGTGGACGTCGTAGTCACCCCAGGCTGCGTCCTTGCAGATCTCGAGCCAGCCGGTGCCTGACGGCGGCAGCGGCTCGTCGTCGTACAAGACGACGGTGACGCCGGCGCCGACCGTGATCAGCGCGTCACCGGTGGACGTGTTGAAGTCGCCAAGCGCGGTGGCCGGATCGGAGTCGATGTACTGCACCTCCGTGCCCGCCGGGATCTGCTCGTGCACGTTGACGTTCGAGCCGACCTGGAACGAGCCCAGGATGCGGCACGACCAGTTGGCCGGATCGTCGAAGGCGTCGTTCGCCTCGGTCGACACGAGCGGGCCGCCGTTGACCGAGAACGAGAACAGCTTGCCCAGATAGGCGGGCGTCTCGGTCAGCTTGCAGACCTTGAGCGTGCCGTAGTTGCCGCCCGCAGGCTGGTTGATGAACGTGACCAGCGTCTCCGACGACGTCGACGCACCGGTCGTCACCGTCACGCTGCGACCCGGAAGGTTCTCCGAGACCTTACGCAGCGACGGACGCACCGTCGTCGCATGAACATCGGTTGCCGGGTTCGACTGCGCCTCGGTGATCGTCACCTGCGCACCCGCAACCGTGATCGGGCCCGAGCAGCGCCCACCATTCACGGTGACACTCGCCCCACCCGTGATCGAGTACTGGAAGCTCCGGCCGGACATACCGTTGGCCGAGCTCTTACAGATCTCGATGACATTTGCCGACGCCGCCTGGGCGCCGACCGCGAGGACACCGACCGTCGCGACCGCAAACAAGATCGCAAGACGGCGGAGCCCTCCCCTCCGTAGATGCATCTCGAATCTCCTCCCCTGGATTCACCAGGCCCCCCTGACCTGGTCAGAGAGATTGTCCGATTCCGGGGGTGGTCGATTCATCACCCGGGGCGGGGGGTTCCGAAAAAGAGCGAGGCCCCCGGTTTCCCGGGGGCCTCGCTTGGAGTGGTCCTTGCGGCCGTCCTTCAGTCAGGACGACCTGCGGCTGATGTCTCCCCGATGGGCGGTTTAGGGATCCTTCGCCTTGTTCGTGTAGGTCACGACGTCGAGGCCGGGACCGAGGTTGAAGTTGATGATCCCGTTCGTGAGATCAGGTGTACCGACGTCACGCCCACCCGTGACGGTGATGCCGGTCACGGTGTAGTTCGGGTTGCCGGTCGCCCCGTCCTCGGTGACGGTCACCGGCGTCTTCACGCCGGGTGACGTCAGGATCGGGAACGGGTCGGTGAAGCTCGTGCACTCACCCGGGTAGATCGGGCCGAGGTGGAACGTCCGGCCGTCGATCTTGACGGTGTACGTGAACGGCTTGCCGCCCAGCGAGTCCGTCGACGTGTACGGGATCAGCTTGCAGACCTTCACCTGGCCGAGCCTGACCCGGTTGTAGAAGGTGACCAGCGTCTCGCCACCGTTCGACGCCCAGGGCACGTTGACCGTGACCGTGCGGGTGTTCAGGCTGCGGCTGACCTCGCGGTCGGCCGGCGAGACGACGATGCCGCCGTTGGTGCCGAGCCCGAGGAGATCCTGGGCCAGGCTGCCCGGATCCAGCTCGTAGTCCGGATCGGAGTTCTCGGTGACCGTGTGCGTGCCAACCGAGACGCGCTGCGGCAGCGAGCACGTGCCCGCCCGCACCTTCAGCGCGCCAGCACCGTCGATGCGGAACGTGAACGTCGGCTGCACCGGTGCGACCGCGGGGCCTCCACCGTCCGTACGTACTTGATCTTGGCCTTGCAGATCTCGAGCAGGCCCTTGGCCGTGTTCGTGATCGTCTTGGTGTTGATGCCGGGTGCGATGGTGATGTCGCCTTCGCCGGTCGTGTCGATGAACTCGCCGTCGCCGCCCGAGCTGTGGTCGATGTCCTCGGTGACGGTGACGGTCGCGCCGATCGGCAGGTAGCCGACGATCACGCACTGCGTCGACGCAGCGGCGGTGATGTACACGTAGCCGATTGCACCGCTGTCGGACGACCAGTCCAGCTCGAACGTGTGGCCGATCAGGTCAGAGGAGCCTGGCCCGAGCGTCTTGCACAGCTTGAGCTGGCCGCGCTGGGTCTGGTTGACGAAGTGCAGCTGGGTCTCGTCGTTGGACGAGTCCGAGGCCGGCACCTCGACGTCAACCGTGCGGTTGATCAGGTTCTTGGTCAGCAGGCGATCCTCCGGGATCGTGAACGCGTCGACGAGGTCGTACCCCGGCGACGGGCCCTCGACGACCTCGGAGATGCCGGCGGCGACCTGGAACGGCTCGGAGCACTGGCCCACGAGCACGTCTGCCGAGTACGTCGCACCGGCTGCGTCGGTGACGTCGAAGTGGAACGAGCCGTGGACGTCGTAGTCGCCCCAGGCTGCGTCCTTGCAGATCTCCAGCCAACCGGTGCCCGACGGCGGCAGCGGCTCGTCGTCGTACAAGACGACGGTGACGCCGGCGCCGACCGTGATCAGCGCGTCACCCGTGGACGTGTTGAAGTCCCCGAGTGCGGTGGCCGGATCGGAGTCGATGTACTGCACCTCCGTGCCCGCCGGGATCTGCTCGTGCACGTTGACGTTCGAGCCGACCTGGAACGAGCCCAGGATGCGGCACGACCAGTTCGCCGGATCGTCGAAGGCGTCGTTCGCCTCGGTCGAGACGAGCGGGCCACCGTTGACCGAGAAGCGAGAACAGCTTGCCCAGATACGCGGGCGTCTCGGTCAGCTTGCAGACCTTGAGCGTCCCGTAGTTCCCGCCCGCAGGCTGGTTCGTGAACGTGACCAGCGTCTCCGACGACGTCGACGCACCCGTCGTGACGGTCACGCTGCGGTTCACGAGATCCTCGCTCACCTTGCGCAGCGACGGACGCACCGTCGTCGCATGAACATCGGTCGCCGGGTTGGACTGCGCCTCGGTGACAGTCACCTGCGCACCCGCAACCGTGATCGGGCCCGAGCAGCGCCCACCATTCACAGTGACACTCGCCCCACCCGTGATCGAGTACTGGAAGGCCCGGCCGGACATACCGTTGGCCGAGCTCTTGCAGATCTCGATGACATTTGCCGACGCCGCCTGGGCGCCGACCGCGAGGACACCGACCGTCGCGACCGCAAACAGGATCGCAAGACGGCGGAGCCCTCCTCTCCGTAGATGCATTCGAATCTCCTCCCCCTGGGATTGACCAGGCCCCCCTGACCTGGTCAGAGAGATTGTCCGATTCCGGGGGTGGTCGATTCATCACCCGCCACGGGGGGTTCCGAAAAGGGGCGAGGCCCCCGGTCTCCCGGGGGCCTCGCTGAGTGGTTCTGGCGCCGTCCTTCAGTCAGGACGGCTGCTGCTGAATGTCCCGACTGGGTTTAGGGATCCAGCGCCTTGTTGGTGTACGTCACGACATTCAGGCCCGGGCCGAGATCGAAGTCGATCGTGCCCGTTCCCAGGTTCGGCGGGTTGACGTTCCGACCGCCGCTGACCGTGATGCTCGTCACCGTGTACACCAAGCTCATCGTCGCGCCGTCCTCGACCACCGTGACGTGCACCGGCACGCCGGGCGCGGTGAGGATCGGGTATGCGTCGGTGAAGCTGGTGCACTCACCCGGGTAGATCGGGCCGAGGTGGATCGCTCGGCTGCCGATCGTGACCGTGTAGGTGAACGGCTTGCCGCCCAGGGTGTCCTGCGAGGTGATCGGGATCAGCTTGCAGACCTTGACCTGGCCGAGCTTGACGCGGTTGTAGAAGGTGACCAGCGTCTCGCCGTTGATCCCGTAGGGCACGTTGACCGTGACCGTGCGGGTGTTCAGGTTGCGGCTGACCTCGCGGTCGGCCGGCGAGACGACGATGCCGCCGTTGGTGCCCAGCCCGAGGAGATCCTGGGCCAGGCTGCCCGGATCCAGCTCGTAGTCCGGATCGGCGACCTCGCTGACCGTGTGCGTGCCAACCGAGACACGCTGCGGCAGCGAGCACGTGCCCGCCCGCACCTTCAGCATGCCGCCGCCGTCGATGCGGAACGTGAACGACGGCTGCTTGGTCGGGTCGACCCTGGTCGAGAACTTGATCGCGGCCTTGCAGACCTCGAGCAGGCCCTTGGCCGTGTTCGTGTACGTGGCGGTGTTGATGCCGGCTGCGAGCGTGATCGAGCTCGGGCCGGTCACTGTCGATGTAGTCGCCGGGGTTCTCCTCGGACAGCGAGACGTGACGCCGATCGGCAGGTTGCCGACGATGACGCACTGCGTCGACGCGGCGCCGTGATCCATGCCGTGCCGCCGGCGCCGTTGTCGGACGACCAGTCGATGCCGAACGTCTGGCCGATCAGATCGGCCGAGCCGGGCCCGAGCGTCTTGCAGAGCTTGAGCTGGGCGCGCTGGGTCTGGTTGAAGAAGTGCACCTGCGTCTCGTCGTTCTGGTCGTCGGAGGTCGGAACCTCGACGTCAACCGTGCGATTGATCAGGTTCGTCGTCAGCAGCCGATCGTCCGGGATCGTCGCCGCGTCGACCAGGTCGTAGCCCGGCGACGGGCCTTCGACGACCTCGGAGATGCCGGCGGCGACCTGGAACGGCTCGGAGCACTGGCCCACGAGCACGTCCTGCCGAGTAGGTCGCACCGGCAGCGTCGGTCACGTCGAAGTGGAACGTCCCGTGCACGTCGGGATCCTGGTAGCCGCCATACAGCCAGGCCGCGTCCTTGCAGATCTCGAGCCAGCCGGTGCCCGACGGCGGCAGCGGCTCGTCGTCATAGAACGACGACGGTCACGCCGGCGCCGACCGTGTCAGTGGCATCGCCGGTCGACGTGTTGAAGTCCCCGAGCGCGGTGGCCGGATCGGAGTCGATGTACTGGACCTCGGTGCCGGCCGGGATGGCCTCGTGCACCGTGACGTTCGAGCCGACCTGGAACGTGCCGAGGATGCGGCACGACCAGTTGGCCGGATCGTCGAAGGCGTCGTTCGCCTCGGTCGAGACGAGCGGGCCGCCGTTCGCCGAGAAGCTGAACAGCCTGCCGAGGTACGCCGGCGTCTCGGTCAGCTTGCAGACCTTGAGCGTCCCGTAGTTGCCACCTGCGGGCTGGTTCGTGAACGTGACCAGCGTCTCCGACGACGTCGACGCGCCGGTCGTCACCGTCACGCTGCGGTTCGCGAGATCCTCGCTCACCTTGCGGATCGACGGACGCACGGTCGTCGACGTGGACGTCGGTGGCCGGGTTGGACTGCGGCCTCGGTGATGGTCACCTGCGGCGCCCGCGACCGTGATCGGCCCGGAGCAGCGGCCACCATTGACCGACACCTGCGTCCCACCCGTGATCGAGTACTGGAAGGTCCGCCCGGACATGCCGTTGGCCGAGCTCTTGCAGATCTCGATCACATTTGCCGACGCCGCCTGGGCGCCGACCGCGAGGACACCAACCGTTGCGACTGCGAACAGGACCGCAAGCCGGCGGAGCCCCCTTTTACTTCCCGTCATTCTCCCCCTCCCACTGTCTTGCGGCGCATACGCCGCGCTCGTGGCGGAAGTGCGGGCACTCGCTCGACTCGACGCCGGGGCGAGACGCTGGGGTCTCTACACCTCTGGGTCGGGGCCGGACGGATGCCGCCTTCCGCCGGGTCTTCGCGAGGATTCTCCCGCTGTCCGGGGGTCGTTCTCTATAGCCCGCGATGGGGTGTTCGCGCTCCCTCGGCGTGGGTGAGTGCGCCCGGGCGGGCTATGCTCGACGGGATGACGCAGCTCAGCGATCTGATGCAGCGAGATGTGCTCGGCGTCGCCCCGGAGGACACGCTCGGCTTCGCGGCCGAGCAGATGGCCGAACGCGGGGTCGGCGCGGCCGTCGTCGTCGACTACGGGCGCCTGATCGGCATCCTCAGCGAGCGCGACGTCCTGCGCGCCGTGGCCGGGCGGGTGCACTCGTCCGAGGCGCGCGTCCGCGACTGGATGACGTCAGACCCCGTGACCGCGTCCCCAGAGACGTCGCCGGCCGAGGCGGCCCGGATCATGGTCGAGAACGGCTTCCGGCACCTGCCGGTGGTCGAGTCGGACCAGGCCGTCGGCATCGTCTCGATTCGCGACGTCATGCGCTGGACCGTGGCCGCCGAGGCCGCCTCCACGGGCTGACCCTCTAGCTGAGGGTGAAGTCGCCGCCGCGCATGACGGGCACGGCGGTGCCGTCGCGCAGGATGCCGTCGACGTCCACCTCGGGGCTCCCGATCATGAAGTCGACGTGGACGCCCGAGTGGTTGACGCCGCGCTCCTCGCGCTCCTCCCAGGTGAGGTCGCGGCCGCCCGGGATCGAGTCGGGCAGCCCTTCGCCGTAGGCGATGTGCGAGGCCGCGTTCTCGTCGAAGAGGGTGTCGAAGAACGTGATGCCGGTGCGGCCGACGCGCGAGTCGTTGTCGACGAGCGCGACCTCGCCGAGCCGCCCCGCGTTCTCGTCGGTGGACATGCTCTCGCGCAGCACGTCCTCGCCCTCGGCGGCGCGCACCTCGACGGCGCGCCCGCCCTCGAAGCGCATCTCGATGTCCCGGACGAGGCGGCCGAGCAGCACGAGCGGCTTCGTCGAGCGCACCGTTCCATCGACCCGGGCGGCGTGCGGTGTCGTGAAGATCTCCTCGGTCGGCATGTTCGGGACGTACGTGAGGCCCCACGCAGTCTCCGCGTTGGCGCTGTCCCAGATCGCGCCCTCGGGCAGCCCGATTCGCACGTCGGTGCCCGGGCCGCGCAGGTGCATGGCGTCGAAGCGGTGCGCCGTGAGGGCGTCGGCGCGCTTCTGCAGGCGGGCGACGTGGTCGCGCCAGGCGGCCGGCGGGTCGGGCTCGTCGAGCCGGACAGCGTCCGCGATCGCGCGCCAGAGCCGGTCGACGTCCGGCTCCCCGAAGACGCGCTCGGCCCACGCGCGGGTCGGCCCGGCGACGATCACCCAGTTGAACAGGCCCTCGCTGACCTGCTCGAGGTAGGTGCGCCTCCATTCGACCTCGGCGCTCCGCGCGAGCCGTTCGCCGTCCACGCCCTCGAAGACCGCCGGGTCCGGCGGGCCGCTGATCTGCACGACTGCGGCGTGCTGCCGGCCGAGCTCGCGGATCTGCTCGACGCGGTGCGGGGCAGACCAGCCGAGGCTCTCGTCGGGCGCGAGGTCGGCGCGGATGCGGGTGAGGCGCGCGTCCTTGTAGTCGACTTCGACGTGGCGGGCGCCCGCCTCGTATGCCTGGCGCGTCACCGCACGGGTCAGCTCGGCGTGCTCGACGTCGGCGATGATCAGCACGTCCTGGCCGGGCTGGAGGTTGAGGCCCACCTGCACGGCGAGCTGGGCGTAGGCCTCGAGGGTGGGGACGCCGACGGCGGTCATGGCTGGGGCAACGCTAACGGGCGGGCGCCGGGGGACGCCGAGACGGACGCCCTCCGGGCGTCCGGGATCACGACAGAAGAACCCGAGGCTAGTCGCCCCAGTCGAAGTCCCGGGAGCGGCTCCAGAGGCTCTCGTCGCCGTCGACGGCCGGCTCGATGCCGTACGCGTGCGCGTGCACTGCGACGATGTCCTCCTCGGAGTGGTCGGCGATGGACACGGTTCCATCCAGCGTGTCCTCGATGCGTGCCTGCTCCTCGGTCTTGAACAGGGGGTGATTCTCGAAGGGGTCAGCGCCCTTGTAGCGCTCGATCGGCATGTACCGCTCGAGCTCGGCGTTCTGCTCCTTCAGCCTCAGGTGGTCCTGAATGATGTCGGTGAAGATATTGGTCATGGCGATGTTCGAAAACGGCTCTCCCTCTCCCGCGAGAGAGCACGGCGGCGGATTGTAAACAGGATGGAGGCTGTTGTGCGAGCATGTGCGCCCTATGCCGCGTGGAACAGGAGCCGGCCGCCGCGTCCCGAGCCTCTGGCTCGCGCTCACGGTATGGCAGATGTGGCGCCGCGTGCCGGTGCCCGTTCGTCAGCGGGTCTACCGTGAGGCGCGCGTGCAGGGGCCGAAGGTCATGCGCGCCGCGCAGCGTGCTGTGCAGCAGCAGCTCGCCAAGCACAAGTAACGCCCCGGCTGTCCCGGCGTCCCAATTGCCGGCCGCTGTCCCCGCTGGTTCCGCCAGGCCGCCCCCGTGGTGCTTCGACGCTGGTCGAACCCTCAGCGGAGGGACAGCCCCCTGAAACGGGGACAGCCCCTTCGACAGGCCTGCGCTTACGCGGACGATGCGGTCCTGCTCGCGCAGGTGCGCGGTGGGATAGCCCTCGCTCGGGCTGGCGCGCCATGGGCGGCCGACGTAGCGGAGCGTGACGCCTTCCGGCAGGGCCTCCTCGATGCGGTGGCGGATCGTCCGCCAGGCACCCATGTTCTGGGGCTCCTCCTGGGCCCACAGGACCTCGTCGAGGCTCTCGTACCCGGCGAGCAGGTGCCGCGCCTGCTGGGCGGGGAAGGGATAGAGCTGCTCGAGCCGGGCGACCGCGACGTGGTCGGCGCCGTCGTACAGCTCGTGCCCGGCGATGTCGTAGTAGAGCTTCCCCGAGCAGAGGACGAGCCGGCGGGCGGTCGCCTGGCGGCCCCGCGGGTCGTCGATCAGGTGCTGGAACGCCCCGTCGCTCAGCTCCTCGAGCCGGGCGGCGGCGCCGCGCAGCCGCAGCAGCGCCTTCGGCGTCATGACGATCAGCGGCCGCCCCGTGTGTGCGAGCGCCTGGCGCCGGAGCAGGTGGAAGTACTGCGCCGCGGTCGTCGGGTTGACGACGGTGATGTTCTCCTGTGCGGCCAGCTGGAGGAAGCGCTCGAGCCGCGCGCTGGAGTGCTCCGGTCCGGAGCCTTCGTACCCGTGCGGAAGGAGGAGGGTCAGGCCTGACGTCTGCCGCCACTTGGAGAGGCCGGCGACGATGAACTGGTCGATGATCACCTGCGCCGCATTGACGAAATCGCCGTACTGGGCCTCCCAGAGCACGAGCGCGTCGGCCGCGCTGGTCGTGTAGCCGTACTCGAAGCCGAGCGCAGCGGCCTCCGACAGCGGCGAGTTCCGCACCTCGAACGACGCGCCGGCGCCGGGCAGGTGCTGCATCGGCGCGTACGTCTCCCCGGTGCGCGCGTCGTGGAGCATGAGGTGCCGCTGCGCGAACGTGCCGCGCTCGCTGTCCTGTCCGGTCAGCCGGATCGGCACCGCCTCGGTGATCAGGCTCGCGAACGCCAGCCCCTCGGCGTGGCCCCAGTCGATCCCGCCTTCGTCGATCGCGGCGATGCGCCGCTCGAGCTGCTTGAGCAGCTTCGGGTGGACGGTGAAGTCGCCGGGCACCTGGATCAGCTGTGCGTTGAGCTCGCGCAGCCGCTCGGCGGGCACGTCGGTGTCGATCTCGTCCTGCCGCTCGGCCTGCGGGATGACCTCGTCGCGAGACTTCGCCGGAATCGCCTGCCCGAACGTCTCCTTGAGCTGCTCGTGCGCCGCCTTCAGGCGCGCCTTCACGGCCTCGGCGAGCTCGTCGACCTGCGCGTCGGTGACGACGCCTTCGGCGACCAGCTGCTGGGCGTACTGCGCGAAGACGGAGGGATGGTCGGCGATCCGCGCCGCCATCAGCGGCTGCGTGTACGCGGGCTCGTCCTGCTCGTTGTGTCCGAAGCGCCGGTAGCCGACGAGATCGACGATGACGTCGCGGCCGAAGTGGCGGCGGTAGGCGAGCGCGAGCCGGACGGCGCTCAGCGCGGCGGCCGGGTCGTCGGCGTTCACGTGGACGATCGGCATGTCGTAGCCCTTCGCGATGTCGCTCGAGTAGAACGTCGAGCGGCCCTCGGACGGGTCGGTCGTGTAGCCGACCTGGTTGTTCGTGATCAGGTGCAGCGTCCCGCCGGTCGTGTAGCCGGGCAGGTCGGAGAGGTTCAGCGTCTCGGCGACGATGCCCTCGCCGGGGAAGGCGGCGTCGCCGTGGACGAGGATGCAGAGCGCCTTCGACGGGTCGTGCAGCGCGATCGGCTGCGTGCGGTCGGTCTGCTCGGCGCGCGTGCGCCCCTCGGCGACCGGGTCGACGAACTCGAGGTGGCTCGGGTTCGCCATCAGCGTCACGCCGACCTCGCCGCTCGGCGTCTGGCGCGACGAGCGCATGCCGAGGTGGTACTTGACGTCGCCGGTCCCGCCCTCGGGGTAGGCGGTGACCGCCTCGATCGTCCGCTCGCCCTCGAACTCGCGCAGGATCTGGTCGTACGGGCGCCCCACCACGTGCGTCAGCACGTTGAGGCGGCCGCGGTGCGCCATGCCGATGACGATCTGGCCGACGCCGTCGGCGGCGGCGAGGTCGATCGACTCGTCGAGCATGGGCACCAGCAGGTCGAGGCCTTCGAGCGAGAACTGCTTCTGGCCGAGGAACGTGCGCCGCAGGAACGCCTCGAAGCCCTCGACCTCGGCGAGGCGCGCCAGCAGGCGCCGCTGCTCGTCGTCGGAGAGCGGCCCGCGGTAGCGGCCGGTCTCGATCGCCTCGCGCAGCCACATCCGCTGTTCGTGGTCGTCGATGTGCTCGATCTCGTAGGCGATCGTGCCGCTGTAGGTCTCGCGCAGCCGCGCGAGCGACGTCCGCGAGCGTGTCGCCCTCGACGTACGTCCGCAGGATCGATGCGGGGACGCGCTGCTGGAGCTCGGGCGTGAGGCCGAGGCGCTCGGGGTCGAGCGAGGGGTCACCTGGAGGGTCGGTCCCGAGCGGGTCGAGCCGTGCGGCGCGGTGGCCGTGCGTCCGCGTGGCGCGCACGAGCGATGCGGCCGCGGCGACGGCGTTCAGGAGCGCCTCGTCCGTCTCGGCCGGTGCTCGCGTCTCCGGTGCCGCGATGTGAACGTCGCCGCCGTTCGAGCCCTCCAACAGCTTGCCGAGGCCGGGGAGCGCGGCGGCGAGGTCGCCGTTCCCGCGCTCGAACAGGGCACGCCACTCGGGCGGCACCGAGCTCGGGTTCTCGAGGTACTGCTCGAGCAGCTGGCCGGCGTAGCCGGCGTTCAGCGCGTCGACGTCGCGCATGGCACTTCCCTTTCTAGCAGCGCGGTGAAAGCCCTCGGTGCCGCGCTACCAGAGGGGGTTGCCCTCGATGACCGCGTAGATCATCCCGAGCACCCAGCCGATCGTGATCACGGCCACCGCGACGCTCGCGAGGCGGTGGAAGCGGCCGCCGATCACGACCGCGATCAGGGCGACGATCAGGGCCGGGACGGCCAGCTTGACCGGCTCGTAGTAGATGGCGATCACGCCGACCGCCAGCGCGGCCGCCGCGATGAAGCCGGCGACGGTCTCTGCGGGGCGCGTCCCGCCCTGCTCGGCGGCGGACTCGCTCACCGGCTGCGCTCCGCGCGGGCTGCGGCCGTGCGCGGCCCGGTCGGGCGACGCGGCGGCCTGCGGTCCGGACGGGCACGGTCACGGCGTACACGCGAGGCGCTGCTCTCCGGCGCCTGCGGGCCGGGCCGGTTCTCCTCCCGCACGATCGCGGGCTCCTCCGGCCGCGGTTCCGCCTTGATCGCGTACCAGACCACGCCGACCAGGTACAGGATCGGGATCTTGAGGATCAACATCAAGAGGACGATCTCTACCACAGAGACGAGGAAGTGTACGGCAGGTCGCGCGCCTCCGCAGTTCACCCGGATGGGGGATCAAGCCGGGCGGTCCCGCTGCCGAGACGAGTAGCGGCCCCGCTCTCTGTGCTGCGCGTGGGGGGCCGCAGCCACACGCGCTCCGGACAGTGACGGGGTCGATGACGAGGCGGTCTCCGGGCCGCCTCGTTGCATGTCAGGCTGCCGCCGTGGAGACGGCCCTGATCATCCGCGGCGAGCGCGTCTCGCTCCGCCCGTACCGCGAGGAGGAGGCGGAGCAGCTGCTCGAGCACTGGCTCGCGTCGACCTGGCGCGTCGGCGGCACATCCGACCGCGCCGCCGCGCGGCGGCGCCTCCGGCAGCGCATCGCCCGGTCCGGCCGTCTCGCCGGCGGCCGCCTCGAGCTGGCCATCGACGTCGGCGGCCGCGTGGTCGGCGACGTCGAGGCGCGCCATCCGCCGGGCGCGCTGCCCCCGGGCGTCTTCGAGATCGGCATCGAGATCCACGACGAGGCGCACCGCGGCCTCGGCTACGGGAGCGAGGCGATCACGCTCGTCACGGAGCATCTGTTCGACGAGCACGACGCCGCGCGCGTGCAGGCCTCGACGGCAGTCTGGAACGAGCCGATGCGGGCGGTGTTCCGGCGGCTCGGCTTCGTCGAAGAGGGCGTCCTGCACGCGTTCATGCCGACCGCGACGGGCCGCGACGACTTCGTGCTCTACGCCGTGACGGCCGACGCCTGGTCTCAGATTCAGAAGACGTAGGGCACGAACCCGAGCGCGCCCGCGGCGTACCAGACCCCGAATGCGAGGCTGAGCACGCCGAGCGCGGGCGCCATCCGATCCCAGGCGCGGCGGGCGGGTGCGGTCGAGAGCGCGATCCCGAACCCCGTGGTGAGCAGCATCATCGAGATCGCCGTGCCGCCGGCGAGGATGCCCAGGGCGACGACGGCGACCGTCTTGGATTTGACCGCCGCGATGATGAGAACGCCCACGCCGGCGCTGCCGCCGATGCCGTGGAGCAGCCCGATGCCGTATGCCTGCCACGGCGAGCGCGGCTTCGGGTGCGGATGGCTCGCGTGTCCCGGCGCCTGTGCGTGCGCGTGCACGTGGAGGTGCTTGACCTCGCCGTGGTCGTGGGCGTGCACGTGGAACGCGCCGCGGCGCCAGCGGATCAGCAGCCAGAGCGCGAGCGAGATGATCAGCACGCCGATCATCGTCTCCGCGCCTTCCTGGATCGTCTCGGGCAGGTAGCGCTCGTAGAGCACGACCGGGAGCCCGAAGAGGAAGAGCGTCGTCGCGTGGCCGAGTCCCCAGGCGAGGCCGAGCTTCCGCGCCCGTCCGGTGCCGCGCTCGTCGCCACCGGCGATGAGCGTGGTCACGGCGGCGACATGGTCGGGATCGGTCGCGTGGCGGAGTCCCAGCAGGGCCGCGACCACGAGGACGAGCAACAGCGTCGTCCCGTCCGACATGTGCGCGATGGTCTGGTCGAGTCCGAACATCTGCGGCCTCCCTCGAGTCTCTCAGCCCCTGGACGGCACTGATTCGTGGCGTTCCCGGATCCGGTTCACCCGACGACCCCCGGCAGCGCGCGAACCGTCATCGCGAGCCCGACCAGCACGATCACGACGGCGCTCACCGCGGGCAGCGCGCGGATGACCCGGCCCTCCAGGCTCATGCGTCCGAATGTGCGCTTCGCGGTCACGGCGACGAGCGCGATGCCGCTGACGACCACGGCGAGGCCGAGGCTGAAGGCCACGATCAGCGCCAGGCCATAGCCGATGCGGTGCAGCGAGATCGCTGCGAGCAGCACGACGAGCGCGGTCGGGCACGGGAGGATCCCGCCCGACACGCCCACTGCGATCAGGCTGCGGAGCCCTCCACCCTCGGGCGGGGCGTGGTCGTGGCCGTGGTGATGATCGTCCCCGTGATGGTGGTGATGGTGCTCGTGGCCGTGCTCGTGCGCGCGCGTGTGCGCTCGCGCGCGCATGCGCGCGCGAAAGACTGCTGCGCCCACGCCGACGACAAGCAGTGCCGAGGCGAGGTTCAGCCACGGGTAGAGCTGTTCCGGGACGATGAAGGACGACAGGGCCAGGGTCACGAGCCCGAGTGCGAAGACGCCGATCGTGTGCGTGAACGTGACCGTGAGCCCGAGGAGCATCGCGTGCCACACCGTGCCGCGTGACCCGACCATGTAGGCGGCCACGATCGTCTTGCCGTGCCCGGGCGTCAGCGCGTGCGCGGCGCCCCAGAAGAGCGCGATCAAGAGCGACAGGAGCACGATGCCGGGCCCGAGGTGCTCGCGCGCGATCAGCGATGCGAACCCGGTCTCGCTGGCGCCGGCCACGTGCACGGCGCCGGTAAGCGTGTCGTTGGAGAGCGGCGTCGGATCGCCCGGGCTCGTCCCCGGGTCGACCGCGAGCGAGGCGGTCGTGACGTGCAGCGGGTCGCTGAGCAGGTCCTTCGGGTATGCGCGCAGCTCGTCGCTGGAGCTCGTGGACGGCGCCGTGGTCCGCGTGAGCGTCGCGCCGTCGCGGGCCTTCACGACGATCTCCTGCCAGCCGAGCCGGCCGGAGAAGCTGCGGTCGTGGTAGGCGATCTGCGCCGGCGCGTGCCCGAACGGCGGCGCGGCGTAGAGCACCTCGAGCCGCGTGGTGTGCAGGCCGGCCGCGCCCGGCGGGAAGCCGATCACGTCGTCGAGCCGGCGGAGCGGCAGCTGCCGCCCGTCGACCGTCAGCTTCAGCTCCTTCCGGACCTGGTCGGAGACGGAGCGGGCGTAGCCGGCGTCGCCGAGCCGGTGCACGTTGTCCTGCGCCTGGAAGGTCGGGATCTCGGCGAGGTCGAGCACGTAGGTCAGGTACACGCGGTCGCCGGCAACCTCGATGCGGGTGAAGTGGTTGGTGGTGAAGTTCCCGAGCGGGTGCGCCGCGGCCGCGGCGGGGACGATGAGCGCGGCGAGCGCGACCGCCGCGGCGAGCAGCTTCTTCACGAGGTCCTTGTGATTCGTGAGCGTCATGAATACCTCTTCGCTACAGGAGTCCAGATCGGTGAGAAGTGCGGGTTGAGCGCCAGCGCACGGTGGAACCAGGCATGTGCGGCCTGCAGGTGGCCGGCGCAGCGCTCGGCCATGGCGCGGTGGAAGAACATGGTCGCGTCGCGGGTGCCGAGCCGCAGCGAGTGCTTCGCCCAGCGCAGTCCCTCCGAGCAGCGGCCGTTGCGGGTAAACGCCCAGCCGAGGACGTCGTCGCCCAGGATGCTCGGCCGCTCGGCGCGGGCGCGCCGGGCGAGCGTGAGGGCGTGCGAGAGGTGCAGCCCATGCTCGACGTAGAACTGGGCGATCTCGAGGTCGGAGCGGACGCCGTTCGCCGCGAGCAGCCGCTCGACCACGCCGATGAGCGCGTACTGGCGGCGGGCCGCGGCCATGCGGCCGTTCGCCTGCAGCAGGTCGGCGAGCGTGGTCACGAACTGCGGCAGCGGGACCAGCTCGACGGCGCGCGTCGCAAGGCGGATCGCGCGCTGCTGGTGGCCGAGCGCGGCCTCGCCGCGGGCCAGCGAATCGAGCGCCTGCGGGTAGTCGGGGAGCTCGATCAGGGCCGCGCGGTACTGCAGGACGGCAGCACGGGTGTGACCGGAGCCGAAGAGGAGCTTGCCGAGCTCGACGCGCGCCCAGGCGGTCGGCTCGGCCTGCCCCTGGGAGGACTCGAGCGCCAGGCGCATCGCGGCCTCCGCCCCCGTCCGGTTGCCGATGAGCTCACGCGCGTACGAGATGCGTGCGTACGCCGACGCGCCGGGCTCGGCGTGCACCATCTCGGTGAAGGACTGGAAGGCGGCCGGGTAGCGGCCGAGCTCGAGCAGGCCGTCCCCGGCGATCCCGTACGGGAGGCCTGCACCCGGGGCGAGCCGCTGCGCGCGGCGCCCGAGCACGACGGCGCGACCGAACTGGTGGCGGGAGAGAGCGAGCGAGCCGAGCCCGACGACGGCGTCGGCGCTCGACGGCTGGAGCTTCAGCGCTTGGTGCAGCACGCCGTCGGCCTTGGTCAGGTAGGTGGGGTCGGCGGTCTCGCGCATGCGCTGCTCGTAGGCGAAGCCGAGGGCGGTGAGCGCGCGCACGTCGGTGGGGTCGGCGCGCACGGCGGCCTGCTGCTTGCGCACCTCTGCCTCAGTGCCGTGGACGGGCGGGAGTGCCGGCTGCACGGCGGGTGCTGCCCCGGCGGCGCCCTGCGAAGTGCGCAGGGCGCCGCCGAGCAGCAGGACGGCGGCGGCACCGACCGCCGCCGTCACTGCGATGAGGATCCGCGCCTTCATCCCTACGGGTTCACGTGGGGGAAGGAGCGGTTGCGCCCGTCGGACGGGAGCGAGAGGAACGGGAACGACGTCGACAGCGGTGCGTCGTCCACGTTCACCCCGTCGCCCGCCTTCAGGGCGATGTACGTCGGCCCGCCGACGAGCCGGACGGCGATGTCCGTCACGTCGTCACGCGGCCGGCGGCCGTTCGGCCAGCCTGCGTTGTCGCCCGCGAGCACGGTGAGGCGTTTCTGCTGCGCGAGCGGGACCGGGGCCACCGTCGTGTCGAGCCGCAGCAGGTCCGAGTAGTGCGGGTCGCCCGGACCGTACTTGAGCAGCGCGTTGACCAGGTCTGTGCGGTTGTTCAGCGCCGCGGGCGCCCCGAACTGGAGCTGCAGTGCGAGCGCGAGCCGCGGATTCAGGTAGTAGTCGAGGAACTTGCCCTCGTCCCACGGCGGGAGCGAGTTCCAGTAGTCCTTGTCCTTCGTCCCGATGATCACCTCGTTGATGAGGGGATTCGCGAGCCGCTGAACCTGGACCCACCTGGAGCCGTAGTGCATGTGCGACCGGATGGTCACGTTGGGGCGGCTGGTGTAGGCATAGCCGCCGAGGGTCTGGAACGCGCCCGTCAGCATCGAGATCGGCATCTCGATCGCGATCGTCTGGACGTTGAAGCCGGACAGCATGTCGACTCCGAACGGGTTCACGTTGTCGTTCGCGTCCTCCATGTTGGAGAGCAGCGGTGGGAACCGCCGGAAGTTCAGCGTGTCGAACACGCCGCCGAGGTCGATGTAGAACGGATCCTCGCGCTGGCCTGCGAAGACGCGCACGCCGTTGCCGAGGTCGTACACGCCCTGCTTCGCGAGCGACGAGTAGTTCGGCATCGTCTGCGGGCCGACATCCGACGGGACGGCGATGAGGTTGCGCGCGAGCGTCTTGGAATCGCCGAGCGTGTCTCCGCCGGTCATCGTCACGTCGTAGTGCTGCCGCAGGCCGAGGCCCTCGGAGCCCTTCCCGTCGAGCCGTGTGATCGGCGGGATGATGCTGCCGCTCGACGGCGGCACGCCTCCGGCGTAGGCAAACGGCAGTCCGAGCGAGTCGACGGGGCCGCGGATCTCGTTCCGGAACTGGAAGCTGAGCGAGATGTCCGACTTGCCGTCGCCGTTGTTGTCGATCCCGAACGCGTACTTCACCGACGGATCGAAGTTGAAGTAGTTCGGGCCCGAGCTCGGCTCCTCGCCGGGCTGGGTGTTCATGATCAGGACAACCTTGTTCTGCTGGCCCGGCTCGTAGCTCCGGAACATGAAGAAGTCGGTGATGTCCGCGGCCGGGTCGAGCGAGATCAGTGGTGCCTCCCTATGGCTCGCTGCGTTCGCGGCGTCCGGCCCGGGGCCGCGAACGAGGGTCGCCACGAGACCGAGCGCGGCGGCGGTCAGTGCAAGGCCGCCGAGCAAGAGTCTCCTCCTCATCGTCTCTCCTCTCGATTGGGGGTCAGACGCGCTCTATTCGGCCCGCCGCGCGAACCGGTTCGATAGGTCTTCCGGCCCACTCGACCGGGCCCAAAGTCGGGGTGACGGTTCACCCGTTGCGGGCCGATCGGGATGCGTTAGGGTCGACGCCCACCGTCGTCGCACTACCACCACTGGTTCTCGTTGGCAGTCCTCACCTGGCGCAGCCGTCGGCTGGCTCGGTTGGGCATCGCCGTCTGGCTCTGCCTTGCCGTCGCCATCCTCGCGGTGGCCGCACACGCGGCTCCCGTTCACCCTGCGCGGGATCAGAACCCGGCCCACGGCGGGTCCGCCCAGGGCCTCAAGCCGGACGACACGCGCGGGCTCGCCGCCGTGCAGCTCGCCGGCGACCTGAACCTTGAGCTGCTCCGCCAGCTGAACGCCGTGCGGCTGCGGGCCGGCCTGCCGCCGCTTCGCCGCTCGCGTGACCTGACCGAGGCGGCGGTGGCGCACTCCCGGTCGATGGCGAAGTACGGCTACTTCAGCCACACGTCGTACAACGGCTCCCTGTTCTGGCAGCGCGTGGAGCGCTACTACGCGGCGCCGGCCGCGTTCCGCGTCTACCGCGTCGGCGAGAACCTGATGAGCGGCCCGGCGAGCGTGTCGGCGGCGAAGGTGATCCAGAGCTGGATGCAGAGCCCGCCGCATCGCGAGAACCTGCTCTCGCCCTGGGCCGAGGTCGGGTTCGGCTGCGTGCGAGCGATCGATGCGCCGGGCATCTTCGACGGGGACACGGTCGCGATCGTCACCGCCGACTTCGGCACGCGTAGCTGACGGCTCTCGGCGTCGTTGGCTGAAGGCCGCGCTCGTGAAGCGCTAACGGCTACCGCACGGTGCGCGCTTGAAGGAAGACCCAGATCGCGACGGCCGCGGCCGCTCCGAAGACGATTCCGAGGATCCAGTGGCCGCTGATGAAGAGCAGCACGGCCAGGAGCGCGAGAACGCCGGCGACGAGGCCCGCGCGCCGCAGCATGCGCTGACGCGTATCCGCTCTGCCGCCGTTGCTCACCGTGTGGCCTCGTCCTGTGCGCGCACGACCGTCATCTCAGCACATCTGCTCGCAACGGGAGCAGGTGCACGACCGTGTCCGTCATCATGAACCGCGCGTGACCAGGCCGCGGATCTTCCTCGGGTCGTCGGGCAAGCAGGCCAAGCTGCTTCAGGCGATTGCCCGTGGGCTCGCGGACGTCGCCGACGTCGAGCCCTGGACGACCACGTTCAACCCGGGACGCGGCACGCTCGAGCGGCTCGTCGAGCTCTCCCAGGAGGTCGATTTCGCAGCATTCGTGTTTGCCCAGGACGACTGGACGGCGACGGATGCATCTCCGTCCGGCCAGGCGTCGCCGCGCGACAACGTGGTGTTCGAGGCCGGCCTGTTCGGCGGCGCGCTCGGCATCCGGCGCACGTTCATCCTCCACGCGAACGGGTCGAAGCTTCCGAGCGACCTGCTCGGCCTGACGTCCGTTCGCTACGACCCGGCGACAAGCCCGGCGGAGGTTCGCGAGATCAACCAGAAGCTCCGCAAGGCGATCGAGACGGAGGGCCGCCGCGAGTCGATCGAGGGGCTCTGGTGGCAGCTGTCGCTCACGGCGCGGACGGCGGAGGAGCCGTCGGCGGTGAGCCTCCTGCGGATCGCCCGGGACCGTGACGGTGACCTCACGGTCATGGGCCGCGGCTGGCAGGAGGACGGCACGCTGTCGTCCCGCTACCGGAGCGTGGCTGCGAAAGAGCACAGAGACCCGGCCGGCGTCTTCTACTTCTGGAACGGCGAGCGCCCGCGCGACCCCAACGCGCCGCAGCTCGAGGGGACCGGCGAGATCAAGCTGGAGAGCACCGACCGCGCCAGCGGCTACTGGACGACGCGCTCGGACCGCGACCCGGCGCTCAATGCCCGGACGTCCGGCATCTACCTCCGCGCCGACCCGGCCGACCTCGAGGTGCTGGACGGCGGGAGCGCGGAGGAGCGGACCGAGCTCATTGCGCGGCGCCTCCAGGAGTGGAAGTCGGCCGCGAATGCCTTCTGAGCCGGCCTCGGCCTGACTGGCTCAATCAGGCTTGCCCGCCTGGGGCAGGAGTTCGACGTACCCGTCCGTTCCTTGGACGCGGATTCTCTGCCCATCCTGGATCAGCTGTGTGGCGTTCTCCACTCCGACCACAGCGGGCAGGCCGTACTCCCGTGCGATCACCGCGCCGTGGGTCATCAGGCCCCCGACCTCCGTCACCAGGCCCTTGATCGCGACGAAGAGGGGCGTCCAGCTGGGATCGGTGTAGGCGGTGACCAGGATGTCGCCCGGTTCGAGGTCCACCTCCGCCACGTCGAGGATGACGCGGGCCCGCCCCTCTATGGTCCCGGCGGAGACCGCTAGGCCGACCAGCGCGCCGGCCGGCACGTCGTCGCGCCGGTACGTCCCGACGATGCCCTCGCCGTCGGAAGTGAGCACCCGGGGCGGCGTGAGCGCCTGATATGACCTGAACGCTTCCTTGCGCTCGCGGACGAGCTCGTCATCCACATGGTTCGTACGCACGACGTCGTGGAGCTCCTGGAACGTGAGGTAGAAGATGTCCTCCTGCTCACGAACCACATGTGCCTGCACGAGGCGCTCGGCTTCTTCCAACAGCGCCTGTTTGTAGACGGAGTAGCGGCTGACCATGCCGTACTTCGGATACTCGCGGTACCCGATGAAGGTCCGGAGCCGGTCGACCATCCGCTTCGTCTCTTCGGCCTTCCGCGCACCGTCCGGCAGGGCCCGCAAGCGCTCCAGCAGCTCCTGCTCCTTCGACCAGGCCTCCTGCCGCCCTTGCTCGAAGCGCTGCTCGCCCGCGCCCGGCTCGAAGTTCTTGACGTTGCCGAGGATCAGGGGCACGAGCGTGGTCGGGCGTTCGCTCCAACGCGGCCTCGTGATGTCGATCTCACCGACGCAGCGCATGCCGTACTGGTCGAGCCAGATCTGGATGGCGTCTCGCGCTTCCCGCCCGCCCGCGAGCTTTGGCAGCTCGTCCAGGAAGCCCTCGTCCGCGACCTGTTCCAGAAAAGCCACCACCTCCGGATGCGGGCGGATCGCGTCCGCGACGTCCAGTAGCGCCAGACCCATCTCCGACGTGACGTTGTGGGGCACTGACTGCGTGAGCGTGTCGGCCGCGTTCTTCTCGCCCAGCCACGCCTCCAGCTGCTCGTTCAGCCACCACGAAGCCTCCATCGCCGACATGAACACCTGATGGCTTCGTGGATCGAACAGGATCTGCCTGAGCTCCTGGATGTCCGCCAGGATGAAGTCGAGGAGCGCCGATCCGGACTTCGTCCGGATGTCGCGCTTCAAGGCGGCGATGGAGGTCTGGCTGCGCCCGATCAGCTCGGTGACGATGGCCGGGTCGGTCTCGATCGGTGCCCCCGTGCCGCCAGGCGGCACCCAGCCGGGACCTCCGTCCGGGAGCGAGGGGATGAAGTCGCCGCGGTCGAGCACGGTCTGCAGCGCGTCCCGGATCAGCGGATCGGACCTCCCCATCATGTCGAGGAAGGCCGCGCGGCTCGCCGGCGAGCCCAGGAGCCGGGTGACGTCGACGAACAGCCGCCCGCCCGCTTCGGCCATCGGCCGGGGAGTCGTCATCTGCCAGAAGGAGAGCCCCAGGGGCTTCATGGGGTCGGTCATCATCTGCTGATGACCGACGGAGACGTAGACGTGGTTCTCCCGGTCGCCGGCCGCGGGGATGGGGAACAGCGAGGTGATCGGCCGGCTCTGGACGATCTGGAAGCTGTCGTCGACGAGGCACCATTCGATGTCCTGGCTGAGGCGGAAGTGCGCTTCGATCCGCCGGCCCAGCTCCACCAGCTGCACGACCTGTGCATCCGTCAGGGCCGGCTGCTCCTGCCGCGCCGGCTCGATCGCGTGTTCCTGCGTCCCGCCTGACGGAGAGGCGTAGATGGCAAGCTTCTTCGTGCCGATCGCCTTGGCGACGACCCGGCCGTCGTGCACCGCGTAGACGTCCGGGTTCACGCGGCCGGAGACCAGGGCCTCGCCGAGACCGAACGTTGCCTCGACGGTGGAGACCTTCCGGTTGCCCGTGACGGGGTCTGCCGTGAAGAGGACGCCGGCCGCCCGCGGGAAGACCATCTGCTGCACGAGCACGGCCATCTTGACCTTCCGCTGGTCGAAGCCGTTCCGCAGGCGGTAGGTCACGGCCCGGTCAGTGAACAGCGACGCCCAGCAGCGGCTGAGGTGCTCGAGGATTGCCGCCGGCCCCACGACGTTCAGGTACGTGTCCTGCTGACCGGCGAAGGATGCGGTCGGCAGGTCCTCCGCAGTCGCGCTGGAACGGACGGCGTAGGCTGCATGCTCGCCCACCCGGGCGAGCATGCAAGTGATGGCTTCCCCCAGATCCTCAGGGATGGCGAGCCCCTCGACGGCCTGGCGGATCTCCGCACTGAGCGCGCGGATCGCATCCCGGTCGTCCGGCCTCAGACGGGACAGCCGGTCGAGCCGATCCTCTATCGGCGGCGCTTCCGCGATGATCCGCCGGAAGGCGTCAGCCGTAACGCAGAACCCAGCCGGCACACGGATGCCCTCGATCCGCGACAGCTCTCCGAGGTGAGCCGCCTTGCCGCCGACGGCTGCGACCTGCGTCCGGTCGATCGCCTCGAGGTCCAGCACATAGGCGCTCCGGGATTCTTCGTGCATCTGAACTGTCGCTCCTTCCGTTTCCTGCAGCCGCTCATTCATCAGTGATGTCCTCCGGTCGCTCAGGGGTTACCTCGACCAGGGCTTTGAAAAACCGGACGGCGGGCAGCGCCCGCTCGCCGGCCTTCTCCTAGCTCCAAAACGCGCGTGCCGGGCTCGAACCGGCGACCTTCGGCTCGCAAGAGCGACTCGCTGTTCGCCACCGCCGTAACACGAACCTCGCGGGTGCTTACGGCTTCCTAACCCCCTCTTGCGGTCCCCTTTACGTGACGGTCGTCGGATGTGGTGTGGACTTGATGCCGTCGCTGCTTCTCACGGTCGTCGTCGAGGTCTGGGGCTGGGCATCGAGCGTCCCCGACCGTGTCGGCGACATGCCGCCGACTCTGCTCGCACTCGGGGTCGCGCTGCGAACGGCCGAGTCGGCGCTGCTCGGGCTGGTGTGGCGAAACGTCCTCCGCGCCGCGTACCCGCAGAGCAGGGTCGCCTTCAAGGCGGCGTGGGGCGCGTCGCAAGGCGGTGCCGCGGTCAACGCCGTCGCACCGGCGCAGGCCGGGACGGCCGTGACGATTGCGATGCTGCGGACGGCGATCCCGGAGTCGTCGGTCGCTGGCCTGGCTTCCGCGACGCTTGTCCAGTCGCTGTTCTTCACGGCCGCCGGCGTTCTGACCGTGGTGGCCGTGGCGGTCTCGCACCCTGGCCTCCTGGGAACGATCTCGCCCGTCGGCGAGATCGGCGTGTTGTTGGTGCCGGTCGCGGCGGTCCTCGCCATCGTGCTGGGCTACGTGATCCACCGGCACCTCGTACCACGGCTCGCCGTCGAGTGGCGGAAGGCGCGGCAGGGCGCGGCGATCTTCGGCCACTGGCGCTGCTACGCCACGGGAGTCGCAGCGCCGTCGGCCGCCTCGTATGCATGCCGCGTCGGAACGAACGTGATCTTCATGACCGCGTTCCACGTCCCCGTGAACCCGTTCACTGTGCTGCTGGTCCTGTCGTCGCACGCGCTCGCGGGACTGCTCGTCGTCACCCCGAGTGGCATGGGCGTGACGCAGGCGCTCGACGTCGCGGCGGTCGGAGCGGCGGCCCCCATCGCAGCCGTCGCCGCGTTCTCGATCGTCCAGGGAACCGTGCTGACGGTCTGGAACGTCGTCCTCGGGCTCGCCGTCCTGCTGTGGGCGTTCGGCCTCCGCGAGTTCGGCGCGATGTTCTCGCGCGAGCGCTGGCCGTGGCCGCGGCCGGTCCCCGTTGAGTAGGGCTCCTGGAAGACCCGCCCGTCCTCGTTTCTAGCGTGTCGCGAGGCGTCGGCGGAGCGTCGGCTTCGCCGCGCGCGAGCCGGGTCGGCCAAAGCCGCCTGTTGGTTCCAACTTGGTTCCACCGCTCCCGCCGACGAGGCCGGTGACCGCGTTGCCGCTGATGGCAAACCTGGGTACGTTCTAATTAGTTAGAAACGGACGTACCCAATACTCTCGCCAGTCGCAGCCTGTGGTTGCGCGGGTAGGCGAAGTACGTCGAATACGCCAAGTACCGCACTTGCGCCGGGTATCGAATGGACGCGAGGTACGCCAGGAAGCTCCTTTTCCGGGGGCGTCCGCTCCAATGACTAGAATTGGGTACGCGAGTGTTGAAATAACGAGAACGTACCTAATTTCAGTATGCCTCCCGGCCGCCCAAGCAGACAGTCCATCTACGAGAGCCTCGACCGCTCGGTCGTGGAGCTTGCCCAGGTTGGCGGGCTGCCTCGGCCTGACGAGGCTGAAGCGATCTGGGAAGGGATCTGGTTCGAGGAGACCCACAACTCCACGGCCATCGAGGGAAACACGCTCATCCTCAAGGAGGTGCAGCTGCTCTTGGAGGAAGGGCGCGCTGTGGGCGACAAGGAGCTCCGCGAGTACCTCGAGGTGCAGGGCTACGCCGAAGCAGCGCATTGGGTCTATCGACACGCCGTTCGCCACGCGTCATCCGACGTCGATCTGATCAACACGACCGAGCTACGAGAGATTCACCGCCTCGTGGTCGAGCCGGTGTGGCGCCATTTCCCGCCTGACGATTACAGCGCGTCGGAGGGGCCGGGTGCGTTCCGCCGGCACGACATTCAGCCATTCGCATCGGGGATGCGTCCGCCGCCTTTCCCTGACGTGCCGCCTCAAGTAGAGGACTGGCTGAAGCAGGTCAACGGTGAGACGGGCGTTGAGCCGGCGATGCACCACCTCGAGCGGCTCGCTGACCTTCACGCCGCGTTCGAGCGAATCCACCCGTTCCGCGACGGGAATGGCCGAGCGGGCCGGGTTGCCCTGAACCTCATGCTCGTTCGCGGCGGTTATCCACCAGCGATCATCCGAAAGCGTGACCGTGCCCGTTACGTCAGGGGTCTTGAGCGCGCCGACGCGGGCGATGCGGGCCCGCTTGCTGAGCTTCTCGCGCGCGCGGTGAAGCACGGAATCGACCGTTTTCTCCTGCCAGGGCTCGCCGGCCCGCACAGGATGATTCCGATCAGCGCTCTTGCCGATCAGGAGCTCTCGCTCATTGCGCTCCGACGCGCCGCAGATCGCGGCCGGCTTCGCGCTATGCGCCAGTCCGATCAGTGGTACTCGACGAGGGCATGGGTGGACGAGTACAAGGCATCGCGGCGGCGAGGCCGCCGCCCGAACAGCGCCACCGCCGCCTAGGTGCCGGAATAGTCCGAACCGGCGCCCGCCGGTTCCAACCTGGTTCCAACCACAGCATGTAGCGCAGGCCTGGAACGGAGGGCGGCGGCCGTAAGCCGAGCGTTGAAGCTGGCCAGGGACCGGTTATCAACCCTACTCGGCGGATGCTGGAGCTCTCCCTTTCAAGCAGCGTGAAGACAAGCATCCACCGCGGGCGCTGACCCTAAGCTCCCGTGTGCCCGTGGTCGCTCCCGATCCTCCGCTTGCCGCTGACGGGGTCGTGCTCCGCGTGACGCTCCTCGCTGCAAAACGGCCCTGCGCGAGCTGATGGGCTACGGCGGAATGCTCTGATACGCGGGAATCGCTGGATCCCTCGCTGCGGGCGATGGAGCGACGGGCGCGAACGGCGGAGAATCGCATCACCGGGGCAACCACGCTCTGGCTTCCCAGGGGAGGGGGCATGAAGAGACCAAGTGGGGCGCTTCGTCGTGCTGTGGTCGTGTTTGCGATCGCGACGGTTGGCGTTCTGGCGTTCGGCGCCCAGGCGGCGTCGGCCAGCGTGATCGAGATCTGTAAGTCGTCTGCCAACGGCATGTCCGGGCGGACGTTTCAGTACTCGATCTTGGGTGGCGCCTCAGTGTCCGTCAACGGGGGTCGCTGTTCGGGGCCGATCACCGTCGCTGGCAGTTCGGTGACCATCACCGAGGCGCAGTCGAACCCCGCGACCGACGTCGCCTCGACGACCGTGCGCCCGTCGCTGCGCAAGCTGTCGGAGAACCTGCCCGGTCGTAGCGTGACCGTGCAGACGGGCGCGTCGACCTCGTCGGAGACGCTGGTTACGTTCACCAACCAGCCGGCAGGGGGCACCTACGGGACGCTCAAGATCTGCAAGTTCACGTCGACGCCGGCGTACCTTGGCCGCCTCTTCAGCTTTCGGGTGAACGGCGGGCCGCTCGTTTCGGTCGAAGCGACGACGGCCCTCTACGCAACGACCGCCGAGTGGTCTTGCCGGCCTGCCGGAACGTTCCCGGTCGGGACGCTCGTAAATGTCCGCGAGCAGATCCCGGCTGGAACCGAGGTTCAGTGGGTCGATGCCGACCCGTTTACGGCTCTCGAGAACTTCGACATCTCGACCGGCGACACATGGGTCAGGATCGGCGCGACCGCGACCGCCGTCCTGTACGACGACGAGGCGCTGCCGCCTTCGAGCACCGGCTGGCTGGAGATCTGCAAGGACGCTGCCCCCCTCGCGAACGGCTCACCGGACCCGGCGGTCGTCGGGCCATTCCTGTTCACCGTTGAAGACGCGCTCGGGTTCAGCTACGACGCGGCCGTACTCGCGGGTCAATGCTCAGCGCCTATTGAGGTGGACGTCGGCCTTGCACAGGTAGGCGGCGCTGGTGTCGTTCACGTGACCGAGCAGACGCAGCCGGGCTTCAGCCTGGTCGACGCGTTCACGATCCCGTCCGACCGCCTCCTCACGGCGGACCTCGGCAACCACACCGCCGACGTCGAGGTTCCGCCATCCGCGGACCCGGCCGACGAGACGCAGGTGCACTTCGTCAACAAGGCGCAACGGGGCCAGCTCAAGATCTGCAAGGCCCTCGGGCCGGGCTCGGCCGATCTGATCGGCCAGGACTTCTACTTCAACGTGCACCCGCTCGACGGAGGCAACGACCTCACGGGGATCGAGATCACCGCCCAGGCACAGACCCAGTGCGTGATCGTCGGCAACTTCCCCACCGGCAGCACCGTCGACGTCGAGGAGAACCTCGCGGTCTTCGGGATCGGCCAGATCGATCCCACTCGCGGCCAGTCCATCGACACCAGCGGCGGCGGCCCGATCACAATCGCCCCGGGCATCAACACCAAGACGATCACGAACACGGCCAGGGGCCTGCTCGAGATCTGCAAGCACACGGTCGTCGGCATGAACACACAACCGACCTTCCAGTTCCGCGTGGACGGCGGCACGATCTTGAACATCCGCGCGGGGACGTGCTCGCTGCCGATGCGGGTCTCAGTCGGCACCCACGCCGTCACCGAGCTGGCGTCGACGAACTACGAACTCGACCCGAACGCGCCGGGGAACGGCATCACGGTCGTCCCGGCCGACCGCGAGGTCAGTCGCACTCTGGCCACCCGCACGGTCACCGTCTCGGTGCCCTACGGGGCCAACGGCGAGACGCTCGTCACCTACTACAACCGGATTAAGCGGGCGCAGGTCAAGCTCTGCAAGACGATCCCGCCGACTTCTCAGGACGCACTTGGTGGTAAGGCGTTCACGTACCTCGTGGGGCAGTTCACTCACATCGGTCCGATCTATCCGGGTGAGTGCATCCTCGTCCCGGGTGATTTCCCGATTTTGTCGCCGGCGGGTCAGCCGGCGACGCTCACTGTCCACGAGGACGGAACGCCGTCGACGACCTGGGACGTCACCAGCATCACGGTCACCGGTGGGCGCAGCGTCCAGCCGCCCGATCTCACCAACGGCAACATCACCTTCTACGTAGCTCCAGGCGTCAACGTCGTCACCTACAGGAACACGGCGAAGGATCCCTAACGCCGTAAGGCACGCGCAGGACTCCTGCGGTCTCGACGGCAAAGGGACGGACAAGAACGGCTCACAGCGAGGCCCGCGGAAGAGCGGGGGCCTCGTCGCACCCTTCGCGGCGCTGACGGGTCACCGTGGCCCCTACTGCCTGCGTCACACGCTCGCGACCGAGGCCCTCGCAGCGGGTATCAGCATCTTTTCGAGTTGGCCGGCCCGATGGCTACTTCGGTCGGGATGATCGACCGCACGTACGGCCATCTCGCGCGCGAGTAGGAGGAGGCGCTCCGGGGCCGCTTGGAGGCCAGATCGGCGCGTCTGGCGTTGAGATGGCATCGAACGCTAGCGACGGCTAACGGAAACAGCTTCGTCTAGGCATGGACTCTCGCGGTCGTTCACGGACTCCACCCACCGGTTCCTACGGAGCCAGGCGGCCAGCACCAGCAGGGCGGCCAGGACAATGACAGCAGCTGCGAACAGCCAGCCGGCGACGCCGCCCGTATGTACGGAAGCCACCGCGAGGGCCACGACACCGATCGCGAACCCAGTCGCGCGGGCGGCGCCCAGCACGCGGATCACCCACACAGCCGACTCATGATGACGTTGTACTTCCGCCGCAGGCAAACGCGGAGGCCCTGGGCCAGGCCCAGGGCTCATTCGCCCGCGCGCAATGCTGCGCCGCCACGGAGCACGAGTGGTTCCATCCCGGTTCCATCCGCTAGCACGCTGGACGAAGTGCAAGAACCCGCGGCGCCGGAAGATGCCGTTTTCCAGCGCCTTTAGGAGTGGAGCGTGCCGGGTTCGAACCGGCGACCTTCGGCTTGCAAAGCCGACGCTCTCCCAACTGAGCTAACGCCCCGTGGAGAAGAAGTTTAGAGGCTGTCTAGGCCGTGCTCTGAGCGAGCTGCGCAGCCGCAACATCCCACCGCTCCGAGATCAGGGCGACGGAGAGGTGCTGCTGCAGCCGAACGATGGCGTTGCGGTTCGCCTCCAGCTCCGAGCGGGTCGCCCGGCGGTCGCGCATGTCCTGGCGGGCCGCGACCAGCGCTTCGATCGAGTGCCGTAGCGACTCGATCGAAGCGCCAGGGGGGAAGGTTCGCGGGAGACGGGAGGCATCTCACTGGATTAGACGCTGGAAGGTGCCCCGACTTACGGTCCAAGCTGTAAAGGATTCGAAAATCCTTCGCTTTCGGAACAAAACGACCGACGGCCCCTTGCGGGGCCGCCGGTCGTGGCAGGTGAAGCGGAGGGAATGAGTGTGGATAGGGGCCCGCTAGGCGGCGCGCTCGAGGCGCTCCTCCATGCGTGCGCGGGCGACGATCTTCGACCGGTCTCCGAACCGGAGCGTCGCGCGTAGCCGGCGATGCTCGTCCCAGAGTGCCTCGATCCGATGGTCGAGCTCCTTGAGCTCGGTGGCCACATCGGGGTCGCGGCCTTCCGAGAGGCGATGCCAGAGCTCGACGCGGCGGTCGCTCAACCGTTCGATCTCGTCTCGGATGTTCTGAAGTGTGCTCACAAACACGACAAACGTGAGACAGGGCCTCCGTATTCCGCCTTGACTTCCCCTACGACCTCTGGGACATTCGTCACAAGCGGGCAGGAGCGAGGGGAACGCGGACTGCACCTCGGGGGGAGGCCCCTCGCTACTGCCCGCCCCGTACGACGAGCAGCGCGAAGCCGGCCAGAACCGCGATTGCGACCGCGCCGGCGAGCACGGCGAGCGCCTCGAGCGCGAGCGTCACGCGTACCCCAGCTCCTCGAGGCGGTCCTCGTCGATCCCGAAGTAGTGCCCGAGCTCGTGCAGCACGGTGATGCGGATCTCGTCGCGCAGCTCCCTCGGGTCGCTGAAGTCCTCGATGAGCGGGCGGCGGTAGATCGCGATCCGGTCGGGCTGGAGCGGAGCCTCGACGCCGCGCTCGGTCAGCGGCACGCCGTCGTACAGCCCGAACAGGTCGGGATCGTCGGCGTTCTCCTCCTCCACGACGACCGCGACGTTCTGCAGCGCCGCGGCGAGCCGGGGCGGGAGCGCGTCGAGGGCCGCGCGAACGTGCTCGTCGAACTCGGCCTCCGTCACCGGACGAGCAGCGCGAGAAGTGCCTTCTGCGAGTGCAGCCGGTTCTCCGCCTGGTCCCAGATGGCCGACTGCGGCCCGTGGGCGACGTCCTCGGTGATCTCCTCGCCGTAGTGCGCCGGCAGGCAGTGGAGGACGATCGCCTCGGGCTTCGCGCGCGCGAGCAGGTCCGTGTCGATCCTGAACCCCTCGAAGTCGCGCAGCCGCTGTTCGCGCTCGGCCTCCTGGCCCATGCTCGTCCAGACATCGGTGTAGAGCACGTCCGCGCCCCGCACGGCGGACGCTGCGTCGTGCACGAGCTCCACGGTGCCACCGGCCTGAACCGCCGCGCGGCGGGCCGCGACGAGCACCTGCTCGGCCGGCTCGTAACCCTTCGGCGTCGCTGCGGCGAAGCGCACGCCGAACTTCGCAGCCGCGACCATCAGCGACGAGCAGACGTTGTTGCCGTCGCCGAGGTACGCGACGCGGACGCCCGACAGGCGCCCGAGCCGTTCGCGGATCGTCATCAGGTCGGCGAGCGCCTGGCACGGATGCGCCCAGTCCGTGAGGCCGTTGATGACGGGTACATCCGCGTGCCGGGCGAGCTCCTCGACGTCGGCCTGATCGAACGTGCGCACGACGAGCGCGTCGAGGTAGCGCGAAAGCACGATCGCCGTGTCGCGGATCGTCTCCGTGCCCTGGCCGAGGTGCAGCTCGGACGACGACAGCGGGATCGACGTGCCGCCGAGCTGGGCGATACCGACCGAGAACGACACGCGCGTGCGGGTGGAAGGCTTCAGGAACAGGAGGCCGAGCGCCCGCCCGGGCAGCAGGGTTTCGTCCTCTCCGCTCCGTCGCGCGCGCTTCAGGTCGTCGGCGAGATCGAGGATCGCCGCGAGGTCGTCGCGCGTCCATCCGCCGATCCTGACGAAATCCCGTCCCTTCAGATGCTGAGGCAGCTCATGCATCGCCCCGCGGGATGCTAGAGCAGCGAGGCGCTACGACAGCGCGGGTTCCTCGACGCCCGCCTCGCGCAAGAGCTCACGCAGGCGGCTGAGACCTGCGAACGTCCGGCTCTTGATCGTCCCGAGCGGCTGGCCGAGGCGCTCGGCGACCTCGGACTGGGAGAGGCCGGCGTAGTAGGCGAGCTCGATCGCCTGCCGCTGGTCGGGCGGCAGCTGCTCGAGCGCCTCCTGCACGGCGCGGCGGTAGAAACGGACGGATGCCTCCTCGTCGCTGGCGCTGGTGGCAGGGTGCTGCTCGGGCTCGAGCGGCTCGGTGCGGCGGCGCTGCTCGCGGCGCACGAGGTCCACGGCGCGGCGGTGGACGAGCGTCAGGATCCAGGTGCTCGCCTTGGCGCGCTCGGGCAGGAAGCCGGCCGCCGAGCGCCACACGGCGAGAAACGCGTCCTGGACGGCGTCCTGCGCCAGCGCGTCGTCGCGCAGGATGCGCAGCGCGAGCCCGTACGCGACGCCGCCGTAGCGGTCGTAGAGCTCGGCGAGCGCGAGGTCGTCCGAGCGCGCGACGAGGGCGAGCAGCTCCTGGTCGGTTGCCTGCTCGAGAGGCCGCGCCCCGTGCGCTTCACGGCCCACTGCGGTCGAACCTACCAGGGCGTCTTCAGGTGGCGAAACGCCGATCAGCGTGCTCATGCCGGCTCCGACTCGATGATCGGGGTGCTCGTGGGCTGCTCACTCCCCCCGTTGGGCTCGACGGTGACGGCCACGGCGGAGCCTGACGGGACGGTGCGCGCGAGCGGAACGGCCACGCAGCGCGGGCTGCCCTGGAACTCCCCGGCGCGGGCCGCCTTGCCGTCCGTGATCACCCACGCCTCGTAGGTCTTGCCGGTCGGTGCCTTGCCGATCCCGCACATGAACAGCGCAGCGCTTCCGGAGCCGGCGACCGCGAGGTTGCCCTCGGCGCCCTTGAGCCCGACGATCTTCGAGCTCGCCGAGCGTGCATTGTCGAGCGAGTTGTGCAGCGAGACGTTCCAGATCGCGAGCGCGGCCGCGGCGGCGACCGCTACCGCTGCCACCGCGCTGAGCCCGCGCGTGCGGCGCGGACGAAGCGGGACGACGTTCGGCCGCTCTGCTCGTGCCGTCTCGAGAATGCGGCTGCGAAGCGCTGTGGGCGGCGCAACGGTCTCCGGGACGTACGCGAGCGCGGCCGCCGTGTCGCGCAGCTCGGCCAGCGCCGCGGTGCACTGCTCGCAGCCGGCGAGGTGTTCCTCGAATGCGACGCGATCCTCGTCGTCCAGCGCGTTCAGCGCGTAGGCGGCGACGAGCTGGTGAAGGTCGGTTTCTTCGGGCATGCGTGAAGGCGCCATGAGCGTACCGGGGAGATTCGCCGAAGTGGTGAATACGGTTCAGGTTGCGACGAGACGACCGGCGAGCCCCGCCTGCCGGAGGGCGTCCGCGAGCGTCGGCGAGCCGACCTCGCGCAGGCTGTACGTCACGCGGAGCGCCGGCTTCGAGAGCTCGATCAATCGGCGCAGGTCGATCGGCGTCCCGATCAGGACGACGTCGGCGTCCGCGCGGTCGATCGTCTCACGCAGCTCGGCGACCTGCGCGTCGCCGTAGCCCATGGCCGGCAGGACGGGCCCGATGCCCGGGTACGCCTCGAACGTGCGCGCGATCGAGCCGACCGCGAACGGCCGCGGGTCGACCAGCTCGGCGCCGTGGTCGCGGGCCGCGACTGCCGCGGCGCCGAACGGCATGCCGCCGTGCGTCAGCGTCGGACCGTCCTCGACCGCGAGCACGCGGCGGCCGGCGAGCTCGGCGGCGCCCTCGACCTCGATCGGCGACTCCGCGCGCACGATGACCGCAGCCGGGTTGGTCGCGCGGATCGTCTCCTCGACCTGCTCGACGGCGCCGGGCGGCGCGGTGTCGATCTTGTTGACGACACAGACGTCGGCCAGCCGGAGATTGGTCTCGCCGGGGTGGTAGCGGAGCTCGTCGCCGGCACGGTGCGGGTCGAGCACGACGATGAGCAGGTTCGGAGTCAGGAACGACGTGTCGTTGTTGCCGCCGTCCCACAGGAGGACGTCGCACTCCTGCTCGGCGCGGGCGAGGATCGCCGCGTAGTCGACGCCGGCATAGACGACCGTGCCCTCGGCGATGTGCGGCTCGTACTCCTCCCGCTCCTCGATCGTACAGTCGGCCTCGTCGAGGCCTGCGTAGTCAGCGAAGCGCTGGACGGCCTGGCGGGCGAGATCGCCGTACGGCATCGGGTGGCGGATGACCGCGACGCGGCTGCCTGACTCGCGGAGCAGCGCGGCTACGCGCCGGGTGGTCTGGCTCTTGCCGGCGCCGGTGCGGACGGCGCAGACGGCTACGACCGGCTTCTCCGAGGTGAGCATCGTCTCGCGTGGCGAGAGCAGGCGGAAACCGGCGCCCGCGGCGAGCGCGCGCGAGGCCAGGTGCCCGATGTGCTCGTAGGTGACGTCGGAGTACGAGAAGACGACCTCGTCGACGGCGTAGCGGCGGACGAGCCGCTCGAGCTCGGCCTCGGGCTCGATCGGGATCCCATCCGGATACCGGGCGCCCGCCAGCGCCGGCGGGTACACGCGGTGCTCGATGTTGGGGATCTGCGTCGCTGTGAACGCGACGACGTCGACGTCGGCGCGGTCGCGGAAGGCGACGTTGAAGTTGTGGAAGTCGCGCCCGGCAGCGCCGGCGATGAGTATCCGCGTTGCGGTCACGGGCGCGAAGCGTACGCGGGTAGAGTCGCGCGGTGGCCCGCTTCCCCACGGAGATGAACCAGCAGGTCGCGAACGAGTTCGCGGCCTCGCAGCAATACGTGGCCATCGCCGTCTACTACGACTCGGAGACCCTGCCGCTGCTGGCGGCGCACTTCTATCGCCAAGCGGTGGAGGAGCGAAACCACGCGATGATGCTCGTGCAGTACCTCCTGGATGCCGACCACGAGGTCGTCGTCCCCGGCGTCGAGGCCCCGCAGACGTCGTTCACGGACGCGGCCGCCCCGGTCGGGCTGGCGCTCGAGCAGGAGAAGCGCGTGACCGAGCAGATCTCGGCGCTCGTCGCACTCGCGCGCGAGGAGGGCGACCTCGTCGGCGAGCAGTTCCTGCACTGGTTCCTGCAGGAGCAGCGCGAGGAGGTCTCGAGCATGAGCGACCTGCTCTCCGTGGTGCGGCGGGCAGGCGACAACCTGCTGCTCGTCGAGGACTTCCTGTCGCGCAACCAGGTCGGCGACGCCGGCGCGGTCGACACGTCCGCCCCGCCTGCCGCCGGCGGCGCGCTCTAGCCGCGCGGCTAGGCCTCGCCGATCACCTCGCACACGTCGACGCTGATAAAGGCCGCCGGCGCATCCGGCATGTCCCGGAGCGTCCTGAACATCGTCTCGGCTACACGGGCGTTCTCCTCCGTGTCGAACAACCAGAACGAGTGTTGGATGAGGTCGCCCTCGTCTACCGTTCGCGCCCAGTAGCCGCCGTTCGCGCCAGCCATGTTTCTGAGCATGGCGACGCCTCCCTCAACGATCATCGCCCGCGCCTCGTCGGCCCGTTCCGGAATGATCTTCACACGCCCGACAAGTGCATACATGCGCTCTCCTTTGGCGTTGCGGCCCAGCCGGTCGTCCCATGGTGCCAGGCGGGCGGCACCCGTTAACCAAGACGCGTCGCTGCGGCGAGGCGTTCGCCCCGGAGCCCGACGGCGTCATTCCGCCAGAACGGCTCGGAGTACACGAACGTCCCGGTCATCCAGGGCTCGTAGGCTCGGAGCTTCCGCACCTGGAAGGCGAGATCCGGGATGCGGAGCGACGGCTTACGGAAGCCGAGCGGCCCGGCTTCCTCGAACCCGAAGCGGCGGTAGTAGCCGGGATCCCCTTCGAGGAAGACGGCCGGGACTCCCCGCTCGTCCAGGATCCGGATGCCCTCGCCGACGAGCGCGGAGCCGACGCCGCGGCGCTGGACGTGGGGGAGGACGCCGATCGGGCTCAGCACGTGCACGGGGACGGGCCGGTCGAGCGCGTCGAGCAGGCTCGGGGTGAACAGGGCGTGACCGATCGGCTCGTCGTCGTCGACGGCGACGAGCGAGACCAGGTCGCGTTCGTCCGTCGACGACCGGAGGTCGTTCACGAGCGCGACGACCTGCGCCGGCTGATGGGGGAACGCGGTCTCGTGGATCCTGGCGACCGCCGCCTCGTCGGCTGTGCGCTCGGGCCGGATCTCCATCGGTGGCGAGCGTACAAGCCGCCGCATCGCGCCGACGAGAGGCTGAGGGCTAGGCGTCGCGCCGCACGAGCAGCACGGCGGCGACCGCCAGGCCGGCGAGTGCGTACGCGACGAACACGGCGAAGCCCGTCCACGGCGCGAGCGTCGTCGAGTCGCGGTGCAGCTGCATGATCGCGCCGCCCGCGTTGCTCGGGAGGTACGGCGAGATGGCGTTGTTCCAGCTCGTCGGGAGGACGTTCATGAGCGGCGGGAGCACGAAGAAGATGGCGGCGAACGCCGCGATTCCGCCGGCTGTGTTTCGAAGGATGGCTCCGAGCGCCAGGCTCAGCAGGGCGACGACGGTCAGGTAGAGCGCGGCGCCGATCACCGCGCGTGCGACCCCCGGATGGCTCCAGGAGTAGGCGCGATGCGCCGAGAGGATCGACTGGCTGGCGAAGAAGGCGATCAGCGACCGCGGGAAGCATCAGCACGAACGTCACCGCGGCGAACACGACGGCCTTGCCCCAGAGCACCGGCAGCCGTTTCGGGACCGCCGCCAGGGAGGCACGGATCATTCCGGTCGAGTACTCGCCGGTGATCACGAGCACGCCGAGGACGCCGATGACGAGCTGTGCGATCAGCGACCCGACGAGCGCCGGGTCGAGCGGGTTGAAATGCGCGTTCTCGGCCGGGCTCCGGTGGCTCCAGTGCGAGGAGATGACCGTCGACGCGAGGATCGGGAAGCCGACGTCAGCACCGTCGCGATCAACAGCGACCACACCGTCGAACGCACCGTCCAGAACTTCGTCCACTCCGAGCAGATGACGCGTGCCTGGGTCACGCGCGGCGCGCGCCCGGCGGTCAGCGACGCGGTGCTCATGCCGGCGTCTCCACGTGCCCGTACTCGAGCTCGCCCTTCGTCATCTCCATGAACGCCTCTTCGAGCGAGGCCTGGTGCGGGGTCAGCTCGAACAGGACGATGCCCGACGCGGCGGCGGCGCGGCCGATCTCGTCCGAGGGGATGCCGGCGATCTCGAGCGTGTCGCCGTCGTGCTCCTCGATCCGGCCGCCCAGTCGCTCGGCGGCCGCAACCAGCTCCGCCGCGTGCGGCGTCCGCACACGCACGAGGTCTTTCGACGCGCCCGCGAACGAAGTCCGCGACGCTTGCGTCGGCGATCAGGCGGCCGCGGCCGATCACGATCAGGTGATCCGCGGTCAGCGCCATCTCGCTCATCAGATGCGACGAGACGAAGACCGTCCGGCCCTCCGCGGCGAGCCCGCGCAGGAGCGTGCGGATCCACTGGATCCCCTCGGGATCGAGCCCGTTCGCCGGCTCGTCGAGCATGACCGTCCTCGGATCGCCGAGCAGCGCCGAGGCAATGCCGAGCCGCTGTCCCATGCCGAGCGAGAACGTGCCCGCGCGCTTGCCCGCGACCTCGTGCAGGCCGACCCGCTCGATCAGTTCTTCGACCCGCTGCCTGGAGATCCCCTGCGTCTGAGCGAGCACGCGGAGGTGGTTTCGCGCCGACCGCCCCGTGTGAATCGCACGCGCCTCGAGCACGGCGCCGACCTCGTGGAGGGGCGCCTCGTGCTTGGCATACGGCTTGCCGTTCACGGTCACGTGCCCCTCGGTCGGCCGGTCGAGACCGAGGATCAGGCGCATCGTCGTGGACTTGCCGGCGCCGTTGGGGCCGAGGAAGCCGGTGACGATCCCGGGGCGGACGTCGAAGGTGAGGTGGTCGACGGCACGCTTGTCTCCGTAGTCCTTCGTGAGCCCGCGCGCCTCGATCATCGTGCGTCGATCGTGCGCTATCGCGCATGAGAACCGCCTGACCGCGCATGGCGGCCGGGACTACGCGAGCGCGAGGCTCTCGCGAATCCGCTCGTCGAGCGCCGCCATCTCGACGGGCGACCCGGTCAGGTCCTCGAGCATCGCGTCCGCGGTCCGCGCCTGCCCCTCCGACCACAGCTCGCGCAGCAGGCCACCCGCCTCCCGGCGGGTGAACCACGCGTTGCCGAACTCGGTGCGCAGGAAGTCGCGCAGCTGCGCCTCGAAGCCCCACGAGCGGAGGTACTCCGTCACGTAGAAGCCCGCGTCGATGTCCCCGAGGTAGTTGGCGCGGCTCGGCTCGATCTTCAGGGCCTCGCCGAGCAGGTCGACGTAGCGGCCGCGCATCGTCTCCGGGTCGTCCGCCCGGTGGAACTCGAGCTCGTACAGCAGCTTCGCCGCGTAGCGGCGCGCGAAGAAGAGCTCGACGATGCCGCCCTCGGCGGCGAGCTCGCGCGGCCGCCCGACGTCGAGGCGGCGCTCGAGCCAGGCCGGCTCCCGGACGAGGCCCTCGAAGAGCGACGCCCAGCCCTCGGTCACGGCCGAGTCGCCCATGCGCCGCGCCTCCACCGAAAGCCCGGCGTCCGTGTTCGCGTAGTGCTCCGTGTGGCCCGCTTCGTGGAAGAGCGCGCGCCAGTCGTCGACGCCGCCGTTCGGCTGGATCACGAGCATCACGCGCTCGGGCACCTCGATCGGCGCGCAGAACGCGCGCGGTGACTTCAGCGGGCGCTGCTCGACGTCGAGGTGGACGTTCGCCTGGGCGGCGAGGTCGACGCCGAGGTCGGCGAGCGTCGCCTCGAGCGCGGGGAGCATGCGGTCGGCCGGGAAGGCGCCGTCCCAGTCCTCCGCCCGCAGCAGCCGCGGCAGGTCCCAGGGGCCGGCATCGTCGAGGCCGACGCCAGCCCGCCGCCGGAGCAGCCGGTCGGCGCCGTCGATCCACGCACGCTCGGTCGACTCCAGGAGCTCGCGGCAGTCCTCGGCGAGCGCCTCGAGCTCGAAACCGATCCGCTCGTAGAGCGATACGTAGTCGCCGCCGCCCAGTTGCGGCACCGCCTCTCGGTGCGCCCGTGCAGCGGTGAGCAGCACCGGGTTCAGGTGCTCCTCGCGCAGCGCGGCGCCGGCCTCGTACAGCCGCTGGCGGCGGCCGCGGTCGCGCTCTCGCGCCACCGAGGGCTGGATCATCCGGAAGGGGATGCGCTCGCCGTCGACGTCGGCGACGAGGTCGGCCTCCAGGGCCGCGACGCGCTCGAGCTCCTTCTTCGTGACGTCGGTGAGGTAGTTCTCGGCCGCCCAGCGGAAGAGCCACCGGGTGCGCTCGTCCTCGGCCGCCACGCCGATTGCGCGGACGCGGTCGAGCTCGACGAGCCCGCGGTGGCGTTCGTAGATCGGCTCCAGCTCGAGCACGGGCTTGTGCCCGGCGTAGTGGAGGTACCACTCCTCCATCAGCTCGGCCTCGAGGCGATCGGCCTCGCTCCGGTAGGCGTCCAGGTCAACGGGAGCGACGGCCAAAGGCGACCGTAGGATAGCCCGGTGCGCGAGGTCACCCTGAAGACGTCCCGTCGGACGCAGGTACTCGACATCACCGAGCAGGTGCAGGCGGCGCTCGAGGACGTGCATGGCGCTGCCGTGCTCGTCTACGTCCCGCACACGACCGCGGGCGTAGCCATCAACGAGCACGCCGACCCGGCCGTCGCGCGCGATTTCGAGCGCGCACTCGAGCGGATCGTCGGCGACGACTGGGGCTGGGAGCACGTCGAGGCCGGGGAGGAGAACGCACCGTCGCATGTGCGCGCGCTGCTCGCCGGCCCGCAGGTCGTGATCCCGATGCGCGACGGCCAGCTCGCGCTCGGCACCTGGCAGGGCATCTTCTTCTGCGAGTTCGACGGCCCGCGTACGCGCCAGGTCTACGTGACGGCGTTGCAGTGATCGAGGTCGAATCGCTGACCAAGCGGTTCGGCGAGACGGTGGCGGTCGACAACCTCTCGTTCCGCGTCGAGCCGGCGCGCGTCACCGGCTTCCTCGGCCCGAACGGCGCCGGGAAGACGACGACGATGCGCGCGGTGCTCGGGCTCGTGCGCCCGACCTCGGGGTCGGCGACCGTGCTGGGGCGGAGGTTCCGCGAGCTCGACGAGCCGGCGCGGCGCGTCGGCGCCGTGCTCGAGGCGACCGCGTTCCACCCCGGCCGCTCCGGCCGCAACCACCTCCGGGTGCTCGCGACCGAGGCCGGCATCCCGGGCGGGCGCGTCGACGAGGTGCTCGCGCTCGTCGAGCTGACCGATGCTGCGAAGCGGCGCACCGGCGGTTACTCGCTCGGGATGCGCCAGCGGCTGGCGCTCGCAGCCGCGCTCCTCGGGGACCCCGACGTGCTCGTGCTCGACGAGCCGGCCAACGGGCTCGATCCCGCAGGCGTCCGCTGGCTGCGCGACCTGCTGCGCACCATGGCCGAGCGCGGGCGCACGATCCTCGTCTCCAGCCACATCCTCTCGGAGGTCGAGGTGATCGCGGACGAGATCGTGATCATCCACCACGGCCGCTTCGTGGCCAGCGGGACGACGCGGGAGCTGGTTGCGCGCGCGGCGGGCGGCGTGCGCGTGCGCACCCCGGACACGGCGCGCCTGAGGGAGCTGCTCGTCGCCCGGGGCGCGGAAGTGAGCGAGACCGACGGCACGCTGGTCGTCACCGGCGTGCCGCAGGAGGCGATCGGCGAGCTCGCCGCCGCGGACGGGATCGTCCTTCACGAGCTGGCCGCCGAGCGGGCGTCGCTCGAGCAGGCGTTCTTCGAGCTGACCGAGGGGAAGCCGTGAAGCTCCTCCGGGCCGAGCTGCTGAAGCTGCGCACGACGCCGCGGACGGTGGTCGGCCTGATCCTGCCGCTGCTCGCGATCGTCGTGCTCGGCGTCGTCGGGAACATCACGGGTCAGCACGACGCCAGCACCGTCGTCAGCGACATCCTCGACGTCGCCGGGTTCGCGAACGTGATCGCGGTCATCCTCGGCGTGCTGATCGTGACCTGGGAGTTCCGGCACAGCACGATCGCCGGGACGTTCATGGTCGAGCCCCGCCGCGAGCGGGTCATCGGCGCCAAGACGGAGGCTGCCCTGCTCACGGGGGCGATGCTCGCGCTCATCTCCATCGCGCTGGCGCTGACGATGACGTACATCTGGATCGGCGGCGACCAGGGCGTCTCGTTCGACGTCTGGGGCCACGCCGCGCGCATGGTCGCGGCCGCGGCGCTGTACGGCGCGGTCGGCGTCGGCGTCGGCGCCATCGTGCGCGGGCAGGCGCTCGCGATCGTCCTGTCGTTCATCTGGTTCCTGATCGTCGAGCCGCTCGTCGTGGGGCTCTACGACACCGTCGGAAGGTACCTGCCCGGCCAGGCGCTCGACCGGCTCGCGGGGCACACGGGTGGTGACCATCCCCAGGTCGGCACGGCCGGGGCCGTCGCGCTCTCGCTGGCGTACACGCTCGCGATCGTGCTCGTGGGCGCCGGTCTCACGGTGCGGCGCGATGTCACGTAGGCCGTAGGCTGCCCTGATGGCAGCGCCGGTCCACGTCGACGAGGAGGTCGACCTCCGCATCGACTCGCTCGCGTACGGCGGCAACGGCGTCGCGCGCGCGAACGGCTTCGTCGTCTTCGTGCGCCGCGGGCTGCCCGGCGACCTCGTTCGCGCACGCGTGACGAAGGTGAAGCGCAACCACGCCGAGGCGACCGCCGTCGACGTGCTCGAGCCGGGCCCCTCGCGGGTGGACGCGCCGTGCGCCCACTACCCGGCGTGCGGCGGGTGCCGCTTCCAGGACCTCGCCTACGCGGCGCAGCTGGACTCGAAGGAGGCTCAGGTGCGCGACGCGCTCATCCGCATCGCGGGGATCGCGGAGCCGCCGCTCGAGCCGATCGTCCCGGCCGAGTCGCCGTTCTTCTACCGCAACAAGATGGAGTACTCGTTCACGCGCACGGCGGACGGGCCGGTGTCCGGCCTGCACCGCGCAGGCCGCTGGGACGAGGTGCTCGACATCGAGAAATGCTGGCTGGCCACTGAGCTCGGCAACGAGATCCGGGAGACCGTGGATGTGTGGGCGCGCGAGGAGCGGCTCGAGGCCTACGACCAGGCCGACGGCACCGGCTACCTCCGGCACCTCGTCATCCGCGAGGGGCGGAACACCGGCCAGGCGCTCGTGCAGCTCGTGACTGCGAAGGGCGAGCGCTTCGAGCGCGACTACTTCGTCGAGACGCTGCAGCGCTTCCCGCAGGTGCGCTCGATCCACTGGTCGGTGAACGAGACGCCCGGCGGAGATCACGAACCTGCCGACCGAGCTGCTCTGGGGCGAGGACGCGATCGAGGAGGAGCTGTGCGGGCTGCGCTTCCGCGTGCGGCCGAACGCGTTCCTGCAGACGAACACGGCGATGGCCGAGCAGCTGTACCAGCTGGCCGGCGAGGCGGCCGGGCTGACCGGGAACGAGACGCTCTGGGATCTCTACTGCGGCATCGGGACGATCGGGCTGACGCTGGCGAACAAGGCGCTGACCGTGTGGGGCGTCGACGTCTCGGAGGAGTCGATCGCCTGCGCGCTCGAGAACGCCGACCTGAACGGGATCGCCAACGCGGCCTTCTTCGCCGGCAACGTCGGCCAGGTGCTCGACGAGCTGCGCGAGCGGACCGGCGACCCGGACGTGGCCGTCGTCGACCCGCCGCGCGCCGGGCTTGCCGGCAAGGCGCTGAAGCGGGTGGGCGAGGCGGCCGCGCCGCGGCTCGTCTACGTCTCGTGCAACCCGACGACGCTGGCCGGCGACCTCAAGGTGCTCGCGTCGCAGTGGGGGTACCGGCTCGTCTCCGCGCGGCCCGTGGACATGTTCCCGCACACGCCGCACGTCGAGACCGTGGCGCTGCTCACGCGCGACTGACGTCGCCCGTTCCTATCTTTTCCGGCGGCCATGAGGTAGGAAGGCTCCGAGGAAGAGCTGGAAGGACGGTGAAACCGCGTTATCTCGGGCTTGCCCTGCTGCTGGTCGGTGGCGTAGCCCTCGCGCTCGTCTCGGTCCGGCCTGACGCTCGGGGCGCGCCCAGAGCGGCCGGCGGCGGGACCTTCAACGTCATCCTCGAACCGGACTACGACTCGGTCGATCCGGCACTCGCATACGGCCTCGTTCTCGACCCCACCTGCGCACAACTGATGCGCTACCCCGACAGGGCGCCGCCGGCCGGGCTCCGCCTCGTCCCCGAGGTCGCCGCCGCCTTCCCGCGCGTCTCCAACGGCGGCAGGACGTACAGCTTCACTCTCCGTTCTGGATTCCGCTTCAGCGACGGGACTGCCGTTCGCGCGAACGCGTTCGCACACGCGATCAACCGCTCGCTCGATCCGTCGATGCACGCATGGGCCGTCGACTCCCTGCGTGACATAGTCGGCGCGCAGGCAGTGCTCGACGGGCGAGCCAAGACAGCCTCCGGGGTCGTCGCCAACGGCAACCACCTCGTCGTGCGGTTTGTTCACCCGGCTCCCGACTTCTCCCGCGCAGACGACAATGTCCGCTCTACTGCGCCGTGCCGCCCAACCTCCCGCCCGACCCCGAGGGAGTGGGCGCCTATGCCGGGTCGGGGCCCTACTACGTCTCGGAGTACATCCGCGGGAAGCGCATCGTGCTCGACCGGAACCGCTACTACGGCGGCAACCGGCCGCACCACGTCGACCGGTACGTCATCGACGTCTCGGCCGAGTTCGCCCGGCGAGGTGCTCGATCGGATCGAAAAGGGCCAGGCGGACTGGGGATGGGTCTGCCCGCCGTGCTGGTTACGACCCTGCGGCGGGGCTCGTCCGGAAGTACGGGATCAACGGGTCGCAGTTTCTTCGTCAAGCCCGGTCTCTCGGCGAGGTCGTTCACGCTGAACCTGGCAGGGCCCGCTGTTCCGCGACAACCTCGCCCTGCGGCGTGCGGTGAACTTCGCCATCGACCGCGCGAAACTCGTCCACGAAGCCGGGAGCGGGACGGCGACGGATCAGTACCTGCCGCCGGGCATGCCCGGCTTCAAGGACGCGCACCTCTATCCCCTGAACGGTCCGAACGTTGCGAAGGCCAGATTGCTCGCCAGAGGTCACCTCAGGGGTGGGAAGGCGGTGCTCTGGACCTACGACGTCCCGCCCGCTCGTGCCGCCGCCCAGATCGTGAAGCGGAACATGAAGGCGATCGGGCTCGACGTCGAGGTGAAGTTGTTCCCGCCCACCGCGATGTTCCCCGCCGCCGCGAGGCCGCAGGCGCGGTTCGACATCCTCTTCACCCCGTGGACCCCGGACTACATCGATCCGTTCCAGTACACGGGTGCCATGTTCGACAGCCGCTACATCGGCTCGACCAACGTGGGCTACTTCAGGTCACCGAAGTACGACGCCCTCCTGCGAGGGGCGGCACTCAAGAGCGGAAGCGCGCGCGCCCGGGCCTTCGGTGACCTCGACGTGCGGATCGCGCGCGACGTGGCGCCGCGAATCGCGGTGTCCTTCGACGGCGAGGCGACGTTCGTCTCCAAGCGCGTCGGCTGCATCGTCCTCCGGCCGACGTTCGACCTGACAGCGGCCTGCCTGAAGTAGCGCTCTACGCGGGCGCCTGGACGGAGAACCAGACGAGGCCGCCGCCGGCCGCGACCCCGACGACCGGGTTGCCCACGTCGATCGTCTTGACAACCCGGCGCTGCGCCGGGTCGATGCGGAAGACCTTGCCGTCCGCGCTCGTGACCCAGACTGCGCCGGCGCCGGTCGCGACGGCTGTGGGCCGGCCGCCCACGTCGATCGTCCTCGTGCCGCGCGAGGTCGGGTCGATCCTGCTGACCGTCCCCTCCCCGTTGGCCACCCAGAGAGCGCCGTAGCCGTAGGCGATCCCGACCGGGTGCTCGCCCACTGAGAACGGGCCGATCACGGGCTCCTGATCGAACGTCGCCGGCCTGAAGCCGTTGACCTCGGGCGGGCTCGTGGTCAGCACCCACACAAGCCCATTCGCGTAGACGACGCCCATCGGCCTATAGCCGGCGACACCCCGGTCGAGCACCTCGTTGGTCGCGGGGCTGACCCGTGCGAGCGTCGACTCGCCGTACACGGCCCACACGGAGCCGCCGCCCGTCGTCACGTAGCCATATCCCGACGGGCGTGCAACGTCTTTCGTCGCAACCACGCGTCCGTACTGGGGGTCGATGCGGGCAAGCCGCCCGACACGCCCCTCGGCGACCCAGACCCCGAGGCCACCCGCGGTGATCCCGGTGGGCGTCGCGTTGTCGATCGGGACCGTGCCCGCGTTCGCATGTGTGCGCAGGTCGATCCGCCACACGATCCGGTTGCGGTCGTCGTCGATGCCGACCCAGACGTAGCCGTTTCCCACCGCGACCGGGCCGGGGCCGATACCGACAGGCACCTGGCCGACGATCCTGTTCGTCTTCGGGTCGATAATGCCGACCGCGTTGGGCGGCACCGTGATGACGGTAGGACGTGTCGCGTGGACGATCGCCACCGCGCTCGCGGCCAGGACGAGCGCTCCGCCCACGAGCGCGAGCAGCCGCCGTCGTTTGCGCCGGCGCGCGATCTGCGCCGGGGATCGGGTCGGCGCGAGCCCTCCAACGAGCACGTAGGCGCCGTCGCGCTGCTGCAGCTCGAACGCGCCGGCGGTCGCGGTCGCGGCGCGGTCGCCGACGACGACCTCTCCGGGCTGGGCGAAGCGGACGAGCCGCGCCGCCTCGGCGACCGGAGTGCCGGTCACGAACGAGCCCGGCCGGCCGAGGATCACCTCGCCGCTGGCGACGCCCATGCGCAGCGACAACGTCTCGCCGAACACGCCTGCCAGCCGGTTGCGTGCAGCGAGCGCGGCGCTGACCGCACGGAGGGCGTGGTCTTCCTGGCGTGCCGTCTCCGCTCCGAAGGTGGCGAGCAACGCACCCGCGAGGCCTTTCTCGATCGTGCCGCCGGCCGCTTCGATCTCCGCCGCCGCCTCGTCGTGGATGCGGTCGAAGAAAACACCCGCCTGCTCCGGGTCCTTCTCCGCCTCGTCTGCCATCGCGAGATCGGCGAACAGCACCGTGACGGTTTTGCGCTCGAGCGCAGGTGTCGGCGCCCTCGAGGGCTGTGCGACCATCTGCCGGGCAAGATCGAGCTCCTCGTCCTGGGTGAGGATCTGCTTCTCGAGCCGTTGCAGGCCCGCGCTCGGCTCGATCCCGAGCTCGTCCACGAGCGCGCGGCGGGCAGCCTGGTAGGCCGCGAGCGCCTCCGCCTGCCGGCCCGAGCGATACAGCGCCAACATCAGCTGGCCACGCAGCCGCTCCCGGTGCGGATGCTCGGCCACCAACGCCTCGAGCTCACCGATCAGCTCCGCCGGCCGGGCCAGGGCGAGATCGGCCTCCACGCGCTCCTCCACCGCCGCCAGCCGCAAGTCCTCCAGCCGGCCGATCTCCGCCTGTGCGAAGCCATCGAAGGCAAACTCCGCCAACGGCGGCCCGCGCCAGAGCGCCAGCGCCTCGTGCAGCAGCCGCGACGCATGCTCGGGGTCGCCGGCTGCCGCCCGCCCCTCCGCGAGCAGCCGCTCGAAACGCTGCACGTCCAGCTCCTCCGGCTCGACCTCGAGCAGGTACCCCGGCGGCCGCGTCAGCAGCCGCTCCGGCGGCAGCAACTTGCGCAGCCGCGACACGTACACCTGCAGGCTCTGGACCGCGGTCTCGGGCGGCCGCTCTCCCCACAGCTCGTCGATCATTCGATCGCGCGAGACCACGCGATTCGCGTTGACGAGCAGCAACGCCAGCAACGCCCGTTGCTTCGCACCCGCCAGCGGCAACGAGCGCTCGCCGTCACGAACCTCCAGCGGGCCCAGCACCCGGAACTCCATCACCCTCCTGTCAGCGCCGTTTGGAGGCGTCGCAGACATTCTTTCTCGCGCGAGAGCCGAGCATCGAGCAATCGGCAGGGCTACGCGGGCGCCTGCACGGAGAACCAGACGAGCCCACCGCCGACGGCGATCCCGTAGGCCGGGTTGCCCACGTCGATCGTCTTCACGAGCTTGCGCTGCGACGGGTCGATGCGGAAGACCTTCCCGTCCTCGCTCGTGACCCAGACGGCGCCCTCGCCCGTCGTGATGGCCGTCGGCTGCCCGCCCACGGCGATCGTCTCCGAGTCGGTGGTCTTCGGGTCGATCCTGGTGACATTGCCGTCCCCGCTGGCCACCCAGAGGTTGCCGTAGTCGTAGGCGATCCCGACCGGCTGCTGGGCGACGGAGAACGGGCCCGTAACGGGCCCCTGGTCGAACGTTCCCGGGCTGTAGCCGTTGACCTGCGCCGGAGTCGCGGTCACGACCCAGACGAGCCCGTTCGCGAAGACGACGCCCCTAGGCCTCCCGCCGACGACGCCCGTGCCGAGGGTTTCGTTGGTGACGGGGCTGACCCGGACGAGCGTCGACTCGCCGTAGACCGCCCACACCGAGCCGCCGCCCGTCGTCACGGACCCGTTGGTCGATGGCCGTGCGACCTCCTTCGTCGCAACCATCTGCCCGAACTGGGGGTCGATCCGGGCAAGCGCTCCGACACGTCCCTCGGCGACCCAGACTCCGAGCGGCCCGGCGGTGATTCCCGTCGGCGTTCGATTGTCGATGGGAACCGTGCCGTCGTTCGCATGCGTCGCCAGGCGGATCCGCGTCACGATCCGGTTGCGGTCGTCGACGTTCCCGACCCAGACGAAGCCGTTGCCGACCGCGAGCGGCCCGGGCCCGAGGCCGACGTCTACCTGCTCGACGATCCTGTTCGAGCCGGGATCGATCGCCCCGACCCTGTTCGGCTCGACGATGGACGAGCTGCCGCCTCCGCGCGTGACGAGGACGACCGCGAGCACGGCGGCGAGGATCAGCGCGACGAGCGATTGCAGCGAGCGCGAGCGCGTTGCGCCGGTACACGGCAGCGGCGGCTCGGCGGCCGGCGGCGCGTCGTCCTCGCCGCGCACCGGCGGGAACTCGGCCTCCAGCCCCGGGCCCTGCGACCTGGTAGAGGTGGACGGGCGGTCGAGGTCCTTGAGGCGCTGCGCGCCGAGATCGCGCAGGCCGACCGACAGGTCCTCCTCTTCGTCCTCGAGCAGCGTCTGGGTCGCCTGCGAGACGAGCACCTGGCCGCCATGGGCGGCCGCCGCGATGCGGGCCGCCCGGTGAACGGCCATCCCGGTGTAGCGGCCGTCGACCGGCGCCGCCTGACCGGTGTGAACGCCCATGCGAACCCTGACCTCGGAGCCATCCGGCCACGGGTAGCCGGACAGCGCCCGCTGGCCTTCCACGGCGGCGAGCAGGGCTTCCCGCGCGCTCGCGAAGACGACGAAGAACGCGTCGCCCTGCGTGTCGATCTCGTGCCCGCCGTGCTGCGCGAACGCTTCGCGCAGGAGCCGCTGGTGCACGGCGAGCACCTCGCCGTACCCGTCGCGGAGCTGTTTCACCAGGCGCGTCGACCCCTCGATATCCGTGAAGAGAAAGGTGACGGCGCCGCGCGGGAGGTCGTCCATCACGGCAACTTTCGCACCGGCGGGCCGCCGGTGCACGTCAGCGTCCCGGAACGGAGACCCAGACGGAGCCGCCGCCGACGGCGATGCCTGCGGCCGGATTGCCGAGCCGGATGCGCTTGACCACGCGCCGCTCTCCGGGGTCGATCCGCGCCACGATGCCGTTCGTGCCGGCGACCCAGACGGCGCCCTCGCCGGCCGCGATGCCGGCCGGCGTCACGCCGACGCGGATGATCGCCGTGGCGTGCGACGCTGGGTCGATCCGCGTCACGGTGTGGTCGGCGTTCGCCGTCCAGAGCGCGCCCTCCCCGTAGGCGATCGCGACGGGCTGCCGCCCGATCGGGATCCGCGCCGCAGGCCCCTGCGTGAACGTCGCCGGGTCGAAGCGGGTCACCGTCTCGTCGCTCGTGTTCGCCAGCCAGAGCGAGCCGAGTGCGTAAACGATCCCGGAAGGGATCGAGCGCGTGAGGTCCTTGCCGAGCGGCTGTCCGGGTATCCGGGTCGACCCGGGCGAGCGTCGAGTCGCCGAACGCCGCCCAGACCGAGCCGCCGCCCAGCGCGACCGTGCCGCCGCCCGAGGGCCCGGCGAGCGGCAGCATCTTCGTCACCTTCGCGTAGCCGGGGTCGATGTACGAGAGCGACCCGACACGGCCGTTCGCGACCCAGACGGCACCGCCGCCGACGGCCAGACCCGTCGGCGTGCGGTTCGCGAGCGAGATCGTCCCGAGCGGCGCGCCCGAGCGGAGGTCGAGGTGCGTGAGCGTGCGGTCGACCGTGTTGCCGACCCAGACCGACCCGTCGCCGGTCGCGACCGGCCCGGGGCCGGCGCCGACCGCGGCCTCCGCGGTGATGACGTTGCTCTTCGGGTCGATGACCGCCAGGTGGTCGGGGTCGACCTTCGTGAGCCCCGTGCGCCCGCCGCCCAGCGACGACGTGACCGCCGCACCGATGGCGAGCAGCGCGACTGCGGCACCGGCGAGGATCGCGAGGCGGCGGCCCAGCACTCAGGTCGCCGGCTCGGGCCGCGGTCGGCGCAGGTCACGCCAGATGAGATCCGCGTTCACGGCGAGGAAGGCGATCGAGATCCCGGGCAGCGCCGGCAGGCCGTTCACGTCCCACTGCACGGCGATCGCCATCGTCGCGCCGAACGACAGCACCATGGCCAGCCAGGTCCAGCCGACGCGCAGCTTCCAGCGCGCCGCGGCGGCCGAGGAACAGCGCGAAGAAGAGCAGGTCGGGGAGCCCGAGGTTCGCGGACGCGTGCTCGCCGGGGACGGGGAACGCAAAGGACAGCGTGTCGAAGACGTTGCGCTGCTTGGTGACGATGTGGTGCGTCGGGCCGCGCCAGACCGAGTAGGCGTCGATCCACGGGATCAGCGCCGCGACGAGCACCACCCACGAGAGCCGCTCGAAGAAGGTCAGGAACCAGAACGCGAGCAGCGTCATCGTCGCGAGCTTCGCGAAGTTGGCGAGCGTGTCGAGGTTCGCCACCTCCAGGATGACCGCCAGCACGCCGAACGCGACCGCGACGAGGGCCACGCCGTGCTTGCGGCGCAGCGGCAGCGCGAAGTAGACGAGGGCGAACACGGCCGGCATGAGGACGAGCGCGATGAACGCCGTGTCGCCCCAGAGCGAGAGGTTGCGGAAGGAGTCCGAGAAGGCGTAGTAGACGGCGAGCGCCGCGACGATCAGCGCGATGCCGACCCACAACGCCGGCGCGCGGCCGAAGCGGTTCGCGGCGACGACGTTCACTGCCGCATTAGAGCGGACGCTAGTACGGCGGCAGCGCGGCCCACCATGGGCCGAGCGCGCGGAAGGCGTTCCAGAAGGCCGTCTTCGCGGGCGCCTCGTCGAGCGATTCGTCGACGTCGGGCGTCACCAGCGCTCCGATCGTCGCCGTGAGCTGCTGGATCTCGCCGGGCGTGTTCTCGACCTTGCTCGAGAGCGGGAAGTCGAGCGCGTTCAGAAGGGCGAGGGCTCGCTCGCCCATGACGATGACCAGCTTCGGCTGGACGATGTGGAGCTCCTGCGTGAGCCACGCCTCGGCCGTCTCGTCGGCGTCGGCACCCTCGAACTTCACGCAGTTCGTCCCGTACACGGCCATCGGGTCGACCCGCAGCCGTTGCAGGGACTTGAGGATCGCCTGGCCGGCGCGGCCGAAGAAGGCGACGCCCTCCTGCGTCTCGCTGCGCTGCGGCGACCACTTCAGCATCAGCACGTCGGCGAGCGGGTGCCCGGAGCCGAGCACCGGGGTGCGGTCGCCGGAGGCGCGCGTGATCTCGTCGCCCAGCTCGTTGATCTCGCGGATCGCCTTGCCGAGATACCGGTCGTAGATCTCGTCGTTGGAGGATCCCACGGCGCCTTCTAGTTGCGTGCGGGCAGGGCGCCTCCTGCCCTCGAGGTCGGCGGTATCGGGATCCACGTTGCCTGATTCGCGATTGGCCGCGATTCCCCTGGAGCGAGTCCTACACCGGTTCCCCGGCGCCGAGCCGGTCCTTGACCTGGGCGACCCACTTCAGGCTCTGCAGGTAGGCCAGTGACTTCGGGCGCCGCAGCACCTCGGCCGTCTTGAGGTTCTCGAGGAACTGCTCCGGCCCGTCGAACGGCCGCATCCGCAGCGCGCCGGTGCCGACCCCCTGAAGGACGTGCGCGTCGGAGCCGGCACCCATGGTCAGGCGGTACTTGCGCGCGAAGCGGAGCGCCTCGTCGTTGTACGTCTCGAAGAGGAGCCGCGCGTTGTAGACCTCGAAGACGTCGATGTCGCCGAGGTGCCGGTGCAGCGTCGTGGGGTCAGGGATGGCGTGCAGGCGGTCGAACGGGTGGGGGAGGTAGACGATGCCGCCCTGCGACCGGATCGCGGCGATCGTCGCGGCGAACGACATGCCGCGGGGGATCTCCTCGCTCAGGAAGAGGCCGATGACCTCGCCCTGGCCGTCGGTCTTGACCTCCTCGCCGGGAATGACGGTGAGGCGGCGGTCGCGCGCGAGCTCGGCCGCCTCGAGCGCGCCGCCGAAGACGTTGTGGTCGGTGACTGCGATTGCCCCCAGGCCGATCTCCTCGGCGTGGTCGAGCAGCTCGGACCGGGGGGATCGTGCAGTCGTGCGACCAGGAGGTGTGCATGTGCAGGTCGACGATCCACTCGTCGTCGGTGTGCGCCGCGGCGCTCGGCAGGGTGGGCCGGCGGCGCCCGGCGAGGCCGCCGTACAGGTCGTCGAGCTCACGCGCCACAACGGCGAACGACTCGCGCTCGGCGTCGCGGCGGGCCTCTTTGCCGAGGCGCTCGCGCAGGGCGGCATCTTCGGTCAGGCGCGCGACGGCGGCGCCGGCCAGCTCGGGCTGGGTGGCGACGCCGGGCGGGGCGGCGATCGCCGCGCCCGCGGACTTCGCCTCGAGGAGGGCGCGTGGGAGGCCGGAGTGCGACGGCACGAAGATCGCGGCCTCGCCGAACAGCGGCGCCCGGGCGGCGCCGTCGCGCAGCGTCCGCACGCGGACGCGCCCCGCGAGGCGGCGCGGCATGGGCGGCCGGCCGCCGAGTGGCTTCGTACGCAGGAAGACGAGCTCCCAGTCGTCGAGCTCCCGGAGGGCACGGGCGACGGAGCGGGCCTGGAGGCGCTCGCCGGGGAGCCACTCGGCGATGACGAGCTTCTGCTTCCCGGCCGGCTTGAACCGCTCGGTATCCACGCCGAGCGGCACGACGTGGTAGTCGCCCGGAAAGCGCTCCTGCGCCGCGGCCGCGGTCAGCGGCGACGTCGCGACGAGCGCGTCGAGGCGCGTCAGCAGGCGCATGCGCTGCGTCTTCGCGGGCGGATAGCCGAGGCGGTCGGGCGAGATGAACGTCGCCACGGTCAGCGTGCGGGCGTCGCGCAATGCCAGGTAGCTCAGGCTGGGCAGCCCGGGCTCGAAGCCGTGGACGACGTCGTAGGAGCCCTGGTCGAGCGCGAGCTGGAGGTTCGTGCGCACGCCGACGGGGACGCCGAGCTTGCTGCGCCGCGAGACCGGCACCGCCGGGCCCAGCGCGATCACATCCGCCGGCTTGCCGTCGTGGAGCGCGCGCCGGCCGGCGACGAGGTCGCGCGCACGGTTCGAGGGCGCGAGCACCGTGACGGAGTGCCCAAGCTCGCGAAGCGCTGCGGCGACCCCGGTCACGTGCTCGTTGACGTCGTGCGGCTGCGACCACGCGAACGGGGTCACGAGGCAGATGCGGAGCGCCACGCAGCGATCCTAGTGACGCGCCCCGCAACGGGGCACACGGTTGCCGCGCGCCGACCTGCACCGCGCCGAGGGCGTCACGCGTTCTTCACAGCGACTGTCCCTGTGACGAGGTGTGACAAGCCCTCTACAGTCGCCCGGTGAGCGAGCGGGCGCTCGAGCGGCGAATCGTCACGGTGCTCTTCTGCGACGTCGTCGGCTTCACGTCGCTGTCCGAGGCGCTCGATGCGGAGGACGTCGTCGCCGTGCAGGACGCCTACTTCGACGCCGTGCGCGACACCGTGTCTCGCCACGGTGGGCTGCTCGAGAAGTTCATCGGCGACGCCGCCGTCGCCGTGTTCGGCGTTCCCCGTGTCCGGGACGACGATGCCGTCCGCGCCGTGCGCGCCGGGCTCGCGCTCGCCGCCGCGGTCGACCTGCTCGGCGCCCGGCTCGGGCTCGCCCAGGGCGAGTTGCGCCTCCGCGTCGGCGTGAACACCGGCGAGGTGGTCTACGGGGAAGCGACGGCCGAGCGTGGCCCGGTGACCGGCGACGCCGTCAACGTCGCGGCGCGCTTCCAGGCGGCCGCCCGGCCGGGCGGCGTCCTCGTTGGCGATGAAACCGCACTCGCGGTCGCCGGCGCGATCGTGCTCGAGGACGCCGGCGAGCTCGAGCTGAAAGGGAAGGCGGCGCCGACGAAGGCGTGGCACGCCGTCGCCGAGGAGCCCGAGCCGTCGCGCGAGCGGGCGATGCGCGGGATCCGGGCGCCGATGCTGGGCCGCGACACCGAGCTCGAGCGGCTGCGCGGGTTGGCCGCGACGGCGCCCGGGAAGGTCGGCCGCGCGCACATCGTCGCCCCGCCCGGGGTCGGCAAGACGCGCCTCGTCGACGAGCTGGCGGCAGCGGTCGACGCCGCCGTCCTGCGGGCGCGGCTGCGCCCCGACGTGCTCAGCCCCTACGACGGCGTTGCGCAGCTGCTCGCCTCGGGGCTCGCGGGCGCCGATGCCCGCACGCGCCTGCTCGAGCTGATGACCGGCCCGCGCGCGGAGGTCGTCGCGGATACCGTCGCCGGCGTGCTCGCCCCCGGCGAGCGCGCGGCCTACACCGACCGCGACGCCGCGTTCGCGGCGTGGCTCGAGGCGCTCGACGCGCTCGCTGCGGGTCGACCGGCCATATGGGTCGTGGAGGACGTCCACTGGGCGAGCGGCGACCTGTTGGCCTTCCTGGAGCACGCCGGCGGGCCGCCGGCGGCGGCCGGACGCCTCGTGCTCACCACAGCACGGCCCATCGCCCGCGACCGCCTGCCGGGCGCCGAGATCCTCGACCTGGAACCGCTCTCGCCGGCGAGCACGGCCGAGCTCGCCGAGACCCTGGTCGGCGGTGCGCTGCCCGACACGCTCGTCGAGCGGATCGCCGCCGTCGCAGGGGGCAACGCCCTCTTCGTCGAGGAGCTCCTCCGCAGCTGGATCTCGAGCGGCGTGCTCGTCGCCGGCGACGGCGGCTGGAACCTGCGCGACGACCCGGCGGAGATCGCGATCCCGAGCACGGTGCAGACGATCTACGCCGCCCAGCTGGACGACCTCCCCGCCGGCCCGCGGCAGATCGTCCGCCGCGCGTCCGTCCCCGGCCGCCGCTTCCCGGCCGCCGCGCTCGAGCCGCTCGGCATCGACGCCCCGGAGGAGGACCTCGCCGTGCTCGAGCGGCGAGCGCTCGTCGCCGGCCCGGATCCCGACCCGGTCTTCGGCTCCATCTACGCGTACCGCCACGCGCTCCTCCGCGATGCCGGCTACGCCAGTCTCGCCCGCGCGGAGCGTGCCGAGCTGCACGTGCGCCTCGCCCGCTGGCTGGAGGGACTCGGCGGGAGCCTGGCCGAGGTGATCGGCCGCCACTGGGCGGCCGCGGTCGAAAGCGCGCCCCGCCTCGTGCAGGAGCTTGCGCCCGGGGTTACACGCGAGGAGGCCGCCGCGGCGGCGGCGCGCTGGTTCGAGGCGGGCGCCGAGCGCGCGCACGAGCTCGCCGCGCACGAGACGGCCGCGGCGCTGCTCGGGCGCTCGCTCGAGCTGGGCGAGCAGGCGGGCCTCGACCCGGCGCGCCGCCGGCGCCTGCTCGGCGAGGTCGTGGCCGAGGGCGGCGACATGGACGAGGCGCGCGCCCAGCTCGAGCGAGCGCGCGAGCTCGCCGGGCCCCTGATCGGGGAGGCCGAAGGACGGCAGGAGTACGCGGCGGCGACCGCCGCGCTCGGCCGGGTCGCGAACCAGCAGGTGCGGTTCGCCGAGGCGGAGCAGCTCGCGGACGACGCGCTCGCCCTGCTCGGGGAAGCCGACGACGCCGAGACCGCGCGCCTCCTGCTCCTGCGGGCGATGGGCCGGGGAATGGGAACCGACGAGACCGAGGAGCCGATGCGCGACACCGAGCGCGCGATCGCGCTCGCCCAGCGCGCGCGCGACGCCGACCTCGAGCTCGATGCCCGCATGTTCCGATCGAGCGTCGAGGAGGATCCCGCGCGCGTGATCGCCGACCTCCGGTCGGTCCGAGCGCTCGCGTCCGAGCGCGGCCGCTGGCTGACCGCCGCGTCCGCGCGCCGTACCGAGGCTGCGTTCCTGCTCGACACCGACCCCGTTGCGGCGGCCGTTGCGCTCGACGACGCCGCCGAGCTCGCGGTCGCGCATGGCCTGCGCGAGCAGCTTGCCTGGGTGGAGTACAGCTGGGTCGAGTACCACCTCGTCGGCGGCGACTGGGACGCTGCCGTCGGCGCTGCGCGCCGTGCCCTCGAGATCGCGGAAGCGAACGCCTACACCCGTGCCGCGATCCGCACCTGGTACGCGGTCGTCCCGATCGCGTCCGAGCGGGGCGACGAGGAGCTCCTCCGCGGCGCCCACGCCTTCGCCGAGCGCGCCCGCGCCTTCTTCCCCGACGTGCCCGCGCCCTGGGCGCGCGTCATGTCGACGGCTGCCGATCTGCGCTTCGAGGCAGCCGGGCTCGGCCGGACCGTCCAGTACCCGCGGGACGACGACGCCGCGCTGCCGGCATTCGACACGTGGTCGTTCCTGCCCAGCTTCCTCGAGGCCGCCGACGTCCTGCTCGCGAGCTGGGAGCCCGCGCGTGCGCAGGAGGCGATCGGCCGGGCGCGTCGCCACGACCTGCCGCCGGTCGCGGACGGCGCGTTCGCCTACTTCGCGGCGCGGCTGGGCACCGCACCGGCGGACGAGGCGGTCGAGAAGCTTCGGCCCGCAGGGGCGCCCGTGTGGCTCGAGCGTGCGCTCCGGCTCAGAGGCTGAGCGTCAGCTCGCGCTGGCGCACGGCAACCCGGCCGCCGAGCGCGCGGAACGCCCCCGCCGCCGGCTCGTCGTCCGGCAGGTTGAGCACGTTCACCGAGCCCTCGCGGCGGAGTGTCTCGAGCAGCGCGCGCGCCGCCGCCTCGTCGCCGCCGATCTGGATCACGGAGGCCGCCACGGGTGTCGGCCGGACGATCGCCGCCCCGCCGTCGACGCCGAGCGCACGCAGCGGCGGCTCCAGCGACCGCAACCGCGCGAGTGTCCGGTCGTCGCGCTGCCAGGGCTCCTCCGCGCGGCGCAGGGAGCGAATCCGCTCGTGCGCTGCCTCGACCTCGGTGTCGGCCACGCCGCCGGGCGCCTCGGGATCGGCGTCGAGGATCCAGACGTCCACGTGGCGCACGTGCTCGAAGCCGATCTTCTCGTAGAGCGCCAGCGCCGGGTCGTTGCCCTCGATGACCTCGAGCTGGACGACGCTCGCGCCCCGCTCGCGCGCCTGGTCGATGACCCGGCGCATCAGCTGCTCGCCGATGCCGCGCCGGCGGCCGAACGGCGTGACGCCGACGCCGCCGATCCAGGCGCGGTCACCGCGTACCGAGACGTTGGCGAGCCCGACCGGCACGCCGTCCAGCAGGGCAACCCGCGAGGCGTCGAGATCGAGGTCGTAGGCGTCGACCATGAAGCGGAGCGTCCGCTCGTCGATCGAGAAAGGGACGAGGTAGCCCTCGTACGCCGCGGTGAAGAGGCCGGCCAGGCGGCCGAGCTCGAGCTCGGCCGCCGGCTGGAACCTCAGACTCACGTCTGCGCGACGCTCACGCCTTTGCGGCCACCTTGACCGGCTTGCGGGCGTTCTCCTCGATGAACTTCTCGACCGCCTCGTACGCGTCGTCGTCCGCGATCTGCTTCGGCGGCGACTTCATCAGGTACGAGCTCGGGCCTTCCAGGGCGCCGCCCAGCCCGTTGTTCAGGGCGAGCTTCGCCATGCGCACCGCGTCGATGACGATGCCGGCCGAGTTCGGCGAGTCCCAGACCTCGAGCTTGAGCTCCAGGTTCAGGGGCACGTTGCCGAAGGTCGTGCCCTCCATGCGGATGTACGCCCACTTGCGGTCGGTCAGGAACGGCACGTAGTCGGACGGGCCGACGTGCACGTTGCCCTCGCCGAGGTCGTAGTCCAGCATCGACGTGACCGCGTTCGTCTTCGAGATCTTCTTGGACTCGAGGCGGCTGCGCTCCAGCATGTTGAGGAAGTCGGAGTTGCCGCCGACGTTGAGCTGCATCGTCTTGTCGAGGTGCACGCCGCGCTCGCGGAAGAGACTCGTGAGCACCCGGTGCGTGATCGTCGCGCCGACCTGCGACTTGATGTCGTCGCCGATGATCGGCAGGCCCGCGTCCTCGAAGCGGCGGCCGAAGTGGCCGCCCTTCGCGATGAAGACGGGCATGCAGTTCACCATCGCGCAGCCGGCCTGGAGGATCTGCTCCGTGTACCACTTGGTCGCCTCTTCGGAGCCGACCGGGAGGTAGTTGACGACGACGTCGGTCTTGGTCTCCTTGAGGATCCCGACCACGTCGTCGGTGTCGCCGGGCGCCTTCTCGACGATCTCGGAGAGGTACTTCCCGAGCCCGTCGTGCGTCATCCCGCGCGAGACGGTGACGCCCGTCTTCGGGACATCGGCGAACTTGATGGTGTCGTTCGGGTGCGCCCACATCGCGTCTGCGAGGTCGGCGCCGACCTTGCCCTTGACGACGTCGAACGCCGCCGTGAACTCGACGTCGCGCACGTGGTAGCCGCCGAGGTTGACGTGCATGAGGCCGGGGACGAACTGATCGTCCGGGGCGTCCTTGTAGAACTCGACGCCCTGGAGCAGCGAGTTTGCGCAGTTGCCCACGCCGATGATCGCGACGCGAACCTTGTCGTCGCCGCGGTGGCGGCCGTTCGAGCTGCCGTTGGTCTGTGCCATGCGAGGTGTCCTTTCGGTCGTGACGCCGAGCCGCTCCGCGAGCGTCTCCACGATCAGGTCGTTGGTCGACCGCCGGCGCTCGGAGGCGCGGCGCGCAAGCTTGTCCTTGAGCTCCGGCGGCATCCGCAGCAGGACGTCGCCGGTGGCGCGGGGCGCGGCCGCTCGGCGGCCGGTCGGCGTATACGGGACGGCGAAACGCGCCGCCAGGATGCTGACGGCGAGATCGTTCAGGCTCTGGCCTGTCGTCCCGGCCTCGGCCGCGAGTCGCTCCTTGACGGCCGCGGGAAGCCGGACGAGCACGGTGCTGCGTTCCGTCGCCACCCACGCACCATAACACAAACCTGCTATGCGCTAGCAGTTAAGTGCTATCACTAGCCTGCATCCCGCAGCTGGCGGCGTACGCTGAACACACGCTGCGCCACGGTCGTCCAGGCGGTGATGTTGAGCAGGTAGATCGCCCACGGCAGCACGCCCCACGGCGCCAGGATGAGCCCGGCCGAGATGACGACGACCCGCTCCGCTCGCGACCCGAGCCCGACGTCGCCTCGCAGCCCGAGCGCCTCCGCGCGCGCGCGTGTGTAACTGACGAGGAATGACGCGGTCAGCGCGGCGAAGGCGGCGGCCAGGGCGAACTCCTCGCCGTCGCGCATGAAGACGAGCGCGATCGAGCCGAGCATGAACGCCTCGCCGAGCCGGTCGGTCGTCGAGTCCACGAACGCGCCGAACGTTGTCGCGCGGTTCGACCGCCGGGCGAGCGCGCCGTCCAGGATGTCGAGGATCGACCCGATGATGAAGAGCGCCGCGCCGAGCCAGAAGAACAGGATCTCGTTGCGGTACTCGAAGTAGACGACGAACGAGGCGAGGATGCAGAGCGACACGCCCATGGCCGTGAGCGCGTTGGGCGAGACGCGAGTGCGGGCGAGGCCGTCGACGCTGTTCGCCGCCGCGCGGCGGACGCCGTCGATGTAGAGGCGCTGGAGTCGCGCCGCGCCGCCGGCCATCAATGCCCCTTCCAGTGATGGTCTCGCGTTCCTGACGACTGCCAGGGGCCGTCAGGCAAGGACGCAGGGAACCCCCATATGCCGGCATATTGGGGTGACCGAGGACGCAGCATGGCGGCCCCTGGGGCCGTCAGGGACGCCCTGACCATTGCTGGAAGGGGCATTCAGGCCGTTACGCGGCGTGCGCGAGCGCGAGGAGGCGGGCTTGGAGCGGGCGCCGGTAGATGATCGCGCAGGACAGCATCGCGACGAGCACGCCGGCGACGATGTCGATCCAGAAGTGGTTGCCCGTCGCCATCACGACGATCCAGACCCACACCGGCCACAGCAGCCAGACCACCTTCATCGGCAGCGAGCGCACCTGCGACGCCAGCACGACGCCGACGATCAGCGCGTCGGCCGCGTGCAGGCTCGGCACGGCCGCGTACGGGTTCGACGCGAGTTGGACGACCAGGCTGCCGTGCGAGATGCCGCCGAAGTCTGAGAGCGAGTCGACGAAGCCGAAGCTCGGGAACATCCGCGGCGGCGCCGTCGGCAGCAGCACGTAGCCGACGAGGCCGATCACGTTCGCGAGCATGATCGCGTTGCGGAAGCGGTAAAAGGCGTCGTTCCGCCGCAGGTACACCCACAGCAGCGCGAGCCCGAGGACGGTGAACTGGGAGCCCCAGTACGACCAGGAGGCAGCCGCCTCGAGGAACCCATGGGAGCTGATCACCCGCTGGAACGTCAGCTCGTAGAGGCGGTTCGGCCCCTCGAGGTTGATGATCCGACGGCCGTTCGCGAATGCCCTCGAGGGGTCGCGGTCGGCGACGCCGCGCGCGATCTCGTAGGCGGCCAGGAAGCCGAACCAGATGCAGAGCTGCAGCAGGAAATCCCCCCACCCACGCGGGAGGAACGACCGGCGGTTGACGGTTGCGGCTGAAGCGGACATCAGAGTCGAAGAAGCCTTGGGGGCACCAAATATCTTACCCGGACAACCCGTCGGCATTCGCGGCCACCGTCGAGCTTCCTGGCCTCTTAACCGCCGATCTGCGACATCGACCGCGACGCCCGGACGAAGCCCGGCTCGTTGATGCGGTGCTTGAGCTCCTTGTGCTGCACGGCCCAGCGCACGAGCGCGGCGAGCTCCTCGTCGGACGCCCCCTCGCGAAGCGGCGTCTTGAGATCCCATTCGCGTCGCGAGAAGAGGCAGGTGCGGAGCTGGCCGTCGGCGGTCAGCCGGATGCGGTCGCAGGTCGAGCAGAACGGCTCGGAGACCGGGTTGACGAAGCCGATCTCGCCCGTGCCGTCGGCGAACCGGAAGCGCCGCGCCGTGGAGGATGCCTTCGCCGGGATCTCCTCGAGCGGCCAGTGCTCCTCGATCAGCGCACGGATCTCGCCGCCCGTGAGCACGTCGTCGCCGCGCCACGCCTGGTCGGCGTCGAGCGGCATGAACTCGATGAAGCGGACGACGTACGGCTTGCGCCGCGCCAGCTCCGCGAAGGCGGGCACCTCCTCCTCCGTGAACCCGCGGATGGCCACGCAGTTGACCTTGATCGGGCTCAGCTCGGGGTAGGCCTCGGCGGCCTGGAGGCCGGCGAGCACGCGGTCCAGCGCGTCACGCCGCGTGATCTCGGCGAACCGGACGTGCGACAGCGAGTCGAGCGAGACGTTCACGCGGCGCAGGCCGGCCTCGACGAGCGGGCCGGCATAGCGGTCGAGCAGCACGCCGTTCGTCGTCAGCGACAGGTCGGTGACGCCGGGGATCGGCGCGAGCAGCGACACGAGCACCGGCAGGTCGCGGCGAACGAGCGGCTCGCCGCCCGTCAGCCGAACCTCCTCGACGCCCATGGACGCCATCACGCCCACGAGCCGGGCCAGCTCCTCGAACGTCAGGAGCTCGTCGCGGCCGAGCCACTCCAGGCCTTCGGCGGGCATGCAATACCGGCACCTGAAATTGCACTTGTCGGTGACCGAGACCCGGAGGCTCTTGATCTCGCGTCCCCACGCGTCGCGGAGCGGCTCCATGCAGTGAGGGTACCCGGGCGGCGGCCCCCTAGCCCGCGGCCACCGGCGAGGGGGCCGGCTGGCGGGGCCGGCTGCCGATGAAGTCGCGATACCAGTAGAAGCTGTCCTTCGGCACGCGCTCGAGCGTCGGGTAGTCGACGTAGACGATCCCGAACCGCTTCGAGTAGCCGTGCGCCCACTCGAAGTTGTCGAGCAGGCTCCACACGAAGTAGCCCTTCACCGGCGCGCCGTCGGCGATCGCGCGGCCGACCGCGTCGATGTGCGACTGGCGAGGTACGCGGTGCGCTCGGGGTCGTGCACACGGCCGTCGTGGACGCGGACGTCGCCGAAGGCGGCGCCGTTCTCGGTCACGTAGATCGCGGGCGGCGCGTAGTCCTCGGCGAGGCGCACGAGCAGCTGCGTAGCAGGCCGTCGGGATAGACCTCCCAGCCCATGTCGGTGTGCTGCGCCTCCGGGTCGCGCGACGAGGCGCGGGCCGTCCGTCGCCGGCGCCGACGACGACGCGGAAGTAGTTGTTGACGCCGAGGAAGTCGATCGGCGCGGCGATCGCCTCGAGGTCGCCGTCGCTGCACGAGCGGCGCGACGAGCGCGTTGCGCTCGAGCAGGTCGGCGGGATACGACGCCGCGGAAGAGCGGGTCGAGGAACCAGCGGTTGTCGCTCGCCGTCGACCTCGCCAGGCGGCCGCCTCGTCCTCGGGCGTCGTCCGACGCGGGGTACGCGTGCGAGAGGTTGAGCATGATCCCGACCTGCGCGTCCGGCGCGGCGCGCCGGATCGCCTCGACCGCCCAGCCGTGCGAGAGCAGCAGGTGATGCGGCGACCGCGACCGCGTCGCGCTCGCTCGTCCGCCCCGGCGCGTGCTCGCCCCAGGAGTGGCCGATCCACGCGTACGACCCACGGCTCGTTGTGCGTCGATCCAGTGCGTGACGCGGTCGCCGAGCCGCGCCGCGACGACCTCGGCGTACTCGACGAACGCCTCGGCGGTCGCGCGGGCCGGCCAGCCGCCCTCGTCCTCGAGCGCCTGCGGCATGTCCCAGTGGAAGAGCGTCGGGAACGGCTCGATGCCGCTGCTCGAGCAGCTCGTCGACGAGCCGGTCGTAGAAGTCGAGACCCGCCTGGTTGACGCGGCCGCGGCCCTCCGGCAGGACGCGCGGCCACGCGATCGAGAACCGGAACGCGTCGAGGCCGAGCTCCGTCATCAGCGCGATGTCGTCGCGGATAGCGGTGGTAGAAGTCGCACGCGACCTCGCCGGTGTCGCCGTTCCGCACCTTGCCGGGCGTCGCGGAGAAGCGGTCCCAGACGCTCTCGCCGCGGCCGTCCTCGTGCGCGGCGCCCTCGATCTGGTACGAGGCCGTGGCGGCGCCCCAGACGAAGTCGGCGGGGAAGGAGCTGCAGGCGTCGGCTGGCATGTCGGTGTCCTCTCGGTTCAGGTCGAGGTTGACGAGGAGCGGTGACGTGGCAGCGGGCCGCGTGGCCGGCGCGTCGTCTCGACGAGCTGCGGCGTGACCGCGGAGCAGACGGCGATGGCGAGCGGGCAGCGGTCGACGAAGCGGCAGCCGGCGGCCGGGGTCGACGGCCGCGGACGCGCGGCCCGGTCGCTCCGATGCCGCGGTCGACGATGCGCTCGCCGGGATCGGGCGCGGCCGAGACAGCAGCCGCGTGTACGGGTGGAGCGGCTCGGCGAGCACCTCCTCGACCGGGCCCTGCTCGACGATCTGGCCGGCGTACATGACGAGGATGTCGTCGGCGACGTAGCGCGCGCTCGCGAGGTCGTGCGTGACGTAGAGGAACGCGATGCCGCGCTCCTCCTTGAGCTTGAGCATCAGGTTCAGGATCCCGATGCGGATCGAGACGTCGAGCATGCTCGTCGGCTCGTCCGCGAGCACGACCTTCGGCTCGACCGCGAGCGCGCGCGCGATCGCGACGCGCTGGCGCTGGCCGCCCGAGAGCTCGTGCGGGTACTTCGCCGCGATCTCCTCCGGCGGGACGAGGCCGACGCGTCGCGCAGCAGCTCGTACACGCGCTCCTCGACCTGGCCGGACGGCACGATGCTGGTGGATCCGCAGCGGCCGCTCGATGTGGTGGCGGACCGTCTTGACCGGGTTCAGCGACCCGAACGGGTCCTGGAAGATCATCTGCACCTGCGAGCGGTAGCGCGAGGATCGTCCTTGCGCCGCGTGACCTGCGCGACGTCGCCGCCGTCGAAGAGGACGGCGCCCGACGGTCGGGTCGTACGAGCCGCGCGAGGAGCCGGGCGACGGTGCTCTTGCCGCTGCCGCTCTCGCCGACGAGCGCGGTGATCGTGCCGGGCCGGAGCGCGAACGAGACGTCGTCGACCGCGTGGACGTGCTGCGGCGTGCGAACCGCGCTGCCGATCGCGAAGTGCTTCGTCAGGTCGCGAACCTCGAGCTGCGCTCACGCTCACGCACCTTCCTCGACGAGGTGGCAGGCGACCTGGTGGCCCGGCGCGATCTCGCGCAGGACGGGCCGCTCGGTCGTCTGGCGCAGGTACAGCGCGGCGTTCTCCGGCAGGCAGTGCGGGCAGCGCGGATGGAAGCGGCAGCCGGTCGGCGGGTCGCGCAGGTCCGGCGGCGCGCCGGGGATGCCGGTGAGCCGCGTCCGCGGCCCGGTCAGCGGCGGGAACGACGCGAGCAGCCCCTGCGTGTACGGGTGCAGCGGCTTCGCCGCGAGCGCTCGCGCCGGCGCCGTCTCGACGATCTCGCCCGCGTACATGATCGCGATCCGGTCGGCGAACTCGAGCAGGAGCGAGAGGTCGTGCGTGATGAAGAGGACGGCGAAGCCGAAGTCGCGCTTGAGCGCCTCGACCTGCTGGAGGATCTCGCGCTGCACGACGACGTCGAGCGCCGTCGTCGGCTCGTCGAGGATGACGCAGCTCCGGGCTGAGCGCGAGCGCCATCGCGATGATCACGCGCTGGCGCATGCCGCCGGAGAGCTCGTGCGGGTACGCGCGCACGCGGCGCCGGTCGATGCCGACGAGCTCGAGCAGCTCGCCCGCGCGGACGAGCGCGCGGCGCTTCGAGATCCGCTCGTGCGCCTGCATCATGTCGACGAACTGGTCGCCGACGCGCATGACGGGGTTGAGCGCGTTCATCGCGCTCTGGAAGACCATCGAGACGTTGCGCCAGCGGAAGCGGCGCAGCTCCTCGTCGCTCTGCGCGACGAGGTCCTCGCCGCGGAAGAGGATGCTGCCGCCGGCGATGTGCGCCGGCGGGCGCAGGATCTGCATGCACGGCGTTCGCGATCGTGCTCTTCCCGCAGCCGGACTCGCCGGCGAGCCCGAGGATCTCGCCCTGGCGGATCTGCAGGTCGACGCCGTCGACGGCGCGGGCGCGCCCGTACTCGACGCGAGCTGCGCACTCGAGCAGCGTCTCGGCGCAGCGTCTCGCGCGGCTCCTCGCGAGCGCTGTCATGCGCGCCTCGCGCGCGCGAGCATCGGCCGCCGAGCGCAGGCGAGCCGCTCTGCTGCTCGACCTTCTCCGTGCGCAGGCGCGGGTTGCTGACCTCGTCGATGCCGGCGAGGATGAGCACGAGCCCGAGGACGGTGAAGCGCGAGCGCGAGCGCCCGGGAAGAAGAACGGCCACCACTCGCCCTGGAGCACGGTCGAGTTCGTCTGCGCCCAGTAGAGGGTCGACGCCCCAGCTCGTCGCCGACATGTCGCCGAGGCCGAGGAACTCGAGCCCGGCGTCGACGAGGAGCGCGACGTAGAAGACGAGCACGAACGCCGCCGCGATGCGGCTGATCATGTTCGGCATCAGCTCGCCGAAGACGATGCGCCGACGTCGACTCGCCGGCGGCCTTCGCGGCGAGCGACGAAGTCGCGGTTCTTCAGCGACAGCGCCTGGCCGCGGAGGATGCGCGCCTCGAACGCCCAGAGGACGGCGCGAGGACGAAGATCATCGTGCTCATCCCGCGCGCCTTGCAGGTAGCCGGAGACGACGATGAGGAGCGGGATCGCCGGGATGACGAGGAAGACGTTGGTCAGGAGGTTGACGATCTCGTCGACGAGCCGCCGACGTAGGCGGCGGTGATGCCGAGCACCGCCGCGATCGCGGTCGCGAGCGCGCCGGCGGCGACGCCGAGCAGGAGCGAGCGGCGGGCGCCGAGCGACGACCTGCGAGAAGATGTCGCTGCCCTGGTCGGTCGTCCCGAAGAGGTGGTGCCACGACGGCGCCTGCCGGGCGGCGAGCAGGTTGAAGTCGTTCGGGTGCGGCGACCGAGATCAGCGGCGCGATCAGGGCGATGATGACGATGAACGCGACCATGCAGCAGCCCGAGGCGCGACTTGCGGTTGCGGAGCAGGAGCACGAGCCAGCCGGGCACGCGCAGCCGGCCGAGCAGCGCGCCGGGGCGGCGCAGTGATGCGTGACGTTCGAGTGCGGGGTCGAGCTGCGACATCAGCCGGTCCGGAGCCGCGGGTCGAGGACGAAGTTGAGGAGGTCCATGATGAGGTTGGCGACGATCACGCAGACCGAGAGGACGACGAGGATCGCCTGCGCGAGCGCGTAGTCGTTGCCGAGCACGGCCTGCTGCAGCGTGTAGCCCGCGCCGGGGTAGCTGAAGACGTACTCGACGAAGACGAGCCCGCCGACGGCGCTCGCGAAGAGCGCGGCGAAGCCGTTGAGCGGCGGCAGGATCGCGTTCCGCCCGGCGTAGCGCGTCATCACGCGGCGGTCGCGGCAGGCCCTTCGCGTGCGCCATCGTCACGTAGTCCTCGCCGATCGTGTTGATCATCACCGTGCGCATGTTCAGCACCCAGCCGCCCGCGTAGGCGACGATGATGCACGAGGATCGGCAGCTGCGCGTGGCGGAACGCGCTCGAGAGGAACGTCCAGTTGAAGCCGGGGATGACGTCGCTGTCGTAGGCGTGCTGGATCGGGAACCAGCCCGCCTTGAGCCCGAGGAAGTAGAGCCCGAGCAGCGCGATGAAGAACGCGGGGAAGGCGCCGAGCGTCATGAACGTCGGGACGACGAAGTTGTCGACGACGCCGCCGCGGCGCCACGCGGCGACCATGCCGATGGCCGATGCCGACGACGAACGAGATGATGAACGCGACGCCGACGAGGAAGATCGAGTACGGGAGCGTGCGGCCGATCGACCTCGGAGACCGGCGTCGGGTAGTTCGACGTCGAGATGCCGAAGTCGAAGTGCGACGATCCGGTGCCGAGGTAGATGATGTAGTCCTGCCAGATCGAGTGGTGGCCGCCGCCGAGCAGCGCCTGGTACGTCTTGATGATGCCGGGGTTCGCGCGGAGCTGCGCCGGGCTCAGGTGCTGGAGCACGCCGGCGATCGGGCTGCCGGGCATCAGCCGCGGCAGCAGGAAGTTGATCGTCAGCGCGACCCAGAGCGCGAAGACGTAGAAGACGAGGCGGCGGGCGAACCAGCGCATGTCGGCTCCTCAGAGTAGGCCGGCGGGCGGGGCGGGGTCAGCCCCGCCCGCCGGCATGGAGGGTACCTGCGTTGGGCGTTACTGCCCCGGCCTTCCCGCCCGGGCAGATGCGGCGTGAAGAGCAGGATGTTGTCGGGGAACGTCGTGAAGATCGGGTCGCCGTAGAAGTTCTTCGGCGTCGCGAAGCAGTGGAAGTACTTCGTGCTGTACGTCGACCAGCGCGGCGCCGATGAACAGCGGGACGATCGGGAGCTGTCTGCAGCCAGATCTTCTCGAGCTGCGTCGCGATCTTGCTGCTGCTTCGTCGACGTCGAGCGTCACCTTCCACTGGTTGAGCAGGGTCGTCGCCTTGTCGTTCGAGTAGTGCTCCCAGTTGCCGGTCGGCGTGCCGTCCTGGCCCGACGGGATGAACGCGTTCTTCGAGAGGTTCGCGTAGAAGTACCCGTACGGCGAGCCCTGCGAGCCGCCCTGCCAGAGCAGCGTCGGGTTCTTCGTCGAGAACGCGTTCGGGATACCACGAGCCCCAGTCGGGCTCGAGGGCGACGTTGCGAGTCGATGCCGATCGCCTGCAGGTTCTTCGTGATGATCTGGTTCGAGGCGACCCAGTCCGACCAGCCCGAGATCACGTGGATGTCGAGCTTGACGGCGTTGCCCTTCGGGTCGATGCAGCTGGCTGCCCTTGTACGTGAAGCCGGCGTTCGTGAGCATCGTCTTCGCGGCCGCCGGGTTGTACGTCGCCATCGACTTCGCCTGCGCCTTCACCGACTTGTCGGTGACCCACCTCGGGAAGAGCCCGTTGAGGCCGATCGCGTCGGTCGGCGGCGCGTAGCCGTACTCGCCGAGCTTCGAGACCGAGTTGCGGTCGATCGCGAGGCTGAGCGCCTTGCGGAAGGCGGCCAGGCTGTACGGGTACTGCGTGTCGTCGAAGATGAGCGAGATCGGATACGCGGTCGTCGCGTAGAAGCGCGTGGAAGTGCGCCGGGTCCTTCGCCTCGTACGCCTTCTCGACGTTCGGGACGAAGTTGTGCGTCCAGTCGACCTGGCCGCTCTGGATCAGCGCGAGCGCGGCGTCGTTCGAGGCGGCCTGCACGTACTCGAGGCACGCGATCTTCGGGAGGCCCGGCCTGCCAGTAGTGCGGGTTCTTGCGCGAAGACGTAGTCCTGCGTCGTGAAGCGGGTGATCACGTTGAACGGGCCGGAGCCGACCGGGTTCGAGTTCGTGAACGTCGCAGGATCCTTCACCTTCGACCAGATGTGCTGCGGGACGACGAACTGCGCGGTTCAGGATCGCCGCGATGAACTGCGAGTCGGACGTCTTCAGCGTGATCATGACCGTGTGCGAGCCCTGCGCCTTGATCGACGTGATGTTGTTGCCGGCGCCGGTGAGGCCGATGCGATCCATGACGGCGTCCTGGCTGGCCGGCCGTGAGGCTGTAGACGACGTCGGTCGACGGTGAGCGGCTTGCCGTCCGACCACTTCGCGTTCTTGGCGATCTGGAGCGTGAGCGTCTTGTTGCCGTTGCGTCCACTTCCAGCTGCGGGCGAGCCACGGAACCGTGCTTGACGGCCGCCGTCGCCGGTGATGATCAGCGGCTCGTAGAACGCGCCCTGCGACGAATGGAGCCGCTCGGCAGGCCGGCGCCGGTGTACGGGTTGAAGTTCTTGACGAAGGCCGGGTCGCCGGAGCCGGTCATGACGAGGCAGCTTGTGCCGCGGCCGTACGAGCTGGTCCGTCGCGGTGGCAGCGGGGGCCGACGCGGTCGCCGACGAGTCGCGAGGACGGCGAGGCCGCGGCTGTCGGCGGCGGCGAGCGCAGTCGAGTGCGGAAGCTACGTCGCATCTGGCTGTCCTTTCTCGCCCATCGTTGGGCGACGGGCGACGCGTGCGTTGACGCCGGAAACGTTTCCGGAACTGTTACCACTGTTGTTACAGTGGCAAGTCAAGCAGTGGTGTTAGCCGATCGGATGGCTCCGGGTTCTCGGGAACGTTCCGGAAAGTGCTTCAATGGACGGTCGATGGCCGTCCCCAGCGGCAAGCGAGTGACGATCCGCGAGATCGCCGACCTGGCCGGGGTCTCGATCGCCACGGTCTCGCGCGTCCTCAACGGGCGGGACGACGTCGCCGCCGAGACGCGCGAGCTCGTCTCGGCGGGTCATCCGCGAGCACGGCTACACCGCGAACCGCAGCGCACGCGGGCTCTCGGCCGGCCGCACCGGGCTCGTCGGCGTGCTCGTGCCGCTCGTCTATCCCGCGTACTTCTCGGCGATCCTCGCCGGCGCGGCCGAGGCGCTGTACGAGCAGGACATGCGCGTCGTGCTCTCGCCCGACCGAGCACGAGCACGACCGCGAGGTCTCGCTGCTCGACCGGCTGATGCACGGCGCGCACCGACGGCGCGCTCATCGTCCTGCCGGAGGAGTCGAGCGACGAGCTCGAGCGCCTCCTCGACGCGGGCTACCGCTTCGTCGTCGTCGACCCGCTGCATGCCGCTCGACGAGCGCATTCCCGTCGGTCTCGGCGGCGCACACGTCGGGCGCCGACCAGGCGATGCGCCACCTGCTCTCGCTCGGCCACCGGCGGATCGGCGCGATCACCGGCCCGCCCGGCTGGGTCGCGACCGAGGAGCGCCTGCGCGGCTACCACGCGGCGCTCGCGGCGGCGGGCATCCTGCCCGACCCGGAGCTCGAGGTCGAGGCCGACTTCGAGATCGACGGCGGGCGCGGAGGCCGCCCAGGCCCTGCTCGACCTCGCCGACCCGCCGACGGCGATCTTCGCGTTCAACGACAACATCGCGATCGGCGACGATGCGGGCGGCGCGCGCGCGCGGCCTCCGCGTGCCCGAGGACCTCTCCGTCGTCGGCTTCGACGACGTCGAGCACGCGACGCATCGTCACGCCGAGCGCTCACGACCGTCCGCCAGCCGCTCGCCGAGATGGGACGCACGGCGGTCAGCCTGCTCGATCCGCCTGCTCGAGCAGCCAGAGCGTTCGAGACGCTCCACGTCGAGCTCGGCGACGCGCCTCGTCGTCCGCGAGTCGACCGCGCCGCCGCGAGCCCGCGCGCTCGCTGCGACTGCCTGACCGGCTAGAGCGCCTCGACGATCGCGTCCGCGAACCGGTCGGCCGCGGCCGGATCGTAGCCCAGGTACAGCGACGGCTCGGTCAGCTCGACCTCGAGCACGACCGGGCCGTCCGCGGCCGGAAGCATGTCCACGCGTGCGTACGCGAGTGCGTGCGGCCGAAACGGGAGCGCGGCGAGTGCGCGCTCGGCGGCGTCCCGCTCCGCGGCTGAGGCCTCGCGCGCCGCGATCGTCTCCGCCAGGAACAGCTCCGTGCCGGGCGTCTGGCCCGGCCGCAGCAGCGCGCTCTTCGTGATCGCGTGCGAGTACTCGCCGCCGATCCAGATGAGCGCTGCCTCGCCGGCCGCGTCGATGCCGTCGAGGTAGGGCTGCAGCATCGCCGGCCGCCCGGCCGCGTGCAGCGCCTCGAGGTGCCGGCGCGCGACCTCGAGCTCGTGCGCCTCGTAGCTCGCCGTGCCCCGTCCACCGGCCGAGATGCGCGGCTTGATCACGAAGCGCTCGCCGGGCGGCTCGAGCGCGTCGCCCGGCTCGACGAACGTGGTCGGGACGACGGGGATGCCGGCCGCCGCCAGCTCACCCAGGTACGCCTTGTCGCTGTTCCAGCGCACGACCGCGGGCGGGTTGACCACCCTCGGCAGGCGCTCGATCCAGGCGAGGAACTCGTCGCGGCGCTCGGCGTAGTCCCACGTCGAGCGCAGGACGACGAGCTCGAACCGTGACCAGTCGACGGCCGGGTCGTCCCACACGGCCGCCACCGGCTCCACGCCCCGCGCGCGCAGCGCCGCGACGAGCGCAGGCCCGTCCTCGTCCAGCTCGGGCACCTCCGCGCACGTGGCCAGCGCAACCCTCCGCATTGCTCGACGCTAGCCCCTCAAACTTGCTACTATCACACTTAGATTTTCTCAGCAGAGAAGCCAAGAAAGGAGTTTTACCCCAATGGCAAAGACCATCGGCATCGACCTCGGCACGACCAACTCGGCAATGGCCGTGCTCGAGGGCGGCGAGCCGACCGTCATCCCGAACGCCGAGGGCGGCCGCACCACGCCGTCCGTCGTCGCGTTCACGAAGGACGGCCAGCGGCTCGTCGGCGCGCCCGCGAAGCGTCAGCAGGTCACGAACCCGACCAACACGATCTTCTCGATCAAGCGCTTCATGGGCCGCAAGTTCGGCGAGGTCTCGGAAGAGATGAAGATCGTCCCGTACGAGGTCATCGAGGGCCCGAACGGCGACGTCCGCGTGAAGGCGGAGGGCAAGGACTACGCCCCGCCGGAGATCTCCGCGATGATCCTCCAGAAGCTGAAGACGGACGCGGAGGCCTACCTCGGCGAGCCCGTCACGGACGCCGTGATCACCGTGCCGGCGTACTTCAACAACGCGCAGCGCGAGGCGACCAAGGACGCCGGCAAGATCGCCGGCCTGAACGTGCTGCGCATCATCAACGAGCCGACCGCCGCGTCGCTCGCCTACGGGCTCGAGAAGGAGAATGACCAGGTCATCCTCGTGTTCGACCTCGGCGGCGGCACGTTCGACGTCTCGGTCCTCGAGCTCGCCGAGGGCGTGTACGAGGTGAAGGCGACGAACGGGGACAACCACCTCGGCGGCGACAACTTCGACAAGCAGATCGTCGACTGGATGGTCGCCGAGTTCAAGCGCGACCAGGGCATCGACCTGGCCCAGGACCGCATGGCCCTGCAGCGGCTCTACGAGGCCGGGGAGAAGGCGAAGATCGAGCTGTCGTCCACGATGACGACGCAGATCAACCTGCCCTTCATCACCGCCACGCCGGAGGGCCCGAAGCACCTCGACCTTCAGCTCACGCGCGCAAAGCTCGAGGAGCTGGTCGCAGACCTGCTCGACCGCACCGTCGGCCCGACCAAGCAGGCGCTCGCCGACGCGGGCCTGGAGCCGAAGGACATCGAGCACGTCGTGCTCGTCGGCGGCATGACCCGCATGCCGGCCGTGCAGGAGAAGGTCAAGGAGCTCATCGGCAAGGACCCGCACCGCGGCGTGAACCCGGACGAGGTCGTCGCCGTCGGCGCCGCCATCCAGGCGGGCGTCCTGCGCGGCGAGGTCAAGGACGTGCTCCTGCTGGACGTCACCCCGCTCTCCCTCGGCATCGAGACCAAGGGCGGCGTGATGACGAAGCTGATCGAGCGCAACACGACCATCCCGACCAAGAAGTCCGAGACGTTCACGACCGCGGAGGACAACCAGCCGTCGGTCGAGGTGCACGTGCTCCAGGGCGAGTCGGAGATGGCCGGGTTCAACAAGACGCTCGGCAAGTTCCAGCTCGTCGGCATCCCGCCGGCGCCGCGCGGCATGCCGCAGATCGAGGTCTCCTTCGACATCGACGCGGACGGGATCATCCACGTGTCGGCCAAGGACCTCGGCACCGGCAACGAGCAGCGCATCAAGATCGAGGGCGGCTCGGGCCTCCAGTCCGAGGAGGTCGAGCGCATGATCCGCGAGGCTGAGTCGCACAGCGACGAGGCGCACAGGCTGCGCGAGCTGGCCGACGCCCGCAACCAGGCGGAGACGCTCGCGTACCAGACCGAGCGCTCGCTCCGCGACCACCGCGACAGGCTCGACCCGGCGGACGCCTCGACGATCGAGGGCCGGATCATGGAGCTCCGCGGGGTGCTCGAGACCGGCGACATCGGCGAGATCCGCTCGAAGACCGAGGCGCTGCAGCAGGCGTCGCAGAAGCTCGCCGAGGCGGTCTACGCCCAGGCGACGGCGCAGGCGCAGTCGAGCGGGGGCACCACGAACGGCGGCTCCGACGACGAGGTCGTCGAGGACGCCGACTACGAGGTGATCGACGAGGAGGCGAAGACCTCCTCGTGACCGATCGCAACGACAGAAGCAACCAGGGACAGTCCCCACAGGGGACTGTCCCGGCCGACCCGCCGACCGGCCCTGACGACCAGGCCCAGGGGCTGTCCCCGGAGGGGGCTGTCCCAACACGTCCGGGCGACGCCACGAATGGCCCTGCCGCCGAGGCGCAGGGTGCGGACGCCGAGCAGGATCTCCGCGCCCGCGTCGCGGCCGCCGAGGCGCGCGCCGACGAGCACCTGCAGGACCTTCAGCGGCTCGCAGCGGAGTTCGACAACTACCGCAAGCGGGTCGTGCGCGACCAGGAGCTGTCGGCGGCGCGGGCCAAGGAGCAGGTCGTGAAGGACCTGCTCCCGGTCGTCGACGACCTCGAGCGGGCGCTCGAGGCAGCGGAGCAGCACGAGGAGGCGAAGCTCGAGGAGGGCGTCCGCCTCGTCCACCGTGCGCTCGAGGACGTGCTCAGGCGGCAGGGGCTCGAGGAGATCGATGCCGGCGGCAAGTTCGACCCGCACGTCCACGAGGCGCTGCTCGCCCAGCCGTCCGACCAGGAGGAGGGCAGCGTGATCCAGGTCGCACAGAAGGGCTACCGGCTGGGCGACCTCGTCCTGCGGCCGGCGCGCGTCGTCGTGTCCGCGGGCCCCGACCAGGAGCTGAATGGCTAAGACCCTGTACGACGTCCTCGGCGTCAAGAAGGACGCGACCCAGGCCGAGATCAAGAAGGCGTACCGCAAGCTGGCGCGCGAGCACCACCCGGACCGCAACCCCGGCGACAAGGCCGCGGAGGACCGGTTCAAGGAGGTGCAGGGCGCCTACGACACGCTGTCCGACGCCGAGAAGCGCAAGCAGTACGACACGTTCGGCTCGGTGAACGGCCGCGGTCCCACGGGCGCCGGCCCCAACGTCAACTTCGGCGGCAACTTCGACTTCGGCGACCTGGGCGACTTCCTCGGCGGCGTGTTCAACCGGGGTGGGTCGACGGGGCAGCGGCAGCGCCAGCGCGGCATGCGCGGGGCCGACATCGAGGCCGAGGTGCGCCTGTCGTTCGAGGACTCGCTGCGCGGCGTCGAGACCCGCATCCCCGTCGAGGTGGAGACCGCGTGCTCGGAGTGCGGCGGCACCGGCGCCAAGCCGGGCACGTCGCCGAAGATCTGCCCGGACTGCGGCGGCCGCGGCGTGCTCTCGGAGAGCCAGGGCCTGTTCGCGCTGTCGCAGCCGTGCCCGCGCTGCCGCGGCAACGGCACCGTGATCGAGGATCCGTGCCCGCGCTGCCACGGCTCGGGCCGCGAGCGGCGGACGAAGCGCTACACGGTCAAGATCCCGGCCGGCGTCAAGGACGGCACGCGGATCCGGCTGAAGGGCAAGGGCGAGGCCGGCATGAACGGCGGTGCGCCCGGTGACCTGTACGTCGTCACGCGCGTCGAGCCGTCGCCGCTGTACGAGCGGCGCGGCGCCGACCTGGTCGTGACCGTGCCGATCACCTACGCGGAGGCCGCGCTCGGCGCGTCGGTCGAGGTGCCGACGCCTGAGGGCGCGGTCTCGCTGAAGGTTCCTGCGGGCTCCGAGGACGGGAAGCTGCTCCGCATCCGCGGCCGTGGCGCTCCGAAGCTGAACGGCCCCGGCCGCGGCGACGTGCTCGCGCGCGTGCGCGTGAGCGTCCCGAAGAAGCTGTCGAAGCGCGAGCGCGAGCTGCTCGAGGAGCTGCAGAAGGTCTCGGGCGAGAACCCGCGCGAGGGGCTGGTCGCGTGAAGACCAGTCTGACCACCGGCGAGATGCTGGGCTTCGCGGCCTTCGTCGTCGCGTTCGTGATCGCCTTCTGGGCGCTCGGCCTCGACGGGCAAAGCTGGGGCGCGATCGTGCTGCTCGGCGTCTTCCTCGCCGGGCTCGTCGGCTACCGGACGTGGCTGAAGCGGAGGCGGCCATGACGTCTCCGGACCTGGAGCGTCCCCGCTACATGATCTCGATCGCCGCCGAGCTCGTCGGCATGCACCCGCAGACGCTGCGCGTGTACGAGCAGAAGGGCCTTGTGCGCCCCAAGCGCACGGCGGGCAACACGCGGCTCTACTCGGAGCAGGACGTCGAGCGGCTCAAGCTGATCCAGCGGCTGACGACGGAGCTGGGCCTCAACCTCGCAGGCGTCGAGCTGGTGCTCCGCCTCGAGGACGAGCTCAGGCGCGCGCAGGCGCAGATCGACCGGCTCGAGCGCCGCCGCCGCGACGAGGTCGCCGACGTGCACCGCCACTACCGGCGCGACCTCGTTCTCTACCGCAAGCCGGCATCCCCGGCACGAAAGGACACATGGACTTCAACAAGCTGACCATCAAGAGCCAGGAGGCCGTCGCCGCAGCGCAGGAGCTTGCGCGCCGCGCCGGCAACCCGGAGATCCACCCCGAGCACCTGCTGCTCGCGCTGCTCGACCAGGAGCTGCCGCGCACGATCGTCGAGCGCGCCGGCTCCTCGCCCGACGCGCTGCGCGCACAGGCGGAGGAGCGGCTCGCGTCTCGGCCCTCCATGCAGGGCGCCGAGAACCTCCAGCCGCAGATCTCGAACGCATTCCGCAAGGTGCTCGACCGCGCTTCCGAGGAAGCGCGGTCTATGGAGGACGAGTTCGTCTCGACGGAGCACCTCTTGCTCGGACTCGAGGTTCTAGAGCGCAGCGCGCTTCTTGCTGCGCTCAAGGAGGTGCGCGGGGGCCAGCGCGTGACGTCGCAGGACCCGGAGGGCACGTACCAGGCGCTCGAGAAGTTCGGCCGCGACCTGACCGCGCTCGCCGAGCAGGGCAAGCTCGACCCGGTCATCGGCCGCGACGACGAGATCCGCCGCGTCATCCAGGTGCTGTCGCGCCGCACCAAGAACAACCCGGTGCTGATCGGCGATCCGGGCGTCGGCAAGACCGCGATCGTCGAGGGCCTCGCCCAGCGCATCGTCGACGGCGACGTGCCGGAGACGCTGAAGGGCAAGCGCGTCTGGGCGCTCGACCTCGGCGCGCTGCTCGCCGGCGCCAAGTACCGCGGCGAGTTCGAGGAGCGCCTCAAGGCCGTGCTCGCCGAGATCACCAATGCCGCCGGCGAGATCGTCCTCTTCATCGACGAGCTGCACACCATCGTCGGCGCCGGCGCGGCCGAGGGCGCCGTCGACGCGGCCAACATGCTCAAGCCGATGCTGGCGCGCGGTGAGCTGCGCGCCGTCGGCGCGACGACGCTCGACGAGTACCGCAAGCACATCGAGAAGGACGCCGCGCTCGAGCGCCGCTTCCAGCCGGTCTTCGTCGGCGAGCCGTCGGTCGCGGACACGATCGCGATCCTCCGCGGCCTCAAGGAGCGCTACGAGGCGCACCACGGCGTGCGCATCCGCGACGCCGCGCTCGTGGCCGCCGCCGTGCTCTCCGACCGCTACATCTCGGACCGCCAGCTGCCGGACAAGGCGATCGATCTCGTGGACGAGGCCGCGTCGCGGCTGCGGATGGAGATCGAGTCGCAGCCGCTCGAGCTGGACGAGGCCGAACGGCGCGTGCGCCAGCTCGAGATCGAGCTGGCCGCGATGGCGAAGGAGGACTCCGCTACGCGGGAGCCCCTGGAGCGGGAGCTGGCCGAGGCGAAGTCCGCGCGCGACGAGCTCGCCGCGCGCTGGTCCCGGGAGAAGGAATGGCTGCAGCGCATCGCCGAGATCCAGCGGCAGATCGACGAGCTGCGCACGGAGGCCGAGCGTGCCGAGCGAGCCGGAGAGCTTCAGCGTGTGGCGGAGATCCGCTACGGGGAGCTGCCTACGCTGGAGGCGGAGCTAACCAATAGGGCGCAGCCCGATTGGCAGCCCATGGTCAAGGAGGAGGTCGACGAGGACGACGTGGCCGAGGTCGTCGCCCGCTGGACGGGCGTGCCGGTGTCACGGCTGCTCGAGGGCGAGACCGAGAAGCTCATCCACATGGAGCAGCGGCTGCACGAGCGCGTCGTCGGCCAGGACGAGGCGGTCGAGGCCGTCGCCAACGCGCTGCGCCGCGCCCGCTCCGGCCTGCAGGACCCGAACCGGCCGATCGGCTCGTTCGTCTTCCTCGGCCCGACCGGCGTCGGGAAGACCGAGCTGGCCCGCGCGCTCGCCGAGTTCATGTTCGACGACGATCGCGCGATGGTGCGGCTCGACATGTCCGAGTACCAGGAGCGGCACACCGTTGCCCGGCTCGTGGGCGCGCCGCCCGGCTACGTCGGCTACGAGGAGGGCGGCCAGCTGACCGAGGCCGTCCGCCGCCGGCCGTACTCGGTCGTCCTGCTCGACGAGATCGAGAAGGCGCATCCAGAGGTCTTCGACGTGCTGCTGCAGATCCTCGACGACGGCCGCCTGACCGACGGCCAGGGCCGCACGGTCGACTTCCGCAACACCGTGATCATCATGACCTCCAACCTGCGTTCGGCCGACGCGCTGCGCGACGTCTTCCGGCCGGAGTTCCTGAACCGGATCGACGAGATCATCGAGTTCCACCCGCTCTCGCGGGAGCAGCTCGGCGAGATCGTCGAGCACCAGCTGCGCCGGCTGCGCGAGCGGCTCGCCGCCCGCGGCCTCCAGCTCGACGTCACGGACGCGGCCAAGGAGGTAGTCGCCGAGGCGGGCTGGGACCCGGCGTACGGCGCCCGGCCGCTGAAGCGCGCGCTCCAGCGGCTGATCGAGAACCCGCTCGCACTGCGCCTGCTCGCCCACGAGTTCGACGAGGGCGACACCGTCCGCGTCGACGCCCGCGACGGCGAGCTGCTCTTCGAGAAGGCGGAGGCGGCGGTCGCGGTCGCCTAGTGCCGTTCTAACCAGGCGAGCAGGAGCTTCTGGACACGGGCCTTGTACGGCGCGACGTCGAGCAGGTCCCACCCGTGGTAGGAGCCGGGAAAGAGGGCCGCTTGCTTGTCCGGCGAGCCGGCCGCCTGGTGCAGCCTCCTCGAGTCGGCGGCGTCGAAGTAGCCGTCCTGGCGGCTGCCGATCGTGAGCAGCGGTGCGCGCAGCTTCGGCACCGCGTCGATGCCGTCGAGCTTGGCGTTCGGGAGCCGGAGCTCGCCCGAGAGGCTGACCACGCCCGAGAGGCCGCTCAGGGTCGGTGCGTACATGAGCGCGGCTGCGCCGCCCATCGACGCGCCCATCAGGAAGAGCCCCTTCGCGCCCTCGGCCCGCGCCTCGTCGAGCGCCGCCTGCATATCCTGCCCGTAGTGGAAGTAGGCGGAAGGCCGGCCCGGGCCCGACCGGCCGGCGCCGCGCATGTCGATCGCGATCGTGCGGATGCCGTTGACAGAGAGCCACTGCATCGTCGGCAGCCAGCCGCAGAGGTTCGACTCCGACTCATGCAGGAGCACGACCGCCTTCGCCCCCTTCCCGGCGGTCGCCCCGTAGAGGCGGACGCCGTCGGAAGTGTGCAGCCAGATCGGCTTCGCGTCCAGCCCCTTGGGCAGGTCGCCGCACTCGGTCTCGAGCGGCGGCCCCTGCGGCGCCGTCGACTTCGAATGCGACGACCCGCCGCAGCCGGCGAGGAGCGCTGCGGCCGAGACGGCGACGACCAGGAAACGCACGGCGGCACCGTAGCGGGGGCGGCGGCAGCGCCGCCGCCCCCGCCTGGGGCTAGCTGGTCTTGTAGGCGCCGGCCCCGTCGACGTCGGTGGTGCCGAAGCCGGTCTGGACGATCTCGAGCGTGCCGGTCTGGACGCCGGGGAGCGTGAAGGTGAGCAGCTGCTGCTTCTGCACGCTCGCCGCGCTGAGCGAGGCGGTGAGCATGGTGCTGCCGTTCCAGCGGAGCTGGATCTGGCCGCCGCCGGGCTGCTTGGTGACGAGCACGCCGATCGTCTGGCCGCGCATCGACTGGGTCAGCTCGTTGCCGGCCCCGCCGGAGCGGGCGACGCCGGGCCCGTAGTAGCCGGTGCCCGTCACCGTCGTCCAGAGGCCGATCCGGCCCAGCGCCGGGTCGTCGAGCGGCACGGTCGTGCACTTCTCGGCTGACCAGCTGGAGGCTGTCCAGCCGGCCACGTCGGTGGCCCGTACGGAGAAGCAGGTGGTCGTGCCGGCCGGTGCGGTGAAGGTCGCACCGGTCGACGTCGTGTGCGTGAACCAGGTCGTGTACGACCCGAACGTGCCGTTCGAGGCCGCCTGCCGGTAGCGCACGTCGTAGTTCGCGACGCCGGACAGGTTGTCGGTGCCCGACCAGGCGACCGGGAAGCTCCCCGCACCCTGGAACTGGGCGAGCGAGGTGATCGAGGATGTCGGCGGGGTCTTGTCGATCTTGAACACGATCTTCACCGGCGTCTCCTTCGTGCCCGCGTTGTCCTTGCTCGCGGCCCACAGCGTGTGCACGCCCTCGGTGAGGACGTACTGGCCGAGGCCGAGGTACGGGCACATCGGAGTCGCAGGCAGGTCGTCGAACGTCGCAGGCGCGACCAGCGGGTCGAGCACGCAGCGCGTCTCGGCGACGCCCGTGCCGATGTCCGTCGCGCTGATGCTCGGCTTGACGGAGAAGACGTACCAGCCGTTGACGTCCGGCGTGGACGGGCTGAGCACGATCGTCGTCACCGGCGGGATCGTGTCCACCCAGACCGCCTGCACATTGGCGCCGTCGGTGGAGATGTTGTCGCCCGTCGCCCGACTCAGCGGGATGGTGCTCACCGTGATGCTCGTCGACGCGTGGATCGTGGTCGACCCGAGCGTCGGCGAGTTGATGGAGATGGAGCACGTGCCGGTACCACCGGCGGTCGTGCAGCTGCTCGGCCCGACGAACGCCGCCGTCGCACCGCCCGCGTTGGTCAGCGAGAAGCTGATCGTCGTGCCGTTCGGCGCGTTGCCGGGGATGCCCGTGCCGTCGTCGACGTCGACGTGCCCGCTGACCGGCGTCGTGGTGTTGACCTGGTTCGTCTGGGTAGCCGGCGACTCCTGGATCGTGGCGTCCACCCAGGTCGCGGTTGCGGGGCCCAAGGTCGAGATGAAGAACGAGGGCGAGCCGGCGACGCTGATGTTCTCCTGCGCGCCGACGTTGGCCTGCCCGGCATGCGAGCTGTTGACGGTGATCGTGCACTGGCCGCCGGCGTCCGTGCCCGGCGAGGTGCAGGTGGAGCTGTTCGAGGTGACGGCGCCGTTTGTTGCCCCGACGCTGTAGCTGAGCACCTCACTCGCGGCCGGCCCGAAGCCCGCGCCGTTGCCGGTGTCCTTCTCCACCGTGACCGTGAACGTGTGTGCCTGGTTGATCTCGTGCGTTCCGTTGGCGGCGATCGACATCCTGGCGTCGACCCAGGTCGTCGTCGACGCCGCGCTGTTGGCGCCCGAGCCGTCGGTCACGCGGGTGAGCGATACGCCCTTGACGGTGCCGCTCCAGTGCGCCGACACCTTCGTCATGCCGGTGGTGGCCGAGTCGATCTGCACCGTGCAGCTCCCGGCGGTCGTCGTGCAGGAGCTCGGGCCGACGAAGCCGCCCGGGCCGCTGTCCTTCGTGAAGGTGATCGTCGTCCCGTCCGCGACGTTGACGAAGCCGGTGCCGTCGTTGACCTCGGCGTGCCCGGTCAGCGCCCTGCCGCTGTTGACGCGCAGCGCCGCGTTGCCGGTGATTGAGATCTTGGCGTCGACCGCGCTGTAGTTGCTGTTGGCGTAGTCGTAGACGACGTTGAAGCCGTCGTCGGCGAGGCCGCTGCAGGTCGCTGATCGGGTAGACGCCGACCGGGCTCGCGTTCGTCGCCGTCGTCGTGCACGTCAGCGTGCCGGTCACGTTCGCCGCCTCGCCCGCGGGCGAGTACGAGATCGCGCGCGTTCGACGGCGAGAGCGAGTCAGGTTCGGCGTCGTGCCGTACATCGCCGGTCGGCGTTGACCGTCACCGTGAGGAGCGGCGTGGTCAGGATGTCGCCCTGGGCGCCGAGGCCGACGAGGCAGCGCGCCGCGAGTGCAGGCGGCGCCGTTCAGCGCGATGTTCGTCGCGTTGAGCGCCGTCGTCGGCCCGCTGATCGGGTTGCCCTGCTGCGTCCAGGTCGTGCCGCCGTCGGTGGTCGACGAGCGTGGTGCCGATCGCTGCCGTCGGCGAAGCAGTCGCCGGCGTTCGACGCACGCGACGCCGTTCAGCGCCTGCGTCGTGTTGCTCGTCTGCGCCGTCCAGGTGTGCCGCCGTCGATCGTTCGAGGACGACTTGAGCATCGTCCCGGCGGCGCCGACCGCGTAGCAGGCGTCCGACGCCGGGCAGGTGACCGCGTTCAGCGCGTTCGTCGTGCCGCTCGTCCGCGCCGTCCACGTCGCGCCGCCGTCGGCCGAGAGATGATCGTGCCGGCCGCGCCGACCGCGAGACACGCCGTGGCCGAGCGGGCACGAGACGCCGTTCAGCGCCTGCGTCGTCGCCGGTCGTGCCGGCGTTCCAGGTCGAGCCGTCGGTCGTGTAGCGGGCGGTCGCCGCGCCGCGCCGACCGCGACGCACGCGTGTCGCCGACGGCACGAGATGGCGTTCAGGTTCTGCGTCGTCCCGCTCGTCTGCGGCGACCAGGTCTGGCCGCCGTTCGTCGGTCTTCAGGATCGTGCCGGCGTTGCCGGCCGCGTAGCAGGTGCCGTCGCTCGGGCACGAGATGCCGTTCATCTGCTGCGTCGTGCCGCCGCCGGCCTGCATCGTCCAGGCGCGTGCCGCCGGTCGTCGTCAGCAGCGTGATGCCCTGCTTGCCGGTCGCGTAGCAGACGAGGTTCCCGTCGCAGTCGACGTCGGCGAGCATCCCGGTGCCGCCGTTGCCGGTCGTCGCCGTCCAGGTCGTGCCGTTGAAGATGTCGACCGTGCCGTTCTGGCCGACCGCGATGCAGAACGATCGTGCTCAGGCAGAGCGACGCTGTTCAGCATGTTCGTCGTGTTCGACGTCGCGGCCGTCCACGTCGCGAGGTCGGTCGTGGTGACGATCTTGCCGCCGCGGCCGACCGCCGTGCACGTCGTCGTGCCCGGCAGGCACGAGACGGCGTGCAGGAAGTTGCCCGGTGCCGGTGCCGCTCGTCTGGCGCGTCCAGGTCGTGCCGCCGTCGGTCGTCGTGACGATCGGCGGATCGGGGTTCGGGATCGTCTGCCCGCGACGCGACGACGTAGATGCCCGACGCCGACGCACGTGTTGACGTCGGAGCACGAGATCGCCCATCAGCCCGCCGAACGGGTTCGGGCCGCCGGTCTCGGCGACGACGGGCGCGTACGGCGTCGTGATCGGCGTCGTCTGCCACGTCCAGGTCGCGCCGCCGTCGGTCGTCTTGATGACGTGCGCGTAGATGTCGGTCGCGTAGCAGACCGTCGTGCTCGGGCAGGAGAGCCCGTAGATCGGGTTGCCGTCGGTGCTCGCGAGCCACGACCAGGTCTGGCCGCCGTCGGTCGACTTCATCGCGTTGCCGCGGTCGCCGACCGCGTAGCAGATCGAGCCGACGGGCAGGTGACCTGCGTGAGCGGCTTGTTGTTGCCGGGCGCGGTGGCGACGTCGGTCCACGTGTTGCCGCCGTCGGTCGTCCGCCGCTCGCGGCCGCCGGCGCCGACCGTCATGCAGGTCGCGCTGCTCGTGCAGTCGATCGAGAACATGTCGCTGTTCGACGGGAACCAGGTCGCGCCGCCGTCGGTGCTCTTGAAGAACGTGTTCACCGCGCCCCAGGCGCCGCGCGGTGAGGAACTTGCCGTACCACGGCGTGCCGCCCGACGCCGCGCCGACCGCGTAGCAGGTCGACGTCGCTCGGGCACGAGAAGGCGCGCTCGCTCGAGTTGCTCGGCGTCTTCGCGCAGGTCCACGAGAAGTGCCGCGATGAGCGACGCGGGCACGCTCAGGTTCGTCGCGCCGAGCGTGCATCGCGTAGCCGATCGCGAAGTTGAACCAGTCGGGCTCGCCCCAGCCGGTCGCCGCGTCCCAGCCCTTGGTCGCGGCGTCGCCGTCGGGGCCGCTCGTCGGGTTGGCGGTGTTGCCGCACTCGATGTCGCGGAAGTAGCTCTCGTAGTTGGGGCTGTTGCCGAGCTGGTACAGCACCGGAGCGACGAAGCCCATCTGCGGCGTCGGGCCCGGGTAGGTCTGCGCGGCGATGAAGTTCTGGGTCACGGCCTGGAGGCCGTTCATCACCGGCGCCGCGAGGCTCGTGCCGCCGACCTGGCCGCTCTGAGGTGCCGCCGGTCAGGTTCGTGCTGCGAGGTGAAGCGGACACCCGTGTTCGGGTCGGCGACCGCCGAGACGTCCGGGATGACGCGGCCCGGGCACGACGCGTTGGCCGTGACGCCGGCGCCCGGTCTGCCACGACGGCCGGGCGATGATGTTCGAGCACCAGCTGCCGCCGCCGCTCCACGTCGTGCTCGTGCTCCACGTGGCCGGAGTCGCTCGTCGAGTAGGTGCTCGTGCCGCCGACGGCCACGACGTACGGGCTGTCGCGTCGGGTAGCCGGACTCGTACGTGCCGGAGTCGCCGGTCGAGAAGTAGAAGGTCGTCCCGGCCGCCGCGCGCGAGCGCGAGGATGTTCTCGGTGGCGACGCACGAACGGATCGGTGACGCCCCACTCGGCCTCGCCGCCGTAGCGCCCAGCTGTTCGAGACGCTGTGCAGCGTCGGGTCGTTGGCGGCGTCCTCCATCGCCATCTCCATGCCGACGTCGGTGCCGTTGCAGCCGGCGTTGGCGAGGCCGGAGTTCGCCGGCGGGGTCGGTGGCGCACTCGGAGGCGTAGTACTTCATGCCGACGTGCGTCGCGACGCCGTGGGCCGCCTCGATGTCGAGCGCCGTCTCGACGTTCGAGCCGAAGTTGTTGGTCGTGTCGGTGTTCCCGTTCTCGAGGATGAACAGCAGGTGGTCGGCCGCGACCGTCTGCGTCGTGCACGAGCTCGGCGTCGGTCGGCGAGTTGCCCGTCGCGATGCAGCTCGGGTCGACGGTGATCAGCTGGTCGCCGGTGTCGGTGGCGAACGTGGTCATCGCCGCCTGGCGCTCGGGCACGGTCCAGAGCGTGAAGCCGATCGTCTGGCCGGTGCCGTCGAAGCCGTGGCCGGTGATGTCGTAGAGCCCGCGCAGGTCGGCCGGGAAGTAGCCGCCGCTGCGCACGTCGATGCAGAGCGGGTTGATCGACCGCGTTGTCCTCGTCGTCGCCGCAGTCGGCGCCGCCTGGCGTCGAGTCGAGGTCGCCGGAGGCGAGCTGCGCCTGGCGTGTAGAAGCGGTCGACGTCGCTGAGGCCCGAGATGCGTCTGGATGCCGAGGCGCGCGGGCACCGTCGGCGCGGTCGTGTTCGCGAAGAACCGGTACGGCGCGACCTTCATGCCCGCGGAACGTGGTCGCCGGGTGGACGTAGTCGTTGATCTTCACGTGCGAGCGCCTTCTCGACGGTCGCGGTCGGCGCGGCGGCCGTCGAGCGCGAGCCGGTCGGCGCCGACGTGCGTGATCCGGAAGCCGTTGCGCCTGCGAGCCAGCTGCTGCAGCGCGTCGACCTGCGCCTGCGGCGGCGAGAAGCGCGCGTAGAGCTGCTGGCGCGGCTGAGGTACTGGTGCGTCTGCGCCTCCTGCGCGATCAGCGCGTCGAGCCCGGCCTGGTCGCGGAGCGGGAGGCCGAAGTTGAGGCGCACTTCGGCGTTGCGCGCGTGCGGTCGCAGGTAGGTGGCCGTCTTGCTCGAGACGACGAGCGGCACCTGGCCGCGGAGCGTCGTATCGCCCTTGGCCGACCGCGTCGGCCATGCCGCCCGCGTGGACGTGCGAGCCGATCTCGTGGCGGTCCGCTGCACCGCGCTTCGGCTGCTTCCTGAGACTGCAACGGCTGTGACAGCCGCGATTCCGACCATCACCGGGATGGCTACGCCCCACGCGCGCTTCGACCGCATCTGTGTTCCTCCCCTCGCCTGGCCGCCGGAGCTATCCGGATACGAATAGGTTCCGGCAGATTCTTGCGCCCGAAGCTACGCCGATCGGCGCAACTTGTAAAGCGGCAACCGGCCGGCCGCCACGGGGGCGGCCGGCCGGTCCTCGCGGCGTCAGCTGGTCTTGTAGGCGCCGGCGCCGTCGATGTCGACGGTGCCGAAGCCGGTCTGGACGATCGAGAGCGTCCCGGACTGCACGCCCGGGAGCGTGAACGTCACGAGCTGCTGCTTCTGGACGCTCGCGGCGCTGAGGCTCACGGTCGCCTGTGTATTGCCGTTCCAGCGCAGCTGGATCTGGCCGCCGCCGGGCTGCTTGGTCACGAGCACGCCGATCGTGCTGCCGCGCATCGCGGCCGAGAGCGAGTTGCCGACGGTGGTCGAGCGGCTGACGCCGGGCCCGTAGTAGCCCGTGCCGGTGACCGTCGACCAGAGGCCGATGCGGGTCAGTGCCGGGTCGTCGAGCGGCACCGTCGTGCACTGCTCGGCCGACCAGGTGGACGACGTCCAGCCGGCGTTGTCGGTTGCACGGGCCGAGAAGCAGGTGGTCGCGCCGGCCGGTGCCGTGAATGCCGCCGACGTGGAGGTCGTGTGGGAGAACCAGGTCGTGTAGCTGCCGAAGGTGCCGTTGGATGCCGCCTGCCGGTAGCGCACGTCGTAGTTCTTGACGCCCGAGAGGTTGTCGGTCGCCGACCAGGAGACCGGGAAGGTCGCCGCTCCCTGGAACATGGCCAGCGGAGCGACCTGTGGCGACCGGCGGCGTCTTGTCGATCTTGAAGGTGATGCTGACGAGGTCGGTGTTGCCGGCGGTGTCCTTGCTGCCGGCCCAGAGCGTGTGGATGCCCTCGGTGAGGACGTACTGGCTCGGCGCCAGGTACGGGCACGGGCCGGCGGGGAGGTCGTTGAACGAGGCCGGCGGGCTGGCCGGGTCGAGCACGCACCGCGTCTGGGTGAGCCCGGAGCCGCCGCTGTCGCTCGCGCTCACGGTCGGCTTGACGGCGAACACGTACCAGCCGTTCACGTCCGGGGTCGCCGGATCGAGCGTGATGCTGGTCACCGGCAGAGAGTGATCGATCCAGACCTGCGCCGTGTGGGCGGTCTCGGTGTTGCCGGCGTTGTCCTTGCTGAAGTAGGTGACGGTGTGCATGCCGGTGCTCGTGATCGTGAACGGGGCCGAGTAGGTCTGGCAGTTGCCCGGCGTCGCGTCACTGCAGCTCGGGTCGTCGACGTCGTAGTAGGTCGTCGCGACGCCACTTCCCGTGTCGGTGGCGGTGAGCGTCACCGTCACGTTCTGGTTCGTCCAGGTCCCGAAGGTGTACGGGCTGGCGTCGGCGTTGGCCGCGCTGGCCGTGGTCGTCGGCGCGTCCGTGTCGTCGATCACCGTGATGGTGAACGTGGCGGTCGCGTCGGCGAAGACGCCGTCGGACGCCGTGACGGTGAACGTGTACATGCCGGCCGTCGTCGGGATGCCCGACAGCACGCCGGCGGCGCTCAGCGTCAGGCCCGGCGGCAGGTCGGCGGGCGGGGCCGAGAACGTGCCCGGGGGCGAGCCGGTGCTCGACGTGAACGTGTGGCTGTACGACGCACCGACGAGCGCCGGCGAGGGCGGCGCCGGCGCCGGCGTCGCCGGCGCCGCACCCAGCTGGCCGTCGAAGTTGGTGCCCCAGCAGGTGACCGTGCCGTCGGTCTTGACGGCGCAGGTGAAGAAGCCGCCGGCGCTGATGGCGGTGACGGTGCCGGTGCCGGGCGGGATGTTGGTCTCGCCCGGAGCCGCCGTTGCCCCAGCAGGTGGGGGTGCCGTCGGTCTTGATCGCGCAGGTGTGGCTGCAGGCCGGCGCTGATGGCGGTGACGGTGCCGGTGCCGGGCGGGATGGTGGCCTGGCCGTAGATCGTTGCAGCCCCAGCAGGTGGGTGTGCCGTCGGTCTTGATCGCGCAGGTGTGGTCGCCGCCGGCGCTGATGGCGGTGACGGTGCCGGTGCCGGGCGGGATGGTGGTCTGGCCGAGGTTGTTGCGGCCCCAGCAGGTGGGGGTGCCGTCGGTCTTGATCGCGCAAGTGAAGTTGCTCGCCGGCGCTGATGGCGGTGACGGTGCCGGTGCCGGGCGGGATGGTGGTCTGGCCGTAGGTGTTGTCGCCCCAGCAGACGGGCGTGCCGTCGGTCTTGATCGCGCACGTGTCGAACGTGCCGCCGTCGATGGCGGTGACGGTGCCGGTGCCGGCCGGGATGGTGCTCTGGCCGTAGCTGTCGTCGCCCCAGCAGGTCGGGGTGCCGTCGGTCTTGATCGCGCAGGTGTTGTAGTAGCCGGCGCTGATGGCGGTGACCGTGCCGGTGCCGGCGGGCACAGTCCGCCTGGCCGGCGAAGTCGAGGCCCCAGCAGGCGGGGGTGCCGTCGGTCTTGATCGCGCAGGTGTGCCGGTACCCGGCGCTCACGGCGCGGCGCGCCACCGTGCCGGTGCCGGCCGGGATGGTGCGCTGGCCGTCGGTGTTGTCGCCCCAGCAGGTGGGGGTGCCGTCGGTCTTGACCGCGCAGGTGAAGTAGCCGCCGCCGCTGATGGCGGTGACGGTGCCGGTGCCGGGCGGGATGATGGTCTGCTGGGAGCCGGCATTGCCCCAGCAGGTCGGGGTGCCGTCAGTCTTGATCGCACAAGTGTGCTCGCCGCCGGCGGCGATGGCGGTGACGGTGCCGGTGCCCGGCGGGATCGTGGCCTGGCCGATGTAGTCGGCGCCCCAGCAAGTGGGGGTGCCGTCGGTCTTGATCGCGCAGCTGTGGAAGCCGGTGCCGGAGGCGCTGATGGCGGTGACGGTGCCGGTGCCGGCCGGGATGGTGGTCTGCCCCTGGCCGTTGTCGCCCCAGCAGGTGGGGGTGCCGTCGGTCTTGATTGCGCAGTTGTGGAAGTAGCCGGCGCTGATGGCGGTGACCGTGCCGGTGCCGGCCGGGACGGTGCCCGCGCCCGCGCTGTTGTCGCCCCAGCAGACGGGGGTGCCGCCGGTCTTGATCGCGCAGTTATGGAACTGGCCGGCGCTGATGGCGGTCACGGTGCCGGTGCCCGCGGGAACGGCCCCCTCGCCGTAGAGATTCAGGCCCCAGCAGGTGGGGGTGCCGTCGCTCTTGATCGCGCACGTCTGGTAGTAGCCGGCGCTGATGGCGGTGACGGTGCCGGTGCCGGCGGGCACATCCGCCTGGCCGAAGTAGTCGAAGCCCCAGCAGGTAGGTGTGCCGTCGGTCTTGATCGCGCAGGTGTGCCGGTACCCGGCGCTGATCGAGCCGCTCACGATGCCGGCCGGCTGGGTCGCCAGCGAGCTGCCGGCAGAAGCCGCGAAGCGCCCGTCGGCGCGGGCGAGCGCCGGCAGGGCGACGACGATCAACGCGACTGCGGCAAACGCCGCCAGCCTCCGGCGCTGCGAGTTCAGTGCAACCAGATAGTTCCGCGCGTGCCGCATGAAAACCCCCCCTTGACCGAGGCGGGCACCGCGCGGCGGAACCCGCAGATGTCTTGGGAAGCTACTCCCTCGAGCAGAATTTTCAATAGGTCTTGCCGGCGCTCGAGCGATCAGCCCACGCGCCGCGTCGCCTCGCAGCGCTCGGCCGATCCATCGCTCGCTAGGGTTCCGCCGTGGCCGCAACGGTGACCGGCGCCGAAGCCGTCGAGTGGAACCTCGACGACCTCTACACAGGCCCTGACGACCCCGGGCTGGCCGCCGACCTCGACGGCGCGCTCGCGGACGCGAAGGCCTTCCGCGAGCGCTACCGCGGCAAGGTCGCCGAGCTCGACGCGGCCGGCCTGAACGAGGCGACCGCCGAATCCGAGCGCATCCACTCGGTCGTCACGCGCGCGCAGACCTACGCGGAGCTCCGCTACGCCGCCGACACGTCCGACGAGTCGCGCGGCGCGCTCGCCCAGCGCGCACGCGAGCAGGGCACCGCGATCGAGACCGAGCTGCTCTTCTTCGAGCTCGAGTGGGTCGAGGTCGACGACGACCGAGCCGAGCAGCTGCTCGCCGACCCGGCGCTCGCGCACTACGCGAACGTCCTGCGCGCCGAGCGCCGCTACCGCCCGCACGTGCTCACGGAGCCGGAGGAGCGGCTGGACGCCGAGAAGAGCGTCACCGGCAACAGCGCGTGGGTGCGCCTCTTCGAGGAGCTGGTCGCCGACCTCGGCGTCGAGGTCGACGGGACGAAGACCTCGCTCGACGAGGCGCTCGCGCGGCTGCAGCAGCTGGGCGACCAGGGCGAGCGCCGGGCGGTCGCCGAGGCCGTGACCGACTCGCTCGCGCCTGGCCTGCGCACGCGCGCCTACATCCTCAACACCGTCCTCAACGAGCGGGCGATCGAGGATCGCCTGCGCACGTACCCACGCTGGATCTCGTCGCGCAACCTCTCGAACGAGATCTCCGACGAGGCCGTCGACAGCCTGGTCGAGGCGCTGACTTCGCGGTACGACATCCCGCAGCGCTACTACCGCCTCAAGGCGAAGCTGCTCGGGCTGGACACGCTCTACGACTACGACCGCTACGCCCCGCTCGAGGGCGAGCCGCCGACCGTCTCCTGGGACGAGGCGCGCGACACCGTGCTCGAGGCGTTCGGCAACTTTGACCCGCGCGCGGGCGAGATCATCTCCGGCTTCTTCGAGCGCGACTGGATCGACGCCGCGCTGCGGCCGGGCAAGGCGCCGGGCGCGTTCTGCGCGACCACCGTCCCGGACGTCCACCCGTACGTGCTCATGAACTACGCGGGCGAGCGGCGCAGTGTCCTGACGCTTGCGCACGAGCTCGGCCACGGCCTGCACGGCGTGCTGGCGCAGCCGCTCGGCCTCCTCAACGCGCGCTCGCCGCTGACGCTCGCCGAGACCGCGTCGGTGTTCGGCGAGGCGCTGACCTTCCAGCTCCTGCTCGAGCGCGAGGACGACCCGAAGGCGCGCCTCGCGCTTCTGACCGGCCGGATCGAGGACGCGCTTGCGACCACGTTCAGGCAGATCGCGATCAACCGCTTCGAGGACGCGGTACACGGAGCGAGGCGCGGCGAGGGAGAGCTCCCGGTCGAGCGCGTCAACGAGATCTGGGCGGACACGCAGCGGGCGATGCTCGGCGACGCCGTCCAGGTGAGCGACGGCTACCGGACGTGGTGGAGCTACATCCCGCACTTCATCGGCGTGCCGGGCTACGTCTATGCGTACGCCTTCGGCTACCTCTTCTCGCTGGCCATCTACGAGCGCTACGTCGAGGAGGGCGACGCGCTCGTCGAGCCGGTCTTCGACCTGCTCCGCGCGGGCGGGTCGGCCCCGCCCGGCGAGCTGGCCCGGCGTGTCGGCTTCGACATCGAGGACCCCGGCTTCTGGTCGGCCGGCCTCGAGGCGGTCTCCGTCCTCGTCGACGAGGCCGAGGCGCTCGCCGGCGAGATCGCTGGCTAGCCGGGCCGAGAGACGCGCGGCGCGCAACGCGCCGCTGCCGCCGCCGCTCCCGCCGGCCGAGCGAACCGTCGGCCAGGTCATCGCGGAGACGGTGCGCTTCTACGGCTCGCGCTTCTGGGGGCTGGTCCCGATCGGGCTCGCCCCCGCCGTCCTCGACCTGGTCGGCGCCAACGCAGGGAGAGCGATCTCACTGGTCGTCCTGCTCACGATCGGATCGCTGCTCATGACCGCCGCCTACGTCCGGGCGTGTGTCGTCCTCCTCGATCCGCCGTCGGTCCGTGAGCGTCTGGCACGGGCGTACGCCGTGGGCGTGACGGCGTTCGCTGTCATCCCGCTGGTCTTGTTCGCCTTCGTCGTCCCGGGCAACGTCTGGCTGGCGATCGTCGGACTTGTCTTTCCGATCCCGTGGCTGGCGTTCGTCGGTCTTGCCGTGCCCGTGGTGCTGGTCGAGGGCGCCGGCTTCGGCGAGAGCTTCCGGCGCGCGGTCACGCTTGCGCGCGCCGGGTACGGCCATGCGGTCGGCTCGCTCGTCACCCTCGTCGTCGTGTTCTTCCTGAGCCGTACCGTGCTGGTGCTCCTGCTCCAGGGGCAGGGCGACCAGACACAGCACGTCGCGGTCTTCCTGGCCGATCTCGTGCTCGCGCCGCTGCTCTTCCTCGGCGGCGCCCTGCTCTACATCGACCAGACGGCTCGTCTTGAGAAGAGCCTCGAAACCGATCCCGGCAGTGGCCGTCCGACGCCCCAGACACGGCGCAGGATCACCGCGCCCGGGCGCGACCCGTAGCGCTGCTACGACCCGCGCCCGGCCGCGGCGCCCTGCTTGGTCTGGAACGCCGGCCAGCCGTGCCGGCATCGGCCTCGAGGCTCTAGAGTCGCGGCGTCCACCAGTCGAGGAGGCCCCTGATGCCGACCTACATCCTGCTCTCGAAGCTCACGCCCCAGGGAGTGCAGACGCTGCGGTCGAACCCTGACCGGCTGCGCGAGGTCAACCGCGACGTCGAGGAGCTCGGCGCCCAGGTGCTGCACCAGTGGGCGACGCTCGGGCCGTACGACTTCTTGAGCGTGGTCGAGGCGCCGGACGCGGCGACGATCGCGCGCGTCTCGGTCGCGCTCGGCGCGCGCGGCAGCTCGAGCTTCGAGACGCTGACGGCGCTGTCGATCGACGAGTTCCTCGGCGCGATCAGCTAGCCAGCGCGACCGCGACCTCGCCCGCGGTCAGCGCGTTCGCGGCAATCAGGTCGCGGTTGACGACGAGCGTCGCGCCGCGGCTCTGCTCGTGGAGCCGCGCCAGTACGAACGGCGTCACCGCGGCGCCGCGTACGCCCTCGGCGCTGGCGGCGGCAAGCGCGTCCTCGATCAGCGGCTCGGCGTCGAACTCGGTCGGCGGCGGCTTGACCAGCAGGATCGCGGCGCCGCCGAGCGCCCAGTGCGCCCGCGCGATCGCCGCCGCCTGCGCCGCGGTGTCCGCCCGGTCGGTGAGCGGCGGGCCGCCTTCAGCCCAGTAGAAGAGCGGGAGCGTGTCGGTCTTCCAGCCGACGACCGGGATGCCGAGCGTCTCGAGCAGCTCGACCGTCGCCGGGACGTCGAGCAGCGACTTCACGCCCGAGCAGACGACCACCGCCGGCGTTCGGGCCAGCTCGCCGAGGTCGCCGGAGACGTCCGGGTTCGACTCCCAGCCGCGGTGGACGCCGCCGATCCCGCCGGTCGCCATGACGCGGATCCCGGCCGCCCGGCAGGCGACGAGCGTCCCGCCCACGGTGGTCGCGCCCGACCTCGCGCGGACGCGACGGAGGCTGCGATCGTGCTCGGGCCGACCTTGCGGGCGCGGGCGTCGAAGCGCTGCAGCTCCGCGTCCGTGAGCCCGACGCGGACGGCGCCGTCGAGGACGCCGACCGTCGCCGGCACCGCGCCGGTGCCGCGCACGACTGCCTCGCTCGCGCGACCGACCGCGATGCCCTCGCCGACCGGAAAGCCGTGAGCGATGAGCGTCGTCTCGAGCGCGACGACGGCGCCGTCCCGCTCGAGCGCCTGCTCGACCTCCTCCGAGAGCTGCAGCATGCGGGCCTTCTACCAGCCGGCGGGCGGCATCGCGCCCAGCTGCCCGACGCACCGGGCCGCCGTCTCGAGCGCCAGCTCGGCGCCGCCGACGAGGAATCCCGCCGCGAGCGCGTCGCCGGCGCCGGTCGAGTCGACCACGTCCACCGGCCGCGCCGGGAACGCCTCCTCGCCTTCGCCGCGGACGACGATGCCGTCCGGCCCTCGTTTCAGCACCGTGACAGTGCCTGGCACCGACGCGCCGAGCGCCCGCTGCTCGTCCTCGTTCGCGAACACGACGTCCGGGGCCAGCAGCGCCAGGCGGTCGACCAGCCGCTCCGCCCCGAACGCCTCGATCGCGGACGCCGACGACAGGTCGACGCTGAGGCGCCCGCCGAGCGCGCGAATCGCCCCGGCCGCCTTCGCCGCCGCCTCGTCGATCGGACCGCGGAACAGGCTGTAGCCGGCGATGTGCAGCCACTCGCAACCGCGGAACCAGGCCATTTCCAGCTCCTCCGCGCGGAGCTCCGGCGCGACGCCGCGGTCGGAGATCATCGTGCGCGCGCCGTCTGCGCCGACGAGCGAGACGACGACGCCGTTCCGGCCCTCGGGCACCGGGCCGACCACCTCGACGCCGCGCTGTTCGACCTCGCGCGCTGCGATCTGCCCGGCAGGGTCGCTGCCGCGCTTGCCCACGAACCGGGCCTCCGCCCCGAGCGTCACCGCCCACGCGGCGACGTTCGCTGCCTGACCGCCCGCGCCGACGAGCGTCCGAGCCCGCCGCTCGTAGGCCGGCGTCGCCGGCTCGTCCTCCTGCCGGACGATCACGTCGAGGAGCAGGTCGCCGAGCGTGCAGACGCGCATCGCGCACTTCTACACTGGCCGCGTGGACGAGGACCGCGGCTTCCGTCGCCTGCCGTCGTTCGTGCTCGGCGGCGTGCTCGGCGCGTCGGCGGTCATCGCGGCCGCGCGGCGGCGCCGGCGCATCGAGGCGCGGCGGCAGCGGCCGGCCGGGCTCGCCGCGTTCGAGGAGGCCCCGTGCTACCGCGAGCTCGCGGAGCGGGAGATGCCGTCCTCGTCGCGCGAGAGCTGATCCGCCGCCCGGCGGACGGTGACGAAGTTGATGTCGGCGTCGCCGAGGAAGAGCGACTTGCCGGTGAGCATCACACTCGACGAGTCCTGGAGGAAGCGGGCCGGCGTCACCACGGGCTGCCGCGTCCTGATGACGAGGAACGGCCCGAACACCCGCGCCTCGAACGCCGAGTGGGGGGCCGGCACGCGCAGCGGGATGGTCGGCTTCGGGTCGTAGTTGTTCGTGTCGCTCGCGTCCAGCACCCACACGCCGCGCCCGAGCGGCTGCGGCGCGTCGCGCAGCGCGTGGAGCGCGAGCACCGGGTCGGCGCGCGGGACGACCGTGTGCGAGACCGTCTTGTTCCGCTCCCACGCGCCCAGGAACAGCGGGTCGTAGCCGAACATGACGTCGTCCGGCCGGCTCGTGCGCGCGAGCCACGCCGAGGCCTCGGCCCGCGCCGCGCTCCGTGACGCGGGCTCGCCCTTGTAGAGCAGGGGCGTGCGCCCGTAGCCCCAGGCGATCTCGCCGGCGACCAGCGCCGCAAGCGCGAGGGGGACGAGGAGCAGGGTGATCCGCCGCAGGCGCAGCACGCCGAGCCCGACGAGCATCGCGAAGAACGGGAACGTGAAGATCAGGTGCCGCGACTCCGGCGCCGCGGACGAGCCCATCTTCGCGGTGAGGAACGCGAGCGCAGGCGTCGCGAACACCGACAGCGCCAGGAGCGCGGCGCGTCGGTCGCGCCGCCAGAGCGTGACCAGCCCGGCCAGGCCGAGGAGCAGCACGGCGGCGATCGCCAGCGGCCAGCCGGCCACGAAGTCGCCGCTCGAGCGCCACAGGTAGGCGAGCACGTCGAGCGGACCGTGCATCTTCTGGCCGCCGCCGCCGACGCCCACGTCGAACCGCCGGGCGAGGACGAGGTCGGAGTACCAGAACGGGATACAGACGATGCCCACCAAGGCGAAGGCCGGCACCGCCTCCCGGAGCCGGGTCCGGGTCGCGAGTACCCACAACCCCTGTGAGGCCACGACGAGCGCCCCGTAGGGATGCGCCGCGACCATGACCACGGTCGCGATCCCCCAGAGCACCCAGCGCCGGGTGCCGCCCCGGTCGGCCGCCACCACCAGCGCGAGGTACGACAGCGCGCTCGTGAAGAGGAAGAGGCTGTACATGCGGGCGTAGACGCCGTGGAAGAGCAGCATCCAGCTCGCCCCGACCACGACGCAGGCCGCGAGCGCGGCCGCGCTGCCTGCCAGGCGGCGGACGAGCAGAGCGACCACCGGGATGCTCGCGACGGCGAAGAGCGCGGAGCAGAGCCGCAGCGCGGTCAGGCCGCCGCCGAGCTCGTCGACGAGCCAGGCGAGCAGGAAGTGCAGCGGCGCGCCGCCGCGCTCGCCGTGCACCGTGGCCAGCACATGGGGCAGAGAGCCGCGTCCGACGAACAGGGCGAGCGTCTCGTCCTCGTGCGGCGGCCACGCCTTCACGCGCGCGAGCAGAAAGGCGGCGACCGCCGCGGTGCAGCCGGCGACGCCCCAGCGAAACGCGCGGTCGGCACTCGCGGTGCGCGAGTGCTCGCCTGCGGGGGCGCTAGCCTGTGACTGGTGCCGATCTACGAGTACAAGTGCCCGAACGGCCATGTGTTCGAGCTGTTTCAGCGCATGAGCGACGAGCCGCCGGAGACCTGCCCGACGTGTGGTGCCGGCCCGCTGGAGCGCGTTCTCTACCCGGTCGCCGTCCATTTCAAAGGCTCAGGGTTCTACACGACGGACTACGGCCGCGGGTCGAAACGCCGCGACGGCGGCGGCGGCGAGAAGTCCGACTCGGGCGGCGGCGAGTCGTCCGAGTCCAAGTCGGACAGCAAGGAGAAGGCGACGGAGAGCTGATCCGCGGCTACCCGAGCAGCGGGTGGCCAATCCTGCAGCCCGAGCCGAACAGGGTCCCCGGCGGCGGTGGCTGCGGCGCGTCGATGCCCTCGAACTCGCGCAGCACGCGGCGGACGTCGTCGCCCTCCGGGATCAGGTAGCCGAAGCTCGACGGAGAGCCGCCGATGCGGCAGTAGAGCGTGTGCGACGAGCCGGCGCGGAACTTGCGCCAGCCGAGCTCGAGGAACTCGTTCGTCGACAGGTCGGTCGCGAGCGGCTTCGCCAGGTCGCCGCCGATCCACGGCATGCGGACGAGCGTGCCGACCGACGTCATCTTCGCGGTGAGCGCCGTCATGACCTGCTGCTGGCGGGCGCTGCGCGAGATGTCCGTGTCGGCCGGGTTGAGCAGGTTCTTGCGCACGCGCGAGTAGATGCGCGCCCGGCGGCCGTCCATGTGCTGCACGCCCTTCTTGAAGTGCCAGCCCGGCCACGAGGCGCACTGGGCGTTCGTCTTCAGCGGGCAGTCGAACTTCGACAGGATCGGGCGCGGCACGTTGACGTCCACGCCGCCGACGGAGTCGATCAGCTTGGGGAAGCGGGCGAGGTCGACGATCGCGACGTGGTTGACCGGCACGCCGAGCCCGCGGATCGTGCGGATCGCGAGCGCCGCGCCGCCGATCTGGTAGGCGCTGTTGACCTTGTCGAACCCGTGTCCCGGGATGGCCACACGCAGGTCGCGCGGGATGGAGAGGTACGAGACCCGGTTGCGGCCCGGGTCGGTGCGGATGAGCTGGATCGAGTCCGTGTGCTCGAGCCCGCGGCGGGCCGCCGTCGTCGAGTGGTCCGTGCCGAGCAGCAGCACGTGTGTCGGGTTTGACAGCACGGAGCCGTTCTGCGGGCTGAGCGCCCGCTTCGCCGAGCGGGGCAGACGCTTGTTCGCCGTCTCGACGCCGCTCTGGACGGCCAGGTAGCTCGCAACCGCCCAGACGACGAGCAGCACGATCAGCACGACCGGGATCAGCCCGAGCCAGCGCTTGCGCGGCCAGCGGCGCCGGCGCGGCGTCGGCCCGGTGCCCGGGTAGCGCTGCTGCGGCGGGCGTCCGTTGCGGCTCGGTTGCCGGCGCTCCCGCTCAGGCCTCGGCAGCGTCGGAACCTTGCCTTTGACGCGGCCGCCGCGGTAAACGCGGTACGGCTTGTCTTCGAGGCCCATCCGGCGGGTTAGATTAGCCGCCGCCCTTGGAGTCCCTGCCCGTGATCGGCATCGACGTCGGCGGCACGAAGATCGCCTCGGGGCTCGTCTCGGAGGATGGATCGCTCGCCGCTGCCGACGAGCGCCCCACCCCGCAGGGGTCGCAGCAGGCGTTCCTGGACGCTCTCGAGGAGGCCGTGCGGAGCTACCCGGAGCCCGTCGCGGCGGTCGGCGTCGGCGTTCCGTCGCGGATCGACCAGGTCGCGCACCGGGTGATCGGCTCCGTGCACGCGCCGCTTGCGGGCATCGATCTGGCGGGGTACCTCGAGGAGCGCCTGGACCTCCCGGTGTTCGTCGACAACGACGGCAACGTCGCCGCCATCGCGGAGTGGCAGCTCGGCGCCGGGCGGGGGACGCGGGACTTCGTGATGCTCACGCTCGGCACGGGCATCGGCGGCGGCCTGATCCTGGACGGTCATCCCTACCGCGGCGCGCGCGGCGCCGGGGCCGAGCTCGGGCACATGGTCGTGGACGTGAACGGTCCGCCGTGCGGCGCAGGCTGCCCGGGGCGCGGGCACCTCGAGACGCTCGCCTCGGGAAGCGCGGCCGACCGGGTCGCGCGTGAGCTCGGGCTCCGCGACGGCCGCGAGCTGGTGGACGCGGGCCGCGACGGCGATGGGCGCGCGGTCGAGGCGCTCGCCGGCATCGGCCGCATCCTCGGCGAGGGGCTGGTCAGCATCGTGAACGTGTTCGTCCCCGAGGTGATCGCTGTCGGCGGCGGGTTCGGACGAGCCGGCGAGCTCATCCTCGGCCCCGCCCGTGAGGTCGTCGCCACCGAGGCGCTGGATCCCGGGCGCGACACCGTCCGGATCGTTCAGGCCGAGCTCGGCGCCGAGGCCGGGGTCATCGGCGCCGGCCTGAGCGCCATCGAGCTCTTCCACACGCGCGCGTGACCCTCGCGGTCTGCGCGACGCCGATCGGGAACCTGGACGACGTCACGCTGCGCGTGCTCGCGGAGCTGCGCGAGGCCGACGTCGTGCTGTGCGAGGACACCCGGCATACGGCGCGCCTGCTCGACCGGCACGGCATTCGCGCGCGGGCGCTGCTCAGCTACCACCGGCACAACGAGGCCGCGCGGCAGGCCGAGGTGCTCGAGCGGCTTCGCGCCGGCGAGCGCGTCGCGCTCGTCAGCGATGCCGGGCTGCCCGGGATCAACGACCCCGGAGTGCGCCTCGTGTCGGCGGTGCGCGACGCCGGGCTCGAGGTGACGGTCCTGCCGGGCGCGTCGGCCGTCACATCAGCGGTGGTGGCGAGCGGCTTCTCGGCCGAGCGCTACCAGTTCCTCGGCTACCTGCCCCGGGGCCGCGGGGCGCTCGACGCGCTGTGGGCCGAGCTGGAGTCGTGGCCGCAGCTCGCGGTCGCATTCGAGTCGCCGCGGCGGCTCGCGGCGAGCCTCGCCTCGCTCGCGGCGGCGGCGCCGGAGCGCCCGGTCGCGGTCTGCCGCGAGCTGACGAAGCGCTTCGAGGAGGTCGTCCGCGGGCCGGCCCACGAGGTCGCGGCTCGGTTCGCCGGCGAGACGAAGGGCGAGATCGTGGTCGTGCTCGGCCCGGTGCCGGCGCGGCGCGAGGCAGACGACGACGCGGTCGCGGCCGTTGCCGAGCTCGTCGAGGCCGGCGTCCCGCGGCGCCAGGCTGCCGAGATCGTGGGACGCCTGACCGGTGTCTCCGCGCGGTCGCTCTACAAGCGCTCTCTGTAGCCATTTTTGACAACGTCCGACCGCGCCGCTAGCGTGGTTCCGTTCGCATATCTGACAACGGAAGGAGGTGAAGATGCGTTTGGTCTCTCTTGCGGCGGCAGCCGTCGTTGCGCTCGCCGCCGCTCCTGCAGCGACGGCCTGGACGTGGCCCGCGGACGGCCCCGTCGTGCAGGGGTTCGCGCTCGGCGCCGACCCCTACGCCGCCGGCCAGCACCGCGGCATCGACATCGGCGGTACGCCGGGCGACCCGGTGCAGGCACCCGCCGGCGGCCGTGTGAGCTACGCCGGGACCCTCCCGCATTACGGCCGCTCGCTGACGATCCGTACGGACGACGGCTGGGTGGTGACCCTGCTCCACCTCGGCACGCTCGGCGTCGCCCGCGGCGCGGTCGTGTCCCAGGGGCAGATCGTGGCAACGCTCGGCTCGAGCGGCGAGGCGGAGCACGAGGCTCCGTCGGTGCATCTCGGCATCCGGCACGCGGACGACGAGCACGGCTACGTCGACCCGGTGAGCCTGCTGCCGGCCCGTCCGGTCGTGGCGAGCCCCGTCCCGACACCTGGACCTGGCGCCGCCGGCCCCGGCGCCGGTCGCGGTGGCCCCGGGTCCGGTGCCGGTAGCCGCTCCGCCACCGCCGCCGCCGACGCCCGCACCGGCTCCGGAGCCCGCGCCGGCCGCGCCTGAGCCGGTGCCGGCGACGGAGCCCGAAGCGCCGGTTCCTGCGACGGCGCCGGTGCCTGCGCCGGTCGCTGTACGGGTCACCGCGGCGCCGGTTGAGCCGGTCGCCGCGCCTCCGCGCGCGGCTCGGCCAGCGGCAAGCCCGCGGCCGGCCCTGCCGACCGCGTCCGCGACGATCCCGCGCGCGGGCGGTGCGTGCCCCTGCGCCGGTCGCGGAAGCGCACAGGCGGCTCCCCGCGGCCGTCCGGCCGCGGACGGTGGCACCAGCCCGGGGGCCGGTCGTACGAGCCCCGGCGCAGCCCGCGCCGGTGGCGGCCCGGCTCCCCGTGCTCGTCGGCGCCGCCGGGCGTGGCCCGGCGGGCGGTTCCGCGGAACCGCGGCCCCGCGCATCCGGGCGACCGCTCGGGACATGGTGGCTGCCGGCGCTCCTGGTGGCGCTGGTCGCCACGGCGGCCTGCATGGTCGTACGCCGCCGGCGCCACGCCACCGTCGCCGCGCCCGTCGTCGGCCCGTGCCCGCTCGGCCGGCGGGCGATCACCCGGCCCGCATGCCACGGGTCGCCGCGCCGCACCCGCGCGGTGTCCTGCCGGCCGGTGCCTCGCGCCCGGGCGCGGCCGCGGCGCGCCCGCGTCGTCATGGCCTGACGCCACCTGCTCCTCGCCCCGCCACCCGGCGGGGCGAGGAGCACCCACTCCTGTTGGGAGGGCCTGGCGAACATCAGCAATGCTCGTCAGAACGCGCTGCTCGCCCCGATGCGTCGTCCTCAGTCGCCCCGATAGCTCCGCTATCGAGGCTCCCTGCGTCCTAGCCTCGGGGTGAGCATCACGTCCTGCCGAGCGAGCGGATGTCCGCCAGGCCCTCCTTAAGATGGCCCGATGCCGGAGAAGATCCTCGTCGCCGTCGCCTGGCCGTACGCCAGCGGCCCGCGCCACCTGGGCCACGTGGCCGGCTTCGGCATCCCCTCGGACATCTTCGCCCGCTACCACCGGTTGCGCGGAGACGACGTGCTCATGGTCAGCGGCACCGACGAGCACGGGACGCCGATCATGATCGCCGCCGACAGCGAGGGGCGGTCGTACCGGGCGGTGGCCGACTTCTACAACGAGCACATCGGCGACGACCTCCGGCGGCTCGGCATCAGCTACGACCTCTTCACGCGGACGACGACGCAGAACCACGCGCGGGTCACCCGAGACGTCTTCCGCGCGCTCTGGGAGCACGGCTACCTGATCGAGAAGACGACTATGGGCGCCTTCTCCGCAACGACCGGGAACACACTGCCCGACCGCTACATCGAAGGCACCTGCCCGATCTGCGGCTACGAGAGCGCGCGGGGCGACCAATGCGACAACTGCGGCAACCTGCTCGACGCCGCCGACCTGATCGAGCCGCGCTCGACCGTCGACGGCCAGCCGCCGGTCTTTCGCGAGACGAAGCACCTGTTCCTCGACCTGCCGCAGTTCAAGGATCGCCTGCGCGAGTGGATCTCTGCGCAGACGCACTGGCGGGCGAACGTGCGCAACTTCTCGCTCCGCTACGTCGACGAGCTGCGCCCGCGCGCGGTCACGCGCGATCTCGACTGGGGCATCCGCGTGCCGGTGCCCGGCTACGAGGAGGAGGACACCAAGCGGATCTATGTCTGGATCGACGCTGTCGTCGGGTATCTGTCCGCGGCCGTCGAATGGGCGGCCGTTCGCGGCGAGCCGGACGCGTGGCGCGACTGGTGGCAGAACGCGGAGGCACGCCACTACTACTTCCTGGGCAAGGACAACATTGTCTTCCACTCCGTCATCTGGCCGAGCGAGCTGCTCGGGTACGGCGAGGGCGGGGAGCTCGGGGCGGGTCGGGCGCTCGAGCTGCCGTACGACGTTGTGTCGTCCGAGTTCCTGACGATGGAGGGGCGCAAGGCAAGCGCGAGCCGCGGCGTCGGCATCCTCGTCCGTGACTTCCTCGAAAGCTACGACGCCGACGCACTGCGCTTCTTCCTCGCCGTCGCCGGGCCCGAGAACCAGGACACCGACTTCACGTGGGCGGAGTTCGTGCGCCGCAACAACGACGAGCTCGTCGCGAAGTGGGGCAACCTCGTCAACCGCGCGCTCGCCCTCTCCTACCGCAACTTCGGCGCCGTCCCGGAGCCGGGGCCGCTCACACCCGAGGACGAGGAGCTCATCGCCGCCGTCGAGGCCGGCTTCGACGCCGTCGGTGGGCAGATCGGCGCGGCCCGCTTCCGCGCGGCGATCACCGAGGCGATGCGGCTGGCCGACCGGGTCAACCAGTACGCGTCGGACCAGGCGCCGTGGACGACGATCAAGACCGACCGCGAGCGCGCGGCGACGGTGCTCTACGTGCTGCTGCGTGCCGTCGACAACCTGAAGATCATCTTCACGCCGTTCCTGCCGTTCAGCTCCCAGGCGCTGCACGAGCTGCTCGGCTACGAGGGCTGGATCGCCGGCCCACTCGAGTTCCGCACGGTCGAGGAGGAGGGCGCGTCGCACCGGGTGCTGACCGGCGACTACGCGTCGTGGGTCGGCCGCTGGGCGCCGAGCGAGCTGCGGCCCGGACAGACGCTGGCCGAGCCGAAGCCGCTGTTCCGGAAGCTCGATCCCGAGCAGGTGCTGCGCGACGAGCTCGGGGAGTAGGTGGGGCCGTGATCGACGCCCACGCGCACCTCGACTCGATCGACGGTGATCCCGCCGTCGTCGTCGCGCGGGCGGCGGAACAGGGCGTGGAGGGCGTGGTGTCGATCGGCGCCGGCCTCGAGTCGTGCCGGGCGACGATCGCGATCGCAGCCGCGAACGAGACCGTCTGGGCGACGGTCGGCATCGACCCGCACAAGGCCGGCGACGGGGAGAACCCGGCCGCGCTCACCGAGCTGGCGGCCGCCCCCAAGGTCGTCGCGGTGGGCGAGACGGGGCTCGACTACCACTACGGCGCCGATCGCAAGGCCGAGCAGCGGGCGCTCTTCGAGGCCCAGCTCGCGCTCGCCGCGGACGTGGGGCTGCCCGTAGTGATCCACTGCCGCGAGGCCGTGGGGGACACGGCCGACGCCCTGGCTCCGTTCCGCGGGACGGTCGTGCTGCACTGCTTCTCCGAGCCGGAGCTGCTGCCCGTTGCGCTCGAGCGGGGCTACTACGTCTCGTTCGCAGGCAACGTCACCTACAACCGCGCCGAGGACCTGCGCGCCGCCGCGCGCGAGGTGCCGGCGGAACGGCTGCTCGTCGAGACGGACAGCCCGTACCTGGCGCCCCAGCCTGTGCGCGGCCGGCCGAACGAGCCCGCGAACGTGGTGCACACCGTCGCGCTGCTCGCCGCGGTACGCGGCGAGGACGCCGAGGCGCTCGGGCGGTACACGGCCGCGAACGCGCGCGCTGCCTTCGGCCTTCCGTGAGCCGGCTCCCGGACGCCAAGCGGCACCTCGGCCAGCACTTCCTCGTCGACGAGAACGTGCTCGGCGTGATCGGCCGCCTCGCCCAGCTGGACGCGGACGACGTCGTGCTCGAGATCGGGCCCGGCGCCGGCGTCCTCACCGCCTTTCTCGCCGAGCGCGTTCGCCTCGTCCACGCCGTCGAGATCGACCGCTCGCTCGAGGCGCGGCTGACCGCGACGCTCGCCGACTTCCCGAACGTCCGGCTCCACTTCGGCGATGCGCTCCGGCTCGACCCGGCCGAGCTCGACCCGCCGCCCGGGAAGCTGGTCGCCAACCTGCCCTACAACGTCGCCACCCCCGTGGTCGTCGAGAGCCTCGACGGCCTGCCGTCCGTGCACCGCTGGACGGTCATGGTCCAGCAGGAGGTCGCGGAGCGTTTCTTCGCGCGGCCCGCGACGAAGGCGTACGGCGGCGTCTCCGTGCTGCTGCAGCTCGCCACGCGGCGGACGGGCTTCCACCCGGTCTCGAGGGCGGTGTTCCGGCCGCGCCCGAACGTCGACTCGGCGCTCGTCGCGTTCGAGCGCACCGGGCTTCCGCACGACTGGCCCGTCCTGAAGCGCGTCGTCGAGGGCGCCTTCGCGCACCGGCGCAAGACGCTGCCGAACTCGCTCGCGCTGGCCGGCATCGCGCCGCGCGAGCGGGCCGCGGCCGCCGTCGAGGCGATCGGCCGCGTCCCGAATGTCCGGGCCGAGCAGCTCGCCCCGCCCGAGTTCGTCGAGCTGACGAGAGCGCTCGCGTGAACCGCGCGCCCGCCTCGGCGAAGATCAACCTCGCCCTCGTCGTCGGCCCGCGCCGCACGGACGGCTACCACGAGGTCGTGACCGTCCTGCAGCGCGTGGCGCTCGCCGACCGCATCGCGGTCGAGCCGGCCCAGGCCCTGCGCGTCACCGGGTTCCCCGGCGACACGCTCGTGCGTGGCGCGCTGGAGGCCCTGGCCGAGCGCGCCGGCATCGAGCCGGCGTGGCACGCGGCGATCACGAAGCGGATCCCGGTCGCCGCCGGGCTCGGCGGGGGCAGCTCGGACGCCGCGACCGCCCTCCGCCTCGCCAACGCGCTCCTGCCGGAGCCGCGCGGCGACCTGCACGAGATCGCGGCCGGCCTTGGTGCGGACGTCCCGTTCTTCCTGACCGCCGGGCCGCAGCTCGGCGAGGGCACCGGGACGACGCTCCGCCCGGTGTCGCTGCCGGCGGACTACTGGGTCGTGCTCGTCGCGCCGCACGGCGACGCCAAGGCGTCGACGTCTGACGTCTACGGCGCGTTCCAGGCCGCGAACGGCTTCGACGACCGCTGCGCCGTCCTGCTCGAAGCGGTCGAGGCCGGCGACCTCGCCGGCCTGCCGCCGAACGACCTCGCGTCGTCGCCGCTCGCCGCCGAGCTGCGGGAGCTCGGTGCGTTCCGAGCCGACGTCACGGGCGCCGGGCCGACGGTCTACGGCCTCTTCCTCGACCGCGCCGACGCCGTCTTCGCGCAGCGCGCCCTCCGGCACGCGGGGCGCACCTGGCTGACGGTTCCTGCTTGGTACGGTTGATTCGTGGTCTACCCGACGCCCGAGCTCGAGGGGGGGCCCGTTCTCGAACACGGGACGACGAAGAGCGGACGCTGGCTCCGGGCCAACCGCGTCAAGATCGCGATCTGGATCGCGGTCGCGGAGGGGCTCCTCATCATCGTCGGCGCCCTGCCGCGCCTCCCGACGATCTTCCTCGCCATCGTCGTCGTGGGGCTCTACTTCTGGCTCGGCCGGCGCGTCACGAACGACGCGGCCCGCCACGCTTTCTGGATCGCCGCGGCGTCACAGGCGCTCGTCGCCCTCATACCGATCCTCGTGATCGTCGTCGGGACGTTCGCGCTGATCGCGATCGGGTTCATCGCGGTGATCGCCCTGATCCTGCTGTTCACCGATCGCGGCTGACACACTTGAGCCGACACTGGGGCGTAGCCAAGTGGTAAGGCAGCGGGTTTTGGTCCCGCGATCCCAGGTTCGAATCCTGGCGCCCCAGCACAACCTATGACGTCCCCGGACCCGTCGCCTGACCCACTCGCCGCGGTCGTCATGGCCGCCGGGCTCGGCACGCGGATGCGCTCCGCGACGCCGAAGCACCTGCACCCGCTGCTCGGCCGCCGCATGGTCGACTGGGTGACCGGCGCCGCGCGCACCGCGGGCGCCGACCCGGTCGTGATCGTCGTCTCGGAGGAGACGCAGGACGCCTTCCCGGGCGAGACGACCGCCGTCCAGCGGAACCCCCGCGGCACCGGAGACGCCGCGGCCAGCGCGCGCGCCGCGCTCGAGGGCTTCGAGGGCGACGTGCTCGTCGCGTCTGGCGACTCGCCGCTCCTAACAGCCGAGCTTCTCCGCGAGCTCGTCGAGACGCACCGCCGGGAGCGGCCGGCCGTCACCGTCCTCTCCTACGAGCCGCCGTCGCGGCCGCCGTACGGGCGCATCCTTCGCGAACCTGGGGGCGGCCTGAGCGCGATCGTCGAGGCGCGCGACGCGACGCCGGAGCAGCTCGCGATCGACGAGATGGCTGCGTCGCTCTATGTCTTCTCCGCACCTGATCTCTGGTGGGCGCTGGAGCACATCACCACCGACAACGACCAGGGCGAGCTCTATCTGACCGACACGATCGGCGTCCTCGTCGCGGACGGGCGCAACGCCGTCGTGCACCGCACCGACGACCCGCGCTCCCCGGACGGCGTCAACACGCGCGGCGAGCTGGCCGCTGCCGCGGCGACCCTGCGCGACCGCGTGAACGCCGCGCACATGGCCGCCGGCGCCGGGATCGTCGACCCGGCGACTACCTGGATCGACGCCTCCGTCGAGCTCGAGGCCGACTGCGTGATCCATCCGTTCACCGTCCTGCGCGGCACGTCGGCGGTCGCCGGGGGGGCCGAAGTCGGGCCCCAGGTGGTCGCGATCGACGCCCGCATCGGTCCGCGCTCGCTGGTGGGACCGTTCTGTTACCTTCGCCCCGGAACGGTGCTCGAGGCAGGGGCCAAGGCGGGCACGTTTGTCGAGATCAAGAACACGAGGGTGGGCGAGGGAGCGAAAATCCCTCACCTCTCTTACCTCGGGGATGCGGACATCGGCGAGGGGACGAACATCGGCGCAGGCGGTGTCACGGCGAACTATCCACATCGTCCTGGGCTGCCCAAGGCGAGGACGACGATCGGCCGGAACGTCAGGACCGCGATCCACAATGTCTTCGTGGCCCCCGTCCAGATCGGCGACGATGCTTGGTTAGCGGCCGGGACGGTGATAACCGAAGACGTGCCGCCCGGCTCGCTCGCAGGCTTCCCGCCGAGGCAGGTGATCAAAGAGGGCTATGTCTATGAGCAGCGAGACGATTGAGCTGACGGAGCTTCCGGGTCTCGAGTCGCCGGAGCCGCGCAGCGAGCTCCAGCCGGGGCACTTCATCGAACGCGGCACGCAGCGGCGGCTGATGCTGTTCGCCGGGCGCTCGCACCCCGAGCTGGCCCACAAGATCGGCGAGCACCTCGGCGTCGACTGCGGCGAGGTGACCCTGAAGACGTTCGCGAACGGCGAGGGCTACTGCCGCTTCGAGGAGTCGATCCGCGGTGCCGACGTGTTCCTCCTGCAGACGGGCTCCGCACCGGTGGACACCCACCTGATGGAGCTCTGCTTCATGGCGCAAGCGGCCAAGCTCGGCTCGGCCAAGCGGATCACCGCCGTCATGCCGCTCTACCCGTACGCGCGCCAGGACCGCAAGGCCAAGCCGCGCGAGCCGATCAGCGCCCGCCTCGTCGCCGACTTCCTTCAGACGGCCGGCGTCGACCGCCTGCTCACGATGGACCTGCACGCGGGGCAGATCCAGGGCTTCTTCAACATCCCGGTCGACCACATGATCGCCCTGCCGCTCTTCGCCAGCCACTTCCGGACGCAGGGGTTCACCGGCGACAACGTCGTGTCCGTCTCGCCCGACCCGGGCCGCGCCAGGATGGCCGTCCACTTCGGGAAGATGCTCGACGCGCCGTTCGCGATCATCCACAAGACGCGCCCCGAGCACGACACGGCCGAGGTCACCGAGGTGACCGGCCGCGTGCGCGGGAAGATCGCGATCATGGGCGACGACCGCATCGACACCGGCGGCACCCTGATCGCCGGCGCGCGCGCGCTCCGCGAGCACGGCGCCGAGGCGGTCTACGTGTTCGCGACCCACGGCATCTTCGCCGGCGACGCGCTCGAGAAGCTCGGCGCGGCTCCGGAGGTCGACGCGATCGCCGTCACCGACACGGTGCCGATCGATCCGCTGCGCAAGCCCGACAAGATCACCGTCGTCAGCGTGTCCAGCCTGCTCGCCGACACGATCTGGAACGTCTTCTCGGACGAGTCGGTCTCGGCCATCTTCGCGGGCGAAAATCAGCTCTTCTAGCGCCGATCGCTAGACTCGTCCGCCGGAATGGCTGAGGCACGCGTTCAGCTCGATGTCGAGGAGCGCGCCGAGCGGGGCTCGGCGGCCGTGCGGCGCCTGCGCAAGCAGGGCTTCATCCCCGGCGTGATCTACGGCGGGGGCAACGACCCCTTCGCGTTCAGCGTGCAGGAGCGCGAGCTGCGGCGGGCGCTCACGACGGACCATGGCCTGAACGCGATCCTCGACGTGACCGTCGACGGCGACGCCCGGCCCGCGATCGTCAAGGAGTACCAGCGCGACCCGATCAGCGGGCGCGTGACGCACGTCGACCTCGTGCAGGTGCGGCTCGACCGCGTCATCCAGACGACCGTCGGCATCGAGCTCATCGGCGACTCGCCCGGCGTCCGCGAGGGGGGTGTGCTCCAGCAGGTCGCGCGCGAGATCACCGTCGAGGCCCTGCCGCTGGAGGTGCCGGAGCGCATCGAGGTCGACGTCAGCGGCCTCGCGGTCGGCGACTCGATCCGCCTCGAGGAAGTGACCGTTCCGGATGGCGTCCGCTTCGTCGACGACCCGCACGAGACCGTCGTCGTCACCGTCACCGTCCCGACCCGCGTCGAGGAGCCCGAAGAGGAGCTCGAGGAGGGCGAGGAGGGCGCCGAGGTGGCCGAGGGCGAGGAGGGCGCGCCGGAAGCAGGGGCAGAGGCAGAGGCAGAGGCAGCCGGCGAGCCCGGCGAAGAAGGCTAGGACCACTCCGTGCGCCTGCCGGGGCGCCGCACCCGCGACGAGCCCGCGGAGTCCTCGCTCGACCTGCTCGTGGTCGGGCTCGGCAACCCCGGCCGTGAGTACGAGCACACCCGCCACAACGCCGGGCGCATGGTCGTCGACGAGCTCGCGCGCCGGCACGGCGCGACGTTCAAGTCGAAGTACTCGGGCCGTCTGACGGACATACGGCTCGACGGCAAGCGGGTGGCGCTGCTCGCGCCCGAGACGTACATGAACGACTCGGGCAAGTCGGTGGCGCAGGCGGTCGGGTTCTACAAGGTGCCGCTCGACCAGCTGCTCGTGGTGCATGACGAGGGCGACTTCGACCTCGGCCGCATCCAGGCGCGGCTCGGCGGCGGTCTCGCAGGCCACAACGGGCTGCGCTCGATCGTCGGCCAGCTCGGCTCCCAGGAGTTCCTGCGCCTGCGCATCGGTGTCGGCCGCCCCGGCCGCGGCGATCCGCGCGATCTGGCGGACTACGTGCTCGCCGATTTCGAGCCATCCGACGACGCGGAGACGATCGTCTCGCGAGCCGCCGACGCGGTGGAGAGCCTCGCCGTCGAGGGGCTCGACGCGACGCAGCAGCGCTTCCACTAGGCGCTGCCCCGTGGGGCTGTCCCCGCAGGGGGCTGTCCCCAGTGATCGGGCGATGTCTCGGTCTTCGGAAAAACTGTTCGGTTGAATCCGGGCGCTGTCCTCTGCACGCGCTTGGGACAGCCCCCGCTGACACGGGGACGGCCCCAGAGACAGTCCCGTCGGTACAGTCGGCAGCGATGTCCTACTTCGTCGTTCGCGAGACCGACCTCGAGTACCAGACCCGCCCGCACGAGGTGGGCGAGGCCCCGCGCCACGCCGCCGGCGTGAGCGAGCAGGCCGGCCTGCAGAACACGCGCGCGAGCTTCTTCCGCTACGAGCCGGGCGCCAAGGGCCGCCGCCACGACGACAAGCTTCAGGAGGAGACGTACGTGCCGGTGGGCGGAACTTTGACCATGTACCTCGGCGATCCGCCGGAGCGCCACGAGGTCGGGCCGGGTGGCCTGATCCACGTGGAGACCGGTACCGCTCGCCAGGTCGTGAACGAGGGCTCCGAGGACCTGCTGGTCTTCATCTACGGCGCCCCGCCCGAGCGCGGCGACGTGGAGTTCCTGGACAGCGTGGTCTAACTACGATGGACCTGCCCGGCCGTGCCGGGCCATCGTCGTGGACCAGAAGACGCTGACAGAGGCCCCGATCCTCGCGCCGCTCGCGCGCGAGCTCGCCGAGCACGAACGGCTCGGCCGCTTCGCCGCGGACCTGGCGGGAAGCCGCGCGCGGGTCTCCGAGGCGGCGCTGCCGCTCGTCGCGTCGGCGCTCCACGTGCAGCTCGACCGCCGGCTCGTCTGCCTCCTCCCCGACGACGCCGACGCCCGCGACGCCGCCGAGGCGGCAGCCTGGTACCTCGGGCCGGAGCGCGTCGGGCTGCTCCCGAGCCGCGGCGTTCGCTGGGAGTCGGGCCTCGAGCCGCCGCCGCACCTCGTCGGCGAGCGCGCACGGGCGCTTGACGTCCTGGCCGCGGGCGGGCTCGTCTTCGCGTCGGCGCTCGCGCTCGCCGAGGGCGCGCCCCCGCCGAATGCGCGTCCGCACGCGGTCGAGATCCGCCTCGGCGCCGAGCCGGGCATCGATGCGCTGGCCGAGGAGCTTGCGCTCGCCGGCTACGAGCGCGTCGACCAGGCCGAGGAGCGTGGGCAGTTCGCGGTCCGCGGCGGCATCGTCGACGTGTTCCCGTCGACCGGGCGGGAGCCGCTCCGCATCGACCTCTTCGGCGACGAGATCGAGTCCGTGCGAGCGTTCTCGCCGTTCACGCAGCGCGCGCTGCACGCCGTCGACGAGGCGCTCGTCTACCCGGCCGCCGAGCGGCGGCCCGACCTGACCGAGCCGACGCTCGCGGATGACGACGAGCCCCAGCAGCCGGCGGATCTCGTGCCGCTGCTCGACGGCGCCCCGGACCTCGTCTGGCAGGCCGACGAGGTGCTCGAGGCCGCCCGCGACGAGCTCGGCGTCGAGCTCAGGCTCGGCGATGCAGCGCGGCTCGACCCGCTCCCGCAGGGGCAGGCCTTCTCGTTCGAGGCGCAGCGCCCGGCGATCGCGGCGCGCGGCCTCTCCGAGGCCGAGAACGAGCTGGCCGCGCTCGTCCGTGCCGGCCTGCGCGTGATCGTCGCCTTCCCGCACCGCGGCGAGGCGCTGCGCGCCCAGGCGATGCTCCGCCGCGTCCAGGCCGAGGTCGTCGACGACCCCCGCCGGCTGCCGCGTGAGGCTGGGCTCGCCTTCGTCGTCTCGCCCGCCCGACGCGGCTTCGTCTGGCGCGAGCTCGGGCTCGCGCTGCTGCCGGACACGCAGGTCTTCCGCAAGCGCCCGCCGCGCGCCGACGCGCGCCTGGGCCGCGCGCTCCAGTCGTTCGCCGAGCTGCGCACCGGCGACTACGTCGTCCACGAGGATCACGGCGTCGGGCAGCTGCTCTCCTTCGAGACGCGCGAGGTCGCGAGCGTCACCCGCGACTACCTGCTGCTCGCGTTCCGCGGCGAGGACCGGCTCTACGTCCCGCACGAGCAGATCGGCAAGGTCTCGCGCTACATCGGCGCCGATGCGCGCGCGCCGGCGCTCTCGAAGCTCGGCGGCAAGGCCTGGGAGCTGGTCAAGAACCGCGCCCGCGCGGGCGTGCACGAGCTGGCAGGCGACCTGCTGAAGCTCTACGCCGAGCGGCAGAGTGCCCCCGGCGTCGCGTACGAGCTCGAGAACGAATGGCTGCGCCGCCTCGAGTCCGAGTTCCCGTATCGCGAGACCGAGGACCAGGCCCGCGCGATCGAGGCCGTCAAGGAGGACCTCGAGGCGCCACGGCCGATGGATCGCCTCGTCTGCGGCGACGTCGGGTTCGGAAAGACCGAGGTCGCCGTCCGCGCCGCCTTTGCCGTGGCGGTGAACGGCCGCCAGACCCTGATGCTCGTCCCCACGACGATCCTCGCCCAGCAGCACTGGAACACGTTCAGGGAGCGCTACAGAGACTTTCCGCTCCGCGTCGAGATGGTGTCCCGTTTCCGGAGACCTGCCGAGATCAAGCAGGTCCTCAACCACTTTGGCGAAGGCAAAGTGGATGTCCTGATCGGCACACACCGCGTGCTCTCGCGCGACGTGATCCCGAAGAACCTCGGCCTCGTCATCGTCGACGAGGAGCAGCGCTTCGGCGTCCAGCAGAAGGAGCTGCTGCGCTCGCTGCGGCTCGAGATCGACGTGCTCGCGCTGACCGCCACGCCGATCCCGAGGACCTTGCACATGTCCCTGTCCGGGCTCCGCGACATCTCGATCATCGAGACGCCGCCCGAGGGCCGCCGGCCCATCCGCACGTACGTGGGGGAGTACGACGAGGAGCTCATCCGCACCGCCCTCGAGCGCGAGCACGCGCGCGGCGGGCAGTCCTTCTACCTGCACAACCGCGTGGAGACGATCGACGAGGCGGCGGCGAAGCTGGCCGACCTCGTCCCGGGGCTGCGCATCCTCGTCGGGCACGGCCAGATGGCGGAGCGCGAGCTGGAGCAGCGCATGCTGAGCTTCCTGCGCGGCGACGCCGACGTGCTCGTCTCGACGACGATCATCGAATCGGGCCTCGACATCCCGCAGGCGAACACGCTCGTCGTCGAACGCGCGGACACCCTCGGGCTCGCCCAGCTCTACCAGATCCGCGGGCGCGTCGGCCGCTCCGACCTCGCGGCCCACGCGTACCTCTTCTACCCGGACGCCCAGGAGCTGACGGCCGAGGCGCGCGCGCGGCTGGCGACCCTGGCCGACCACACGGAGCTCGGTGCCGGCTTCGCGATCGCGATGCGCGACCTCGAGATCCGCGGCGCGGGCGAGCTGCTCGGCGCCGAGCAGTCCGGGCACGTGGCCGCCGTCGGCTTCGAGCTCTACGTCGAGCTCCTCCACGAGGCGGTCGCCGAGCTCTCGGGCCAGCGCCGCCAGGCCACGCGGCCGGTTCGCGTCGACGCCCGCATCGACGCCTACGTCCCGGCCGCCTACATCGCGTCGGAGGCGCAGAAGATCGACCTGCACCGCCGCCTCGCCCTCTCGGAGACAGAGGACGAGCTGCGCGAGCTGCACGCGGCGCTCGAGGACCGGTACGGCCCGGTGCCCGAGCCGGTGGAGAACCTGTTCGCGATCCAGGAGGCGAAGCTGAAGCTGGCGCGGATCGGCGCCGACTACCTCGTCTACCGCGACGGCAAGGTCACCGTCGGCCCGCTCGTGCTGGGGTCGGGCGAGCTCCGCGACCTGCGCGCCGAGATCGACACCGCCGTCTACACCGTCGCCAAGCGCGAGGTTTCGTTAAGGCAGGATGAATTCGCCCAGGCGGTGCGAATACTCGATGCTATAGTCGCCCTTCGCCACGCGGCGTGAAACCGGACCGCGCGCCCGGGCGAAATAGCCACAAGCCATGAAACGTCGGACTCTGCTCACACTCACGCCCCTGGCGGCACTCGCTCTGGCAGCGGGCTGCGGCGGCTCTGGCAACGTGCCGTCGAATGCCGTTGCCGTCGTCGAGAAGTGCAACACGCCGGTGACGAAGAACGACTACAACCAGGTGCTGAACCAGGCGCGGGTGAATTACACGCACAACAAGCAGGCGTTCCCGGCGGCCGGCACGCAGGAATACCGGCAGATCCAGAACCAGGTCGTCAGCTACCTCGTCCTGCGCGACGCATACATCTGCGAGGCGAACAAGATGGGCGTCGGCGCGTCGAGTGACGCGGTCGACAAGCGCGTCAGTCAGCTGATCACGCAGTACTACAAGGGCGACAAGACGAAGTACCAGGCCGCCCTCAAGCAGCAGGGTGTATCCGAGGAGCAGCTCCGCCAGGAAGTGGCGATGCAGCTCTCCCAGCAGGACATCTTCAACAAGGTGACCGCGAGCGCCAGCACGAAGGTCAGCGCCAAGGAGATCTCCGACTACTACAACAAGAACAAGTCCTCGTACCAGACACCCGCGACGCGCACGGTGCGCCACATTCTGGTCGCGCTGACGAAGAGCGGGAAGCCCGCCGACACGCAGGCCGGCGACAAGGTCGACTACGCGCGCTCCAAGGTGCTGGCCAACCAGCTCGAGCAGAAGCTGCGCACCGGCGCGAGCTTCGCTGCGCTGGCCGCCAGGTACTCGCAGGATCCGGGCTCGAAGAAGACAGGCGGCAAGCTGAGCGACCTCGCGCAGGGCCAGACGGTGCCGCCGTTCGACAAGGTCGCCTTCTCGATCAAGACCGGCGACATCTCGCCGCCCGTCAAGACCCAGTTCGGCTGGCACATCATCCAGGCGCTCACCGCGGTGAAGCCGAGCAAGAAGACACCGCTCGCCTCGGTCCAGACGCAGATCAGGCAGATCGTGGCGCAGTCGAAGAAGACCGAGATCGGCCAGAAGTGGGCGCAGGACTTCCGCACCAACCTCGCCAAGGCGAGCGCGGTCAAGTACCAGGCCGGCTTCCAGCCGCCGCCGACGACGACCTCCACGACCGCCTCGACCGGCTAGCACCGGCGTGCCGGACGACGCGGGGCTCGCCGGGGCGCTCGTCGACCTGCAGCACCTGACCGAGCGCCTGCGCCGCGACTGTCCCTGGGACCGCGAGCAGACGGCCCGGACGATCGTCCCGCACACCGTCGAGGAGGCCTACGAGGTCGCCGATGCGGCCATGGACGGCCGTGACGAGAAGCTGCTCGACGAGCTCGGCGACCTGCTCTTCCAGGTCTACTTCCTGGCTTTGCTCCTGTCGGAGCAAGGCTTAGGGGGCCTTGAAGCAGTGGCAATAGGGGTCCACGAAAAGCTGGTGCGGCGGCACCCACACGTATTCGGGGAGGCCGTTGCCCCTAACGCAGGCGCCGTGCGCCTGCGCTGGGAGCAGATCAAGACCGAGCAGGAGGGCCGCGAGGGCGTCTTCCACGACGTCCCGGAGTCGCTGCCGGCGCTGCTCTATGCGCGCAAGGTGCAACGCCGCGTGGAGTCGGTCGGCTACGACTGGCCCGACCTCGCCGGGCCGCTCGCAAAGGTTCGCGAGGAGCTCGACGAGCTGGACGCCGAGGTGCAGCGGGTCGGCCCGCCGGCCGCCCAGACCGAGCCGGATGCGCGCCTCGTCGACGAGCTCGGCGACCTGCTGTTCACGGTCGTGAACGTCGCGCGCAAGTTGAACGTCGATCCCGAGCTGGCGCTCCGCGGCACGACGCGGAAGTTTCGCGCGCGCGTGGAGCGCGCGGTTAAGCTCGCCGAAGAGCGGGGCGAGCGCTGGGCCGAGCTCGGCCTCGACGCGCAGGAGCGCTACTACGAGCTCGCCAAGGAGGTTCTCGCATGACCGCTATCCGCACCGTCCGAGCCCGCCAGATCCTTGACTCGCGCGGCAACCCGACTGTCGAGGTGGACGTCGAGCTCGTCTCGGGCGCCATCGGCCGCGCCGCCGTCCCGTCGGGGGCGTCGACCGGCGCGCACGAGGCCGTCGAGCTGCGCGACGGTGGCCAGGCATGGGGCGGCAAGGGCGTCACGCGTGCGGTCGAGAACGTGCAGGGCGAGCTGGCGTCAGCCGTGCGCGGCCTCGACGCGGACGACCAGCGCGCGGTCGACGGGCGCCTCGTGGAGGTCGACGGGACGCCCAACAAGGGGCGGCTCGGCGCGAACGCGATCCTCGGCATCTCACTGGCGAATGCCAGGGCTGCCGCCGCCGAGGCCGGGCTCTCGCTCTTCCGCTACCTCGGCGGCCCGGAGGCGCGGACGCTGCCCGTGCCGATGATGAACGTGATCAACGGCGGCGTGCACGCGGACAACTCGATCGACCTCCAGGAGTTCATGGTCGTGCCCGCCGGCGCGCCCACCTTCGCGGAGGGGCTGCGCGTGGGCGCCGAGGTCTTCCACTCGCTGCGCGGCGTCCTGCACGAGCGCGGCCTGTCGACCGCCGTCGGCGACGAGGGCGGCTTCGCTCCCAACCTCGGCTCGAGCGAGGAGGCGATCGACGCCATCCTCGAGGCGGCCGATCGCGTGGGGCACCGCGACGCGGTCGCGATCGCGCTCGACCCGGCGTCGAGCGAGTTCTACCGCGACGGCGTGTACCGCTTCGAGGGCCGCGAGGCCGACGGCGCGGCGATGGCCGACTTCTACGCCGGGCTCGCCGAGCGCTACCCGATCGTGTCGATCGAGGACGGCGTCGCGGAGGACGACTGGGACGGCTGGCGTCAGCTGACCGAGCGTCTCGGAGACCGCGTCCAGCTCGTCGGCGACGACCTCTTCGTGACGAGCGTCGAGCGCCTGCGCCGCGGCATCGACGAGCACGTGGCCAACGCGATCCTCATCAAGGTCAACCAGATCGGGACGCTCACGGAGACGCTCGACACGATCGACCTCGCGCGCGAGAACGGCTACGCGGCCGTCATGTCGCACCGCTCCGGCGAGACCGAGGACACGACCATCGCCGACCTGGCGGTCGCGACGGGCGTGGGGCAGATCAAGACGGGGGCTCCGTCGCGAAGCGACCGCGTCGCGAAGTACAACCAGCTGCTCCGGATCGAGGAGGAGCTCGGCCACGAGGCCGTCTATCCGGGGTGGGGCGCATTCAAGCGGGCCGCTCGGGTCAGCTAGCGGCTCCCGCAGCCGGTACCTTGGCGGCGATGCAGCGCCAGACGCCGCGGCGCACCAAGATCGTTGCCACGCTCGGGCCTGCCACGTCTTCGCCCGAAGCTGTCGCCGCGCTCGCGCAGGCCGGCATGGACGCGGCGCGGTTCAACTTCTCGCACGGGTCGCGCGAGGACCACGCCCGCCGCGTGGAGTACGTCCGGGCGGCCCAGGAGACGGTCGGGCGCGCGATCGCCCTGATCGCCGACCTCCAGGGCCCGAAGATCCGCGTCGGCGACCTCGAGGAGCCGATGCGGCTCGAGACCGGCGGCCACGTGACCGTGGTCGGCGCGGAGGAGCTCGACGGCCACAAGGACGTCCTGCCAGTCAGCCCCGCGATCCTCGGCGAGGTGCTCAAGCCGGGGCACGACGTACTGATCGACGACGGCCGGCTGCGGCTCCAGGTGGAGTCGGTCGAGGGCGGCCGCGTGACCTGTGCGGTCATCACGGGCGGCACCGTCACGGCGCACAAGGGGGTCAATGTGCCCGGCGTCCCGATCCCGATCCCGTCGCTGACGCGCAAGGACCTGGAAGACCTCGACTTCGCCCTCCACGAGCTGGACGTCGACTACGTCGCGCTGTCGTTCGTCCGCTCGGCGGCCGACGTCCGCGACCTGCGCGACCTGATCGAGCACGCCGGATCGCGTGCGCGTGTGATCGCGAAGATCGAGAAGGCCGAGGCGGTCGACTCGCTGCTCGAGATCCTGGCCGAGACGGACGCGGTGATGGTCGCGCGCGGCGACCTCGGCGTCGAGATCGGCGTGGCGGAGGTGCCGCTGATCCAGAAGCGGATCATCGCGCGCGCGCTCGAGCGCGGGAAGCCGGTGATCACGGCGACGCAGATGCTGGAGTCGATGATCGGCTCGCCCGAGCCGACGCGGGCCGAGGCGAGCGACGTGGCGAATGCCGTGCTCGACGGCAGCTCCGCGCTGATGCTGTCGGCCGAGACGGCGGCCGGCGAATACCCGCTGGAGTCCGTCTCGTACATGGACCGCATCGCCCGGGTGATCGAGCCGGCGCTCGGCTACCGGCACGAGCTGCCGCAGCCGGACGAGAACGCTTCCATCTCGGAGGCGGTGTCCAACGCTGCCTGCGACCTCGCCGAGGCGCTCGGAGCGAAGGCGATCCTCGTTCCCACCTTCAGCGGCCGGACGGCGTCGACCGTGGCCCGGCTCCGCCCGCGGCGGCCGATCATCGCCCTGACGCACCACCCGAGCGTCGCGCGCAACCTCTCCATCGAATGGGGAGTGACGCCGGTCGTCATCCCTGAGGGGCGCGACGTGGAAGACCTGACGTCCCGGTCGGTCGAGGCCGCCCGCAGCACGTCGATCGTGAATGCCGGCGACCTTGTCGTGATCACCGCCGGGACGGCCGTGAACATGCCGGGCACGACGAACCTGATCCGCGTCGAGACCGCATAGGAGGACGCCGCCCGGCCGCCGCGAACGGTGCGCCGTGCCCTCCGGAAGCCGCCCGCCCGACCGCCGGCGCCGCAGCCGCAAGCGCCGGCGCCGCTCGCTGCCGCGCCCCAACGCGCGCGTGCTTGCCGCCGGGCTGCTCCTCCTCGTCGGACTGCTCTACGTCCGGCCGCTGACGACGTACTTCGACACGCGCGCGGAAGTCGGCAAGCGCGCGGCCGAGGTGAACCGGCTGCGCGCCGAGCACGACGCCCTGCGTGCCGGGTTTCAGCATTCGTCGCAGACGCTGCTGCTCGCCCGCGAGGCCCGCCAGCTCAGCCTCGTCCGGCCCGGCGAGCAGCTGTACGTCGTGTCGGGCCTCGAGCGCTGGCGCCGCTCTCACCGGAACGCTCGCTGAGGCGCCTACCATCGCGGCGTGGACGACCACGCCGTCCTTGTCCGACAGCTCGGCCGGCAGCCCCGCGCGCTCCTGCGCGTCGCGGTGCGCTGCCCGTGGGGCGCGCCGGCGGTCACGGAGCAGGCGCCGTACGACGCCGACGGCAATCCGTTCCCGACCACGTACTGGCTGACGTGCCCGCACCTGGTCGCTGCCGTGTCGCGCGTGGAAGCGGGCGGCGGTGTCGAGCGGTGGGGCGAGGCGGCCACGGCGGACCCCGAGCTCCGCGCGAGCCTCGAGACGGCGACCCGCGCGCAGCGGGAGCTGCGCGCCTCGCTCGCCGGCGCCACGCGCGGCCATGACGGCGGCTCGTCGCTCGCCGCGGGCATCGGCGGTGCCGCACGGCCCGAGCGGCTGAAGTGCCTACATGCGCACGTCGCCTGGGCGCTCGCGCAGCCGCCGTACGCCCTCGGCGAGGCGATCCTCCACGAGGCGGGCGGCCCCTGGCCGACGGACCGGTGCTGTCTGAAAGGGCCTGACGATTGATTGCTGAGGGGCGTGCCGCTCGGGGGCGTCCGTGACCAAGCGAGGGGCCGTGATCGCCCGTCGCTCGTAGCAGCGCTACGGGTGACGGGCGAGCGCGGCTCCTCGCGCCGCGTCACGGGCGTCATCCGGGCCCGCGGCCATCAGCAATCAATCGTCTAGCCTCCGCGCGGTGCCGGAGCTGGAAGCCGCAGTCGAGACGACGCGCCGCGAGTGGGAGGAGGGCTATCGCCGCCTCGAGGCCCTCGCCGACGATCACGCGCTCTACAACCGCCTGAGGGATCAGGTCGCCGTCGTCGTCGACGAGCTGCGCCGCCGCATCGGCGAGATATTCACGCTCGACGAGCTCGTGCGCGCGTACGAGCACTCGGACCGCTGGAGCCGCGAAGCGCTCGAGGAGCGAGGTGATGCCCGCGCGCACCGCGACGCCGCGCTGGTCGGAGATGCGGCGTTCCACCTCTACTCGCGCGGGGCGAGCGACTACCGGCCGTGACCGAGGCGCCGACGTGGACGCCCAGCCCCCGGCTGCGGCGCAAGCGCCGCCGCCGCGCGGTCGTCCGCTGGGCGATCCGGATCGGCGCTGCGGCGGTCATCTTTGCCGTCGGCGTCGCCCTCGGTCAGACGCTGGATGACAACCCCGACCCGGCGAAGAGCCCGACCACGACGTCGATCCGTACACTCGGGCCGCTGCCGCTCAGCTCCCCGTCGACGGTCACCGTCACGGTCACCCGGCCGTGAGACCGGTAGACCGGTAGACCGTAAGCGAATGTTGGATCCCCTCGCGGGCGCGCAAGAAACGGCACGTTTGGGTAGATTCGTCAGGTGAGCACCAACGACCCCTCCCGCAACCGCCGCCCGCCCGTCGGCGCTGAGCCGGACTGGCTGACGCTCGGCCAGGCCGCCAAGTACCTCGGCGTCGCCCAGAGCACGATCCGGAAGTGGTCGGACGTCGGGCGGCTGCCGGCCTTCTACACACCGGGCGGCCACCGGCGCTACCGGCGCGGTGACCTGGACGCGTTCCTGCAGCGCTCGGCGTCCCCGTCGCGGACCCAGAAGGCCGGCCCGTCGATCCTGATCGTCGACGACGACGCCCGCATCCGCGAGTTCGTGCGCGTGAACCTGGAGATGGAGGGCTACATCGTCCGCGAGGCAGGCAGCGCCGAGGAGGGGTTGAGCGCACTCGAGGAGGAGCCGCCCGACCTGATCCTGCTCGACGTGATGATGCCGCAGGTCGACGGCTGGGAGATGCTCCGCCGCGTCCAGGAGCGGCACGGCGTCGGCTCGATCCCCGTAATCATGTTCAGCGGCAAGGTCGACGACGAGACGCTCGCCGACGCTGAGTCGCGTGGGGCCCAGGCCTTCATCGGCAAGCCGTTCAACCCGCAGCAGCTGATCGAGTCGACGAAGCAGCTCCTTCCGGTTTAAGCGGGGGGAACCCCCTGGTTCCCCCGTGCTAAAGCTCTTCGTTGGCTCGCAGCAGGCCGGCGACGATGACGCCGATCGAGCTCAGTAGCGCGATCCAGATCCCGATCCCGCGCCCGTTGTTCGGCACGAACTCCTCGGGGATCGAGATGAGCCGGATGAGGATGAAGATGGTGGCGATCGCACCGAGGGCGATGATCACGAGGCTCTCGGGCACGGTCGGCGGCAGGTCGATGCCGAGCTCGTGGAGGATGCACAGCACGACGACGGCCGCCCCGATGACGAACACGAGCTTGCCGAGCACGCCCGTGTGCCAGCCGATCACGGCGATGGTCGGGCCGCCGTCCGAACCGACGTACCAGCCCATGAACGGCGAGAGCATCAGGACGATCCCCGAGACCCACGTCAGCCAGCCGCCCCAGGCCCACACGCCGCCGCGGGGGCGCGCGGGCACGAGGACGTCCTGCTCAGTGACGGGCGGCGGCGTTTCCACGGCGCGGAGTATGGGCAGGTCCGACGTGAGATTTCACGCGCTACGGAAGGGGTCGACGATGGGGGTCATCGAGTCGGTTGCGGCGAAGACGAAAGCGGAGCAGGGCATGACGGCGACCGGATCGTTCCGGTGCACGGGCTGCGGGCACACTGTGACGGTCATCCGCTCGCTCCCGTCATGCGCGCACTGCTCGGGCAGCGAGTGGGTGGCGGCGCCGTGGTCGCCGTTCGCGAAGGCACGCAACTGAGCATCAGAGGCCGAAGAGCGCCTGCAGCTCCTGCCAGACGGTCAGCGCCAGGTAGACGCTGAGGGAGACGAGGATGATGATCACCAGCCAGAAGCGCAGGCGCGCGTGGCCGCGTTCGCGCAGGCGTTCCACACGAGCACGCCGCTTGGCGCGCTGGCGCCGATAGGCCCGCTCGACGACGCGCGGATCGAGAATCGGGGGCTCGTCGTCGGAAACGGGCGCTTGCCGTGCGGGCTCGGCCACGACGGAAGTCTAGGACGGCGGGCGGCGGGGCGCGCCGGAGAGCGGCCATACTCAGGGCAGTGGCCGACGTGACGGCACACGGCGTCGAGGCGTTCGCGGTCGCTGCGGAGCGCCTGAGCGATGCTGCGAGCCTCGACGAACGTCTGGCCGCGCTCGTCGGCGCGCTGGCTGCCGGAACCGGCGCGCACGCGACCGTCTTGCGCCTCGCCGACCCCGCGACGGGCCGGCTCGTCGCCCGCGCCGTCGTGTCCCTGTCGCCCGCGCTCGCAGCCGAGCTCGAGGGCTCGTCCGTGCCTGCCGGCGTCCAGGAGGGCGAGACGACCGACGTCGCGACGCTCCCGCCTGCGCTGCGCCGGGCCGCTGAGCGTGCCGGCGTCGACGCGGCGCTCGTCGTCGCCATTTCCGCCGGCGACGACCGCATCGGCACGGTGGAGATGCTCCGCAAGGGTGCCGCCTTCTCCGAGGCCGACCGCGTCCTCGCGCGGGTCGCCGCGACGCAGGCTGCGCTGGTCGCGGGCGGGGACGCGCGCGAGCCGAGTCGTGCGGAGGCCGGCCTGCTGGACACCGCCGGCGAGGCGCTCGCCGCCGGGGCCGAGGGCTCACGCGTCGAGCCGGCCGTCGTCCGGCTCGCCGCCCGTGGCGCGGGCGCGCGCGCCGCCGTGCTCTGGGAGCTCGGCGACAACGGCACGCCGCCGCAGCCGCTCGCGTCGTTCGGGCTGCCGCGGGACGCGGCCGCTGCGCTCTCGCCGCCCGAGCGCCCGCCGCCGGGCGACCGCCGCGTGGTCTTCGCGGGTGAGGGAGCGTCCGCCGTCACCCTGCGCATCGACGAGTCGCCGGCAGTCCTGCTTCAGCTCCTGTTCGACGAGCCGCCTGCCGCCGCGACGCTCAGCGCGCTCGAGCCCTTCGCCGGGCGAGCGCGGCGCGCGCTCCACGCCGGCCGGCGCAGCGAGCGGACGCGCGTGGAGCTCGAAAGGACGCGCGCGCTGCTCGGTGTCGTCGGCCAGGCAATCGCCGAGCTCTCTGTCTCACACACGCTCGAGACGGCGGTCGCCCGCGTCGCCGAGCTGCTGGGCACGGAGCGCGTCGCCGTCTACCTGCGGGAGGACGGCGGGCTGCACGCGGCGGCCGCCCGCGGCCTGCGCGGGCCGCATACCGACGTCGGCGCGGCGCTGCTCGAACGGGCGCTCGGGCCGCTCCGCGCCCGCGGCGCCCTCGTCGTCGAGGACGCCGCTCGCGACCCTGGGCTGGAGCGCGTCCGCGACGCGGTCGCGGACGCCGGCGTCGAGGCCGCGGTTGCGGTACCGCTCGTCGTCTCAGACGACGCGATCGGCCTGCTAGTCGCGTACCTGCCGCGAGGCCGCGTGCCGAGCGCCGACGAGACCGCGCTGCTCGTCGCCCTTGCCGCGCAGTTCGGGGTCGCCGTGCAGAACGCCCGCCTGCACGAGGAGGCCCAGCGCCTCGGCGCCGAGCGCGCCCGTGCGCTGGAGGCCGAGCGCCAGGCGGCGCGGCAGCTGCGCGCGTTCTACGAGGTATCGCAGTCCTTCACGGAGAGCATGTCGCTGCCCGAGACGCTGAGCGCCGTCGCCCGTACCGCGGTCGAGTTGCTGCACGCCGACGCTGCCGTCGTCTGCACGCTGGATGCCCGGCGCGACGTGCTCGAGCCGCAGGCGATGCACGTCACCGACGAGCGCCTGGACGGCGTCACCCGTGCGCTGCTGGAGCGCCCGCAGTCGCTGGCGACGGACGCCGCGAAGCAGCTGGTCGCGCGCCGCCGGCCCGTGCTGCTGACGCCGGGGCGTGCGCGCGAGCTCGGCTCGGTGTACGAGCTGCTCGCCCCCTTCCTGGAGCGTGGCGGGACGGCGGTCGTGGTCCCGGTCGCGAGCGCCGGCGAGCTGATCGCCGCGCTCACCGTGGTGTCGCTCGACGCGGAGCGGCCGCTCGACGAAGGCTCGCTCGCCGCCGCCGCGTCGCTCGCCGCGCACGCCGCGCTCGCCGTCGACAACGCGCGCCTGTACCAGCAGCAGAAGCACTTCCTCGAGTCGATGCAGCAGGCGCTGCTGCCGCAGTCGCTGCCGGACGTCGAGGGGCTCGACGTGGCCAGCGCGTACGAGTCGTCGGCCCGGCTCGAGGTCGGCGGCGACGTCTTCGACTTCCTCGTGCTCGACGACGGCCGCCTCGCTGTGGTGCTCGGGGACGTCACCGGCCACGGGGTGGATGCCGCCGCCGACATGGCGATGGCGAAGTTCGTGTTCCGCTCGTTGGCGCGCGAGCACCCGGAGCCTGGTGACTTCCTTGCCTCCGCGAACGCCGTCGTCGGTGACGAGATCGCGCTGGGCAAGTTCATCACGATGGTCGTCGTCACTCTCGACGGCGCGACCGGCGGGCTGCGCTGCGCCGCCGCCGGGCACCCGCCGCCACGGATTGTGCGCCGCGCGGCGGTCGAGCCGCTCGAAGTGGGCGGCGTCGCCCTCGGGATCTCCGCGGGCGAGCGCTACGACGAGGTTGCGGCCACGCTCGCGCCAGGCGACGCGGTCGTCCTCTACACGGATGGCGTCATCGAGGCCCGCCGTGACCAGGAGCTGTACGGCGTCGAACGCCTGGACGCCGTGCTGGCCGCGCACGCCGGCGCGCCGGCCGAGGTGGTCGCCGCCGCGGTGCTCGAGGACTGCCGCGCCTTCGCCCGCGGCGACCTCCAGGACGACTGCGCCGTGGTCGTCGCCCGCCGTGTGTGACACGGATTCGCCAGCTTCCATAAAATCAGAGGGTGCGCAAGGGGTCGCTCCTCGTCTGCCTGCTCATCCTGTGCGGGCTCTATGCCGCGGCCGCCCGGGCCGACACCCCGGGGGCTCCGACGCTCCTGGTCCCGGACGGGGTGACGATCGACGGCGTCGACGTCGGCGGCTATGCGCCCGCCGACGCGCAGCAGGCCGTCGCGGCGCACTTCGACGAGTCCAGGCGCATCGTCGTCGGCAAGCGGCCGACGCTCGTCCCGCCGCGCGCCCTGGGCGCGACCGCGGCCGTGGCCGCGGCGGTCCAGCAGGCGCTGCTCGCCGGGACGGGCACCGACGTGCCGCTGAAGATCTCGGTCAACCGGGCACGCACCGCGGTGTGGGTCCGGCAGACCGCGAAGCTCTACGACCGGACGGGCAAGGACTCGACGGTCACGCTGCGCGCCGGGAAGCCCTTCGTCACGGAGGGCACGCCGGGCCACTCGATCGACCAGCGCCTCGCCGTGACCGTGCTCACGAGGGCGCTCGCCGCCAACACGCCGGGGACCGTCAAGCTCCCTGTGGTGGAGGAGGCGCCGGCGGTCTCGCGGGACAACTTCGGCCCTGTGATCGTCATCCACCGCAGCGCGCACCGGCTGAACCTGTACCGCGGCATGCGCCCGTGGCAGACCTTCGGCGTCGCTGTCGGCCAGCCGGCCTACCCGACGCCGCTCGGCCGCTTCGAGGTCGTCGTCATGTGGCGGAACCCCTGGTGGTTCCCGCCCGCCTCCCCGTGGGCACAGGGAGCGAGCCCGATCCCGCCGGGGCCGGGCAACCCGCTCGGCACGCGCTGGATGGGCCTCAGCGCGCCGGGCGTCGGCATCCACGGCACGCCCGACCCCGCGTCGATCGGCTACTCCGCCTCGCACGGCTGCATCCGCATGCTGATCCCGCAGGCCGAGTGGCTCTTCCAGCACGTCCAGGTCGGGACGCCGGTTTTCATCATCCCCAACTAGACTCCCCGCGTGATGGGTCGGCGGCTGAAGCTGGCCGCGCAGGTGCTCGCGGTCGGGCTTGTTGCAGCGCTTTTCGGGCTGCTCGGGTGGAAGGTGACGCACCAGGGCAGCGGCGCGGAGCTCGTGAACAATGCGTCCGCGGGGAAGAAGCCTGCGGCGCCCGACTTCCGGCTCGCCCGGCTTGACGGCGACGGTCACGTCGACCTGAAGTCCCTGCGCGGCAAGGTCGTGCTCGTCAACTTCTGGGCGTCCTGGTGCGACCCGTGCAAGCGCGAGATGCCGCGGCTCGAGCAGGCGTACCGCGAGTACCGCGCGCGCGGCGTCGAGTTCGTCGGCGTCGACGCGCAGGACTTCGAGTCGAGCGCGAAACGGGAGATGCGCAAGGTCGGCACGTCGTACCCGGTCGGCTACGACGGCGCCGGCAAGGTGCTCGGGAGCTTCGGGGGCCTGCCGCTGCCGAAGACGTTCGTGATCGACCGGCGCGGCCGGATCGTGAAGGTCTACTTCGGCCAGCTCGAGAGCGCCGACATCGATCGTCTCCTGAACGGGGCGCTGAAGCCGGCGTGAGAGCGACGCTGCTCCTCGCGCTCGTCGCCGCGCTGCTCGCGCCGGCGGCTGCGCTCGCCAGCCAGCAGCACCCGACCCAGAACGAGCTGGAGAGCGAGATCATGTGCCCCGTCTGCGGCACGACGCTCGACCAGTCGGACTCCGCGGTTGCGCAGGACATGAAGATGTTCATCGCGCACCGCATCGCCGCGGGCGACACGAAGTCGAAGATCGAGGACGCGCTCGTCGCGCAGTTCGGCGAGGCCGTCCTGGCCGCGCCGCCGAAGCACGGCTTCAACCTGATCGCGTGGCTGCTCCCACTGATCGGGCTGCTGGTGGCGGCGCCGATCGTCGGCTGGGCGGCCTGGCGCTGGTCACGGGCGCGCGATACCGGCCCGCCGATGCAGGCGTCGCAGCTCGACCCGGAGACCGAGCGCCGGATCGACAGCGAGCTCGCGCGCTACGAGACCTCGTAGGCACGTGGTCGGCAAGGTGCCAGTGGCGTTCCTTGCGGGGTTCATCTCCGTCCTGACGCCCTGCGTGCTCCCGCTCCTGCCCGGGTACCTGTCCGCCGTCTCGGCGGTCGAGGCCGGGCGGCTGGGGGAGCGCGGAACGGCACGCCGCGTGGCGCTCTCGAGCGTGCCGTTCATCATCGGCTTCACCGCCGTGTTCGTGCTCGTCGGCGTGGCGGCGGCCGCAGTTGGCGGCGTGCTCGACTCGGAGACGCGCACGTCGATCGCCGGGTTCGTGCTCGTGGTCATGGGACTCGCCTTCATGGGCCTCCTGCCGGTGCCGACGCGCATGGCGGCGCCGGGGCTGCTGGAGGGCGCGCGGCGCACAGGCTCCGGGGTCCTGCTCGGGGCGGCGTTCGCGGTCTGCGCGGCGCCGTGCATCGGCACGGTGCTCGCCTCGGTGGTCGTGCTCGCCGGGGATGCCAGCTCGGTGGCGCGCGGCGGAGCCGTGCTCCTCTCGTACTCGCTCGGGCTCGGCCTCGCGTTCCTCGCCGCAGGGATCGCCTTCACTCGCGCGATGGGCGCCTTCCGCTGGCTGCGCGACCACTACGCGGTCATCCAGGTGGTAAGCGGCAGCCTGCTCGTCGCGCTCGGCCTGCTGCTCTTCTTCAACCGGGACTGGTGGCTACGCGTCGGCGCCGAGTGGGCGCTGCAGCCCCTCGGGCTCGGCTAGGTCGAGCGAGCCGCTGCCAACGCGCTGGCGCGCGTTGGTTAGATCCTCGAGGAGCGCGGCGATGTTGACGCCCCGATGGGTCGGGGCGTACGGGGCGAGCCGGCGCTCCGCCTTCTCGAGCTGACGCTCGCACCCGATCCGCCGCCCGCGGCCGGCCTGGTACCAGGCGACGACGACGTGGACGAGCCCCTGGAAGAAGTCGCGCTCCGCGGGCTCGGCCGCGCGCCAGGCGAGCTCAAGCTCCTCGTGCGCCTCGAAGTACTGCCCGGCGCGGGCAAGCGCGAGCCCGGCTTCGAAGTGGCTACTCGAGTGGGGGGTTCTGGACGTTGTGCTCGGTCGCGTAGGCGTCCGTGAGCTGGTTGACGACGTCCAGGCCCTTGTTGTACCCGTAGTTGATCTCCACGAACGGCTGCCACTTATCCGGCAGGGCGTCCTCCGGGAAGATCGCCTCGACCGGGCACTCCGGTTCGCATGCGCCGCAGTTCGATGTGTAGACGCCGCCGGCCAGCGTGAAGGCGTGCTTGCCGGGCACGACGGCGCAGAACGTGTCGTCGGCGTCCTGCTCGAGCTCGTTCACGCTCATGACGCGCCAGTACGTCTCCCGCGTCGCCAGGTACAGCCAGCGGATCGGCCGGCTGCGGAATCCGTAGTTCGTCTCCATGTTGCTCTCCTGGCCCGAGCCGACGACCACGTAGCCGGCGAGCGGCGCCACGGTCGTGAGCCAGTCGAGCGCCTCGTGAGCCGTCGAGCGCAGTCGCATCGACCCGGCCTTGACCGGGTCGCCGTCCGCCGCGATCCAGCCGTCCGCGAACCCGGCGATGTAGTCGGCGTCGGCGTCCCACGGCAAGGACCGCTTCAGATTGACGCCGGCCCGGATGACCCCCGTCCCTGCGTAGCCGGGGTGCACGTCCAGGCTGGGCGAAAAGTTGACCTGATCGAAGAAGTCGCGGAAATGCGCCGCCCGCTCGCCGAAGAGCTGGACGTAGTGCAGGTGGTCTTGCGACTTGACCTCCTGCTTGTTCCAGGAGCCGTCGCCAAACGCGAGCCCGTGGAGAACGCCGAGCCGGTAGCTCTCCCCGTCTCGCTTCGGCGTCAGCCGGGCCGACGGCACGAACTGCCCGGCCTCCAAACTGTCAGTCCGCTCGCCACTTGCGAGGATCCAGGAGTGCGTCGCGGTTGCCTGCACCGTGCGACGAAAGCGGGAGACATTGCGCGTCGTCAGCCGCGTCCCGCCGTAGCGGTCGCGCTCCTCGAACGCAGGAGCGAGCTCGACCTCGACGAGGGGCTTGCGGCGGAAGCGCTTCACGACCGCCGGCTGGAAGCCGTCGTCCGTCAGGACGCGGCACGACATGTTCTCGAGCTCGGCGAACGAGCGCAGGCCGTAGCGCGTGATCAGCTGCTCCTCCGGCGCGAAGCAGTCGATGCATTCCTCGGCGTCGATCACGAGAATGCGGTCGGCCTGGTGGATGCAATCGACCGGGCAGACGTCCACGCAGGACAGATCTTTGATGTCGATGCAGGGCTCGGCGATGATGTAGGTCATCGCGGCCTATCCTACTGGCGCGGTCAGCTCCTCAATCAGTTCCGCCGCTCGCTCATGGAGCGCGGACTTGGCCACCACTTGATCGAACCCGGCCGCGTGCGCCGCGCGCAGGCCCTGGGTGTCCGTGTGATTCGTGAAGCCGAGGATCGGCACGTCCACGTAGGTGTCCGCGACCTCCTCGGGGTCGATGCGCGCGATGTCCGCGACCACGAGATCCGGGTCGACGACGCTGTCCGTGGTGACAAAGGCGTGCCCGGGGCACGCAGCCTCGAGCTTGCCGCGAACGAAGAGGTCGACCCCGACCAGCAGGATCGTCGCCACGACGGCGAGCGTAACACGGTCCGCGCGCATGAAAGCCTGCAAGCGGGGTAAGCCCGGCGCGACACCCGACACAGAGGAGGTCGTATGCCGAAGTCATGGAGCGCGAAGCGCGAGCGCCAGTACGAGCACATCTCCGAGGCGGAGCGCAAGGAAGGCCGCTCGACCAGGCGCGCCAAGGAGATCGCCGCGCGCACGGTCAACAAGCAGCGCGCACAATCCGGCGAGGCGAAGTCGTCCTCGCGCAGCGGCGGCTCTTCGAGCCGCGGCGGCGGCCGCACCAAGGAGCAGCTCTACAACGAGGCCAAGCGCCTCGGGATCGAGGGTCGCTCGCGCATGAACAAGGAGCAGTTGCAGCGGGCGGTCTCCCGCAAGAAATAGCCCTCGCGGGCGCTCGGGAGACCGGGCGCCCCTGGCTATCCTCACCCGATGAAGCCCAAGATTCTTGATCACGTAGCCCTGTGGGTCGCCGAGCGTGACCGGATCGCCGACTTCGCCACCCACCATCTCGGCATGCACGTCATCGAGCGGACGGACACGTTCACGCTCATCGGCGCCGACGCCCGGCGCAGCAAGCTGACGCTCTTCGACGCCGAGGGGCCGCGCGAGCGCGGCGTGCTTCGCCACATCGCGTTCCGCGTCAACGACCTCGACGAGGCGCTGGCGGAGCTGCCGGAGGAGTGGCCACTCGAGCGCGAGCACGGCGCTGTCTACTTCGACCTTTACGAGGGCCTGCGCCTCGGGCTCGTCGAGGCGGAGACCGAGAGCGACTACGACTTCGACCACGTGGCGCTGTTCTCGCCGCGGCCCGAGGAGGCCGCGCGCGAGTACGAGGCGTACGGGTTCGCGCGCGCCGGGGCGGGCGCCGAGGGCGCTCCGCGCGTGGAGGTGGCCGGTGCGTGGGTCGAGCTCTGGCACGGCGAGACCGCCGACGACGGCCGGCCGCTCCTCAACCACCTGGCGGTGCTCGTCGACTCTGCGGACGAACACGTCCAGGAGGCGAACCGCACGGGCATCGAGGTCGAGCGCGTGGTGGACGCGCCGAACACGTACGCGGCATTCCTGTCCGGCCCGGATGGCGTGCGCATCGAGTACGTCGAGCACAAGCCGACGTTCGCGCTCAAATAACCGGCCTGACGGTCGCGGGGGCCGGCATGGCCGGGCTCGTCTGCGCGGCGCGCGCGCGGCAGCTCGGCGCAGCGCCGGTGGTCTACGAGAAAGGCACGCGCCCGGGTGGGTCGATGCTGCTGTCGAGCTGCGTCATCTGGCGCTACCGCACACTCGAGGAGTTCCGGCGCGAGTGCCCGGGCGGCGACGAGACGCTGCAGCGGCTGGTCGTCGACCGCCTCGACGACGCGCTCATGTGGCTGGAGTCGCTCGGCGCGCCGGTCGTCCGGCGCGAGACCGGCAACCCCCGCACCGCCGGCATGCGGTTCGACCCCGTCGCGCTGACGGATGCGCTCGTCCGCGCCGCCGGCGACGTGCGGCTCGGTGAGACCACCGACAGTCCGCTCGTCCTCGCCACCGGTGGGTTCGGCGGCGACCACGAGCTGGTGGCGCGCTACATCACGACCGAGCCGCTCGCGCTGCGCGCGAACCCGTGGAGCGCGGGGGACGGGCTGCGCGCCGGCCTCGCCGCGGGCGGCGCACTGACCGGCGGGATGGACGAGTTCTACGGTCGCAACATGCCGGACGCGCGCTACGGGGAGGCCGATTTCGTGCCGCTCGCCCAGCTGTACGCCGGGCGGGCGACGGTCGTCGACGACGCCGGGCGGCCGTTTCTCGAGCACGCGCCGACCTGGTCGGAGACCGACGTCGTCCAGGCGACGGCGCGACAGCCGGGCGCCCGTGCCTGGTACCTGCTGGACGACGAAGCGCTTGCAGACGAGGACGTCGCGGCTCGAGTCGAACGCGCCGGCCGGGCCGGTGCCCCCGTCTTCGAGCCGGCACGGCTGCCCTTCGCCGTGCCCGACAGCGTCCGCCTTGGCGTCTACGTCCATGCGGCGATCACGCACACGATGGGCGGCCTGCGCGTCGACGGGCACGCGCGAGTGCTGCGCGAGGATGGGTCGCCGCTCGACGGGCTCTACGCCGTGGGTGTGGACGCCGGCGGTGTCTCGACCGGCGGCTACGCGAGCGGGCTTGCGCAGGCACTCGTGCTCGGCTTGTCCGCCGCCGAGCACATCGTCCCGTCGGTCTAGCCGACCGGCTGCAGGTAGGCGCAGCGCCGCGAGTCGCCCGGGCGCGGCGACGGCCCGACCTTGGCGACGACGTACGCCGTGCCTCCGTCGAGCTCGAGGCGCGTGCCCGCCTCGGGCACCTCGCCCTCCGCGTCCTGGAGCTCGTAGCCGGTCGTCTTCGAGACGAACAGCAGGTGGCCGGTCTCGGGTGCCATGGTGCAGCTGATGGTATTACCGGGCCGTGTAGCCCGGAACGGTCACCCGGATGACGGTGCCGTGCTCGTTCGTCGGCTCGACCTCGACCGTGCCCTGGACGGCGCGAGCGCGCTCCTCGAGCGGCTCGAACACGCGCCGGCGGCGCTCCGCGGTGCCGTCGTCGGTGATGACCGTGTCCACACCGCCGTCGTCGAGCGGCGTCATGGTCACGGAGATCCGGGTCGGCGGCCCGCGGCGGAGCGACTGGTGGAGCGCCTCGCGGATGATCTGGTACAGCGTCACCTGGGCGCGCACGGCGAGCTCCTCTCCGGCCTCGACGTCGAGGTCGATGCGCACCTTCGCGGAGACGCCGAGCTGCTCCGCGAGCGCCCGCACGGCGGGTACGAACCCCTGGTCGCGGAGGATGATCGGCTCGAGCGCGAAGGAGAGGTCGCGCAGCGAGCGGATCGCGTCGCGCTGGCGGTCGACCACGCTCGCGAGCAGCTCCTGCGCCTGGTCGACGTTGCCGGCCTCGAGCGCGCCGCGGACGGCGTCGAGCATGAGCGCGATGCCCGAGAGCGACTGGACGGGGCCGTCGTGCAGCGCGAGCGCGAGCCGCCGCCGCTCCTCCTGCTCGGCGGCGATCAGCTGGTCGGCCAGGCGGCCGGCGTCGTCACTCAATCGATCATGGCCTCGCGGAGCGCGATCGCGACCGCGTGCGTGCGCGTGTCGGCTTCGAGCTTCGTGAGGATGTGGCGGACGTGGCTCTTCACGGTCTCCTGGCTGATGAAGAGCCGCTCGGCGACGTCGGCGTTCGACATGCCGTCGGCCAGGAGCTGGAGGATCTCGCGCTCGCGCCCCGTGAGCATGTCGGCGCCCTCGCGCCCCGGGAGGAACGCGGTCATCAGCGCCGGGTCGACGAACGTCTCGCCCTTCGCAACCTTCTCGATCGCTCGTATGAGCGTGTCGCGCGGCGCCTCCTTGAGGATGTAGCCCTTCGCGCCGGACTCGAGGCCACGGCCGAGCAGGCTCCGCTCGCTGTACGCGGTGAAGATCAGGACGTGCGAGTCGGGCGCCTTCTCGGTGACGAGCTTGGTCGCCTCGAGCCCGTCCATTCCGGGCATGCGCACGTCCATGATCACGACGTTCGGGTGGCGGCGCTCGACGAGCGCGACGGCCGCCTCGCCGTCGGCGGCCTCGCCGACCACACGGATGTGCGGCGTGTTCGAGAGCGAGATCCGGATGCCCTCGCGGACGACCTCATGGTCATCGACGATCAGGCAGGTGATCTCGCGCTGACCGCCCTCCGCGACCTGTTCCACGCGGCGATTGTAGGCGGCCGGGGAGACGGCGGACCGGGGATCTTGACCGCTTTGCAAATAGGGCGTACCGTCGCCTCGGGAGGAAGTACCTATGCGGCGTTCACGGCGGTTCGGGGTTCTGTTTCTGCTCGTCGGCTGCTGCGCGGCTCTTGCGGGTGCCCGCGTCCAGCGCGCCGTGAGCGCATTCCCCGGGACGAACGGCATGATCGCCTACTACAACCGTGTGCCGGGCTACGCCAACGGCAACAGGCTCCGGACGATCAACCCGGACGGAAGCGGCGGCGCGACGCTCCTCGACGACGGCGCGACCGGGCAGTGGTCGCCCGACGGCAACAAGATCCTGTTCAACCGCTTCCCAGCGTTCGGCTTCGCGGACATCTACGTCATGAACGCCGACGGCACCGGTGAGAAGCAGCTCACCTCGGGTTTCCCCGCCTGGAACGCCTCATGGTCGCCCGACGGCACGAAGATCGTCTACGCGCGCTCGACCGCGGGGAACATCGCCGACGCCGAGCTCTGGACAATGAACGCGGACGGCACCGGCAAGACACAGATCACTGCTGACGGGAAGGCGAAGTGGAGCCCGTCGTGGGCGATGACGGCGGCCGGCTCGAAGATCTCCTACATCGCCCCCAACGGGGACGGCTATTTTGCGCTGCTCACGGTCGACCCGGACGGCGGCGGGCTGGCGGAGCTGCCGGGGCTCGCAGGCGACTTCGCCTGGCACATCAACGCGTACGACTGGTCGCCGGACGGTACGAAGATCGCGATCTCGTCGTGGGTGAACAACGAGACGGGCTGCAACGGCGTCGCGGTCACGCCGGCCGACATCTACATCTACGACGTCGCGGCAAAGACGCTGACCGACATCTCGAACACGCCCGGGTTTGCAGGCCCGTTCGAGCAGTACCCCGCCTGGTCTCCGGACGGCACGAAGATCGCCTTCTCTGCCGGCGGGACGGCCTGCCCGAACGGCTCGTTTCGGTTCACGCCCTGGGCGATCTACCGGATGAACGCCAACGGCACCGGCGTCGCGAAGCTGACGACGCCTGAGGTCGCCGGCACCGAATTCGGCAACCTCGAGACATACGACTACGCGCCGACGTGGCAGCCCTGCAGGCTGGACACCGCGAAGTGCACGTCGGTCGCCATGCCGAAGGCGCAGTCCATCGCGTTCGAACCCCTGCCGCCCGCGAGGTACGGCGACGCCGACTTCGCCGTCAGCGCGACCGCGAGCTCGGGCTTGCCGGTCGCCTTCTCCGCCACGGGCGGTTGCGCCGTCAGCGGTGCAACGGTGCACCTGACGGCGGCCGGATCGTGCACGGTGACGGCGTCGCAGGCGGGCAACCCGAGCTATGCCGCCGCCGTCCCGGTTGCTCAGACGTTCTCGATCGCGAAGGCGAGGCAGACGATCGCGTTCGACTCGCTCCCCGGCCGGCGTGCCGGCGATCCGGACTTCGCGGTCGCGGCCATCGCCTCGTCGGGCCTGCCCGTCTCGTTCTCGACGAGCGGGCAATGCACCATCAGCGGAGCGAAGGTCGTCCGCCTCACCGGGGCCGGCTCGTGCACCGTGCGCGCGTCGCAGGGCGGCAATGCGAACTACGAGGCGGCGGCCGATGTCCCCCGGACGTTCTCGATCGCTTCCGCGGTCGTCAAGCGCACCGTGCGCTGCACCGTCCCGCGGGTGACGGGCACGGCGCTCCGCGCTGCCGAGTCGACCATCCGCGCGCACCACTGCCGTACCGGCAAGGTTCGATACGCGCACTCGCGGATCCGCAAGAAGGGCGTCGTCAGCGGTCAGAGCCGTGCGCCGGGCGCCGTTCTTGCCGCGAACACGAAGATCAACCTCGTGGTCAGCCTGGGTCGCGGCCGCTGAGCTAGGGTCGGCTTCCCGAGACGAGGAGGCCGAGCATGACGACGATGATCGTCGACCACCGTGTTGAGGACTACGACGCGTGGCGGCCGCACTTCGACCGCGCCTGGACGCAGGACTGGACGAACGACATCCGGTCGTACCGGGTCTGGCGCGATCAGGACGACCCGAACCACATCTTCGTGGCCAACACCTTCGACTCCCGTGCGGCTGCCGAGGCGTTGGCAGCGAGCCCGCTGCTGCTCGAGGCGATGGGCGAGGGCGGGGTGATCCCGGACTCGGTGCGGATCGCCTACGTCGAGGAAGTCGGCGCCGGAACCCGCTAGACGGCCAGCGCGAGCTGCTCCTCGCGCGCCAGCTCCGGCCTGATCGTGCGCCGGTCGCGGATCCCGTGGCGGCGCCGGAGGTCGGCGACCAGTTCCTGGAGCGGCTTCTTCACGTCGTTCCGGAGATACGCGCCGCGTGCGTAGAGCGCCTCGTAGCGCGGAAGCTGCTCGGGCCAGTCGCGCGCGAGCTGCTCGAGGAAGTGCTCGCGAGTACCCGGCCGCAGGTAGAGCAGGTTCGCCCAGATGCCGGTGGCGCCGGCGTCGCGCGCGGCCCTGACGACCTCGGCGAGCTGCTCGGGGCGATCCGACAGGCCCGGGAGGATCGGGGCCATGCCGACGTTCGCGCGGATGCCGCCGTCGACGAGCGTCTTGAGCGCCCGCAGCCGCTGGCGCGGCGGCGCCGTGCCCGGCTCGGTCGTGCGCCAGACCTGCTCATCCAGGGTCGGCACGGAGAACGTCACGCCGACGTCGGCCCGGCGCGACGCCTCCTGGAGGACGTCGACGTCGCGGACGATCATCGGCCCCCGGGTGATGATCCCGAACGGGTTCGCCGCCTCGCCCAGTGCCTCGATGCAGGCACGCGTCAGGCGGTAGCGGCCCTCGACGGGCTGGTACGGGTCGGTGGCCGCGCCGATCGCCACCGACTCGCCGCGCCACGATGGCCGCGCGAGCTCACGGCGAAGCACCTCGGCGACGTTCGTCTTGACACGGATGGAGCGGCCGTAGCGGTCGTCGAAGGGCCGGTCCGCACGCAGCTCGAAGGCGCGGACGTAACAGAACGTGCAGCGGTGCACGCACCCCATGTAGGGGTTCAGCGACCAGTCGAACGGCATGCCCTGCACGCGGTTGAGCGCAGACCGGCAGGGCTCTTCTCGGTATTCCGTACCCAGGCCGCCAGTATAGAACATACGTTCGCGTCACAGGATCGTTGCGCGCTTGCTGCCTCCAGAAGCCCGTGGCCATCCCGGTCACAGCGCCGCGCACGTTGTGCCGGCGGGGATCGACCGCCGAAGGCCGGGGCTATACTCGGAAGAAGTTGGACGACGACCAGCCGCCTAGTAGCGGCGCCCCGGAGGCAGGGGCGTGAGCGTTCTCTGGAGCTCGATCGCGGTTCTCCTGCTCGTGCTGGGGAACGCGTACTTCGTCGCGGCCGAGTACTCGCTCGTCACCGCGCGCCGCTCGCGCCTGAGCGACCTGGCGGAGCTCGGCAGCCGCCGGGCGCGCCTCGCCGTTCGCCTGCTCGACGATCCGGTCAGGTTCATCGCCACGTCGCAGCTCGGCGTGACCGCGTTCTCGATCCTCATCGGCGCCGTCGGCGAGCCGCTCATCGCCGAGATCTTCAGCCCGTACATCGCCGCCGGCGTGTCGTTCGCGATCGCGATCCTGATCGTCACCTACCTGCACGTCGTCATCGGCGAGCTCGTCCCGAAGTCGCTGGCGCTCGCGACGCGCGAGAAGCTCGTGCTCCAGCTGGTCGTCCCGCTCGAGGGCTTCTACATCGCGACGAAGCCGATCATCTGGGTGATGCAGTCATCGGCCGACGCGATCGTCCGGCTGTTCGGCGTCGACCCGAAAGACCCGGCGGGCTCGAGTCACACCGAGCACGAGATCCGCATGCTCGTCGCGCAGGCGCCCGAGATCGAGGAGGCCGAGCAGGAGCTGATCTACAAGGCGTTCGACTTCGCCGACAAGGAGGTCCACGAGGTCATGGTGCCGAAGCCCGAGATGGTCGCCATCTCGGTCGACATGCCGCCGGACGAGGCGCTCGCCGCCGTGATCGACTCGCCGTTCACCCGCTATCCGGTCTACCGGGGGTCGGTCGACGAGATCCTCGGAATCCTGCACGTGCGCGACCTGTTCAAGGCGCTGTACGGGGACGGCATCGAGAACGTGCAGATCGAGGAGATCCTGCGTCCGGCGTACTTCGTGCCCGAGACGAAGGACCTCGCCGCGCTGCTAGCCGAGTTCCGCAGGACGAACCAGCACATGGCGATCGTGGTGGACGAGTACGGGGCGACGGAGGGGATCGTCACGCTCGAGAACGTGCTCGAGGAGATCGTCGGCGAGATCGAGGACGAGTACGACCTGCCGGATGAGGATTTCGAGCGCCTCGACGAGCACCGCATCCTGGTGGACGGGACGTTCCCGATCGACGACTTCAACGAGGAGTTCCACCAGGAGCTGCCGCAGGAGGACTACCACACGGTCGCCGGCTTCGTCTTCGGCGAGCTCGGGCGGGCGCCCGAGACGGGCGACGAGGTCGTCTGGGACGGGCTGCGCTTCGCCGTGGTCGAGACCGAGGGGCCGCGGATCGAGAAGCTCGAGGTCGAGTTCCTCGACGGCAACGGCCACGGCGTCGGGGAGCCCGTCGAGCAAACGGGCTGAGTCCGGGGGCCGCTCTACTCTGGGGCGATCCTCGCACCAGCCGTGACCCGTCTTCCCGTCGCCTTCGCCGGCGGCGACGCCGCCGGCGGCATCACGCCCGGCGCGCCGAGGCCCGCCCTCCTCGACCGGCCGGTGACGGCGCTCGCGGGCGTGGGGCCTGCGGTCGCGAAGCGCCTGGCGGGGCTGGGGCTGCGCACCGTCCGCGACCTCGTCGAGTACCGGCCCCGCCGCTACGAGGAGCCGGCGGCCGAGCGGCGCATCGTCGACGTGTTCGGCGAGGAGGAGGTCGTCATCGCTGGGACGGTTCGCGGGGTGACCGTCCGGCGGCCGAGGCGGCGGCTCTCGATCGTGCAGGCCCGGATCGCCGACGAGACCGGCGAGATCACGGCCGTGTGGTTCAACCAGGCCTGGCTGGCCGACCGGCTCAAGCCGGGGACGCTCGTGCGGGTGCGCGGCGCGCTGAGTGGCAGGGCCCGGGGTGAGTTCACCGTGCGCTCGTACGACCTCGACGGAGCGTCGGAGACCGCCGACTACGCGCCCGTGTACTCGGCGAGCGAGGAGCTGACCGTCAAGAAGCTGCGCGAGCTGGTCGGGCTCGCGCTCCCGTTCGCAGGACGACGACTGGGACCCGCTCCCGGCCGCGCTGCGGCGCGACCGCCGGCTGCCGCTGCGCGGCGACGCCGTCTGGGCGCTTCATCGCCCCGCGTCGCCCGCTGAGGCGGAGGCGGGCCGCAAGCGGCTCGCGTTCGACGAGCTGCTCGTGCTGCAGCTCGGCCTCGCAGCGGCGCGGCCGCGATCGCGCCGTCGCCGAGGCGCCCGCCCTCGGCGCGCCCGGCGAGCTGGTCGCGCGCTACCGCAAGGCGCTGCCGTTCACGCTCACGGCCGGCCAGGAGTCGGCCATCGCCGAGATCGACGCCGACCTCGCGCGGACGCGGCCGATGGAGCGGCTGCTCCAGGGCGACGTCGGCTCGGGCAAGACGGTCGTCGCGCTCTACGCGCTCCTGCGTGCGGTCGAGAACGGCCGCCAGGGCGCGCTGATGGCGCCGACCGAGACGCTCGCCGAGCAGCACTTCCTGACGGTCGAGGGGCTCTGCGCCGAGCTCGGTGTGCGCCCGGTGCTCCTGACCAGCTCGCTGAGCGCGGCCGAGCACCGGCCGCGCGGGCGGGGCTCGCCGCCGGGGAGGCGCAGATCGCGGTCGGCACGCACGCGCTGATCCAGGAGGAGGTCGACTTCGCCGATCTCGCGGTCGCCGTCGTCGACGAGCAGCACCGCTTCGGCGTCGAGCAGCGCCGCGCGCTGGCCGAGGGCCGCGCACCGCACCTCCTGCACATGACGGCGACGCCGATTCCCGCGCACGCTCGCGCTCACCGTCTACGGCGACCTGTCCGTCAGCGAGATCGCGAAGCCGCCCGCCGACCGCAAGCCGATCGTGACGGCCTGGGTCGACCCAGGAGCGCTCGCCCGAGGCGTACACGCGCCTGCGCCGCCACCTCGACGACGGCCGCCAGGCCTACGTCGTCTGCCCGCTGATCGAGGAGTCGGAGACGAGCGTCGCGCGCGCGGCCGAGGAGGAGGCGGATCGGCTCCGGCGCGGCGAGCTGCGCGGCTACCGCGTCGGGCTGCTGCACGGCCGCCTGCGGCCGGCGGAGCGCCGCGAGCTGATGGGCCGCTTCAAGGCGGGTGAGCTCGACGTGCTCGTCGCGACGACCGTGATCGAGGTCGGCGTCGACGTCCCGAACGCGACGATCATGATCGTCCAGGAGGCCGACCGCTTCGGCCTGGCGCAGCTGCACCAGCTGCGCGGCCGCGTCGGCCGCGGCGGCGAGCAGTCGTACTGCCTGCTCGTCTCCCGCGCGAAGGAGGAGCTGACCGAGGCCGCGCGGGAGCGGCTCGAGGCGCTCGTCGCCACGACCGACGGCTTCGAGCTCGCCGAGGTCGATCTCGAGCTGCGCGGCGAGGGCCAGCTGCTCGGCACGCGCCAGTCGGGCCTCTCCGACCTGCGCTTCACGCGGCTCCGGACCGACCGCGCGCTGCTCGAGCAGGCCCGCGGAGACGCCGAGGCGCTGCTCGACTACGACGGGCCGCTGAACGAGGCGGTCGAGCGCGTCTTCGCGGACACCGAGGACGCGCGGCTGGCCTAACCGGGCGGCGCGCTCGTTCGTCGGAAGCGGTACGTGCGTCGGCTCCCCGCCCTGGTGATCCTGCTCGCCGCCCTCGCGGGCTGCGGCGGCTCGGGCACGAGCTACCCGTCCATGGCGACCACGACCGGCCCGATCGGCCAGGGCGCGAACGGCGTCTGGATCTTCCAGCCGGCCGGCAAGCCGAAGGACGTCGTCGTCTTCTTCCACGGGCAGGGCGGCCCAGTGGAGGCGACACCCGTGAACCACCAGCCCTGGATCGACCATCTCGTCAAGCGCGGCAGCCTGGTCATCTACCCGCGCTACGAGCTCGACTATGAGCCGGACCCGATCCCGTTCGTCGTCAAAGGGGTGAAGGCCGCGATGCAGCGCGTCGACACGAGGGGCCTGCCGGTGCTCGCCATCGGCTACTCGCGCGGCGGCGGCCTGGTTGTCGAGTACGGAGCATTCGCGAAGCAGAACGGGTTGCCGGTGCCGAACGCGATCATGGCCGTCTTTCCTGCCGGCCAGGGTGACGAAAGCGAATCGTTTCTTTGAAGGGCCTCGACGCGAAGACGGCGATCCTGCTCCAGACCGGCGAGGACGACTCGGTCGTCGCCGGGGGCGGCGCCCGCTTCCTGCTCGGCCGCCTGGCAGCAGCAGGCTTTCCGGCGAACCGCGTCCAGACCGACTTCGTCCGCTCGCAGAAGGGGCTGGTCGCGAACCACTTCGCCCCGTTGCAGACGACGCCGGCGGCGAAGGCCGAGTTCTGGGCCGTCGCCGACCGCATGCTCAACGACCTCGATTAGCGCATGCTCCCGCGGTGCGGATCATCGCGGGCAGCCGCAAGGGCCACACCATCCAGGCCCCGAAGGGCCTCGACACCCGGCCGACGTCCGACCGGACGCGCGAGGCCGCCTTCAACCTGATCGGGCCGGTCGACGGCGCCCGCGTGCTCGACCTCTACGCCGGGTCGGGCGCGATGGGGCTCGAGGCGCTCTCGCGCGGCGCGTCCCAGGCGGTCTTCGTGGAGTCGGATCGCGCCGCCTGCCGGACGATCGAGCAGAACCTCGACCGGCTGCGGCTGACCGGCGCCGTCGTGGTCTGCGGCGATGCGGCGCGCGCGTTGGCCGCCGACGCGGTCGCCGGACAGCGCTACGACCTGATCCTCGTCGACCCGCCGTACCGGCTGTTCTCGGAGGTCGAGCCGCTCCTGTCGCGGTACGTTCCCGCCGTGCTGACGGAGAACGGCATCGTCGTGGTCGAGACGCCGGAGCGGGAGGAGCCCGAGCTCGCGCTGCCGAAGCGCACGAGCCGGCGCTACGGCTCCGCGCGGCTGACCGTCTTCGAGGCGCCGTGAGCGAGTCGCATCCCGTCACCGCGATCTGCCCGGGCACGTACGACCCGGTCACGTTCGGGCACCTCGACGTGATCACCCGCGCCGCCGGCGTGTTCGAGCGCGTCGTGGTCGGCGTCGTCAACGAGCCGCGCCACAAGAAGGCGATGTTCACGATCGAGGAGCGGGTCGAGTTCCTGAAGGACGCGCTCGCCGACCAGCACAACGTCGAGGTCGACGTCTTCGCCGAGCTCGTCGTCGACTTCGCGCGGCGGTGGGGCGCCCGGACGATGGTCAAGGGCCTGCGCGTCATCTCCGACTTCGAGTGGGAGTTCCAGATGAACCACCTGAACCGGACGCTCGCTCCCGACATCGAGACGCTGTACGTGATGGCCAGCCCGCAGTACAGCTTCGTCTCGTCGAGCGGCGTCAAGGAGGTCGCGGCGTTCGGCGGGCAGGTCGACGAGCTCGTCCCCGAGCCGGTCGCGCGGCGCTTCCGCGAGCTCTTCCCGAAGGGCCGCCCGGGAACGCCGGAGAACCCCTCCGAGTAGTTGGAATCCGGCCCGGCGACTACACTCATCGCCCATGGACGTCCTCGTTCTCATCGACAGGCTCGACGACCTCGTGCACAACGCGAAGGCCGTGCCGCTGACCGACCAGGTGCGCATCGACCGCGAGGAGATCTACGAGATCCTCGACCAGATGCGCGCGACCATCCCGGAGGAGATCAAGCAGGCGCGGTGGATCGTCAAGGAGCGCCAGGAGATGCTCGCCGAGGCCAAGCGCGAGACCGACCGGATGCTCGGCGAGGCACGCGAGCAGGCCGCTCCGCGAGGCGTCGCAGACCGAGATCGTCAAGCTGGCCGAGCGCCAGGCCCAGGAGATCATCGAGGAGGCGCGCCGCACGGCGCGCGAGACACGGCTCGAGATGGAGGACTGGGCGGACAGCATCCTCTCGACGCTCGAGGTCAACCTCGACAAGTTCCTCGGCGCCGTGCGCCGCGGCCGCGAGCGGCTTCAGGAGCGCTCGCAGGAGACGGTCCCCGCGGCCGTCACCGCGTCGGTCGGCGACGACGAAGACCTCGTCTAGCACGACCCGGTAGAGGTTCAGGCCGGCGCTACGCTGGCCGCTGTGACGGCGACGCTGAATCTCCGGACGCTTCGCCTGCGGTCAGGCGAGCAGTACCGCACGCGCGAGGAGCTCACGCTCGAGCCGTTCGAGCTGGGCGGTCAGGTCTACGCGCCCGACCCGGCGACCGTGGATGCGGACGTGGTCGTGACGCAGGCGCTGACGGGGACGGTGTTCGAGCTCGCCTTCTCGACGCGGTTCCACGGCCCCTGCTTCCGATGCCTCGAGGACGCCTCGCTCGGCGTCGACGTGCGGGCGCGCGAGTACCAGGCGACGAAGCCGGACGGCGACGATGAGTTGATGACGCCGTACTTGCACGAGGACCGGCTCGACCTGGAGGAGTGGGCGCGCGACGCGATCGCCGACCTGCTGCCGGAGCAGATCCTCTGCCGCGAGGACTGCGCCGGGCTCTGCCCGGAGTGCGGGCTCGACCTGAACGTCACGCCCCACGAGCACCAGGTGGAGGGCGGCGACCCGCGCTGGGGCGCGCTCGCGAACCTCAAGCGGCAGCTGTAGTCAGCTGCCGGACATGAAGCCGATCCCGGCGAGGCGCCCGTCGCCGAATCGCACGATCCTGACATGGATCGCCGGGTCGCTCCCGAGCTCGTTACCGTCGGCGTCGATCCGCGTCGCGATCACGTCGCCTTCTCGCGGCTTCAGCTGATCGGGCGGCAGCCTCGAGGGAAAGGAAGGGACCTGCGCGATGCCGAGCCACCAGCCGTTGGCACCGACCGGGACGGTCTCGTCGACGCCCATGCCTGTTCAGTCGGACCTCGGTTGCGCCGGGCGCGAATCCACCCACGCTCCAGCCGCTCATCACGAAGGCCGCGCTTCGTCCTGCGTCCAGCGCCTTGGACGCGTCGCGCGACACGCAATGACCGCCCTCGCCCTTGGGGTCGGTGGGCGACGTGGCGCTGAAGCAGTAGACGCCCTTCGCGGTGCGTGCGCCAAACAGCGTGCGGCCGTCGTACTCAGCGAGCTGCGTCGCGTGCCCGATATGGAACGGCGGGAAGAGGTTCCGGAGCGCCGTGTCGTTCTCCGGCGGCGCGGCCGGCCCGGCGAGGAGCCCGTCGCCAAGCACGCCCGTGGCCGCCAGCGCGCCCGCGCCGCCGAGCACGCACGCCAGCGCGATCGCAGCGACGAGCACGCGCCCGGGCGCGCGGCGCCTTGAGAAGAGGCGCGTCCGCTCGCGGGTCACGACCTCCTCGGACGGTACAGCCGCACTGGCCCGGAACAGGGCGAGCTCATCCACGGTGATCTCCTTCCTCGAGCCCGGCCGCGAGCACGCGCCGCGCACGACTGAGCCGCGACGCCACCGTGCCGGCCGGGATGCCGAGCGCCTCGGCCACCTCGTCGTAGGTCAGCTCGGCGAAGACCACGAGCAGGACGACGTCGCGGTCGTCGCGCGACAGCGCGGCGAGCCCGCGGGCCAGCGCCCTGCGTGCGCTCCGCGCGTCGGCCCGCTCCGCGAGTGCCGCCTCGTCGAGCACCGCCCACCGGTCGATGCCCGTCCGCGCGATCGCGCGGAGCCGGCGCTGCTCCGTGCGGAACCGTTTCCGCACGAGGTTTGTCGCGATGCCGAAGAGCCACGGGCGCGCGTCGGGAGTCGCGCGCGACCACCGGGCGCGCTGCTCGAAGGCGATCCGGAACGTCTCGCCGGCGAGCTCGTCGGCGACGTCGCGGCCGGCGCGCCGGTGCAGGTAACGGTGGACGGCCACGAAGTGGCGGTCGAAGACCTCGCCGAACGCCGCGGGGTCGTGGAGCGAGCGCCTGACCGCGCGGGCGTCGTCCGCGGCGATCGGAACGGCTTCGACGGCGGTCACACCAGCATGTTCCCGAATCGCTCGCTTCTCTTCGCGGGCGCTACCATGAGCAGGCGCCTCCGGGCGCTTCCCATGACGGACTGAGCTCGAGCACACGACTCCGCGCCGCGCGAACCCGCGCCGCGCCCACGCTCGCTCAGGAGGTACCCGTCTTGCGACTCTCGCTCGAGGGCGTCACGAAGTCCTACGGCGCCCAGCCCGTCCTCAACAACGTCACGCTTTCCGTCGGCCCGCGCACCCGGATCGGCCTCGTCGGCCCGAACGGCGTCGGCAAGTCGACGCTGCTCCGCGTGCTCGCGGGTCTCGAGGAGCCGGACTCGGGCGCCGTCGTGCGCGCGCCCCGGGAGCTGCTGGTCGGCTACCTCGCGCAGGAACGCGACCTGCGCCCCGACGAGCCGCTGATCGACTACCTCGCCCGCCGGACCGGGGTCGCTGCGGCCGAGCGCGAGCTCGACCGGCTCACGCAGCGGCTCGCCGAGGATCCGCATGCGGTCGACGCGTACATCGAGGCGCTCGACCGCTTCCTGGCGCTCGGCGGCTCGGATCTCGACGCGCGGGCGCGGGCTGTCTGCGTGGAGCTCGGCCTCACCGCGCGGCTCGACCGGCCGGTTGTCGAGCTCTCGGGCGGCGAGGCAGGCCGCGCCGCGCTCGCATCGATCCTGCTCGCCCGCTTCGACGTCTTCCTGCTCGACGAGCCGACGAACGACCTCGACGCGGACGGGCTGGAGCGGCTCGAGCGACATCTCGCCGAGCTCCCGGGCGGGGTTGTCCTGATCTCGCACGACCGCGCCTTCCTCGACGCGACGGTCAACCGGATCGCAGCGATCCAGCCCCGCGACCACATGCTCCGCGAGTGGGCCGGCGGTTGGTCCGACTACGCCGCGCGGCGCGACACGGAACGCCGGGGCGCGTACGCCGCGTTCGAGCAGTCGCAGGAGCGCCGGCGCGAGGTCTCCACGCTCCTGGCCCGCCGGCAGACCGAGGCGCGGGCCGGCGGCGCGAAGGCCGATCGTCGCGGCACCCACGCGCTCATGACGAAGGTGCGCCAGGCCGAGCGGGCGCTCGAGCGGGTGGACGGCCCGGCGAAGCCGTTCGAGCCGTGGGAGCTGCAGCTCGCGCTGCGCGCCGGGCGGCGGCCGGGCGACATCGTTGCCGCGCTGCACGGCGCCGTCGTCGCCCGCGACGAGTTCCGCCTCGGCCCGGTCGACCTCGACATCGCGTGGCAGGAGCGGGTCGTCGTCACCGGCCCGAACGGCTCCGGCAAGTCGACACTGCTCGCCGCGTTGCTCGGCGACCTGCCGCTGGACGCCGGCACGCGCGTCGTCGGCCGCCAGACCATGATCGGGACCATCGACCAGCGGCGCGACCGCTACCGGGGCCAAGAGGCGCTGCTCGACGCGTTCCGGGCGCAGACCGGCATGCCCGCCGAGGAGGCGCGGACGCTGCTCGCCAAGTTCGGCCTCGGCGCCGCGCACATCGGCCGGCCGGCCGCCTCGCTCTCGCCGGGCGAGCGCACGCGCGCGCAGCTGGCCGAGCTCCAGACGCGCGAGGTCAACCTGCTGGTCCTGGACGAGCCGACCAACCACCTCGACCTGGAGGCGGTCGAGCAGCTCGAGCAGGCGCTCGCCGCCTATGACGGCAGCCTCGTCCTCGTCTCCCACGACCGCCGTTTCCTCGAGCGCATCGCGCCTGACCGCGAGCTCGCGCTTCCGGCATAGCGCCAATCCGTGGCTATACTGGCGCGCTCCAATGGCCGTTCCCAAGCAACGACAGACCAGCACGCGCCGCAACAAGCGCCGTGCTCAGCACCGGCTCGAGGCGCCGCGCGTCAACGTCTGCCCGGTGTGCCACCAGCCGAAGCGGCCTCATCACGTCTGCCCGAACTGCAAGACGTATCGCGGCCGGGACGTCGAGCCGCTGCCGACCGCAGCGCCCTAGCCTCGCAACGCCGCCGCAAGCCCTGTTAGCATCGCGCGTCCCCAAATTCGACTAGGCAAGCGAGGTCAGATGGCAGCGTCGCGCGAGGAAATCTACGAGCGGGTCCGGGAAGTACTGAGCGAGCAGCTCGGTGTCGACGAGAGCGAGATCACCGAGGAGGCTTCGTTCCAGGAAGACCTCGACGCCGACTCGCTCGACCTGGTCGAGCTGATCATGGAGCTCGAGGACCAGTTCGGGATCAAGATCTCGGACGAGGACGCGCAGAAGATCCAGACGGTCGGTCAGGCTGTCGACTACGTCTCGTCGCGCCAGTAGCGGCCAGGCGGCTGCAACCGCCGAGCTCGGCCGCCTGATCGCCGAGCTCCCTCCCGAGCGTCTCGGCAACGTCTTCATGCACTCGTCCTGGGCGCCGGACCGGGCGTCGTCCTACGAGCGCCTCGAGTTCCTCGGAGACAGCGTTCTCGAGCTCTCGATCGCCCGTGCGCTCTTCGACCGCTACCCCGACTTCCAGGAGGGGCGGCTCGCCAAGATCCGGTCGCACGTCGTCTCGCGCGCGAGCTGCGCCGTCGTTGCGCGCGAGCTCGACCTTGGCACGCGGCTCGCCGAGCAGGCGCAGGAGATCCCGGCCGAGGAGCTCGACCGGCTGCAGCGGAACCGCAACGTCCTCGCGGCGCTGCTCGAGGCCGCGCTCGCGGCGATTTACCTCGAGCACGGCTTCGAGAAGGTCGAGCGGGCGATCGTCGAGGCGTTCACGCCGCGCATCGAGTACGCGCTCACGAGCCATGTCGACCACAAGACGGAGCTCCAGGAGGCGCTCGCACGGCTCGGCCGCTCCGTCACGTACCAGGTGCTCGAGGTCGAGGGCCCGCCGCACGACCGCCGCTTCACCTGCGCGGCGTTGATCGACGGCCGCCAGGAGGGCGTCGGCACGGGCAGCTCCAAGAAGGCGGCCGAGCAGGAGGCCGCCCGCCAGGCGCTCGACGGCCTTCAGGAGGACGCGGCGTAAGGCGTAGTCCGGCCGGAGCGGTAGCGTCCCGCCCGCGTTGCACCTGCAGGCGATCAGACTCCGCGGCTTCAAGAGCTTCCCCGACGAGGTCGAGGTACGCCTCGAGCGAGGCGTCGCCGTCATCGTCGGGCCGAACGGCTCCGGCAAGTCGAACGTCGCCGACGGCCTGCTCTGGGCGACGGGCTCGCTGAGCCCGAGCGAGCTGCGCGCCGAGAAGCCCGACGACGTGCTCTACAACGGCAACGACGCGCGCCAGGCGGCGAAGTGGTGCGAGGTCGAGCTGCGCTTCGACAACGGCGACGGCTCGTGGAGCGAGCTGCCGTACGCCGAGGTGTCGATCATGCGCCGGCTGCACCGCGGCGGCGAGGGCCAGTACCTCGTCAACGGCGGCGCCGTGCGCCGCACCGACCTCGTCGAGCTGCTCGCAGACGTCGGCCTCGCGAGCGGCGTCACCGTGATCGGCCAGGGCAAGGTCGAGGAGATCCTCGGGTCGAGCCCGGTGCAACGGCGCGCGATGATCGAGGAGGCGGCCGGCGTCGGCCGCTTCAAGCGCCGCCGCCACCGGGCCGAGCTCAAGCTCGCGCGCGTCGCGATCGAGGTGGAGCGCGCCAAGGATGTCGAGGCCGAGGTGCAGAAGCGCCTGCGCCCACTGGCGCTGCAGGCGAGCGCGGCCGAGCGCGCGGAGAAGCTGCGCGGCGAGGTCGACGAGCTGAGGCGCCGCATCGATGCGCTGGCGCTCGCCGAGCTCGATTCGCAGGGGGCGGCCCTCGACGAGCGGCGCACCGCCGCCTCGCTGGAGCGGCGCCGCCACGACGAGCGGCTCGAGTCCCTGCTTCGCGACCGCAACGAGGCCGAGGAGGAGCTCGCCGACGCGGCCGGTCGCCGCGAGTCGTCGACCGGCTCGCTCTACCGGCTGCGCGGCGCCGTCGACCGCCTGACGATGCGGCGCGAGGCCGCCGAGGCACAGGTCGCCGAGCTCACGGCGCGGCTGACGCTGCACGAGAGCGCCGATCCCCAGGCGCGCTCGCGCGCCGAGCTCGCCCGCGAGGCCGCGGTCGCCGAGCGGTCGGCCCGCGAGGCGACGCACGCGCGGGAGTCGCTCGAGGACCGGCTCGGCGTCGCCCGCGACCGCCTGTCCGTGCTGGAGCGGTCGCTTGCCGAGCGCGAGGGGCTCGCGCCGGCCGCCCGCGCGCTCGCCGAGGAGGGCGAGCGTCTTGCGCTGTCGCTTCTGGATGTCGACGCCGGGTACGAGCGCGCCGTGGCGGCGGCGCTCGCCTGGCGGGCCGGCGCGCTTGTGGCTGAGAGCCACAAGGACGCGCTCGCGCTCGTCGATCGGGCGCGCGCGGGTGGGCTCGGCCCGCTCGGCGTGGTCGTCCCGCCCGATCGCGCGCCGGTCGGGGAGCCCCCACTTTCCGATGCGGAGCCGCTCGGCGCGCACGTGCGGCCGCGGCCCGGAGGCGAGGCCGTCGCCGCCCTGCTCGACGACGTGTGGGTCGTCGAGGAGGGACGCATCGCCGACGTGACGTTCGGCCACGCGGTCACCCGCGAGGGGCACCGCTACGAGCCGGCGCGTGGCGTCGTCTTCTACGCGGGCGAGACGGCCGAGGCCGTGCTGCTCGAGCTCGAGGCACGGAGACGCTCGCTCGCGGAGGCGATCGCCGTCGACGAGCAGGAACTGGACGGCGCCCGCACGCGCGAGAACGACACGCGCGCCGTCGCCGCAGCCTCGGCCGCTGCGCTCGCGGAGGCAGGCCCGACCCTCCCCGCGATCGACCCGGTGCTCTTCCGCCGCGTGCACACGGCGGCAACGCGGCTCGGCGACGCCCTGCGCGCCGCCGAGAGGGTCGCCGCCCGGCTCGAGACGCCCCTCCGCGCCCGCGCCGACGCCGGCGGCGAGCGAACGCGCGAGCTCGCCGAGTCCCTGCGCCGGCTTGCCGCCGACGAGGCCGAGGTGCGGCGCGCAGCCGGCGAGGCGGCCGCGCAGCTCTCCGCGGTCGACGTCGACCTGGCGCGCCTGCGCACGGAGGCCGACGAGCTGAAGCGCCGGATCGGCGAGGAGCCGGTCGAGACGGGCGACGAGCCGCGTGACGCGCTCGTCGACAAGCTCGAGCGCTCCGAGCGCCGGCTGGAGGCGCTCGGCCAGGTGAACCCACTCGCCAAGGAGGAGTACGAGCGCGAGAAGGAGCGGCTCGCCGAGCTCGTGGAGCAGCGCGAAGACCTGGAGCAGAGCCTGGCCGAGCTCGAGGAGCTGCGCGCCCAGCTCACGGACGCCGTCGACTCGCGCTTCAACGCGACGTTCGAGGCGGTCGAACGCGCCTTCGCCGAGGTCGCAGCGACGCTCTTCCCAGGCGGCGAGGGGCGCCTCCGGCTTACCGAGCCGGAGCTGGAGGGCGAGGACGAGGGCACCGAGCCCGGCGTCGAGATCCAGCTACGTCCGGCGGGCAAGCGCGTGACCCGGCTGTCGCTCCTCTCGGGTGGCGAGAAGGCGCTCGGCGCGCTCTCGTTCCTGTTCGCGCTGTTCCTGGCGCGGCCGTCGCCGTTCTACCTCCTCGACGAGGTCGAGGCCGCGCTCGACGACACGAACATCGGCCGCTTCGTCGAGCTGCTCCGCCGCTACGCGGACCGGGCGCAGTTCATCGTCGTCACGCACCAGAAGCGCACGATGGAGGCGGCCGACATGCTCTACGGCGTGACGATGGGCCCCGACGGCGTGTCGCAGGTGGTGTCGCGGCGCACGCCGCATGCGCCGACCCTCGCGGTCGCCTGAGTTTGTGGCTGTCAGCCACTAGCTAAGGTGCCCGCCCGATGGCGCGGACGTGGGCAGACCTGCTCGGCGAGGAGAACGGCGCGCCCGAGCCCGAGGACGAACGCACCGGCTTCTTCTCCCGGCTGCGCGACTCGCTCTCGAAGAGCCGCCAGGCGCTGACCGCTGAGATCTCGCTGGCCGCCTTCGACGCCGCTGACGAGGCGGCCTGGGAACGGCTCGAGGAGTCGCTGATCATGGCCGACGTCGGCGTGCCCGCCACGGCCGAGCTGGTCCAGCGGCTGGAGACACGCGGCGCCGACGGCGACCTCGGCCCCGCGCTGGCGGAGGAGCTCGAGCGCCTGCTCGGCGACCCGGGCACGCTCGCCGTGCAGGAGCGGCCGAGCGTCGTGCTCGTGGTCGGCGTGAACGGCACCGGCAAGACGACGACGATCGGCAAGCTCGCCTCCGTTCTGCGCGAGCACGGCCACAGCGTCGTCCTGGCCGCGGCGGACACGTTCCGCGCGGCGGCCGAGGAGCAGCTGGAGATCTGGGCCGAGCGGGCGGGCGCCGACTTCGTCGGCTCCTCGCGCGGCGGCGACCCGGCCGCCGTCGCCTACGACGCGATCGAGGCGGCGCGCGCCCGGGGGCGCGACGTCGTCATCGTGGACACGGCCGGACGCCTGCACACGCAGACGAACCTGATGGAGGAGCTCGCCAAGGTCCGCCGCGTGATCGAGCAGCGCCTGCCGGGCGCACCGCACGAGACCCTGCTCGTCGTCGACGCGACCACCGGCCAGAACGGGTTGCAGCAGGCGCGGCTCTTCCGCGACACGGTCGGCGTGACCGGGGTGGCGCTGACGAAGCTGGACGGGTCGGCGAAGGGCGGCGTCGCGGTCGCGATCGCGCACGACCTCGGCCTGCCGGTGAAGCTCGTCGGCGTGGGGGAGACGCTCGACGACCTCCGCCCGTTCGACCCGCACGACTTCGCGCGGGCGCTCGTCACGGGTTAGCTACAGCACGGTCTCGCGCGGCACGAACGGCTTGAACTCGGGCTGGAGCGGCGTCGGTCCCGCGGCGGCAGCGCCGCATGCGAGCAGGGCGAGCGCGCCTTCCGCATAGCCGTCGATGCCCAGCTCCTCGTCGACCTCGGCGGCGTTCACGGCCGCGGTGACCATCGCTCCGATCCCACGCTCGGTCGCGAGCAGCTGGAACGTCTGGCTGAGGTGCGCCGCGTCCATGAGCAGCGCGGTGAACGCGCGGTCGTTGCCGCGGTACTTCCAGAACGTCCGCTCGAACCGCGCGGTGAGCAGGACGATCGCGGCGGCGTCGCGCAGCCACGGCTGGCCGGCGCCGCTCCGCACCGCGAGCTCCTCCGCTCCCGCGACGTCGAGCCGACGCAGCTCGGTGAGCGCGTGCCGGCCCGCGTCGTAGTGGTAGAGCCCAGGCCCGGCGCCGTCGACGCGCACCAGGAGCGGGTACGCCTCGACCGGATGCAGGCCTCCGGCCGAGGGGCTCGTCTTCGCGACGCCCACGAAGTCGTCGTGGGCGCGCGCGTAGCCGTGGGCGCCGAACGTCCAGCGCAACAGCGCGGAGAGATCACCGAGCTCCATGGTCCGGTCGCGGTCGAAGACACGCGTCGTTCGCCGACGCGCAAGCAGCTCTGCGAGTGGGCTCCCCTCGTCGAACGGCAGCTCGATCTGGTCGCCGGCGCGATGGTGGAGTACGGGCGGCGGCGGTCCATGGCGCTCGATGAATTCATCCAGCGTCGCGTCGAGAATGGCGCTGTCGACGGGCACGTCCTCCTCCCCGACGCCCCGCCAGCGCGTGAGGGCGTGCAGCAGCAGGCCGTACGGCTGCCAGTTCGACGCGGCGATGGACTCCTCGCGGCGCCGTAGCTCGGCCGCCTCGCCGCCCTCGGCATCGCTGACTAGCAGGCCGCGCTCGACGAGCTGGGCGACGCGCGCCTCGTCCCAGGCGTCGGCGTCCGTCCAGCCGGTCGCCTCGACGCTCGCGAGCAGTTGGAGGTCGTCGTCGCGGAGCGGACAGGCCTGCCCGCCCAACACGGAGAGGGCGATGCCCTGCGCGGCCACGCCCAGGCGGACGTCGCCGCGCAAGAGCGCCGCCAGATCGAGTGTCGGCGTGTCGGTGAAGGTGAGGAAGAGGTACCGGGCCCGACGGACCCGCGGCGTCACTTCGATCCGCGCCCGCCGCCCCGGAACCACGGGAACCACGGGAACGGGAACCACGGGAAATCCGGGCGGAAGATCCACGGGAACCAGGGGAAGTCGATGCGGTCGTCGCCCTCGAGCACGGCCATCGCTTCCCTGATCTCGGCGATACGCTCCGGCGAGGGGAGTTCGACCGTCTCGGGGATCAGCCCCTCGGGGATGGTGATTCCGTGGTCGGCGAACACCGACGCCGGGTCGGTGCGGAGCTGTTCGTTGAACTCGGGATCCTCGAGCTTGCTCGCGAGGTCCGGGATCTCGCTCAACTTGATGAAGAACCCGGGCTCCATGGCGCGTTCCTACGCCTTCGTGACTCGAGTGTCAAGTAGCGTGGCGCGCGCCAGCGAGGCGAGATCGCGCTTGGCGGCGAACCGCTCGCGCGCCTCGCCGAGCGCTTCTTGCGCCGCGGCGCCTTCGCCCGCGGCGTCGAGTACGAGCGCGAGGTCGAGCAACGCGCTGCCCTGGAGCGAGAGCCCGTCGGTCTCGTGCGCGAGCTTCACGGTGTCGTGCGCGAGGGCCACTGCCGCCTCCTGATCACCGCGACTGGCGAGGATCCGCGCCCGCGCCCCGCGTGACAGCGTGCGCGAGTAGACGTCCTCGGCCGCCGCGGCCTCCTCGCTCGCGTCGATGAGCGCCTCGGCCTCGTCGCAGTCTCGGAGCTCCAGGCGCACGCGCGCCAGCAGTACCGCAACGGTCGAGAAGGCACCCTTCTCGCCCATCGCGCGCAGGCGCTCGACCGCGGCCCGTAGCTCGCGCTCCGCCCCGGCGAGATCGCCGGCGTACTGCTCGACCGGCCCGGCGTAGAGCGCCAGCGCGGCGGCGTAGACGGAGTCACCGAGCCCCTCGACGGCGGCGCGCGCCCGCGCGTACTCTTCGCGCGCCTCGGCCTCGTGGCCGAGCATGCCGTGGAGCCGGGCGATCAGCGCCCGGGTCACGCCCTCGCCCACCAGGTTGTGGCCGACCCGCGGGAGGATCTGCTCCGTCCGCGCGAGCGCCTCGTCGGCGGGGACCGGGCCGAGCGCCACCGCGATGCCGAGGCGCCAGAGCAGGACCACCTGTTCGGGCGCGACGCCGAGGCGCCAGAGGACCACCTGCTCGCGTTTGGCCCCCGCGCGGTCGGCATGCGCGATGGCGCGCTCGAGAGTCTCGGCCGCGTCGGCATAGTGCCCGCGCCCGAACTGGCCTCCCGCGACGACCCGCCACGCCCGGGCGAGGCCGGCGTCGTCGTCGAAGCGGGAAAAGACGTCGACGGCCGTCTGCGCGACCTCTTCGAGCCGCGGCAGCGCCCGCTCCGGCTCCGAGTACATCCGCACGAACGCATGCTCGAGCTCGGCATGCGCAAAGAGGCGCTCGTCGCCGAGACGGCCGGCCGCCGCCGTCGCCTCCGTCAGGACGAGGTCGGCCCGGTCGAGCTGGCCGCCAGCGTGGAGGGCCGCGCCGAGCTCGACGGAGACGGCGACGCGCCCGGGATCGTCCGAGTCGAGCAGCGCCGCGGTGCGTTCCAGGAGTCCCACCGCCGCCGGGACGTCGCCCCGCGCGTGGGCGCGGCCGCCGGCGGCGCCGAGGAGCGCCGCGGCACGCGCGGCGAGGCGCTGCGTTCGCGCGTCACGAGGGCCGAGGTCGGCGCGGAGCCCGACCGCCCGCTCGAGGTGGTAACCGGCGATCTCGTCCAGCTCGGCCACGCGGTCGCCGCCGTTGCGCTCGATCCAGTCGGCGCACCACTCGTGGAAGAGCGCGCGTGCCTCCTTCGGCATGCCGTCGTAGGTGACGTCGCGGATAAGAGCGTGCCGGAAGCGGAAGTTGTCCTCGCGCGTCGACGACGAGGCGTGCGGCCGGATCAGCTCCTTGCGGACGAGCGCGAGGAGCTGGCGGCCGACGTCGCCGCGGAGCTCGGGCGGGCAGAGGTCGGTGACGATGCGGAGCGAGAACTCCTGGCCGACGACCGCGGCGCGTTCGAGGATCGCCCGCTCGTCGTCCTGCAGCCGGTCCAGTCGCTCGGCGAGCAGCGCCTGGATCGTCGGCGGGACGACCACTTCGCCGCTGCCGGCGAGCGCCGCGAGCTGCTCCACGTAGAGCGGATTGCCCTCTGCTGACCTGAGGACGCGCTCGCGCGTCGCGTCATCCAGTTCGGCGCCGAGCCCGGCGAGCAGCGACTCCGCATCGCTCGCGGTCAGCGGCTCGAGGACGATCACGTCGGAGCGTTCGTTCGGCGCCGTCCACTCGGGCCGCCGCTCGAGCAGCTCCGGCCGCGCCGGGCACACCAGCAGCACCGACGCTCCCTCGATGCGGCTGAGCAGGTACTCGACAAGGTCGAGGAACGTCGGCTCGGCGCGGTCGATGTCCTCGAGGACGAGCACAACCGGTTTGTCGGCAGCGAGCGACTCGAGCAGGCGCCGGGCGGCCCAGAACAGCTCGTCGACCGGGCCGGGCGTGTCGCTCGTGAGTGCGCGGAGCCGTTCGGCGACGGCCTCACCGTCTTCGGCGCCGGCGAGCGCGCCGTCCAGGCCGTCGTCGCCGAGCGAGCGCAGGACCTCGATGAGCGGCCAGAACGTGATGCCGTCCCCGTAGGGGAGGCAGCGGCCTGTAAGCACGCGGGCGCGGTCCGCGACCTGGTGGATCAGCTCCTCCGTCAGGCGGGTCTTGCCGAGCCCGGCCACGCCGACGACGGTGACGAGGCGGCTGGTCGGACCGGCCGCGGCGGCTGCGAACGCGTGCTCGAGACGCCCCAGCTCCACCGTGCGGTCGACGAGCGGCGTGTCGTGGCGGCGGGCGACGCCCGGCGCGCCGGCGTCGACGTGCTCGACGCGGAACGGGGCAACCGCTTCGCGCTTGCCCTTCACGGGGAACGACGCGAGCGGGCCGGCCTGCACAGCGTTCGCGACCAGCGGGTACGTGGTCTTGCCGATCAGGATCTGCCCCGAGTCGGCCGCCTGCTCGAGGCGCTTCGCCATGTTCACCGGCTCGCCCGTGACGAAGGTGCCGCCCGTCGACGGGTCGCCGACGACGACCTCGCCCGTGTTGACGCCGATCCGCACGGCGAGGCGGACGCCGTATGCCTCCTCGAGCTCGTCGTTCAGGCTGACGAGCCGCTCGCGCATGGCCGAGGCCGAGCGCACGGCCCGGAGCGCGTCGTCCTCGTGCACGACGGGCACGCCGAACACGGCCATCACCTCGTCGCCGATGAACTTCTCCACGGTGCCGCCGTGGCGCTCGACGATGGCGCGCGCCTCGGCGAACCAGCGGCTCATGACGCGCTGCAGCGACTCCGGATCGAGCTGCTCACCCAGCGGTGTTGAGTCGACAACGTCGCAGAACAGGATCGACACCGTCTTTCGTGCCTGCACGAGCCGAGTTTAGGCTCGTGCAGACACGCACCAACAGGGCGCTCCTAGTGCTCGATGCCGAACGCGATGTTGACGGTGGTGCGGTACTGGCTGATGCGGCCGTCCTCGACCGTCGCGCTCATCTCGACCACGTGCGCGCCGCGGATGCCGCGAATCGTCTTCGCGGCCTCCTGCACGGCGGCGTCGGCCGCCTTCGCGAAGCTCTCGGGGGAGGAGCCGATGATGGTGACGACCTTGGCGACGTGGGTCATTGCCATTCCTTTCACGCGCTGGGACAGGGCGGTCGTATCCTGCCCGACCTTGACAACACCGGCCGTGCGGCGTAACGACCGTCCCGCTTGGCGGCTGACCACGAGGCGTCTAACACCCTTTCGGGAGCGGGTGAAAGGGGCGGCCGCGCCTACACTTGGCCGACCGTGTTCGACACGCTCTCCGACAAGCTCAGCGCCGCCCTCGGCGACCTCAGCGGCAAGAAACGCCTCGACGAGGAGTCGATCTCCCGCGCGATGCGCGAGATCCGCCTGGCGCTGCTCGAGGCGGATGTCAACTTCCGGGTCGTCAAAGACTTTGTCGCGCGCGTGCGCGAGCGGGCGCTGGGCGAGGAGGTGCTGAAGGACCTGAACCCGGGCCAGCAGGTGGTCAAGGTCGTCCACGACGAGCTCACCGAGCTCATGGGCACGGGGGACTCGCGGCTTGCGTTCGCCGGCCGTCCGCCCACAGTGATCCTGATGGCCGGGCTCCAGGGCTCGGGGAAGACGACCGCCTCGGCCAAGCTCGCGCTGCTCCTGCGCAAGGAGGGCAAGAAGCCCGCGCTCGTGCCGGCCGATCTGCAGCGTCCGGCGGCGATCGACCAGCTCGAGCAGCTCGGCAAGCAGATCCAGATCCCGGTCTACCGCGGCGAGGGCGACCCCGTCGCCGTCTCGGCGGCCGGCGTCCAGCGCGCGCGTGACGAGGGCCGCGACGTCGTCATCGTCGACACCGCGGGCCGCCTACACGTCGACGAGGCGCTGATGGACGAGCTGGTGGCCGTCCGGAACGCCGTCAAGCCGACGAACGTCCTGCTCGTGCTCGACGCGATGACGGGCCAGGAAGCCGTCGCCGTCGCCGAGGCGTTCCAGGAGCGGGTCGCCTTCGACGGCGTCGTGCTGACCAAGCTCGACGGCGACGCGCGCGGCGGCGCGGCGCTCTCGGTGAAAGCCGTGACCGGCCGCCCGATCAAGCTGATCTCGCTCGGCGAGAAGCTCGACCAGCTCGAGTACTTCCACCCCGACCGCATGGCGTCCCGGATCCTCGGCATGGGCGACGTCCTGACGCTGATCGAGAAGGCAGAGGAGGCCGCGTCGGAGGACGAGCAGCGCCGCCTCGAGGAGCAGATGCTCCAGGGCGAGTTCACCTTCGACGACCTGCTGACGAGCTACCGGATGCTGAAGCGCATGGGCTCCTTCAAGTCCGTGCTGGGGCTGATGCCCGGGATCGGCAAGCAGCTACAGGACGTCGACGTCAACGAGAAGGACCTGGGCCGGATCGAGGCGATCGTGCTGTCCATGACGCCGCGCGAGCGGCGCTTCCCGCACGTGATCGACCTGTCCCGGCGGCGGCGGATCGCGGCCGGCAGCGGCACGTCGATCGACCAGGTCAACCAGCTGATGAGCGCGCGCAAGCAGATGCAGAAGCTGATGAAGGGGATGAGCAAGGGCAAGATGCCGTCGCTGCCCGCCGGGATGGTGCCCGGCGGCGGCGCGCTCCCTGGCGCTCCGACGCTGGCGCCGCCGCAGTCCGCGCGCCCGGGCGCGAAGGGGAGACGGAAGAAGCAGGGGCGCGCCAAGCGGTAGCTTGTGACGCTCATGCACAAAGAGGTCAGAAAGTCGGAGGTGAGATGGCAGTCAAGATGAGGCTCACGCGGGTCGGGTCGAAGAAAAACCCGATCTACCGCGTCGTCGTGGCCGACTCGCGCGCGCCGCGCGACGGCAGGTTCATCGACATCGTCGGGCGGTACAACCCACAGCTGGAGCCCTCGCTGATCGAGTTCGACGAGGGCAAGGTCCGCGACTGGCTCGGCAAGGGCGCGCTGCCGACGGAGTCGGTGCGGCGCCTGCTGAAGACGCAGAACCTGGCTTGAGCGAGCAGCTGCTCGAGTACCTGGCGCGGCAGCTCGTGGACGCGCCGGATGCCGTGCGGGTGGAGCGCGTCGAGCGCGACGATGCCGTCGTGCTCGAGCTGCACGTCGCGCCCGACGACGTCGGCAAGGTGATCGGCCGCCAGGGCCGCATGGCGCGTGCACTGCGCACGGTCGTGCGCGCCGGCTCGGCCGGTGACGATCGCCGACGCGTCGTGCTCGAGATCGTTGAGTGAGTGAGGCGGAGTGGGTGGCCGTCGGGCGGGTGGGCCGCCCGCACGGGCTGGCCGGCGCCTTCTTCGTCGAGCGGCCCTCCGAGTCGCCGGAGCGGCTTGCGAAGGGCGTGGTCGTCCACGTCGGCGGCGAGCCCGCGACGATCGTCGAGTCGAAGCGATCCGGCGGCCGGCCGGTGATCCGGCTCGACCTTCCTGCCGAGCGTGGCGCGGAGCTGCTCGTGCCGCGCGCGGAGCTCCCGCCGCCCGAGGAGGGCTCGTATTACGTCTTCCAGCTGATCGGCCTGCGCGCAGTCGAGACGAACGGCCGCGAGCTCGGGGGCGTGCAGGACGTCGAGCCGGGGATCGCGAACGATGTCCTCGTGCTCGAGTCCGGCCTTCGCCTGCCCCTCGTCGACGCGTGCGTGCTCAACGTCGACCTCGAGGCCGGGACGGTCGAGATCGCTCCTGGCTTCGCGGGTGACGGGTAACCTCGGCGGCCGCCGTGCAGGTCGATGTCTTCACGCTGGTTCCGCATGCGTTCGCGAGCGCCTTCGAGCAGCGGCCCCTCTCGGCCGTCCTGGGCTCCGAGCTCGAGGTGCGGCTCTTCAACTACCGCGACACGACACCGCTGCGCTCGGGGCAGGTCGACGACGAGCCGTACGGCGGCGGCGCCGGCATGGTGCTGCGCGTCGACGTGGTCGCCGCGGCGCTCGATGCCGTCTACGGCGGCGCGCCGCGGCACCGCGTGGTCGCGCTGACGCCCCGCGGGCGCCCGCTCACGCAGCGCGTGGTCGAGGAGCTCGCCGGCGAGGAGCACGTGACGCTGCTGTCGGCCCGCTTCGAGGGTTTCGACGAGCGCGTCGTCGACAACCTGGCGAACGACACGATCTCGATCGGCCCCTATGTCCTGTCCGGCGGCGAGCTGCCCGCGATGGTGATCATCGACGCGGTCGCGCGCCGGCTCCCGGGTGCGCTCGGCAACGAGGAGTCCGGGGTGGAGGAGAGCTTTTCGCCGGAGCTCGACGGCGGGCTCGAGTACCCGCACTACACGCGCCCGGCGGAGTTCCGCGGCTGGAGCGTTCCCGACGTGCTGCTCTCGGGCGACCACGGGCGCGTCGCCGAGTGGCGGCGCGAGCAGAGCCGGCTGCGGAGCGCTGCATGAGAGGCCCCGTCGACCGCCTTACGGAGAACTGGCCGCGCCCGTGGCGGGTCGCCGTCGACTGGATCGTCACGATCGTCGGCGCGGTCGTCATCGTCCTGCTGATCAAGGCGTACGTCGTGAACCCGTACCGGATCCCGTCGTCGTCGATGGAGCCGACGCTGCACTGCGCAAAACCGGGCCTGGACTGCGAGGCCTCGTATTCCGACCGCGTCCTGGCGAACCGGTTCATCTACCACTTCACCGACCCGGCCCGGAAGGACATCGTCGTCTTCCACACGCCCAAGTCCGCGCAGGAGCAGTGCGGCGCCGGCGGGACGTTCGTGAAGCGGATCATCGGCCTGCCCGGCGACACCGTCACAGTGCGCGACAGCGGCAAGGTGCTGATCAACGGCAAGCCGCTGGACGAGACCGGCTACATCAAGAACGACCGGCTCGGCGGCGAGACCGGCACCTGGCACGTCCCGAAGCACCACATCTTCGTGATGGGCGACAACCGCCGGCAGTCGTGCGATTCCCGCATCTGGGGTGCGCTCGACGAGAACGAGCTGATCGGCAAGGTCTTCGCGATCTACTGGCCGCCGAAGCGCATCGGCTTCCCGTAACACCCCGCCGCGTTCACCGCTACGCTACGATTCGCAGCCGGGCCCGCCGGGCCTTTTCTCTATGCCGAACGTGATCGACAGCCTCGAGCAGCGCCAGCTGCGCACGGACCTCCCGCAGTTCAAGGCGGGCGACACGGTGCGCGTGCACTTCCAGGTGATCGAGGGCCAGCGCCGCCGCGTGCAGGTGTTCGAGGGCATCGTGATCAAGCGCCAGGGGCCGGGCGTGCGCGAGACGTTCACCGTCCGCAAGCAGTCCTTCGGCGTCGGCGTGGAGCGCACGTTCCCGGTGCACTCGCCCAAGATCGAGAAGATCGAGGTGCAGGCGATCGGCGACGTGAACCGCGCGAAGCTCTACTACCTGCGCGGCAAGGTCGGCAAGAAGGCCCGCGTCCGCGAGATTCGCGGCCCGCGTGCAGCCGCCGCCCGCGAGGCCGCCACGGTCCCGGAGCCGGTCGCCGAAGAGGTGCCGGAAGAGGCCGAGGAGACCGCGGTCGAGGCGCAGGAGCCGGAGACCCAGGCCGTTGTGGCCGAGGCACCGGACGCGCCGGGCGACGAGGTCGCCGAGGCGGAGACCGAGGCCGAAGAGGCCGAGGTCCAGCAGCCGGCGTAAGTGGACGACGCGCCGGCGGCCGCGACTCCCGCCGATCTCGAGCGGCGCGCCGTCTGGATTGTTGTCGCGGCGGGGCTCCTGCTCGTGCTGCGCAGCTCGCTTGCCGGGTCGTTCTTCCTGAGCGTTTCGCGACAGGGCTTCCACCGGCAACTCTGGCTCTACATCTTCAGCGTCGTGCCGATGGGAGCGTCGGCATTGCTCGCGGGCCTCATCGTGCTGCCAGACCTCGTCGTCCACCCCGCCCGGATTGCGACGCGCTGGAATCCCGTGCGCCTCTACGGCTGGGCGATTCTGCTGCTCGCCACGGGCGTCGTCGTCACGGCCATCGCCGGCGTCATCGCCGCGATCGACGGCCTGCGGCATAGCCCGTTCGGCGGGTAGTCACAACTCTGTGACGATCCCCGGCGCCGGCTGCCGGCGCCGCTATTCTCGGCCCCCGTGGCGCGCCCCGGCCAACGGCTCCTCCGCTTCGACCGCCGGCTCGGCGCGCGCTTCGTCGCGGGCGCCGACGAGGCGGGCCGCGGGTCGCTCGCCGGGCCGCTCGTCGTCGCGGGGGTGCTGCTCGACTACGACGGTCTCCGCGAGCACAAGGTCAGGCCGCTCGCCGACCTGAACGACTCCAAGCAGCTGTCGCACGACGATCGCGAGCGGCTCTTCCGCGCCGTGCTCGGCTGCGCGGAGAAGGTCTCCGTGCACGTGTTCGCGCCCTGGCGGATCGACCGCGAGGGGCTGCATCGCTCGAACCTGAACGGGCTGCGCGCCGCCCTGCACGCGCTCTCGCCCCCGGCCGAGGTCTGCCTGGTCGACGGCTTCCGGCTCGGCCCGACCGCCCCGCCGCACCAGGCGGTCATCGACGGCGACGAGCGCTCGGCCGCGATCGCCGCCGCCTCGATCGTCGCGAAGGTCGTTCGCGACCGCGCGATGCGGCGCATGGACGCCGTCTACCCGCACTACGGCTTCCGCTCGCACGTCGGCTACATCACGCCGGAGCACTCGGCCGTGGTCCGCCGGCGCGGCCCGTGCGAGGTGCACCGGCTGTCGTTCCAGGCGCTCTGCTACGAGGACGCCCGTGAACACGCGGCAGCGCGGGGCTGAGGCCGAGCGCCGCGCACGCCGCCACTACCGCCTCCGCGGGTACCGGATCCTCGACATGAACGCCTGGGCGGGCGGCAACGAGCTCGACCTCGTCGTCCGCCGCGGCCGCACCGTCGTCTTCTGCGAGGTGAAGCAGAAGAGCGGCCCCCGCTTCGGCGATCCCGCCGAGATGGTCACGGGCGAGAAGCAGCGGCGCGTGCGCCGGGCGGCGGCCGCGTGGCTGGCCGCCCACCCCCAGCTCCGGGGCCTCGTGGTGCGCTTCGACGTGGTCGCCGTCTCGCCGGCCGGGCTGCGACGGATCACGGGCGCCTTCTAGGGCCAGGACTCGCCGCGCCGTCGCCGAACTCCGCCCTGATGGCGCCGACGCAGGACGCGCTGTACCGGGAGATCGACCTCGAGCTCTCGTGGTCGGAGCGGGAGCTGCCCGAGCGCGAGCGCACGAAGCACGTGCACCGCCTGCATCCGTACCTCGGCAAGTTCGTGCCCCAGCTCGTCGAGACGCTGCTCGCGCGCCACGTGCGGCCGGGCGGGCCCGTGCTCGACCCGTTCGCCGGCTCGGGGACGACACTCGTCCAGTCGCTCGAGAGCGGCCACCCGGCGACGGGGCTCGACGTCGCGGCCTTCAACTGCCTGCTCATGCGGGTCAAGACGGCGGAGTACAACCCGTTCGCCCTGGAGCGCGAGGTGCGCGAGGTGCTCGCCCGGATGGACGAGGCGGAACCGGACGGCCCGCCGTCGGCGTACGTACGCCGCTGGTACGCGCCCGACTCCCGCCGGGAGCTGCTCGCCTTCCGCTCGCTGATCGCCGGCGCCGAGCACGCGGACGTGCTGCGCGTCGTCCTGGCGCGCGCGGCCCGCTCCGCCCGGCTCACCACGCACTTCGACCTCGATTTCCCGCGGCGGCCCCAGCGATCGCCGTACTGGTGCCACAAGCACCGGCGCACATGCCGGCCGGTCGACCACGCCGACCATTTCCTGCGCCGCTACGGCCTGGACACGGTCGCGCGCATCAAGGCGTTCGCGCGCGTGCGCGAGCGCGAGGTGGAGGCGGATGTCCGGCACGGTGACGCACGCGCGATCGACGTCGGCGGGCCGTACGCCGGCGTGGTCACCTCGCCGCCGTACCCGGGGCTGATCGACTACCACGAGCAGCACCGCTACGCGTACGAGCTCCTCGGCCTCGACGACCGCCGCGACCTCGAGCTGGGCGCCGCCGAGCGCGGCACGAGCCGCCGTGCGATCGCCGCGTACTGCGAGGGGATCGCGGAGGTGCTGGCGCGTGTGCGCGGGGCGCTCGAGCCCGATGCGCCGGTGCTCATCGTCGTGAACGACCGACGCGACCTCTACGACGGCATCCTCGAGCGCGCCGGGCTCCGCCTCGCCGGGCGCTTCAGCCGGCACGTCAACCGGCGCACCGGCCGCCGCGCCGGCGAGTACTTCGAGGACGTGCTGCTCGCTACAGCCGGTTGAGCGCGTCCAGGCCCAGGTAGGCGGTCGCGACGTCCGTCAGCTCGCCGCTCCGTACGTGCCCGCGGAAGTCGGCGAAGGGCATCAGCGCGACCTCGACCGCCTCGTTCTCCTCGGGCCAGAGCTCGGCCACCCGGTAGCACTCGGTCGCGACGAACGCGTGCCGGCGGTGCGTCGAGTAGGCGCCGGCCCAGAACGAGCCCACCGCGCGCAGGTCGCCCTCGTAGCCCGTCTCCTCGAGCAGCTCGCGCCGCGCGGCGGCCTCGGGCGTCTCGCCGTCGTCGATGGCACCCCCCGGGAGCTCGTAGAGCAGCTGCTCCGGGCCCGGCCGGTACTCGCGCACGAGGATGACCTCGCCCGCCTCGGTCAGGGCGACGACCGCGACGGTGTCCGGATTCTGGACGACGTCGAAATCGGCCTCGCGGCCGTCCGGCAGCCGAAAGCGGCGCGTGACGACGGTGCGAAACCCGCCGTACGAGATCCCCTCGCTGAGCTTCTCCCACGGGCGCACGGTTTGCGAGGCTATCGCGATGCGGGTCGGCGACACGGCGCGTCGGTCGCGCGAGGTGCGCGAGCGCGACATCGAGCTCTTCACGGAGCTGACGGGCGACCGCAACCCGCTGCACCACGACCGTGAGCTTGCGGAGCGCTCGCGCTTCGGCGGGCTGATCGTCCAGGGCGGCGTCACGTCGGGCCTGCTGAACGCGGTCGTCGCCGAGGACCTGCCCGGCCCGGGCAGCGTGTTCCTGCGGGTGGACTGGAGCTTCCGTGCGCCGGTTCGCCCCGGCGACCTCATCACCGCGGAGGTCGAGGTGCTCGAGCTCCGCGACGACAAGCCGATCTCCCAGCTGCGGACGACGATCACGAACCAGGACGGCGTGGTCGTGCTCGACGGCACCGCGCTCGTCTGGCGCGAGCCTCTCGGCACGGAATAGACACAGACGCGCGCGGTTTCGCTCCCTAGCGTCGGAGGGTGCTCGCACGCGTCCTCACGCACGCCGTCGTCGGCCTCGAGGCGCGGCGCGTGGAGGTGGAGGCTCAGGTTCGCGATCAGCAGCCGGCGTTCGTGCTCGTCGGCCTCGGCGACCGCGCGTGTCAGGAGGCGAAGGAGCGCGTCCGAGCCGGGTTCGACTCGTCCGGGCTGCACTGGCCGTCGGGGCGCCTCACGGTCAACCTCGCGCCGGCGGCGCTGCGCAAGGAAGGGGCCGGCTTCGACCTGCCCATTGCGCTCGCCCTCCTCGCCGCGTCCAGGCAGGTCTCGCCCGAGAGCATCGCCGGCCATGCCGCCGTCGGCGAGATCGGGCTGCACGGGTCGATCCGCCCGGTGAGCGGCACCGTGCTCCTCGCCGAGGCGGCTCGCCGTGCGGGGGCGGAACGCATCCTCTGCGCCGCCGAAGTCGCGCCCGAGGCGGCGCTCGGCGGAATCCAGGCGATCCCGGTCAGCCACCTGCGCGAGGCGTACGACTACCTTCGCGGCGAGCTCGCCGTCGAGCCCTGCGATCCGCCGGCCGCCGATCCCGCGCCACCGGCCTACCGCGACCTCGCCGACGTCCGCGGCCAGGAGCGCGCCCGCCGCGCGCTCGAGCTCGCTGCGGCCGGCGGCCACAACCTCCTGCTCGCGGGGCCGCCGGGCACCGGGAAGTCGATGCTGGGCCGGCGCCTCCCCGGCATCCTGCCGCCGCTCACGTTCGACGAGGCGCTCGAGGTCACGCGGATCTGGTCGGTCGCCGGACTGCTGCGACCGGGCGAGGGGCTCGTGGTGCGGCGGCCGTTTCGGGCACCGCACCACGGCGCCTCGATGGCGGCGATCGTGGGCGGCGGTGGAGGCCGGCTGCGGCCGGGCGAGGCGACGCTGGCGCACAACGGCGTCCTGCTGCTCGACGAGCTGCCGGAGTTCTCGCGGCCGGCGCTCGAGGCGCTCCGCCAGCCGCTCGAGGACGGCGAGATCGCGATCGCGCGGGTCGAGGGGCGGGCGCTGTTTCCGGCCCGCTTCCAGCTGGTCGGGACGATGAACCTTTGCCCGTGCGGCGCCCGGGGTGACCCCAAGGCCGCGTGCTCATGCTCACAACAGCGGCTGGCGGCCTTTCGCGACAGGCTCTCGCGCGCCCTCCTCGACCGGTTCGATCTCGTCGTCACGGCGCCGCGGCCGCGCGCATACGAGCTGGCCGCCGAGCCGGGCGAAGCGTCGGCGCCGGTCCGCGAGCGCGTCGCCGCCGCCCGCGAGCGGCTCGCGGCCGGCGGGCTGCCGCGAACGCCGGGGGCGAGCGACCTGCTCGACCGCGCGGTCGAACGGCTCCCGCTCTCCGGCCGTGGTCGAGCGCGGGTCGCGCGGGTCGCGCTCACGATCGCCGCGCTCGCCGGTGCGGACGCGATCGCCGAGGAGCACGTGGCGGAGGCACTCGCCTACCGGCCGCCGCCGGAGCTCGCCGCATGAGCGAGCTGGCGCTCGCCGCCTACGCGGCCGAGACGGGGCGCCACGTGGTGCGCGAGCCCACGGACGCCCACTACCGCGCGTTCGTGCGGCGCTTCGACGAGCGCGCCTACCGCGAGCGGCTAGGCGAGCTCGGCGTCACGTGGGTGGCACGGTCCTCGCCGCGCTTCCCGCACGGGCTCGCCGCCATCTTCGACCCGCCGGCGGGGCTCTTCGTGCGCGGCGGCGGCGCACCCGCTCTCCTCGACGCGCCCGCCGTCGCGGTGGTCGGTGCGCGCGCCTGCTCGCCGTACGGCGCCCAGGTGGCACGCATGCTCGGGCGCGAGCTCGCACGCGCCGGCCTCGTCGTCGTGAGCGGCATGGCGCGTGGGATCGACGCCGAGGCGCACCGCGGAGCGCTCGACGGCGGCGGCCGGACGGTCGCCGTCTTCGGCTGCGGGATCGATCGCGACTACCCGGCCTCGCACGCCGAGCTGGCGAGCCGGATCTGCGAGACCGGCCTCGTCGTCTCGGAGTACGGGCCCGGCGTCGAGCCGGCGCCGTGGCGCTTCCCGGCGCGGAACAGGATCGTGGCCGGCCTGCCGGCGGTGACGGTCGTCGTGGAGGCGCGGGAGCGAAGCGGCGCGCTGATCACCGCCGACCTTGCGCTCGAGGAGGGCCGGGAGGTGCTCGCCGTGCCGGGCGAGATCACGTCCGCGCTGAGCGCCGGGACGAACCGGCTGCTCGCGCTGGGCGCGACGCCGCTGCTCGAGCCGGCGGATGTCCTGCGCTCGTTCGGTATCGAGGAGTCGGCGGCCACGCCGCCACCGGTCGGACGACCGGCGGCCCGCGTTCTCGATGCGCTGGACGGCGCGATGGCGGTCGACGAGCTGGTCCGGGCGACGGGGCTCGACGCGTCGGCGGTGGCCGCCGCCCTCACCGAGCTGGAGCTCGCCGGGCTCGCGGCGGCGGGAGACGGGCTCTACCGTCGCGCGGCCGGGCGGTGAGCCCGGTCCGTGTCGCGCCGGAGGGGCGCCGAATGCGCCCCTCCGGCGGATGTCTCGTTGTTCGCGGCCTAGCCGAAGGCCGGCGTCAGTGCGATCGCGATTCTGCGCGCGAGCTCGGAGTAGCCGGCGTTCGTGGGATGGATGTCCGCGGCGGGGCTGCTCGGATTGAAGATCCCGCCGGGGCACATGTTGGTGAGGGCGCAGATCACCGGGATGTCCGTGGCCTCGGGCGCACCGCTGAAGATCGACGGGTTGAAGACCCCCATCGGGTCGGCGAAGCGGGCACCGAAACTCACGGCCGCGGTTCGCAGCACGCCGTTCAGACCCCTGGTCGTCTGGTCTCCGCCCGGCAGGACTGTTGGGTACGCGTTGTAGAGGCCGAGCACGACGATCTCCGCGTGCGGGGCGGCGGCGCGCAGCGCGCCGAGGATGGTCGCCATGTTGGCGCCGATGTGCGCGTACAGCGCCGCGAGCGACTGCGGGGTGATGCAGTTCGGGACGGCGCCGAAGCCGCACTGCTCCAGGAAGATGAGCGCGTCGTTGGCCCCGAGGTCGACCGTGATCGGATTCGTGTCCGGGTGCGCCGCGAGGAACGCGAGCGCGTCGGCGAGCTGCGTGCCGGCGTAGAAATGGTGCAGCCAGGCCTTGCTGAAGATGGCGCCGACGCCCGGCGCCGCCTGGTCGCCACAGAAACCCGGGTTCGGCACGAACGTGAAGCCCGTGAGCGGCCCGCGGCCACCTCGAATGAACGAGTCGGTCGACTCGCCGGGGCAGCCGTCGTTCGTCGTGGCGATGGTGGGATTCCGCAACTGCAGCCAGAAGCTGAGCCGGTCGACGTAGCCACTGTTGAAGCTCTCCGGGATCACGTTCGGGAACTCGCCCGCGAACTTCGCCGCCTGGTAGCCGTACGCGAGTGAGTCGCCGAGCGCCAGGTAGTCGCTACCCGGCCGCGACTGGGCGGCGGAGCCCGCAGGAACGAACACGAACGCAAAGAGCGCAGCAACGAGCGCGACGCATCCTGCGAGCGTGCGCCCGCCGGGGCGTGCTGGACGATTCATGTGCCCTCCCTCGTTGGCCGTAAAGACCGGGCAAACCTAACCCACCGGCATTCCGAGGGCGGCGGGGCAGTGATTACGATCGCCCGGCGTGGGCTCGTTCTGGCTGGAGGAGGAGGCGCCGGCGCTGCCTGCGACCCGGCTCGAGGGCAAGCCCGAGGTGGTCGTCGTCGGCGGCGGCGTCACGGGCTGCTCCTGCGCGCTCACGCTGGCGCAGGCGGGCATGCGGGTTCGCCTCCTCGAGGCGCGCGCGATCGCCTCGGGCGCGAGCGGCCGGAACGGCGGCTTCGCGCTCCGCGGCGGCGCCATGCCGTACGACGCGGCGCGACGCGAGCTCGGGGCCGGGCTCGCACGTCACTACTGGGAGCTGACCGAGCGGGCGCTCACGCGGCTGGCCTCGCTCGCCGGCGACGCCTTCGTGCATACGGGCAGCCTGCGGCTCGCCGCCGGCGAGGGCGAGCGAGCTGAGCTGCAGGCCGAGTACGAGTTGCTGGTCGAGGACGGCTTCGCCGCCGAGTGGCTCGACGATCCGCCCGCGCCGCTCGACGGGCTGTTTCACGGTGCGGTCGTGCACCCGACGGATGGCTCGCTGCGCCCGGCGCGCTGGGTGCGGCGCCTGGCCGCGCTCGCGGCGGAGGCCGGCGCCGACCTGCGCGAGCACGAGCGGGTGGAGTCGCTCGAGGCACTCGGAGAGGCGCAGGTCGTCGTCGCGACGGACGGCTACACCGGCGGGCTCGTCCCGTTTCTCGACGAGCGGGTGCGGGCGACGCGCGGCCAGGTCCTGGTCACGGAGCCGCTCGGCCGCATGCTCTTTCCGCGTCCCCATTACTCGCGCCACGGGTTCGATTACTGGCAGCAGCTGCCGGACGGCCGCCTCGTGATCGGCGGCCGGCGGGACGCGAGCCTCGGCAGCGAGTGGACCGCCGTCGAGGAGACGACGCCGGTGATCCAGGAGCGCATCGAGCAGCTCGCGGCCGAGCTCGTCGGCGGGCGGCCCGGCGTGACGCACCGCTGGGCGGGGATCTGGGGCACGTCCCCGGACGGTCTCCCGCTGGTCGGGCGCGTGCCGGGCGAGGACCGCGTGTGGGTCGCCGCCGGGTACTCCGGGCACGGGAACGTGATCGGGTACCTGGCCGGTGACCTGGTCGCGCGCGCCATCCTCGGCGAAGGGCCGCCCGAGCCGGAGCTGTTCGACCCGGCGCGGCTGGCCTAGCCGCCCGAGGTCGGCTGATCTGCTCCGCGGCGCCTCGATCGGGTCGCGGGACCCTGGCGAGGGGTCAGAGCGCGAGCGTCTGGACGACGGCCAGCTCGCCGGCGTCGTGCTTCCGCACCGCCGCGATCGCGATCGCGAGATCCTGGATCGCGAGGCCGGTCGAGTCGAAGACCGTGATGTCGGCCTCCGACCGGCGGCCCGGCTCCTCGCCGGCGAGGATGCCGCCGAGCGTCGCGACGTCCTCGCGTCGAGCAGCCCGCGCTCGACCGCGTGAGCGGTCTCGCCACCGTGGCTGGCCTGCTCCCACTCGTCGACGACGAGCACCCCGGCGCCCGCCGCCACGCGGGCCAGCTCCTCGGCGCCGATCTCGGCCTTGCCGGGGCCGTCGGCGCCCATCAGGCTCACGTGCTGGCCCGGCTCGCAGGCTCCCCTCGGGGAACAGCAGGTCGTGGCCCGGGGTCACCGTGACGACCACGTCCGCACCGAGCGCCTCCTCGCGGCTGCCGGCGACGGCCGCGCCGATCTCGTCGGCCACGGCGGCGGCGCGGCCGGCGTCCACGTCCCAGAGCGCCACGTCGTGGCCCCGGGCGACGAAGGTCTCAGCCGCGGCTCGCCCGTTGACGCCGGCCCCGACGACCGCTGCCCGACCGGCGTCGTCGCGCCGCAGCACCTCGGCGGCGAGCACGGCCGCAGCGCCGGTCCGCCGGGCGGTGACCGCGGCCGTGTCGAGGACGGCTCGGAGCGACCCGTCTTCCGCGCTCGAGAGCAGCACGAGGCCGGTCACGGTCGGCAGCCCGCGAGCGGGGTTGCCGGGGAAGGACGTGACCCACTTGAGCAGGGCGTAGCCGCCGCCGAGCGCCGGCATGGCGCGGAAGTCGCCCGCGGGGTACGCCTCGACGTAGATCTTCGGCGGCATCGTCCACTCGCCGCGCGCGTACGCGACGAACGCGTCGCGAACGACGTCGACGGCCTCTGACGGCGAGACCGCCGCCCGGACGTGCTCGCCGGTCAACAGCGGAACGTTCGGCACACCGTCTCCTCGCTCGCGTCACCCACGCGTGCGGATTCTGTCGATACGGTCAAACCGGAGGGAGGCCCGCGGCCGGCCCCGGAGTCGCCTGTCCCGAGCAGACAGGCCCCGTGAGAACCAGGCTGCCTGGTCTCAGAGGCCCTTGACGGCGTCGACGAGCTTGGCGACCGAGTCCTTGGCGTCGCCGAAGAGCATCGTCGTCTTCGGATCGACGTAGAGCGGGTTGTCGATGCCGGCGAAGCCGGGGTTCATGGAGCGCTTGCAGCACGACGACGTTCTTCGCCTGGTCGACGTTCAGGATCGGCATGCCGTAGATCGGGCTGGCCGTGTCGTTCCGCGCCGCCGGGTTCGTCACGTCGTTCGCGCCGATGACGAGCGCGACGTCGGTCTCGTCGAAGTCGGCGTTGATCTCGTCCATCTCGAACAGCTCGTCGTACGGCACGTTCGCCTCGGCGAGCAGCACGTTCATGTGCCCGGGCATGCGGCCGGCGACCGGGTGGATCGCGTACTTGACGTCGACGCCCCGGCTCTCGAGCTCGTCGGCCGAGCTCGCGGACGGCGTGCTGCGCCTGCGCGACGGCCAGGCCGTAGCCCGGGACGATGATCACGCTGCTGCGCGTAGGCGAGCATGACGGCGACGTCGTCGGCGGTCGTCGAGCGGACGGTGCCGTCGCCGTCGGCCGCCGCGGCCGCGCCGGACGCCTGGACCTGGCCGAACGCGCCGAACAGGACGTTCGTGACCGAGCGGTTCATCGCGCGCGCCATCATCAGCGTCAGCAGCGTGCCCGGAGGCGCCGACGAGCGCGCCGCTCACGATCAGGACGTTCTCGTGCAGGCACGAAGCCGGTCGCCGCCGCGGCCAGGCCGGTGAACGCGTTCAGGAGCGAGATCACGACCGGCATGTCGGCGCCGCCGATCGGCAGCACGAACAGCACGCCGAAGACGAGCGCGCCGACGATGAGCAGGCCGAGCACCCACTGCTGCTCGGCGCCCGCGACGATCGCGATGCCGAGCGCGAGCAGCCCGGCCAGCACGAGCGCGTTGACGAGCTTCTGGCCCGGGTACGTGATCGGCCGCCCGCCGATCAGCTCCTGGAGCTTCGCGAACGCGATCATGGAGCCGGCGAACGAGATCGAGCCGATCAGCGCGCTCAGCACGATCGAGACCGAGACGCTGGCGCTGCAGCGTTCCCGGGCACGGGCACCGCGTAGTGGAACTCGACGAGCGCGATCAGCGCCGCCGCGCCGCCGCCGACGCCGTTGAACAGCGCCACCATCTGCGGCATCGCGGTCATCTTCACGGCGCGCGCCGCGTACCAGCCGACCGGCGCGATGACGGCCATCACGAGCAGGATCCAGCCGATGTTCTGCAGCCCGGGCCGGAAGAACGTCGCCACGATCGCGACCGCCATGCCGAACGCGCCGACCCAGTTGCCGTGGCGCGCGCGCGCCGGGTCCGACAGGAAGCGCAGCGCCAGGATGAAGCAGATGATCGTGACGAGGTACGCGAGGGTGATCGCGTCCGTGCGGCTCATCGCTTGCCCTCGTCCTCGCCGCGGCTCGCGCTTCTTGAACATCTCGAGCATCCGGTCGGTGACGACGAAGCCGCCGACGACGTTCACCGTCCCGAGCGCGACCGCGGCCAGCGAGACGACCCGCACCCACCAGACCTGGCCGGGCGAGGCCGGCGACGATGATCGCGCCGACGATGACGATGCCGTGGATCGCGTTCGTGCCGGACATCAGCGGCGTGTGCAGCAGCGTCGGCACCTTCGAGATCACCTCGATGCCGAGGAAGATGGCGAGGATCAGGACGGTCAGCTCGACGAGGAACTGGCTCTGCCATCAGGCGGCCACCCGCTTCCTGCGTCACGCAGGCGCCGGCGGTGATCTCGTCGTCCCAGTCGAGCTGCAGCTCGCCGTCGGGCGCGAGGTGCTGGAGCAGCGCGAGCACGTTGCGCGAGTAGAGCTGGCTCGCGTCGGTCGCCATCGTGCTCGGCAGGTTGAGCAGGCCGACGATCGTGACGCCGTCGACCTCGACGATCTCGCCGGGCACGGTCAGCTCGCAGTTGCCGCCGGTCTCGGCGGCGAGGTCGACGATCACCGAGCCCGGGCGCATGCCGCGCACGGCCGCCGCCGGGATCAGCCGCGGCGCGGGCCGGCCGGGGATCGAGCGCGGTCGTGATCACCACGTCGAAGTCGGGGATGCGCTCCTCGAGCGCCTGCTGCTGCTGTGCCTGCTGCTCGGGCGTCAGCTCCCGCGCGTAGCCGCCCTCGGTCTCCTCGCCGATCACGCCGAGGTCGAGGAACGTCGCGCCGAGGCTCTCGACCTGCTCGCGCACGGCGGGCCGCACGTCGAAGCCGGACACCACGGCGCCGAGCCGGCTCGCGGTCGCGATCGCCTGCAGCCCGGCGACGCCGGCGCCGAGCACGAGCACCTTCGCGGGGCGCATCGTGCCGGCCGCGGTCATCAGCATCGGGAAGAACCGGGGCAGGTGGTCGGCGGCGATCAGCGCCGCCTTGTAGCCGGAGACCGTGCCTGCGACGAGAGCGCGTCCATCGGCTGCGCGCGGGTGATGCGCGGGATCGACTCCATCGCGAACGCGACGACGCCGCGCTCGGCGAGCAGGCGCGTCGTGTCCGGGTCGGTCAGCGGCTGCAGGAACGCGATCAGGACGACGCCGTCGCGGAGCCGTGCGATCTCGGCCGCCGAGGGCTTCGTGACGCGCACGACCACATCGGCCTGCGCGTCGATCTCGGTCGCGTCGACGACGCGCGCGCCGGCCTCCGTGTACGCGGCGTCGAGGTAGCCGGCGGCCTGCGCCGGCGCCGCGCTCGACGAGCACCTCCGACCCGGCCTTGACGAGCCGTCCGGCGACGTCCGGCACCAGCGCCACGCGGCGCTCGCCCGGCGCCGTCTCCCTCGGGACTCCGACCTTCACGCGCCAGACTCTATGGATCGCTGCTGCTGACGCAGCCCGTACTTCCCCGCAACGCCGGTGAGGCTCATCCGCGTCAGAGCGTGGCCCAGACCTCGAGCTTGGCGCGTGTCCGGCGGATGACCTCGTCCGTGAACTCGGTCGTGCCGGCGTACCCGCCGAGGTCGGCCGTGCGAACGCCCGCCGCGACCGCCTCGAGCGCGCCCTCGCGGAGCGCCCGTGAGGCCGCCTGCGCGTCCGCCTCGCCGTAGGCGAGCAGCGCCGCGCCGGCCAGGATCATCGCCAGCGGGTTGGCGACGTCCTTGCCCTGGAGCGACGGCGCGGTGCCGTGCGCGGCATCGGCGACGACCGCCTGGAGGACGAAGTCGTCGTCGAAGGCGACCAGACGCGACTCCGCACCGGCGATCGACCCGAAGAGCGGCAGGACGAGGTCGGAGAGGATGTCGCCGTCGCGGTTGAGCGACGGGATCACCATCGGCGAGCCCTCGGTCTGCAGCAGCAGCGCGAAGGTCGCGTCGATCAGCTGCGGCTCGTATGGCACCGCCGGGTGCCGTTCCGCCGCCGCGTCCATCTCCTCCTTCAGCAGCCCCTCGTAGATCGGGCTCACGGTGTACTTCGGCCCGCCGAACACCTTCGCGCCGGTGCGCTCCGCCTCGCGGAACGCGAACTCGGCGACCGAGCGGCAGATGCGGCGCTCGATCCGCTCCGTGCGGAACGCGATCTCGTCGTCGCCCGAGCCTTCCCGCCACTCCTTCGCGCCGTACGCATCGCCGACTGCCATGCGCACGACCGAGATCGGCGCGTGCACGCCGCCCAGCGGGACGACGCCCGGGATGCGCCGGCCGGTGCGGATGATCACGCGGCCGCCGATCTCCTCGCGCAGGATCCGGTTCGGCGAGCCGACGTCGCCGGCGCCCTCCGGCGTGACGGTCGCGGCCTTCAGCCCGAGGCCCGTCTCCAGGATGCGCGCGGCTGCCTCGTACACGACCTGGTTGTCCGTTTCGCGGCGCGACTCGAGCGACAGGTCGAAGCGCTCGAACGAGACGGGCACCCCGGTGACGGATGGCTCGAGCGCGCGCAGGGCCTCCTCGAGGAGCTCCTGCCCGGTCTCGTCGCCCTCGAGCACCACGATCGTCGTCTCGTCCATCGGCGCGCAGATTACGCGGAAGCCGGTCGGGCCAGAACGGCGTCGGAGGCAATTCCCGCTCTTTGGGAACACGCCGTTCCGGGCGGCCTGGTGCCGTCCGAAGGCGTCCGTACGATGCGCAGATGGCCCTCTCGCTGGTCGTCGGGCCGGCGAACGCCGGCAAGGTCGCGCTGCTCCTCGAGCGCTATGCGGCCGCAATCGATCGCGATCCGTACCTGATCGTGCCGAACCGGTCGGACGTCGAGCGTGCCGAGCGCGATCTCGTTGCGCGTTTCGGCGGTCTCGTGGGCGGCTCGATCGGCACGTTCGACGACCTGTTCGGCCGCCTCGCGCGCCGCGCGGGCGCACGGCCGGTCGCAACCGAGGTGCAGCAGACACTGCTGCTCCGGCGCGCGACGTCGCAGGCGGCGCTCAACGGCCTCTCGACGTCGGCGCGCTCGCAGGGCTTCGTCGACGCGCTCCGCGACGCGGTGCGCGAGCTCGGCGCCGCGCTCGTCGCGCCCGACCAGCTCGACGGCGACCTCGGCCGCCTCTACGCCGCCTACCGGGCCGAGCTCGACCGGCTTGCGCTCTGGGACCGCGACCTGCTGCGCGCGCACGCCGTCGAGCGGCTCGAGGGCGACCTCGAGGCCTGGCAGGCCCAGCCGGTCTTCGCCTACGGCTTCGAGGACCTGACCGCGGCCGAGTGGCGGCTGGTCGAGGCGCTGGCCGGCCGTGCCGAGGTGACCGTCTCGCTTCCGTACGAGCCGGGCCGCCCCGCCTTCGCGGCGCTCGGCCGCACGGCCGACGCGCTGGCCGGCCTCGCCGAGCGGCCGCGTCGAGGAGCTGCCGCCCGCCTGGGCGCAGGTCGCCCACCCGGCGATCGCGCACGTCGAGCGCGCGCTCTTCGCCGACGCCACGCCCGCGCCGCCGGCGATCGAGGGCGCCGTCCGCTTCTTCGAGGGCGCCGGCCCGCGCGGCTCGCTCGAGCTCGTCGGCCAGGAGATCCTCGAGCTCGTCCGCGGTGGCACGGCGCCGGAGCGCATCGGCGTCGTATGCCCGTCGGTCGAGCGCCTGCGGGCGCCGCTCGAGACCGCCTTCGGCACGCTGGGCATCCCCTACGGCATCGAGGCGCCGTTCCGCCTCGCACAGACCGCGTTCGGGCAGTCGCTGCTCTCGCTGCTCCGCTACGCGTGGCTGGGCGGCGGCCGTCGTGAGCTCTTCGGCTACATCCGCTCGCCGTACTCTGGCCTCACCCGGCCGCACGCCGACTATGTCGAGGGCCGCCTGCGCGGCCGCGGGATCGCCGCTCCCGAGCGCGTGGACGCCGAGGTCGAGGTGCTGCGCGGCGCCCGGCTCCCGGTGGTCGACGCGCTGCGCGCTGCCACCGAGCCGGCGGGCGGCGTCCGCGAGGCTGCGGTCGCGCTGCTCAAGGGCGCGTACCGGCTCGAGCGGCCGCCCGTCGGCGAGACCTCGCGCGAGGACCTGCGCGCCTACGAGGCGGTCGCCCGTCTGCTCGACGAGCTCGACGGCTGGCGCAGGCTCGACGGGGAGCTCGGCCGCGAGGACGTCGTGGCCGCGCTCGAACGGCTGACGGTGTGGCCGCGCTCGGCCGGCGGCCCGGGCCGCGTCCAGGTCGTCGACCTCATGCGGGCGCGCACCCGCCGCTGGGACGTCGTCTTCGTGCTCGGGCTCGAGGAGGGCAGCCTGCCGCGCCGGCCGCCCGCGTCGCCGTTCCTGGACGACGACCTGCGGCGCCGCATCGGGCCGACCCTGCAGCGGCCGGACCCGGTCGCCCGCGACCGCTACCTCTTCTACACCGTGTGTGCGCGCGCGACGCGCCGCCTCTACCTCGTGCGCGAGGCGGCGACCGACGAGGGCGCACCCCGCGAGGCCAGTCCCTTCTGGCAGGAGGTCGCCGCGCTCTTCGACCGCGACGACGTCGTGCGCTGGACGCGGCGCCGCCCACTCTCCGCGCTGACCTGGCCGCTCGAGGGCGCGCCGACCGACCGCGAGCGGATCCGCGCGGTCGCCTCGCTTGCGGCGGCCGACGACACCCGCTCCGACGCGCAGGCGCTCGCGCGCTCGAACGGCTGGGAGCGCCGCCTCGACCGCGCACTTCACGCCGAGCGCCGCCGCACGCTGCTCCGCCACCCGCTCGTGCTCGAGCAGGTCAAAAGCCGGACGACGTTCAACGTCACGGAGCTCGAGCGCTTCGCCGACTGCTCCTCGGCCTGGCTGATGGAGCGCGTCGTCGACCCGCGCCAGATCGACGCCGAGGTGGACGCCAAGCTGCGCGGCTCCGTGGCGCACTCGGCGCTCTACCGCTTCTTCAGCGGCCTCCAGAAGGAGCTCGCCAGCGACCGGCTCGACGCGTCGAACGTGGAGACGGCCGTCACGTTCATGCGGGCGTGTCTCGACGAGGCGGTGGCCGGTGTGCGCATGGAGATGAGCGAGCTGGAGCGGCGGCAGCTCAAGGCGGGGCTCGCGCGCGACCTGGAAGCCCTCGTCCGGGACGAGGCGGAGGGGGAGGGCCGCCTCGTGCCGGACCGCTTCGAGGTCGCGTTCGGCAACGAGCGCTCCACGACTCCCGGGCTCGAGCTCGGTGACGGGCTCACGCTCTCCGGGAAGATCGACCGCATCGACGTCGAACCGCTCTCGGCGCGGGCGATCGTCCAGGACTACAAGGCCGGCAAGACCGCCCACTCGGCGCGCGACATCGAGAAGGAGCTGCGTCTTCAGATCCCGCTCTACATGCTCGTGCTGCGTGACCTGATCGGCCTCGAGCCGCTCGGCGGCGTCTACCGGCCCCTCGCCGGCGACCGCCGCGCCCGCGGCCTGCTGCGCTTGGATGCCGTCGACGATCTCCCCGGCTTCGTCAGGAACGACTATGTCGACGACGACGCCTTCTGGACGCAGGTCGAGGGCGCGCGCGAGACGGCCCGCACGCTCGCCGGCCGCATCCGCGACGGCGACGTGCACCACGATCCGCGCGGCGGCGAGTGCCCGTCGTGGTGCCGGCTCTGGTCGATGTGCCGCGTGGGGCGCGCATGAGTGTCTCCCTGAACCCGGAGCAGGCAGCGGCAGTCGACGCGCGTGGCCGCGTCTTCGTCTCCGCCGGCGCCGGGACCGGCAAGACGGCCGTCCTCGTCGAGCGCTTCGTCCGCGCGGTCTGCGACGAGGGCGTCGACGTCGACTCGATGCTCGTCATCACGTACACCAAGCGCGCCGCCGGCGAGCTGCGCTCGCGCATCCGCTCGGAGCTCCATGCCCGCGGCCGGCACGACCTCGCGCGCGAGCTCGACGGCGCCTGGATCTCGACCATCCACGGCTTCTGCAACCGGCTGCTGAAGGCGTATCCGTTCCAGGCCGGGCTCGACCCGCGCTTCCGCGAGCTCGACGAGGCCCAGGCGGCGGTGCTGCGCTCCGAGGCCTTCGAGGCCGCGCTCGACGCGTTCTGTTCAGAGGACGAGCCCGACAGGATCCGCCTGCTCGCGACGTACACGGCTCCGGGGCTGCGGCGCATGCTGACGGGCATCTACGAGACGCTCCGCTCCGCGGGGCGGCCGCTGATGCTCGAGCTCGGCACGCCGCCGCAGCTCGCCGTCCGCGTCGAGGCGCTGGCCGAGGCCGCCCGCTGCCTCGCCGACGACCAGGATGCCTCCGACCTGCAGCGCGCGAACGCTGCGCGCCTCGTTGACATCCTCGGGCGCTCGCCGTCCGCGGAGCAGCTGCTCGACCTGAGCCCGCACAAGAACCGGCAAGGGGCCCGCACTGCGACCTACGAGGAGGCGCGCAAGCGGGTCGAGCAGGCCGCGCTCGACGAGGTCGCGATGCGCGACCGCGACCTGCTCCAGGCGCTGCTCGAGGGCTTCGCGACGGAGTACGCCGCCGCCAAGCGGCGGGAGGCGGCCCTCGACTTCGAGGACCTCCAGCTCGCCGCGCGCGACCTGCTGCGCGGGCACGACGTGATCCGCGAGCGCGAGCAGCTCCGCTTCCGGCACGTCAGCGTCGACGAGTTCCAGGACACCAATCGACTCCAGTGCGAGCTGATCGACCTGATCAGCGCCGGGCCGGGCGAGAAGGAGGTCTTCTTCGTCGGCGACGAGTTCCAGTCCATCTACGGGTTCCGGCACGCGGACGTGCAGGTGTTCCGCGAGCGGCGCGCCGACGAGGGCGGCGGGCTCGCGCTGACGCGCAACTACCGCTCGCGGCCCGACGTCCTCGCCGCGGTCAACCACCTGTTCGCGGAGGAGTTCGGCGACGAGTTCCAGCCGCTCGCCGCGTCGGGCGAGTTCCCCGACCCGGTCTTCGGCCACCCGGTCGAGCTGCTCGTGACCGACAAGGCGTCGTACCGCGACACCGGACCCGGGATGCACTGGCGACGAGCCGAGGCGCGGGCGGTTGCCCGCCGGGTTCGCGAGCTCGTCGACGCCGGCGACGCGACCCCCGGGGAGATCGTCCTGCTCTTCGCCGCCGGCACCGACGCCGAGTGGTACGAGCAGGAGCTGCGGACACTCGGCCTGCCCACGTACCGGGCCACGGGCCGCGGCTACTTCGGCCAGCAGCAGGTCGTCGACCTGCTCGCCTACCTGCGGCTCGTGCACAACCGCTACGACGACCAGGCGCTCGTCACCGTGCTCGCCTCGCCGTTCGTCGGCCTGTCCAACGACGCGCTCGTCCTGCTCCGCCGCTCGGCGCCGAAGCGCCCGCTCTTCGTCGGCGTGGAGCGCGGCGTCCCCGAGCTGGATGCGGACGACGCGCGGCTGCTGGCCGCGTTCAAGCAGCGCTACGAGCGGATCTCGTCCGCGGCGCCGCGCCTCCCGCTGGAGCGGCTCTGCGAGGAGATCGTCGCCGCGCACGACTACGACCTCGCCGTGCTCTCGCGCTGGGACGGCCGCCGCCGCTACGCCAACCTGCGCAAGCTCGCGCGGCTCGCGCGCTCGTACGAGGAGCTGCGCGGCCGCGACATCGAGGGCTTTGTCCGCTTCATCCGCGACCAGGAGGCCGTCGGTGCGCGCGAGCTGGAGGCGGTCGCGGAGGAGGAGGGAGCGGACGCGATCCGGCTGCTGACGATCCACGCCGCCAAGGGGCTCGAGTTCAAGGTGGTTGTCGTCGCCGACGCCGGGCGCGAGAAGACCGCGCCGTCGGCGGACGAGATCCTCGCGCTCTCCGACGGCCGCTTCGGCTTCCGTATCGTCGACCCGGCGACGAGCAAGCGGCGGCCGGCATTCGCCTACGACGAGGTGCTGCAGCGCCGGGAGGCCGAGCAGCAGGCGGAGCGCCTGCGGCTCTACTACGTCGCCATGACCCGCGCGATCGACCGGCTGATCGTGGCCGGCTCCGTCGACTTCGCGAAACCGGACGACACGACGCCGATGGGGTGGGTGCTCAAACGGCTGGACGCCGCCGAGGAGCTCGAGGCCGCCTCGGTCGAGCTGCAGCGCGAGGGCGCCACGCTGCTCGTGCGCGTCGACCGCGGCGCAGAGGAGCCGGCGGCGGAGGCGCCGCCGGCCGAGGACGGCCAGCTCGCGCTCTTCGAAGCGATCCCGGCCGGCCGCTCGGAACCGGCACCCGTCCTGCCCGCGCTCGCCGCTGTCGAGCCGGCGCCGCTGCACGTGCCGCGCAAGCTCTCGTTCACGGCCATCGCCACCTTCGACCGCTGCTCGTACCGCTACTACGCCGAGCGGGTCGCCGGGATGCGGCCGGCCGACTTCGACACCGGGCCCGGTGTGCCCGGCCACGAGGGGCTCGGCGCGGCGGAGATCGGCAGCGCCGTCCACGCCCTGCTCGAGGAGATCGACCTGGGCGCGCCGGCGGTGCCGGATGACCTCGAGGCGCGCGTTCGCTCCGCCTACCCGGGCGCGACGGCGGAGAACGTCACGCGCGTGCGCGAGCTGCTCGCCGCGTACTGCGCGTCGCCGCTCGCCACGAGGCTCGCCGCGCTCGACGGCGTCCAGCGCGAGCCGCACTTCGTCTTCGAGCACGCGGGCGTCCTCTTCCACGGCTACCTCGACGTCGTGCACCGAAGCGACGGGCGCGCGCTGGTCGTCGACTACAAGTCGAACGCGCTCGGCGACGAGAGCCCCGCCGACGTGGTCGAGGCCGACTATCACCTCCAGCGCCTCGTCTACGCGCTCGCCTGCCTGCGCGCGGGTGCGGAGGAGGTCGAGGTCGTCTACCAGTTCCTCGAGCGGCCGGACGAGCCGGTCGCCGCCAGGTACGGGGTCGTCGACGTGGCCCCCCTCGAGGCCGAGCTGGGCGAGGTCGTGGAGACGATCGCGGCGGGCGCCTTCCGCCCGACGCCGAGCGAGCGTGTTTGCGCCGGCTGCCCGGCGCTCGGAGCCGTGTGCGCCGGCCCGCGCCTCGTGCAGGAGCCCTCTGCCGCGTTCGCGTCGGTCGCGTAGCTACCGTCTCCCGACCCATGCGAGTCGCCGCCCTCTACGACATCCACGGGAACCTGCCCGCGCTCGAGGCCGTGCTGGCCGACGTCCAGCGCGAGGGCGTCGACGCCATCGTGATCGGCGGCGACTTCGCGGCCGGGCCGATGCCGGTCGAGACCTTCGACCGGCTGCGCGCGCTCGGCGACAGGGCGCTGTTTCTGAGCGGCAACGCGGAGCGCGAGCTCGCCGAAGGCACGGCGCCGGAGGAGGAGCTCGGCCACGCCCGGTTCGACTGGTTGAGCGAGCAGCTCGGACCGGAGCGGCTCGAGTTCATGCGCTCGCTCCCGGGGAACGTCCGCGTGGTCGTGGACGGGGTGGGGCCGACGCTGTTCTGCCACGGCTCGCCGCGCAGCGACCTCGAGGTGCTGACGCCGGACACGCCCGACGACCGGCTGCGCGAGGCGCTCGCCACCGCCGACGCCAACGTCGTCGTCTGCGGGCACACGCACTCCCAGTGGATCCGCGAGCTCGACGGGATCACCGTCGCCAACGCGGGCAGCGTCGGCCTTCCCTACGAGGACCGGCCCGGCGCGTACTGGGCGCTGGTCGCGCACGGTGTCCACCACCGGCGCACGGAGTACGACGTCGCCGCTGCGGCGAGCGCCTACGAGGCGACCGGCTTCCCGGAGGCGGCCGAGTACGCACGGGAGACGCTGCTCGAGCCCGAGAGCCGGCAGGCGGCGGTGGAGTTCTTCGAGCAGCTCGCCCGCGAACGGCCGGAGTTCGCCGGCCGTGGCGCGTAGCTACGTCCGCGAGGCACGCCGGCCCGTCGGCCGCCGCCGCGACCGCATCCGACCGATCATCGCTCGGCTCGCCGCTGCGCACCCGGACGCGACGATCGCGCTCGAGTTCCGCTCACCGCTCGAGCTGCTCGTGTCGGTGATGCTCTCGGCGCAGACGACCGACGTGAACGTCAACCGCGTCACCGAGACGCTCTTCCAGAAGTACCGGCGGCCCGAGGACTACCTGGCCGTGCCGCAGGAGGAGCTCGAGCGCGACATCTTCGCCACCGGCTTCTTCCGCCAGAAGGCGCGCTCGCTGCGCGGGACGATGCGCATGCTGCTCGAGGAGTTCGACGGCGAGGTGCCGACCCGGCTCGACGAGCTCGTGAAGCTCCCGGGCGTCGCACGCAAGACGGCAAACGTCGTCGCGGCCGAGCTCGGCACTGCGCAGGGCATCGTCGTCGACACGCACGTGCGGCGCCTGTCGCAGCGGCTCGGCCTCACCCGCCAGGACGACCCGGTGAAGATCGAGCGCGACCTCCAGCGGATCGTCCCGCGCGAGGACTGGGGCCGCTTCCCGCACCTGCTGATCTGGCACGGGCGGCGTGTCTGCCTCGCCCGCGCGCCGGAGTGCGCCGAGTGCGCGGTGAACGACCTCTGCCCGTCGAGCCGCGTCGACGTGCAGGTGCGATCGCGAGAACTCAGACCGGCGTGAGCGCGATCAGCAGCCCGCCGTCGTCGTCGTAGGCGGGGAAGAAGTCCGCGGTGATGCGCTTCTGCGTGCCCGCGTGCGTGCGCAGCTGGAGGTGCTCGCCGAGCCGGCGGACGCCCCATTCGAGCGAGAGCTCCGCGGGGTTCTTGCCCTCCTCCCAGCCGGCGAGCCCGAGCGCCTGCAACGCGTCCATGCCGATCACGTCGCTCTCGGAGTAGCCGGTCAGCTCGAAGACGCCGCGCCCGAGCGCGAGGATGCGGCCGGCCTGGTCGCAGACGACGAAGCCGGTGGTCGGCGCCGGGTAGTAGTCGTCCATCAGCTCGAACAGGAAGCCGAAGCCGCAGCGCTGGCACGCCACGGCCTGGCGGGTGAGCCCCTCGCGACCGTCGTGGTCGATCGAGCGCTCCTTGCAGTTCGGGCAGATGAAGAACGGCACAGCGGGCGATCGTAGCGGCGTGCTGCCGGGCTAAACCTGAGCGGGTTCCGGGAGCGGCGTGCCCGTGTGGCCCTCGCGCGCGGCGAGCCAGCGCTCGGCGTCGAGGGCGCCCATGCAGCCCGAGCCGGCGGCGGTGATCGCCTGCCGGTAGACGTGGTCGACGACGTCGCCGACCGCGAAGACGCCGTCCACGTTCGTCGCGGTCGAGCCCGGCCTGGTGACCAGGTAGCCCGCCTTGTCGTGGTCGAGCTGGTCCAGGAAGAGCGCCGTGTTCGGGTCGTGGCCGACGGCGACGAACAGCCCCTCCGCATCCAGGTCCCTCGTCTCGCCGGTGCGGACGTCCTGCAGCCGCACGGTGGTGACCTTGCCTCTCGCCGATGACCTCGTCGACGACGCTGTTCAGGACGAACGAGATCTTGTCGTTCGCCCGCGCGCGGTCGAGCATGATCGGCGACGCGCGGAACTCGTCGCGGCGGTGCACGACGGTGACGCTCGACGCGAACTTCGCCAGGAAGACCGCCTCCTCCATCGCCGAGTCGCCGCCGCCGACGACGATCACCCGCTTGTCGCCGAAGAAGGCGGCGTCGCAGACGGCGCAGTAGGAGACGCCGCGGCCCTGGAGCGTCCGCTCGGAGGGCAGCCCGAGCTGGCGGGCGCTCGCCCCGGTCGAGACGATCACGGACTCGGCGCGGTACTCGTCGTCGCCGACCCAGATGCGGAACGGGTGCTCGGAGAAGTCGACGCGCGTCACGTCGTCGGTGACGAACTCGGCGCCGAAGCGCTCCGCCTGCTTGCGGAAGTCGCGCATCATCTCCGGCCCGAGGACGCCTTCGGCGTAGCCGGGGTAGTTCTCCACGTCGCTCGTGATCATCAGCTGACCGCCCCAGGCGAAGCCCTCGATCACGAGCGGCCTCAGGTTGGCGCGGGCGCTGTAGAGCGCGGCCGTGTACCCGGCGGGCCCGCCTCCGATAATGATCACTTCACGCACGTCGGTGCTGCTCAATGTTGCTCCTTCAGGTCGTGGCCCTGCTTTGCCGCGTAGCGGGCCTTCACCTTATTGAACGAAATGGATGACACGAATCTTCCCCTTCGCGAACGGCTCCAGGCCCTCGTCGACCCGCGCCGCACCTTCGAGATCGCCTCTCCGCTGCCACCCGATCAGGCGACTGCGCGCCTGCAGGAGGTCATCCGGGACCGCCGGTCGCTGTTCCAGGGCGATCCGGGGCCGCCGTTGCGGCTCGTGTACGTGCCGAGCATCCCGCTGACGCCGTTCCGGCCGGTGCTCGAGGGCGAGATCGAGCCGGAGCAAGGAGGGTCGCTGATGGAGGGAACGGCGCGCCTGTCCTGGGCCTTGCGGATCTTCGCCGGCGTCGTGGCCGCCTACCTGGTCGTGTACGGGGTCGCCGGCGTCGCCTACGCGGCCGCCACGGGTGAGCCCGTCGCCGCGCTCTCGGTGCTCGCGATCCCGGCGGGGGCGCTGCTGCAGCGGTTCTACGCGTCCCTTTTCGTCCGGGAGGTGCGCCGCGCCGCCGCCGAGCTCGAGGCGATGACGCGTGCCGAGCCGCCGCCCGCGCGGAGCGCCACACTCTGACGCGCAGCGGACGGTCTGCGGCGCCTAGACTCCTCGGCCGTGGCCGCGACCGTTACGTGGGAAACGCTGCGCCAGCTCGCCGAGTTTCGTGCGGCGCACGGGTGCGCGATCAGCGTCTACGTCGACCTCGACCCGAGCGACACGCCGAACGCCCGCGACACCTCGACGCGCGTGAACTCGCTGCTCGACGGGCTGCGCACGAGCCACACCGATCCCACGAGTCTGAGCCACGACCAGCGCGAGGCGCTGCGCGGCGACGTCGACCGGATCCGCCGCTGGTTCGAGACCGACTTCGACCGCGACGGCGCGCACGGCGTGGCCGTCTTCTGCTCGGGGCTCGACAATCTCTGGCGGACGCTGACGCTCGCCGAGCCGGTCGACGACGCGGTGTCGGTCGGGCGCGAGGCGCTGCTGACGCCGCTCGTGCCGCTCGTCGGCCGCGGCACCGGAGTGATCGTTGCCGTGGTCTCGCGTGAGCAGGGCCGCCTCTATCGCTTACGGGCCGGCCGGCTCGAGGAGGTCGTGGACCGGTCGGAGGACACGCCCGGCCAGCACGACCAGGGCGGCTGGTCGCAGGCGCGGTACCAGCGCCACATCGAGAACCTCGTCCTCGAGCACATCAAGTCCGTGGCCGGCGAGCTCGGGCAGCAGGCGCGGCGCGCCAGGTCGGCGCGGGTGGTCATCCTCATCCCGCAGGAGATGCGCGGCGAGTTCGAGAGCGCGCTCCCGGGCGACGTGAAGGATGCGGTGGTGGGGTGGGCGCAGGCGCCGGCCCAGGCCGGGCCGGCCGAGCTGCTGGAGGTTGTGCTGCCCGTGCTGGAGCGCGCCGAAGCGGAGGACGAGACCGAGCTTGTCGAGCGCTGGCGCGAGGAGATCGGCCGGGACGGGCGTGCGGCGGCCGGGTGGGCGCAGACGCTCGAGGCGGCATCGGACGCACGGGTGGATCTCCTGCTCTTCTCGCAGGGCGTCTTGCACGACGCCTGGCAGTGCCCGGCGTGCGGGCGGCTGTCGGTGTCCGGCGGCCAGTGCCCGCTCGACGGGACCGAGATGGAGCACCGTAACCGCGGCCTCGACCTGGCCGTGCATCACACGCTCGCGAACGGCGGCCAGGTGCGGGCGCTCCGGAACCGCCAGGACCTCGATCCCGTGGAGGGGATCGGGGCCTTGCTCAGGTTCTAGGCGGCTTCGGCGCCGGTCTCGTCGGGCTGGACGGGGCGCAGCTCGGGCGCCTGCGCCAGCTGAGGCGTCCGGTCGATCGGCGTCAGCTCGGCGAGCTCCTCGCTCGCGACCGCCCCGTGCTCCTTGAACCGCCGCGCGGTCACCAGGACGCGGCGCTCGAGTGAGCCCATCGCATCGTTGTAGGCCTTCACGGAGCTATCGAGGCTGCGGCCGAGCTTCGCGAAGTGGTCGCTCATCGTCGAAAGGCGCGTGTGCAGCTCGCGGCCGAGCTCGCTGATGTGCCGAGCGCTCTCGGCGACCTGCTCCTGGCGCCAGCCGTAGGCGACCGCGCGGAGGAGCGCGATGAGCGTCGTCGGCGTCGCGAGGATCACTTGCTGCTCGACGCCCTGCTCGATCAGGGTCGGATCCTGCTCGAGCGCTGCGCTGAAGAACGGCTCGCCCGGCAGGAAGAGGACGACGAAGTCGGGGGCGTCCTCGAACTGGCTCCAGTAGCTCTTGGCGCTCAGCTTGCGGATGTGGTCGCGCACCTGGCGCGCGTGGTCGGCGAGCCTGGCCTGGCGCGTGACCTCGTCACGGGCTTCGAGCGCCTCGAGGTACGCGCTGAGCGGTGCCTTGACGTCGACGACCACGCTGCGCCCGCCCGGCAGCTTCACGATCATGTCCGGCCGGAGCCGGCCGTCGTCGGAGGTGGTTGTCGTCTGCTCGACGAAGTCGCAGTGGGCGAGCATGCCGGCCATCTCGACGACGCGCTTCAGCTGCATCTCGCCCCAGCGGCCGCGGACGCTCGGCGAGCGGAGGGCGGTCACGAGGTTGCCGGTCTCGAGGCGCAGCGCCTGCTGGCCCTCGGCGAGCGAGCGCACCTGCTCCGACAGCGTGCTGTAGGCGTGCGTGCGCGCCTGCTCGAGGGTGCGGATCTGGCCGTCGACCTTCTCGAGCGACTCGCGGATCGGCGAGACGATCGCCTCGACCGCCTTCTGCCGCTGCTCGAGATCGCCCTGCGCGCTGACCTGGAACCGCTCCAGCTGCGTGCGCGCGAGCTCGAGGAACGCCGTGTTGTTCGAGCGCAGCGCCTCGGAGGACAAGGCCTTGAAGCTCTCTGCGAACCCGGCCTCGGCGCGCTCGAGCAGCTTGACCTTCTCGTCGAAGCGTGCGCGCTCGTGCTCCAGCTCGAGCCGGAGCCCCGTCATCGACGCGTCCGCGCGGGCACGCGCGAGGAGCCAGGCGCCTGCCGCGCCCGCGGCTGCGCCGATCAGGAGAGCAAAGATCGAGATCATGGTCTACAAACAGTAGGAAGCTCATCGGACGGCACGATCCGGCCGATAGAGAACCGGCGAAGGCCGTTGCTACCATCCGCCGCGCTCATGGCTCAGAAGAAGAAAACCCCTGCACCTCCCCGCCCGGTCCAGGCGCCCAAGCGCCGGACAGCGACGAACAAGTCCTCGGCGGGCGACCGGAAGATGCTGGTCGGGATCCTGGGCGCGTCGGCGGTCGTGCTCGTGATCGCCGCCGTCGCGTTCCTGACGCTCGGCGGCTCGAGCAGCGCCAGCGACGCCGGGGTGGCGAGCGCCATGAAGGCAGCCGGCTGCACCTTCAAGACCGTGAAGGCGAAGCCGCTGAAGCCCGGGCTGATCCACGTGCAGGTCGGCACCCCTGTGCCGTACAACTCCTTCCCGCCGTCGAGCGGGTCGCACTATCCGACCCCGGCGATCTGGGACTTCTACACCACGCCCGTCGAGCCGCGGTACGTCGTGCACAACCAGGAGCACGGCGGCGTGATCCTCTGGTGGGGCAACCAGGTGCCGAAGGCGACGGTCGACAAGCTCCACGCCTTCTACAGCTCGTCGCCCGTGTCGATGTTCGGCACGCCGCTCGCGAAGCTGGGCAAGAAGGTCGCCATCACCGCCTGGACGGGCGACCCGTCGAAGTACGGCTCCGACCCGAACTACTACGGATTCGGCCACGTCGCCGTGTGCTCGACGTTCAACGAGAGCGCGTTCAAGAAGTTCCGGGACACCTACCGCGGCCACGGGCCCGAGGGCATCCCGATGGGCACGAACCAGCCCGGCACGTAGCCTCGTTACGCTCCCGGCACGCCGGGGTGGCGAAATTGGTCATACGCGCCTGACTTAAAATCAGGTGTCCCGCAAGGGGCGTGAGGGTTCGACTCCCTCCCCCGGCACTAGGAAACCAACGGGTCTGCGCCTTAACGACGTCGGCCCGACTTAACGGCGGGCTTCTCATCCCGAACCCATGCCTCAATCGCGGCTCGTGCCGTTCAAGCCGCGCGTGACGGCGGTACGCTCGTCCCATGAACCTTCTGAAGCGACTCCGCGGATGGCTCGGCTCGGAGCCGAAAACGCCGGAAGAACTCGCGGCCGAGTCGGAGGCACGCCGCCTCGAAGACGACGTGGAGACGCTCCGGATAACGGAGCGGCATAGCTCCGGCCGGATCCTCGGACGTTAGGCTCAGTCCGCGCGCCCGGGAACCTCGGGAAGCTTCGCGAACGGCTCGGCTGCGACCGTCTCGCCCGTGCGCGCGTCGTACTACGACGGCCGCAACACCGCATTCGGCTCGCTCAACGTTCGCATCGACGACGGCGCCTTCGCCGGCTGAATCACGCCCGCGCGTACCGCCCGACGAACGTCGCCGCCGCGAGCACGCGCCCGCGCGCGTTGAGCGCGCTCAACGTGAACACGTAGCTGTGCGTCCCGCTCGGCGGGCACGGCGGCGTCCAGCCGCGCGTGCCTGCGCTGTTCGTGCCCTCGCCCGGCAGATGCCGGCCCGTCGCCACGCTCCCGGCCCGAGCCGGGATCCGGGTCGCCTGCCAGTGCACGAAGTGGCCGCCCGGCGCGTCCGGGTCGACGACGGTGAGCCGCAACCGGACGGTGCGCGCCGGCGGCGCCGTCCAGCGCAGCGGTGGCGACGTGCCCGCGCCGTCACACGTGTATCGGCGCGGGATCGTGCCGCCGTTCGGGATCGCCGGGCTGCTCAGCGCGAAGTGGGCGGCGGCGAGGGGGACGGCGAGCATCAGGGGCATTTTCGTCCTTGTGGGATGACGCGTGGGTGAATGCGCATGCATACGTTGGGCCGTGCCGGAGGCGGCATCGGAATGGGCAACGCCTGCCGCCTCCGGCCGCCTCGGTCGATGAGGAAAACCGGAATGGACGCGGCGGCGCCGTTGGTCGAGAATGGCGGCCAGTGTCCGAGGACCGAGGAGGACAGATCCGCGTGCTCCTGGTCGACGACGACGAGATCTTCCTCGCGTCGCTCGCCGAGCTCGTCGACCAGCAGCCGGAGCTGCTCGTCTCCGGCACGGTCTCGGACGGCATCGCGGCGCTCGACCGCGTTGAGGTCGAGGAGCCGGACGCAGTCGTCATCGACCTGCACATGCCGCTCCTCGACGGCGTCAGCACCGTCGCCCGCCTCCGTCGCGACCGGCCCAGCCTCTGCCTGATCGCGATCACCGGCGACGACGCGCCCGCGCTCAGCCGCGCTGCTCGCGAGGCCGGCGCGGACGACGTGCTGCTGAAGAGCGAGCTGCTCGAGGGGCTTGTCGCGCGACTCCGCGCGACCGTACGCGCCGCGCCGCAGACGGTCTAGCCAGAATCACGGCGTGCTCGTCATCCTCGCCATCCTCGCGGCGATCTTCCTGCTGCCCTCGCCCTGGGGGCTCATCGCGATCGTGGGCGCGCTCGTCGTCGACCTCGCCGAGGTCGGGTTCGGGCTCTGGTACGCGAAGCGCCGCCGGCCTCAGACCGGGGCCGAGGCGCTCGTCGGGAGCATCGCCCGCGTCGTCATCCGCTGCGACCCGCTCGGCCAGGTGCGCGCCGGCGGCGAGCTCTGGCAGGCCCGCTGCGAGCCGACGGCCGAGGCGGGCGACGACGTTCGGGTCGAGGCGATCGGCCCCGACCTCGTCCTGACCGTACGGCCGGTCCTCCCCGGCACCTGATTACACTCCGGGCGATGGCCAGCGTCGAGGAGGGCGTCTCGAGCGCGCTCGAATGGGACGCGCCGCTCTACCGCACCGCGATCACCCAGCTCGAGCAGGCCCTGCCGTACGCGGGCATCGACGACTCGATCGCCCTGCGCCTCCACTACCCGGAGCAGGCGCTCATGCTCTCGGTGCCCGTCCAGATGGACGACGGCACCGCGGCCGTGTTCCCGGCGTACCGCGTGCGGCACTCGACCGCGCTCGGCCCGACCAAGGGCGGGATCCGCTACGACGCCGAGGTGACCCTGGGCGAGTGCGCCGCGCTCGCCATGTGGATGACTTGGAAGTGCGCGCTCCTGCGCCTCCCGTACGGCGGCGCCAAGGGCGGCGTCCGGTGCGACGTCCGCTCCCTGTCGCAGGCCGAGATCATGCGGCTCACGCGGCGCTTCACCTCCGAGCTGCTGCCGTTCATCGGGCCCAAGGGCGACATCCCCGCGCCGGACATGGCGACGAACGAGCAGACGATGGCGTGGATGATGGACACGTACTCGATGCTCATCGGGCACGCGGTGCCGGAGATCGTGACGGGCAAGCCGATCGCGCTCGGCGGCTCGGTCTTCCGGCACGAGGCGACCGGCGCCGGCGTGGTCATGGTCACGGAGCGCGCGTGCGATCGGCTCGCCATGCCCCTGCCGAAGCAGCGCTGCGTGGTACAGGGCTTCGGCAACGTCGGCGGCATCGCGGCCAGCGAGCTCGCCGAGCGCGGCGCCCGCGTGATCGCCGTCTCGGACGTGTCCGGCGGCTTCTACGATCCGAACGGGCTCGACATCGCCGCGCTCCACGAGTGGGTGGGGCAGCACGGCTCGCTCGCCGAGTACAAGGAGGCGGAGCGGATCACGAACGCGGAGCTGCTCGAGCTCAACTGCGACGTGCTGGTGCTCGCGGCGCGCGAGGACCAGGTGACGGTCGAGAACGCGGCGCGGATCGACACGCGCCTGATCGCCGAAGGGGCGAACGGCCCGACCTCGAACGAGGCCGACGAGATCCTCGCCGAGCGCGGCATCCCCGTCCTGCCCGACGTGCTGACCAACGCCGGCGGCGTGACCGTGTCCTACTTCGAGTGGGTGCAGGACCTCGGTCGGCTCTTCTGGACGCGGAACGAGATCCGCGCACGGCTCGCCGACAAGCTGACGGACGCCTTCGACCGGGTCTGGGCGCTTTCGGCCGAGGGCGACATGACCCTCCGTGCAGCCGCGCTCGTCGCCGGCATCCGCGAGGTGGCCGCGGCCATGACGTCCCGGGGGTTCTACCCGTGAGAGCGCGCGACGCGATGGTGACGGAGCCGCGCTCGCTCTCGGTCGACGCGACGGCGCAGGAGGCGGGGGCGCTGCTCGCGCGTCAGGAGGTGCGCGCGATCTTCGTCTGCGAGGGCGAGCGGCTCGTCGGGGTGGTGACGCGCAAGACGCTCGTCCGCGAGGTCGTTGCTCCCGGCCTCGTCCCGGGCGAGACGCGGCTGGCGGACATCGCCGAGGTGCCGCACTGGACGATCGACGGCGACATGCCCGTCGAGGAGGCATTCCGCTTCCTCGAGGAGCACGACGCCGAGCGCGTGCCCGTCGTCGAGAACGGCCGGCTCGTCGGCGTCCTCTCCCGCAGCGTGCTCCAGCGCCGGCTCGCCGAGGACGAGCCGGACGCCGCAGTCGCGGCCGAACAGTAGGGTCGCGCGGTGCGAAACCTGCTGATCTCCTGGCTGATCGTCGCGCTCGCGTTCGGGGTGACCGCGTGGCTGCTCGGCGGCGTCACCATCAACGGCGGCGTCTGGGGCTACATCTGGGTGTCGGCCCTCTTCGGGATCGTGAACACGATCCTCGGCTCGATCCTGCGCCTGCTCACGCTGCCGCTGACCGTGATCACGCTCGGGCTCTTCCTGATCGTCGTCAACGCGATCGTCCTTGAGCTCACCGATGCGCTGACGCACGACCTGACGATCAACTCGTTCTTCTGGGACGCGATCTGGGCGTCGATCATCATGTCGGTCACGACCGTGATCCTCCAGTACGCCCTCCGCGGCGCTAGATCACGTTCACGGTGACGCGCTGCACGCCGTTCGAGGCGTAGCCGCCAAGGTTCCACGGCGGGTCGTCCGGCTGCACGTTGCCGGCCTCGTCGCGCGCGCGGCATGACACGACGTACTCGCCCGGGCGGCGCGGCTCCCAGGTAAAGGCCCAGCGGCACCACGCCCAGCGGCCGTCGACGTCGCGCTCGAGCTGCGCCTCGTGCCACGTCTCCCCGTCCGCGGTCACCTCGACGCCGGCCACGGGGGCAAGGCCCGACCACGCGCGGCCCTCGAGCGCGACCGGCCCGAGCGGCACGGTGCGCGCGCGCGTGAAGAAGTCCGGGATGCCCGGCGGCGCCATCAGCGCGCGCGGCTGGATGCGCGTGACCGGTTCCCCCTCGTCGTCCTCCTTGTCGCGGTACCGGTACGCGGCCGTCATCTGGTAGCCGCGAAACGGCTCCGCGACGGCCTCGATGGAGGCGAGCCACTTCACGCTCGTCATGCCGTACCAGCCCGGGACGATCAGCCGCAGCGGGAAACCGTGCTGCGGCTCGAGCGGGGCGCCGTTCATCTCCCAGGCGAGCAGCACGTCGGGCATGAGCGCGTCGTGGAGGCCGAGGCTCCGCTGGTAGGCCTGCTCCTCGCCGCCCTCGATCCCACGGTCGAGGCCGGAGAAGAGCACCTCGACGGCGTCGGGCTCCAGGCCCGCCTCCTCGAGCAGCCCCGCGAGCGGCGTGCCGCCCCAGACCGCCGTCCCGACCGCCTCGTGCAGCCACGGCTGGGAGACGGGCCGCGGCGTCAGCCGGGCGCGCCCGTTGCCGGCGCACTCGAGGGTGACCGCGTGGCTCGCGGCCGGCCGTGACCGGAGGTCGTCGAGGGACAGGCTGAGCGGCTGCTCGACGAGCCCGCCGACCTCGAGGCGCCACGACGCGGGGTCGACGACCGGGATGTCGTAGTGGATGAGCAGGTAGTGGAGGCCGGCCGGCGTGACCGGCCAGCGCAGCGCCTCGAGCGGCATGCCGTGGTTGCGGGCGGCGAGCTGCAGCTCCTCGAGGCTGATCTCGCTCGTGTCTGCGAGCGGCACGGCCGCGACGCTACCTCAGGGCACCCGCAGGTCGCGCCGCTCGAAGAGCTGCGTGCCGGCCGCGAGCACGGCCGCCGCGGCGAGGACGATCACGGAAATGCCCCACCAGTTCAGGCCGTTCTCGAGCGGCGAGGTGCCGACGAGCCAGAACGACGACGCGAACCGGAACGGGTCGAGCCAGCCGGCGAGGCTGTGCAGGCCGTTGACGAGGTAGGCGGCGGCGGCGAGCGCCGCGGGGACGCCGATCGCGACGCCGCGGCTGCCGCCCCCCGCGCCGACGGACAGCGCGAGCCAGCCGTGGAGCAGTGCGATGAGCGCCACGCCGGCGATGCCCGCCGCGAGCCGCCCGTACGACAGCCCGAGGTTCGCGACCGGGTTCAGGACGACGAGTGCGAGGAACACCGCGGCGGCGACGACGGCCGTCTCGGCAGCGACGACCGTGCCCTTGGCGAGCACGGTGTCGCGCCGGCGGAGCGGGTACGCGAGCAGCAGCTCGAGCCGACCGGCGTCCTCCTCGCCCGCCACCTGCCGCGCGCCCGAGCCGATCGCCAGCACGAGCAAGAGCAGCGGCAGGATCAGGTTGAAGAACTCGACGTCCAGGTACCCGGGTCCCGACCCGAGGCCGGCCGAGATCCCGAGCAGCTCCTTGAGCGCTTTCGGGTAGTTCTGGATGATCTTGTCGATGTCCGGCGACCGGTGGATCGACGGGAAGATCGAGGCGAGCATCGCCGCGTAGGCGGCCCCGCCGACACACCACCCGATGAGCGCGCGCCGGTGGTCGGCGATCCCGCGGCGGACGACCTCAGCCGGCATCCGCGGGCTCCCGGTACAGCTCGAGGAAGATCTCCTCGAGGTCGGCGGGCTGGGAGGTCAGGTCGACGATGCGGTGGGCGGCGGCGGCCTTCACCACGCCGTCCATCGCCTGCTCGGGCGCCGCGAGGCGGAGCACCCTGCCATCGGCGTGCTCGACCCGCACGTTCGGCAGCGCCGCGAACGCCTCGGGGTCGACGCGCTCGGCGAACGTGATCGTGACGTGGCGGAGCGCCCGCTCGCGGAGGCCGTCCACGGCGTCGACGTCGACGAGCCGGCCGCGGTTCACGATCGCGACCCGGTCGGCTGCGTGCTGCACCTCGTCGAGCACGTGCGAGGAGAGAAAGACGGTGCGCCCGTCGGCGGCCGTCTCGCGCACGAGCGACCGGAACTCTCCCTGGAGCAGGGGGTCGAGCCCGCTGGTCGGCTCGTCCAGGATGAGCACGTCGGGCCGGTGCATGAAGGCCTGGACGATCCCGAGCTTCTGCCGGTTGCCGCGCGAGAGCTCGCGGATCGGGCGGTCGAGGACGACGCCGAACCGCTCGCACAGCGCATTCCGGTACGCGGGGTCGACGTGGCCGCGCAGGCGCGCGAGCGAGTCGAGCTGCGCGCCGCCGGTGAGCCTGTCCTGCAGCCGCAGGTCGCCCGGCAGGTAGCCGAGCCGCGCCCTTGCGCCGACGCTCTGCGCGCGCGTGTCGAGACCGAGGATGCTCGCCCGGCCGGCCGTCGGCCGGATCAGGTCGACCAGCAGGCGGATCGTGGTGCTCTTGCCGGCGCCGTTCGGGCCGAGGTAGCCGATGACCTCGCCCCGCTCGACCCGGAGGGTCAGGTCGACAAGCGCCCGCACGCCGCTGCCGTAGGTCTTCGAGAGCCCTACGGTCTCGATGGCGGGGGCGTCGGCCACGTCAGCAGCAGGTGTACGCGCCGGGCGGGGCATCGCCCTCGACCGGCTCGGGGAGCTGCGCCGCCTCCAGTGCGATCCCGTCGAGGATGTCGCGCTCGCTCACCTCGAGCGTGTCGAGCCCGTAGTGGTCGAGCGCCTCGCGGAGGATGATCGCGCCCGCGACGATGACCGGTGCGCGCTCGGGGTCGAGCGCGGGCACGCGGCGGCGTTCCTCGAGCGGCAGCGCAGCGAGCCGCTCGAGTTGCTCGCCCACCGCGTCCGCGGTCAGCACGTGGCCGTCGACGGCCGCGCGGTCGTACTCCTCGAGCCCGAGGTCGAGCGCCGCGAGCGTCGTGATCGTGGCGGCGACGCCGATCGCCTCGGTGGAGGCAGGCGCGGCCGGTGCGCCCTCGCGCAGCAGCGAGCGGACGGCCGTGGCGCACGCGTCCAGCTCCTGGGCGCTGCAGGGGTCGGCGTGCAGGTAGCGCTCGGTCATGCGTACCGAGCCCGCGTCGACGCTCGCGGCGGCGCCGATGCCCGCGCCGCCGCCGACGACGAGCTCGGTCGAGCCGCCGCCGATGTCGACGACGAGGGTCGGCGTGGACAGGGTGCGCCCGAGCGTCGCGCCGCGGAAGCTGAGCTCGGCCTCCTCGAGGCCGGCGACGAGCCGCGTCGTGAACCCGTAGCTCCACTCGATCTCGCCGAGGAAGGCTTCGCCGTTCTCCGCGTCGCGCACCGCGCTCGTCGCGACGAGCAGCGCACGCTCTGCGCCGAGCTGCTCGAGCGAGCGGCGGTAGTCGGTCAGCACGTTGCGGACGCGCGCGATCGGCAACGGGAGCAGCCGCCTCCGCCGGTCGACGCCCTCGCCGAGGCGCGTGATCTGCGAGCGCCGCAGCACCTCGTCGACACGGCCCTCCGCGACATCGGCGACGAGCAGGCGGGTGGTGTTCGTGCCCTGGTCGAGGGCGGCAACGCGCATGCCGCAACCGTAGCCCGGCCGCGCTGGGCGGCCGGGCTACCGTGGCTTCCTAGGCGCTGACCCGCGTCTTCCCCGCGAGGCGGTTGTAGACCGGTACGAAGCGCGGCTGCATCGGGGGCATGTCCCCGGCCGCGGCGATCTCGGTCTCGGCGAAGCGCCCGAACGATTCGGGCGAGTCCCACACGTCGACGATGAACAGCCCGTCGTTCGTGGTCGCCGTCGTGTGCGAGACGGACGGGTGGTTGCTGCCGTCGCCCTCGTGGGCGCGCATGCGCGAGGCGAGCTGGTCGTACTGGTCGGCCGTCAGCCCGGGTGCGTCGATGATCACCGCCACGTTCGGCTCCGTGCCCGAGCCGATCAGCATGTTGTGCACGGGCAGGATGGTCGGCTCGAACGGCGGGATGCCGGCGGCCTGAAACTTGTCCACGTTCGTTTCGATGAAGCTCTTGAAGGCGTCGGCGGACTCCCAGACGTCGATGACCATCATCCCGTCGTCCGTGTCCAGGGCGAGGTGGTGGATCAGCCCCGCCGGCGGATTGTCCGGGGTGGTGCCCATGAGGTCGTTGACGGTGTCGTACATCTCGTGCGTCCCGCCGGGGATCTCGGCCATCGCGAGGATCGCCATCTACACCCTCCCTTTCTGTTGGGTGCCCGGGTCCCTCGCCCGGGCCGCGTTCAGTCTCCTCTTCGGCATCAGGCCCTGCACGGTTCTCTGCAACCGCTTAATCGACGCGCTACAATTTCGGCCGCGACGCGGGGTGGAGCAGTCAGGTAGCTCGCCGGGCTCATAACCCGGAGGTCGCAGGTTCAAATCCTGCCCCCGCTACTCGAAAGGCCTCGGGAACGGGGCCTTTCTTGCATCGACCACCGAGCAGCGGGCAGAGTCGCGTCGTGAAGATCCGCGCGGCCGTCCTCGAGGAGTTCGGGTCACCGCTCGTCGTGCAAGACGTCGACGTGGCGGAGCCGCGTGCGGGCGAGGTGCTCGTCCGGCTCGTCGCCTGCGGGGTCTGCCACACCGATCTCTACACCGCCTCCGGCGCCGACCCGTCGGGGTATGCGCCGGCCGTCCTCGGTCACGAGGGTGCTGGCGTGGTCGAGCGAGTCGGCGAAGGCGTCGAGTCGGTCGTGCCGGGCGACCACGTCGTCACGCTGTTCTCGCCGCAGTGCCGCGAGTGCGTCCACTGCCTCGACCCGCGTACGAACCTCTGCCTCGCGATCCGCGAGCAGCAGAACCTGGGCTACCTCCCGGATGGCACAACGAGGCTGTCGCGGGACGGAGAGCCGATCCGCCACTTCATGGGCACGTCGACGTTCGCGGAGTACACCGTGATGCCCCAGATCGCGCTTGCGAAGGTGCATCCGGAGGCGCCACTCGACGGCGCATGCCTCTTCGCATGCGGTCTCTCGACAGGGCTGGGGGCCGCGATGAACACGGCACGCGTCGAGCCGGGGGCGACATGCGTCGTCTTCGGCGCCGGAATGGTCGGCCTCGGCGCCGTTGCCGGCTGCCGGCTGCAGGGGGCCGAGCGGATCATCTGCTTCGACCTTTCGGAGGAGCGGCTCGAGCTCGCGCAGGGACAGGGCGCGACGGACGTGTTCGCCGGCGGCGCGGACGCGGTCGACCGCGTCCTCGAGCTGACCGGAGGCTTCGGCGCCGACTACACGTTCGAGGCGACGGGGAACGTCGCGGTCATGCGGCAGGCGGTCGAGTCGGCTCGCATGGGTTGGGGCCTTGCGACGATGTGCGGTGTTGCCGGGAAGGGCGAGACGCTCGAGGTCGTCCCGCGCTACCTGATCACCGGCCGACGCATCGCCGGCTCCTCGTTCGGCGGTGTCAAAGGCCGGGACGGCGTCCCGCAGCTCGTCGAGCGCTGGCTCGCCGGAGAGATCGATGTCGAGCCGTTCGTCTCGCACACGCTCGTCCTCGACGAGGTCAATCGGGGCTTCGAGCTCATGGAGCAGCAGGCCGGCATTCGCAGCGTCATCCGCTTCGACAGCTGACGGCAGCGACTAGCGGTCGATCATCCGCTGGTTCGCTTCGGAATAGCGGGCGCCCTGCGCCTCGATCTGCGCATCCTCGAGCTCCCGGAGGTCGTCGGACGTGAGCTCCAGGTCGGCGGCCCCGATGTTCTCGTCAAGCCGGTGCAGCTTCGTCGTGCCGGGGATCGGCACCATCCAAGGCTTCTGCGCGAGCACCCACGCGAGCGCGACCTGTGCCGGCGTCGCGTTCTTCCGCTCCGCGACACGTGTCAGCAGGTCGACGAAGGCGAGGTTCGCCGCGCGAGCCTCGGGATCCGTGAAGCGCGGGACGGTGTTGCGGAAGTCACCGCTCATGAACTCGGTGCTCTCGGCGATCTTCCCGGTGAGGAAGCCCTTGCCGAGCGGGCTGAAGGGGACGAAGCCGATACCGAGCTCCGAGAGCGTCGGAAGGATTGCCTCCTCCGGCTCCCGCCACCAGAGCGAGTACTCGCTCTGAAGGGCGGTGACCGGCTGCACGGCGTGAGCGCGGCGGATCGTCTGCACGCCCGCCTCGGAGAGGCCGAAGTGCTTCACCTTCCCCTGCTCGATCAGCTCCTTGACGGTGCCGGCGACATCCTCGATCGGCACGTTCGGATCGACGCGGTGCTGGTAGAAGAGGTCGATCCGGTCGGTGCGGAGTCGCCGCAGCGAGTCGTCGACAGTCCGCGTGATCGTCTCCGGGCGACTGTCGACGCCGCTGGGCTGGCCGGTCGAGAGCTCCCAGCCGAACTTGGTCGCGATGACGACCTGGTCGCGAACCGGCTCGAGCGCCTCGCCGACGAGCTCCTCGTTCGTGAACGGCCCGTAAACCTGCGCGGTGTCGAAGAACGTGACCCCGCGCTCGACTGCCCCACGGATGAGGGCGATCCCGTCGGCCTTCTCCGGGATGGGCGGATACGACTGGCTCAGGCCCATGCAGCCCAGCCCCAGCGCCGAGACTTCGAGGGTATCTCCGAGCGTTCGCTTCTCCATCGTGTCTCCTCGTCTCCTTGCGTCGGCGTGGTCCCTGGGACGACCGTACACACGAAGCAGTCCGCCCCGAGACGCGCCGGTAGCCTCGGCGGCCATGGAGATCACCAGGAACGCCAACGACACGGTGCGCGGGCCGGCCGACTGGTTCACCGGCACCGTGTACATCGATGCGGTCGCAGCGCCCCAGAGCGGCCACCGGGTGCATGCGAGCAACGTCCACTTCACGCCCGGCGCGCGCACCGCCTGGCACACCCATCCGCACGGCCAGACCATCTGGCTGACGGAGGGCGTCGGCCTCTGCCAGCGCCGCGGCGGCCCGGTGGAGGTCATCCGGCCGGGTGACCGCGTCTTCTTCGAGCCCGGTGAGGAGCACTGGCACGGCGCAACGGCGACGCGGCTCATGGTTCACATCGCGATCGTCCAGGTCGGCGACGATGACAGCCCTGCGACCTGGGGCGAGCACGTCACGGACGAGGAGTACGCGGCAGCGCCGCGCTGACAGCCTCGCCCATCGTCGCGGACGATCAGCCCGGCAGCGTGACGTGGAACCGGGCGCCGTTCGGCTGCACCGGCTCGTAGGCGAGGCTGCCGCCGTGGGCGCGCGCGTAGGACTGCGCGATCGAGAGCCCGAGCCCGGCGCCTTCTCCGGAGGCCGTCACGCCGCGCGTAAACCGGTCGAACATGCTGCCGAGGTCCTCCGCCGCGATGCCGGAGCCGCGATCCTCGACCGTCAGCGACAGCTCACCGTCCGATCGGCGCGCCGACACGGTGATCGGCGGCTCGCCGTGGCTCCGGGCGTTCATCAGCAGGTTGGAGACGATGCGGTCGAAGGCGCGCGGGTCGACGACGGTACGCAGGCCGTCAGGCACGTCGATCGTGACGCCGTCGTCGGAGCCGGCGATCTCCTCGACCCGCTTGCGCACGTCGAGCTCCACCGGTTCGATGGCGATCGAGTCCGCCTCCAACCGGGAGAGGTCGAGCAGGTTGTCGACGAGCTCGACGAGCCGCTTCGACTGCCGCGCGAGCGTCCGCCGCACCTCCGCGCGATCCTCGGGCGACAGCTCGTCCTCGCGGGCGTCGAGTGTCTCCACGGCGCCGTAGATCGCGGCGACCGGCGTGCGCAGCTCGTGCGAGGCGAGCGCGGCGAACTGGCTCTTCAGCTCGTTGAGCCGGCGGAGCTCCGCGTGCTGGATCGCACGCTCGAGGAACGCTGCGATCAGCGCGCCGAACGTCCCGAGCAGCTCGATTTCGGCCGGCTCGAGCCAGAACGCCTCGCCGCGCTCGTCACAGGTCATGAAGCCCAGGCAGCGCCCCTCGCTCATCAGCGGGACGAGCACGAACGAGCCGATGCTGAACTCGCGGGCGACCGGCGTGGGGAGGACGTCCTCCTCGCCCGGCTCCGGGACGAACAGAGCCGTGCCGCTCGCGAGGGCCCGCTGGAACGCGCGGGAGCGTCCGATCGGGAGTGCCGGCGGAAGCGTCTCGAGCTCGCCGGCCGTGAGCCCGTGCGCCGCGAACGGGATCAGCACCCCGGTCGCGGGGATATAGCGGACGATGCCGACGCGCTCGAAGCCGAAGCCCTCGGCGACGACCGCGCACGCGCGCTCGAGCACCGTCCGCGCGCGGAACTCCCCGGCGGCGAGCGCGCGCGCCAGTGCGTGGAGTGCCTCGAGCTGGATGTGCGGTTTGCTCGTCATCGCGCAGGGAGCGGCCAACCGCAGATACCAGCACTTTAGGCCATGTTGGCACGGTTACGGAACCCCCGATCGGTGCGCTCGCCACGCGGTAGGTTCGCCCCGTGGAGGGAGGCTGCTCCTGCGCCGCCGTGCGCTACCGGCTCACGACCGGGCCGCTCTTCGTGCACTGCTGCCACTGCCTGAACTGCCAGCGGCAGACCGGCAGCGCCTTCGTGATCAACCTCCTGATTGAGAGCGACCGCGTGAAGCTGCTCGCCGGCGAGCCGCGGCCCGTCGAGGTCGGCCGCGACGACGGGAGCGCGCAGCGCATCTTCCGCTGCCCCGACTGCGAGATCGCCGTGTTCAGCGAGTACGGCCGCCCGGAGGTGCGCTTCGTGCGCGCCGGCACGCTGGACGACCCGTCGGCGGTCGCTCCGGACGTCCACATCTTCACCCGGTCGAAGGTCCCCTGGTTGACCCTCTCGCCTTCCGTGCCGGCGTTCGACGTCTACTACGACTCGAAGGCGCTCTGGCCGCCGGACAAGCTCGAGCGCCTGCGCGCCGCGTTGAGTCAGGGGGGCTGACGGCCGTGCTGGAGCTGCGTCCCAACTGCGAGCTTTGCGATGCCGACCTGCCGCCGGGGTCGGTCGACGCGCGCATCTGCTCCTACGAGTGCACGTTCTGTTCGACCTGCGTCGACACCGTGCTCCACGGGGTCTGCCCGAACTGCGGCGGCGGCTTCCAGCCGCGGCCGGTGCGCCCACGGCGCGCCTGGCGGGAAGGCACGGGGCTGGAGCACGACCCGGCGGGAACGCGGCGCCGCCACACGCCGTACTCTCGAGACGAGCTCGCGGCGTTCGTCGAGCCGCTCCGCGGCATTCCGCCCACGGAGCGCTGAAAACCGTCTTGCTGCCCACCGAGTAGACGTCGTTATGCCCGCGCTCGCCCCAGACTCGTTCGATCCGCTACGGCAGCGGTCCCCCCGCGAGGGCGACGACCGCGCCGACGGCGCCGGCGAGCAGGAGCGTTCCGACGACGCCCCGCCGAAGCGCCAACAGCAGTACCGCCGCGCCGCCTAGCACCGCCACCTGCCACGGCTCGTCCAGGGCTCGCGCGAGCGGGACCGCCGAACCGAGGATGGCGCCGATCGCGGCCGGACCGGCCCCGTCGAGGAACGCGCGGGCGCGCGCGTCGGCACGGATGGCGTCGAAGCGGCCGCCCCCGGCGATGATGAACGCGAACGAGGGCGTGAACGCGACGAGTGCGGCGAGCAGGCCGCCGACAAGGCCGTCAGCGCCGTAGCCGACCGCGGCGACCGTATGCACCACCGGGCCGGGCGTGATCTGCCCGAGCGCGACCGCGTTGACGAACTGGGTCGGCGTGAGCCAGCCGTAGCGGTCGACCGCGTCAGCCTGCATGAGCGGGACGATCACGAAACCGCCCCCGTACGAGAGCGCGCCCACCTTGAAGGCGACCCAGCAGACGGCGCCGAGGCCGCCGGCGGGCGCCGCAGCGAGCAGCCACAGGGCAGCCGTCATCCCGCGCCGCTGCGCGAGCAGCTCGGCGAGCCCGCAGCCGAGCAGGACGAGGACGAGCCAGGGGCCGACGGTCGCGGCGGCGATCGCTCCGAGCAGCGCGTACGCGGCCCAGCGCGCCCGGACGTGGGCCTTCGCCCAGCTCGGGCCGACCAGGCTCCAACCGGCCTGCACCGCGACCGCGGCCACCGCCGCGCCGGCGCCCGCGCCGGCGCCGAGCACCCAGTCCGGCGGAGAGGCCGCGAGGAAGAGCGCCGACAGCGCCAGGATCAGCACGAGGCCCGGCCCGATGAAGGCGAGGCCGCCGACCAGTGCTCCGGGGCGGCCGCGCAGCCGCCAGGCGCAGTAGATGGCGAGCTGTGTCGACGCCGGGCCGGGGAGGAGGTTGCAGGCGGCGATCGCGTCTTCGAAATCGTCGTCCGCGAGCCAGCGGCGCCGCGTCACGCACAGGTCCCGCAGGAGTGCGATGTGAGTGGGCGGCCCGCCGAAGCCGATGCAGCCGATGCGCCCCCATTCGCGCAGGACGATGTCGAGCCCGGGCGCGGTGCCGGCCGGCCTATGAGCGTCGGCGAGCGTCACCGCGCGCGATCGTAACTCGCGGCGCTTTTTAGGACATGTTGCAGCGCCGCGATTTTCGTGGTTATACTCGCGCGCCTAAGCAATATCGTTACGGAGGATGGAATGGCGAGGAAGACTGTTTTCGTTAGCGACCTTTCGGGCAACGAGATTCAAGAAGGCAAGGCAGCACGAATCTCGATTTCGTTCCAGGACGCGCGCAAGGGAACGTACGTGCTCGACGTGACGGAAGAAGAGGCGGAAGAGCTCGGCCGGAAAGGCACGAAGCAGGCGCGCCGCGGACGGCGCCCGAAAAGCGCTTCCTGAGCTGAAAAGGCCCCGGTAGCACCCGGGGCCTTTTTTTCTGCTGAGACGCCGCGGTGCATGCGCGCCGGCAGGCCGTCAACAACGTGGCTCGCAACTACAGCTAGACCGGCGGCTCGGCCAGCAGGCCCTCGACGTCGAACTCGCGCTCGCCGCCGAACGGGCCGTGCTCGCCGCGCGGCCACTCGCTCGGCGGGCGGTCCCAGCAGAGCTCGAGGTCGTTCCCGTCAGGGTCGTCGAGGTAGATCGCCTCGTGCGTCCCGTGATCGATGAAGGCCCGCACCGGCCAGTCGGCGCGCTGCAGCCGGCGGAGCGCGTCGGCGAGGTGCGCGCGCGAGGAGTACCGCAGCGCGACATGGTGCAGCCCCGTCACGCCGTCGGGCTGCGGCGGCCCGCCCTTCGACTTCCACGTGTTGAAGCCGAGGTGGTGGTGGTAGCCGCCGGCCGAGAGGAACAGGATGTCGCCGGTCGTGCCCCAGCCCGGCACGTCGCGGGCCTCGAAGATTACGTCGAAGCCGAGCACGCCGACGTAGAAGTCCCGCACGCGGTCGATGTCCGCGGTGCGCAGGTGGACATGCCCGACGGTCAGGTTCGGGTCGATCGGGTCCGGGGCTGACTGCATCGGCGCGACGTCGCCCTGCGGGCGTTCGGTCCGGGTCGTCATCTCGTGCCTCCGTGGTCGATGCCGGGGAGTATGGCGTGAATCGTGAGCTGCTCGACCCGCGCGGCCGCACGCTCCAGGGCGGGCCCGTCGAAGAGGTACGGCATCGCGTTCGCGATGTCGTGCATGGGCGCGTCGAGCTCGCCCGAGCCGCCCGCCCCGTTGAGCGCGTACCGCACCGGGATCTCGTGGCAGACGACCAGCAGGGTCTGCTCCGGCCGGCCGGCCAGCGCCCGGAACGCCTGCGCGAAGCGCAGCGCGGCGGCGTCGAGGCTCTCGCCGCCGGGAAAGGGGTCGGCGCGCGTGTGCGCGCGCTTCCAGGCCCGGTAGTCGTCGATGGGCAGGCCCTCGAGGTCGCCGACCGCGACGTCGTCGAGCAGCGGCTCCTCGTGGAAGGTGACGCGCCGGCCGACCAACGCGATCTCCGCGGTCTCGCGCGTGCGTCCGAAGCGTGTGTGCACCACCAGCTCGACCGGCAGGTTGGCGATCTGCTCGCCGAGCCGGCGCGCCTGCTCGCGCCCGGTGTCCGTGAGCGGGACGTCGACTGCCGGGTCGCCGTTGACCCGGTTTTCCAGGTTCAGCGTCGAGTGCGCGTGGCGCGTGAGGACGAAGAGCTGCAGGCACCGAGCCTACGCGGCCGCGGTCTCCTCCCGGCCCGCGCCACGGTCGGGCCGGGAGGCAACCTCGAGGGGTCAGTCCCTGAGCAGCGCGCCGCCTTTGGCGTGCGGCGCCGGCGTGCCCGGCACGTGGAGCAGGTTCTCGACGCCGCCCACGCCTTCGACATCCCGCACCGCCCGCTCGAAGCGGACGATCGTGTCCGGCGAGTCGACTTGGCCGCGCAGGAAGACGGTGCCGTTCTCGGCGTTGATGCTGACCTCGCTCTTGGGCAAATCGTCGTCGCGGAAGACGACGCTTTCGACCTTGTGCGCGAGCTCGGCATCGTCGTAGCCGGCGACGCGCTCCGTATGCACGGCCTTGTCCTCGCGCAGGTGCTGCGCGACGCGGCGCCCGATGTGCGAGCGCAGCGTGACGATTGCGATGGCACCGATGCCTGCGGCGAAGCCGGCCGCGAAGATCGCCGCCGGATGTACGCGGCGTGCGTGCCTGCGGCGGTCGCGATCGAGGGCTCCGAGGCGGTCGGCGGCCAGGTCGACGATGCGGTCGATGGCGATGGTCGCTCGCTCTTCGGGCCGGTCGAGGAACCGGCGGAGGAGCATTGCTCCGAGCTCATTGGTCGAGGCGTTCATAGGCGCTCCTTTCGGTGGGGACGTCCTGCGATTGTGCCCGCACTGTCCAGGCCGGCCATCCGGGGAACCGCTGAGGGATAGGGTCGACCCGTGTGCTTCGACCATGACTCGCTGCCGCCCGTCCCGGTCATCCGCGGCGCGGCGGTCGCACACGAGGAGCTCGTCCTCGAGGCCGCCGACGGCAACCGCTTCGCGGCCTTCGTCGCGGTGCCGGACGAGCCGAACGGCGCAGGCGTCGTCGTCCTCCCGGACGTCCGCGGCCTCTACCGCTTCTACGAGGAGCTCGCGCTGCGCTTCGCCGAGCGCGGCTACACGGCGCTCGCGTTCGACTACTTCGGCCGCACGGCCGGCATCGAGAAGCGCGGCGACGACTTCGACTACCCGGAGCACGTCCGCGCGGTCACGGGCGAGCAGGTCCAGGCCGACGTTGCGGCGGCGGCCGCCGAGGTGCGGCGCCGGGGCGCAGAGAGCCTCTTCACCGTCGGCTTCTGCTTCGGCGGGAGGCACTCGTGGCTGGCCGCCGCGGCCGGCCACCGGCTGGCCGGCGCCGTCGGGTTCTACGGGCGCCCCGGTTTGACGGCCGACGGGCAGCCGGGCCCCGAGCAGCGGGCGTCCGAGCTGGCCGCGCCCATCCTCGGGCTCATGGGCGGGGCCGACCAGGCCATCAGCGTGGACGACGTCGCCGCGTTCGAGCGCGCGCTCGATGCGGCGGGCGTCGAGCATGAGCTCGTCACCTACGAGGGCGCCCCGCACAGCTTCTTCGACCGCAAGCAGGAGGAGTTCGCCGAGGCGTCCGCGGACGCCTGGCGGCGCACGCTCGCCTTCATCGACGCGCACGCGCAGGCCTAGGCAGCTGCGCCCACCGTTCAGCGCCCGTTCATGACGAGGGGCGTAGATTCCCGTGGCAGGGCCGCGAGGCGGCCCGTCGACCATCCTTCCCGAAAGGAGCAGCCACATGGCGTACGGCGTCGTGCACACGTTTCCAGGCGGCACGAAGGAGCAGTACGAGAAGTCGGTCGCCGCTGTGCATCCGGCGGACGGGAGCCTTCCCGAGGGCCAGATCTTCCACGCGGCCGGCCCCTCCGCGACCGGCTGGACGATCGTCGCCGTCCACGACTCGCAGGAGAGCTGGGAGCGATTCCGCGACGAGATCCTGATGCCGAGGATGTCGGCCGGCATCGCCGGCGGCTTCGCAGCTCCGCCCCAGGAGACGACCTTCCTGGTCGAGGCGCACCAGACCGCGGGCGCCACCGTCTAGCCGCCCCGTCGTGACGCACGGGCCCGCCGCGGGCGGCGAGCCCGTGCGCGAAGACCCGTCCCGAGGTGTGAGAATCGCGTCCGTGGCCGAAGCACACCTCGAGGACTTCGGATCGGGGCTCACGCCCGTCACCCAGGGCTGGTTCGTCGTCAACGTGCGCGACGCCGAGTGGTGGTTCGCGGAGAGCAGGGGCGCGAGGTGCGCCTTCGAGAACGAGTACGGCGACCCGCCGGTCGAGTTCGCCCAGCTCGGGATCAACGTCACCGTCCTGGAGCCGGGACAGACGAGCCTCTACCACGCCGAGTCGAACCAGGAGGCGTTCCTCGTCCTTTCCGGGGAGTGCGCGCTGCTCGTCGAGGACGAGGAGCGACGCCTGCGGCCCTGGGACTTCTTCCACGCTCCTCCGTGGACCGAGCACGCCTTCGTGGGCGCGGGCGAGGGGCCGTGTGTGATCCTGATGGTCGGTTCGCGCTCGGGCCCGGAAGTGAACTACCCGGTGTCGGAGCTCGCGGCGCGCTACGGCGCGAGCGTGGCGGAGGAGACCTCCGACTGGAGGCAGGCGTACGCGACGGTCGAGTGGTTCCGGCGAGAGCGGCCGCCGAACTGGGCTCGTCTGCCCTGGGCGTAGATTCCTTCACGCGTCACGGAGTCCGCTCAGCTCGTCGCCTCCCCGGAGGACACGTCCGAAACCGACAGTACGGTGCCGCCTCGTGCGCCTGCTCGTCGCCCGCTGCGAGGTCCGCTACACCGGCCGCCTGTCTGCCTACTTGCCCGAGGCCACGCGGCTGCTCCTGCTCAAGGACGACGGCTCGGTGCTCGTCCACGGCGACGCCGGTGGGTACAAGCCGTTGAACTGGATGACGCCGCCCACCGTCGTCGAGGAGGACGAGAGCGCGCTGGTCGTCCGCAAACGGGCCGGCACGAGCGAGGACCGGCTCGAGATCCGGCTGATCGAGGTGCTGAGCGACGTCACGCACGACATGGGCGAGCCGGCCGGGCTCGAGAAGGACGGCGTCGAGCGCGAGCTCCAGGAAGAGCTGGCCGCGCAGCCGGAGGCCCTCGAGCCGGGGCTGCGGCTCGTCCGGCGCGAGTGGCCCACGGACATCGGCCCGGTCGACCTCGTCTGCCGCGACGCCGACGATGGCTGGGTCGCGGTCGAGATCAAGCGCGTCGCCGGCATCGAGGCCGTGGAGCAGCTGACGCGCTACCTCGAGCGCATCTGCCTCGATCCCGCCCTTGCGGGCTGCCGCGGGATCCTGGCGGCCCAGAAGATCCGGCCGCAGGCGCGCACGCTCGGCGAGGCGCGCGGCCTCGCGTGCGTCGAGGTCGATCTCGAGGTGCTGCGCGGCGAGCGCGAGCCGGAGCTCGTGCTCTTCGGCTAAAGCGGGAGCTCGACCGTGAACGTCGAGCCCTCACCGGGCTCGGAGACCAGCGTCAGCCGCCCGCGCATCCGCTCCACCAGCTCGCGCGAGATGTAGAGGCCGAGGCCGCTGCCGCCCACGCCGCGTGTCAGCGCCGGGTCGAGCCGGAAGAACTTGTCGAACACGCGCGCGTGCTCGTCCGGCGGGATGCCGAGCCCCTCGTCGCGCACGACGATCCGCCCGTGGCGGTCGTCGGCGGCCATCGAGACGCTCACGCGCCCTCCGTCGGGCGAGTACTTCACGGCGTTCTCGACCAGGTTGACGAGCACCTGCCGCAGCTTGTCCTCGTCGCACGTGAGCATCGGCATGCCGTTGGCCGGCTCGAGCACAAGCTCGATGCCGGCGGGCGCGCGCAGCCGCGCGGAGGCGACGACGCCTTCCGCCAGCGCGACGACGTCGCACGGCCGCTGCGCGAGGTGCACGGTCCCCGCGTCGATCTGGCCGGCGACGAGGATCTGCTCGACCAGGTTGCGCAGGCGGTCTCCCTCGGTCTCGATGATCTGGAGGAACATCTCCTTGTCCTCGTCGGAGAACTCCACGTCCGGGCGGCGGAGCGTGCGCACCGCCCCGTAGACGGCGGCGATCGGCGTCCGCAGCTCGTGCGACGCCGTGGCGACGAAGTCCGAGCGGGCCTGCTCGAGCGCGCGCTCCGCGGTCACGTCGCGCAGCGCGTAGACGCGGCCATCGCCGAAGTCGACGGCCGTCATCGACGTCCAGCGCTCGCCGTCCTCGCGCGGAACCGGCACGGTCGCCGGCCGGGCCGTCGCACCGGCGGGCGCGGTCTCGACGTGGTGGCCGATCTCGTCCCACGCCGGGAAGACGGCCGCGAGCGGGCGGCCCACCGCATCCTCCTCGGCGACGCCGGTGAGCAGGGCCGCGGCGGCGTTCCAGTACCGGACCCGGTCCTCGCGGTCGACGAGCACGACGCCGTCGGCCGTGTACGCGAGGGCGCGGGCCGCGTCCGCCCGGCGCTCGCTCTCCCGGTACAGGCGCGCGTTCTCGACGGCGATCGCGGCCCGGTCGGAGAGCTCCGTCGCCAGCTCGAGATCGGCCTGCGTGAAGAGCCGGCCCGACTCGGCGGCGACGAGCGAGAGCGTGCCGAGCACCTGCCCATGGGCTCGCAGCGGGACGCAGAGCCACGACCGGAGGCCGAGCTCGCGGATGACCTCGCCGAGCTCGGGGTTGTGGGCGACGGCGTTGTCGAGCAGCTCCTGCGGGATCTCCGGCAGGAACTCCGGCTCGCCTGTCCGCATGACGTTGGCGGCGCCGCGCGGCTCCTCCGGGTTCGGCGGGAAGCGCTTCTGGAGCTCCTGCGCCCAGGCGACCTTCGCCGGGTCCTGGTGCGCGACCGCGAGCCGGTCGATCGATCCGTCCTCACCGCGCATGTCGATCGAGCACCAGTCGGCGAGGCGCGGGACGGCGAGCTGGGCGAGCCGGCGCAGCGTCTCCTCGTAGTCGAGGGAGGAGGAGAGCAGCGCCGTTGCCTCGGCCAGGAACGCCGCGCGTGCATGAGCGGCCTCCGCGACATCGAGCAGGCGCGCGCGGCCGAGCGCCTGTGCGACCTGGTTGGCGATCGCGACCTTCATCGACCGCCGCGACTCGTCGAGCACGTCGTCGTGGGCGAACGAGAAGGCGATGCCGCCGATGGCCTCGCCCTCCAGGGTGAGGGGCAGGCAGGCGAGCGCGTGCGAGTCGTCCGGCGCGACGTCCGCCAGGACGGGGTAGCGCTCGTCGCGCTCGGCCTTGGAGTTGATGAAGACGGGCCGGAGCGTGCGCACCGCCTCGGAGAGCGGTACGTCGGCGTCAAGGCGGAAGTGGCTCCAGCGCTCGCCTTGCTCGACCGCGCGGTCCTCGTACCCGCGTGAGGCGATGACCTCGAGGTGCTCGCCGTCCCCGGAGACGCGTGCGAGCAGGCCCGCGGTTGCGTCCGCCGTGGCGACGCCCTGCGTGAGGGTCGCGTCGAGGACCTCCTGTGGGGTGTAGGACTCGGCCAGCGCTGCCGCGAGCCGCTCGAGCCGCTGCGCGCGTTGCCGCGAGACCTCGGCGCGCGCGGCGGCCTCGTCGGCCGCGGTTCGGGCGCTGCGCTCGCGTCCGATCAGCACGCTGATCACGAGGGCTGTCGCCGGGAACAGCACGACGAGGACGGCCCGCTCGGCGTCCGTGAGGTCGCCCGGCTCGATCAGAAGGATCGTGACCGACGCGACCAGGGCGGCGGACAGGCCGTAGCCGAGGCCGCCGATCGCGGTCGCTCCCGCGACCGCGAGCAGGCAGACGATCGAGGGGAAGACGGCCTTCCCGACGAGGGCGTTGATGGCGATCGCCCCCAGCGGCCCGGCGACGACGAGGGCGGGTGCGGCGATCCGGCGTGTCCAGCCCATCGCCTCCGGCCCGAGGCGCAGCGGCTCGGCGTCGCCGAGGGCCTGGCTCACCGCGTGATCTCGGACTGCAGCTGCTCGCGCTCGCCGCGAGCGAGGCGTTCGAGCGTCACCTCGACGGTGTCGCCCAGGCCGACGGGGTCGAAGGGCTTGGTGATGTATCCCACCGCGCCGTGGTCCTGGCCGCGGACGAGATCACTCTCGTCGGCCATCGCCGTCAGGAAGACGACCGGGATGTCCCGCGTGCGGGCGTCGTTCGCGAGCTCCGCAGCGACGTCCCAGCCGGTCTCGCCCGGGAGCATGATGTCGAGCAGGATCATGTCGGGCAGTTCGGCCCGCGCGACCTCGACCGCCGCCCGCCCGTTGGCGGCCTCGAGCACCTCCATCCCGGAGAGACCGAGGTTGACCCGGCACAGCGTGCGGATCGCGGGCTCGTCGTCGACGACGAGGATGCGCCGGCGCGGACGTGCGTCCTCGCCCGCGCCGCCGGTCTTGTCGTGACCCTGCGGGTGCATGCGGTAGCGAAGCTCGCGGCGAGGCCGGCGCGCGCCGAGACGGGCTCGCTGCGTCAGTGCGAGCGGGCGGCGGATCCGGGTCTGGGTCGTCGACGTAGGCATCGCCGCCACTCTGAATTCTACGAAGTGGCGGCGGAAGGCGCGCTCACCGTCGGGCGAGGTGGACCGGGCTCCCTGCGGTTGGGTCACCCATTAGGGGGACGTGACCCGTATCGGCGCGACGAACACTCAGTCCGAGGTCAGACATGCGGCCAACGCTGACATGGGAGGAGCACGGCGGCAGCCGGTCCCTGGCTGCCGTATACGAGCGCGGTGCGCTCATCCTGGCGATGGTCCTGCCGGTGCCGATGCTCGCGGCGGCGGGGCTGTCGCTGCCGCTCCCGCAGTCCATCTTCCGCCTCGGCATCCTCGCGGCCGAGCGCACCGCGCTGATCGCGGACGCGCTTCCAGGCGTGGGCCGGGACCGGCCGGCGAAGACGGCCACTCCGGTCCTTCGCGATCGAGGGCACGTGGCGCACGCGGCCGTCCGGCGGGCGGCGCCCGTCCAGGCGGCGACCACGGCGCCAGCGCCGCATCGCTCGACCGCTGCGCACGGCTCCCGGCGGCATGCGACCGGAACGCCGGCGCACCTCGTCGTGAAGTCGAAGCCGACGACCGGCTCGACGTTCGCGGGTCGCGGCCAGACGGATCCGACGACCGACCCGGTCACGACGACGCCCGCGCCGACGACGGGCACGCCGTCGACCCCGTCGCAGCCCGCGACGCCGACGAAGGCAACCGACACAGGCGCGACCGCCGTCACACCGGCTCCGGCCGCGTCCCCGAGCGACACCGCTCGGACCGACAAGCCGACCACGAGCCCGGCGGACCAGCAGCCGGTGCAGGACGGCTCGCCGACGCCCGGCACGATCACCCCGGTCACGACTACCCCGGTCACGATCACGCCGGTCACGATCACGCCGGTCACGACGACGCCGGTCACGACGACGCCGACGCCGGCCAGGGGGCAGGGCCAGGGACGCGGCGATTCGTCCGGCACGACCACGACGACGCCCGGCCAGTCCAACAAGGGCTCGGGCTCCAGCTCCGGGTCCGGTGGCGGCTCGAACTCGGGCTCCGGCCAGGGCGACAAGAAGAACGCGACGACGACGACAGCGCCCGCGACCCGCTGAGGCCTTCCGGATGACGCCGCCAGCGCCATCGGCCGTGCAGGACCGCGCCCCGCGTCTCGTCCTGCGCTTCGCGCTCGTGACCGTTGCCTGCCTCGGCATCGGGGCCGCGGTCATCCTGGGCTTTGTCCGTCACACCGACACGCAGCAGGCCGAGCGGGCCGCCGCGACGCGCGCGCAGCTCGCCGTGAACGGCCTCTTCCTGGGCGCGCTCGAGCCGGGCGACCTGCGCGGGACCCTGCCGGAGGCGCGCCGCCGCGCGCTCCGCCGCGCGCTTGCGCCACTCGTCGCGCAGGGCACGCTCGTCACGGCCAGCCGGCACGGGCGCATCTTCTGGTCGAGCGAGCCTGCCCGGATCGGCCGGCCGGACGCTGCGGAGGTGGTCGCCTCCGCGCGCCAGCAGACGCTTCGCAGCGAGATCGCGCCGCTTGGCGGGCGGCGGGCGCTTCGCTCCGTCGTGCCGCTGACCTTCAACGGTGCGAACCTCGCCGTCGCCGTCTACCAGGACTACGCGCCCATCGCCCGGCAGGCGCACGACGCCTTCCTGCCCGTCGCCGGCGTGCTGGAGCTGATGCTCTTCGCGCTCTTCGTCCTGCTCGTCCCGCTGCTCGCTCGGGTGTCGCGGCGCATCGCGCGGCAGATGGAGCGGATCCGCTTCCAGGCGCTGCACGACGACCTCACCGGGCTGCCGAACCGGGTGCACTTCCGCGCCGGGGTCGCCGAGGCGGCCGACCTGGCGTCGGCCGGGCAGCTGAGGTTCGCCGTGCTGCTCATGGACATCGACCGCTTCAAGGAGGTCAACGACGCGCTGGGTCATGGCGTCGGCGACGAGCTGCTCGTCGAAGTGGGCGAGCGGATCCGGGGCTCCGTCCCCGAGGGGGCGCTGGTCGCCCGCCTCGGCGGCGACGAGTTTGCGATCGTCATCCTCGACACCGACGAGGAGGAGGCGACCGCCGCCGCCGAGTGGGTGCGGGCCGCGATCGCAGAGCCGTTCACCGTCGCCGGCCTGCCGGTCGCCGTCGAGGCGAGCGTGGGTGTCGTGCTCTGCCCGGGCGACGGCGACGACGTCGACACGCTCCTGCGCCGGGCGGACATCGCCATGTACGGCGCCAAGGAGCGGCGGCTCGGCACCGCGCGCTACGAGCAGGAGTTCGAGACGACGACGCCCGAGCGGGTCGCGCTCATGGCCGACCTGGGGCGCGCGCTCGACGAGGGCGAGCTCGTGCTCTGGTACCAGCCGCAGGCCGGCCTCCAGCGTGGCGACATCGTCGGCGCGGAGGCGCTCGTCCGCTGGAACCACCCGACCCGCGGCCTGCTCCCGCCCGCCGAGTTCGTGCCGTTCGCCGAGCGCACGGGCCTGGGCCGCCGGCTCAGCCGGTACGTCCTCGAGGCGGCCGTCCGCCAGCTCGCCTGCTGGCGCGACGACTCCGACGCGCCGCCGCGGGTGGCGGTCAACCTCAGCATGGTCGACCTCCTCGACCTCGGCCTGCCGGACGAAGTGGAGCGGTTGCTCACCGAGGCGGACATCGAGCCCGAGCGGCTCGAGCTCGAGATCACCGAGGGCGTGATCATGGCCGACCCCGTCCGCGTGGGCGCGGTGCTCGAGCGCCTCCGCGAGATCGGCGTCGCGCTCGCCATCGACGACTTCGGCACCGGCTACTCCTCGCTCGCCTACCTGAAGAACCTGCCGGTCGACGTGCTCAAGATCGACCGCTCCTTCGTGAGCGCCATGGCCGTCGAGGACCGCGACCGCGCCCTGGTGCACTCGGCGGTCGAGCTGGCTCACAGCCTGGGCCTCGGCGTCGTCGCCGAGGGCGTCGAGGACGAGGCGACCTACGAGACGCTCCGCCACATCGGCTGCGATTTCGTGCAGGGCTACCACATCTCCCGCCCGGTGCCGGCCGAGGAGATCTGCGCGGTGAACGCCGCGTGGGTCAGCGGCGCGCCCCTCGTTCGTTCCTAGGGAGGGCTTGGCGAAACAACCGCTGCGACGAGGGCGGTTCCGCCAAGCCCTCCCAGGCTTTAGGCTTGCCGCGTGCGGCTCTTCGGATCCGATGCCAAGGTCGACGCGCTCAAGAAGGCGCCTCTCTTCGAGGGCCTCTCCCGCAAAGAGCTCGAGGACCTCGCACGCCTCGCCGACGACCTCGAGGTGCCGGCCGGCAAGGTCCTCACACGGCAGGGCGACACCGGCCGCGAGTTCTTCGTGCTCATGGACGGCCAGGTCGAGGTCGTCCGCGACGGCGAGGTGCTCGGCACCAGCGGGGCCGGCGACTTCATCGGCGAGATCTCTATCCTCGAGGACGTGCCCCGCACCGCCACCGTGACGGCGAAGACGCCCGTGCGCCTCTTCGTGCTGACGGCGCAGAGCTTCCGCAGCTTCGTCGAGCAGTCGCCCGACGTCGAGAACAAGGTGCTGCGCACGCTCGCGCGGCGTCTGGCTGCGATGTCCGATGATCCGGCGGTCTCGTAGTGGGCCGCGGGGACAGGCCGATCCGCCGCTGGAAGAAGGACCGCCAGCGCAAGAAGAAGGAGCGGGACAAGAAGGCTGCCGCGGCGGCCGCCCCGCCGCCCGCGCGGCGCTCCGCCTCCTCGGGCTCCTAGGGCAGCCGGGCGGCCAGCGTGCCGCCCCCGATGACGCGCTCCGCCGCGCCGCCGGCACGCTCCCGCAGCTCGCGGTCGGAGGTGACCAGCCAGTAGGGCGTGCCCTCGGCCGCAAGGCGAGCCGCCTCGGCTGCGATCCAGTCGTCGGCGATCTGGCCGCCGGTGCCGAGGAGGCGGGCGCCGGTCTCGACGTCCGGCGCGCGGCCGTCGAAGACGATCACCGGGTCGACGCCCTCGTCCCCGGCCCACTGCTCGACGCCGCGCACGAGCGCGTCCTCGCGGATGTTCGGCCAGCGCGAGCGCAGGACGTTGCGCGCGTCCACGAGGGCGACCGGCCTCATTCGGCGAGCAGCCGGTCCACCTCGGCCAGCACGTGCTCCGGCCGGATGACAGGCGCCGAGACCGAGCGGTGCAGGGCACCGTCGAGCGGCGCCCACCGGCGCGGATCGGAGGCGGTGAAGACGACCACGCTCGGCACCCGCAGCGCGGCGGCGATGTGCGAGACGCCGGTGTCGTTCGTGACCAGCAGGCGCGCCTTCTCGACCAGGGCGCCGAGCGCGCCGACGGACGTCCGGCCCGCGAGGTCCAGCGCCGGCGAGCCCATCGCGTCCGCCACTTCGGCGGTGATCGGGACCTCCGCCTCGGTGCCGGTCAGCACGACGCGCAGGCCGCGCTCGGCGAGCGCATCCGCGACGGCGGCGAACCCGGCCGCCGACCAGCGCCGCGCCGGCAGCCGCGCGCCGGCATGGACGACGGCGTACTCACCGAGCGCTCCCGCAGCGTCCGAGAGCTCGGCGCGATCCTCGTCGCTCACGGGAAACTCGAGCTGCGGGCCGTCGACCGGAAGGCCCAGGAACTCGGGCAGCCGCAGCAGCCGCATCGGCTCCGGGCCGCGGTCGGGGTAGACCGTGAATGCCTCCGCGTCCGGGCACCAGCCTCGGTCGGGGTAGAAGCCCGCGGTGCGCCCGCCGCCGAGCAGGAGCGCCAGCGGATTGGTCACCTCGCCGTTCCCGTGCAGCTGGACGACGAGGTCGAACTCGCGCGCCTGCGCCTCCTGGAGGAAGCCCGGCACCGCGTGGATCTCGGGCTCGCGCTCTGGCAACCCGGGATACCCCGGCAGCTCCAGGAACCCGTCGAGGTACGCGCCGAAGCGCTCCACGAAACCGGTCGCGGAGGGAAGCCCGACGAGCGTGATCTCCGCGTTCGGGAAGGCGCGGCGGAACGAGCGCAGCGCGGGGACGGCACAGAGCAGGTCGCCCAGCACGAGGGCGCGGAGAACGGCGATGCGCACCTCGGAACAATGGCCGAAAGAGCAAGCAGCCCGTGCGGACATGAGCCCCTACCGCATGGCTAGGCTGGATCCATGACCCGCTCCGTCATCGTCTCGGCCGTCCGCACCCCCTTCGGGAAGCTGGGCGGCGGCCTCTCAGGCTACGAGGCGCCGCAGCTGGGCGCGATCGCGATCAAGGCCGCACTCGAGCGCGTGGACATCACGCTCGAGGAGGTCGAGTACGTGATCATGGGCGAGGTGCTCCAGGCCGGCGTCGGCCAGGCGCCGGCTCGCCAGGCGGCGGTCGGCGCGGGCATCCCGGTCGAGGTTCCGGCCGACACGATCAACAAGGTGTGCGCGTCGTCGATCCGGGCGATCGAGATCGCCGACCTCATGATCCGCGCCGGCGATCACCAGGTCGTCGTCACCGGTGGGATGGAGTCGATGACCAATGCGCCCTACCTGCTGAAGAAGGCACGCCAGGGGTACCGGCTCGGCGACGGCGTGCTCATCGACTCGATGACCTATGACGGGCTGACCTCGTCGTTCGACCGGCGGCACATGGTCGAGCAGGCCTCCTTCGTCTCCCGCGAGCTCGGCATCTCGCGCGAGGACCAGGACCGCTGGGCGCTGCGCTCGCATGAACGCGCGATCCGCGCGCAGGACGAAGGGCTCTTCGCCGACGAGATCGTCTCCGTCGACGGGCTGGCCGCCGACGAGGGGCCGCGGCGCGACACGTCGTACGAGAAGCTCGCGTCGCTCAAGCCCGTGTTCGACCCCGAGGGGACGACGACCGCCGGCAACGCACCCGGTGTCAACGACGGCGCCGGCTGCGTGATCGTGACGAGCGAGGAGTTCGCGCGGGAGCGCGGCCTCGAGATCCTGGCCACGATCCTCTCGCAGGGCTACGTCGCCGACGAGTTCGCGTACCTCGCTCGGACACCGGCCAAGGCGGGCGCGCAGGCGCTCGGCAAGGCCGGCAAGACGATCGGCGACGTGAAGCGCGTCGAGCTGAACGAGGCGTTCTCGTCCGTGGTGCTGAACTCCGCCGAGATGCTCGGCGCCGACCCGGAGACTGTGAACGTGAACGGCGGAGCCGTCGCGCTCGGCCACCCGGTCGGCGCGTCCGGCGCGCGCATCGTGACGACGATGGTGCACGACCTGCGCCGCTCGGGCGGCGGCCTCGGGCTCGCCGCGATCTGCTCCGGCGGCGGCCAGGGCGACGCGCTGCTGATCGAGGTCTAGGGTCTCCGCCGCCGCTCGCGCTCGCGGATGACCTCGAGCGTCTGGCGCAGCGCGGGAAGCTGTGCGACGTCCTTCGGCCGGCCGGCCGCCTCCTTCATCCGGATCACGTCGCGCAGGGAGGCGATGACGACGCGGGTGCCGAGGTCGGCCTCGGACGCATCGACGCGCAGGTCGTCGTACCCACGCGTCCCGGCCGGGGCGAAGAGGAGGTCGAGGTCGCCGGCGTCCGTGGTGAGCGTCCAGGCATCCACGCTGCCGAGGAAGTGCGCCTCGATCGGGAACTCCTGCGAAGCCCCGTTCGGAAGGCGTAGTCGCGCGTTGAGCTCGCCAAGCGCCGCCGCCAGCCGTTCGAGGTTCGCGCCGGCGCGTTCCGGCGTGATGTCGAGATCTTCCGTCGGCAGCGGGTAGCCCTGCGCGATCGCGGCGATCGCTCCAATCACTACGAACCGGACTTCGTGCCGCGCGAGGACCTCGAGCAGGCGGGTTGGATCGAACGCGACGTCAGGCACGGGCCGCGGCGACCCGCTTGCGAATCTCCCGGAATGCGGCCGTGTTCGCGGCCGCCCGTTCGACGCGCTCGCGAGGCTCCCGCTCGAGCGAGCGCTCGATGTGGGGGACATACGAATCGTCACGGTTCAGCATCCGGTACCAGAGGTCGAATCCGCAGGCCCGGATGAGCTCGAGCAGCGTCTCGAAGCTCGGCGTGACGGCGCCGCGCTCCCAGCGCGCGACCTGCGACTGCGAGCGGCCGATGCGGCGGCCAAGCTCCGCCTGGGTGATGCCTGCACGCAAGCGCGCCTCCCTGATCAGATCTGCACTAAGCATTAGTGCAAAAATGATATCAAGCACGAGGGCGCCCGCTGGACGTCCGCCGCCGCGGCTGCCGATCAGCCGACGGCGAGCGCCACAGCCTCCTCGTAGGACAGCGAGCGCCCGATCGACCACGAGCGCTCGAACGCGTCGTTGCCGACCCGGCCGCGCGCTTCGGCCTCGAGCCGGTCGTGCAGCTCCCGCTCGGCCGCCTGCAGCTTCGCGCCCGCCGGGTCGCGGAGCGCCTCGGACGCCCCCCAGTAGCGCGCCGCCTCGAGGTCGTCGCCCCGCGAGGCCGCTGTGCTCCCGAGGCCCTCGAGCGCGTAGTAGAGCGTCTCGACCTCGGCCATCTCGGCGCCCGCCCGCGCGGCCTCGCGGAACGCGCGCTCGGCATCGTCGGGCCGTCCGGTCACGCAGGCGACGAGCCCGATGTTGAGCAGCGGGAACCACCAGGCGCCGCCGAGGCGGCGGAAGATCTCGACGCTCTCGGCGAAGAGCCGTCCGGCGCGCTCCCACTGGTGCAGGACGAGCGCCGCGTACGCGCGGTTGTTGAGGATCGACGCGAGCGGCCGCTCGAGCCCGAGCCGCCGGAAGATCGCCTCCGCCTCGTCGTGGAACCGCGACTCCGCCTCGACGTCGCCGCGCTGCTCGGCGGCGATCGCACGCGTCATCAGCGCCTCGGCCGCGCCACGCTCCTCGCCCTCGGCGACGAAGATCTCGTACGCCGCCGTCGCCCAGCGGTCGCTCGCGGCGGCGTCGTCCTGGCGCCACGGCAACCCGGCGCAGACGTGCATCGCCGCCGCACGCATGAGCGGCGGCGCATCATCGGCGCGTGTCAGCGCGTCCTCGAGACAGGCGCGGCCCTCGCTCAGGTAGCCGCTGATCCCCCAGTAGCCGCCGAGCGCGGTTGCGAGCTGCAGCTCGAGCTCGATCTCGCCCGAGGAGCGCAGCCAGGCGAGCGCCGAGCGGAGGTTCTCGTACTCGTCGCTCTCGCGCTCCCACTCGCCGAGGATCACCGCCTCGCGGCGCAGCCGCCGGCGCTCCGACGACCACTCCGCAAACCACTCGGCGTGACGCTGCCGCAGCGCGGCCCGCTCGCCCAGCTCCTCCAGCCGCTCGCCCGCGTACTCGCGGATCGTCTCCAGCATGCGGAACCGCCGGTCGCCGTACGGCCGGTCCTCCAGGCGCAGAAGGTTGTTCTCGAGCAGCGACTCCAGCCCGTCGAGGCCGGCGTCGCAGACCTCCTCGGCCGCCTCGATCGAGCACCCGCCCGGGAAGACGGCGAGGCGTGCGAACAGGACGCGCTCGTCCGGGGCGAGCAGGTCGTAGCTCCAGTCGATCGCGCCGCGCAGCGTCTGCCGGCGGGACGGCAGCTCGCTCCCGCCGGTGGTGGGCAACAGGAGCCGTTCGTCGAGCCGCTCGAGGATCTCGGCGGGCGAGAGCGTGCGGCCGCGGGCGGCGGCGAGCTCGATGGCGAGGGGGAGCCCGTCGAGGCGCCGGCAGATCTCGCCGACGGCCCGGGCGTTCTCGTCTGTGATCTCGATCTGCGCGCGGCCGGCGAAGAGCGCCACGGCGTCATCGTGCGACAGCGGCGGCACGGGCCACTCGTACTCACCTGAGAGACGCAGCGCCGCACGGCTCGTCACGACGAGGTGCAGGTCGGTCGTCGCGAGCAGCTCGCTCAGCCTCGGCGCGGCCGGGAGGAGGTGCTCGAAGTTGTCGAGCACGAGCAGCACCGTGCGGTCGCCGAGCGCGCGCCGGAGCGCGTCGTCGACGCTGTGGGCGCCGGTCTCGTTCACGCCGAGCGTCTGGGCGACGGTCGGCACGACGAGCGCCGGATCCTCCACCGACTCGAGCGCGACGAGGTAGACGCCGTCCGGGAAGTCGTCGACGAGCTCGGCGGCGGCCTGCAGCGCGAGCCGCGTCTTGCCACAGCCGCCGGGCCCGTGCAGCGTCACGAGCCGGACCTCCGGCCGCTTGACCAGCTCCACCACCGCCGCCAGCTCGCGCTCGCGCCCGATCAGCGGCGTCGCCTGCACCGGCAGGTTGGTCGGCCGGTTCTCGAGCGTGCGCAGGGGTGGGAACGACTGCTCGAGCCCCTCCGCCTCGAGCTGGTACAGCCGCTGCGGCTGCGTCAGGTCCTTGAGCCGGTGCTCGCCGAGGTCGCGCACCGGTGCGTCCGGGACGAGGTCGTGCGTCGCCTCCGAGAGCAGGACCTGGCCGCCGTGGCCGGCGTCGGCGATGCGCGCGGCGCGGTGAACGTCGACGCCGACGTAGCCGATCTCGGTGAGCCGCGGCTCGCCGGTGTGCATCCCGATGCGGACGCGCACGCCCTCGAGCGCCGCCAGCGAGTGCTGGGCCGCGACCGCGCCGGCGACCGCACCGCCGGGGTCGTCGAACGCAACGAAGAACGCGTCGCCCTCGACGCCGACCTCGGCGCCTCCGTGGCGGTCGAACGCCTCGCGCAGCAGGCGGTGGTGCTCGGCGAGCAGCGCCGGCCAGGCCGTGCCGCGCTCCCGCACGAGGCGCGTCGAGCCCTCGATGTCGGTGAACAGCAGGGTGACGGTGCCGGTCGGCAGGCTCACCGGGCGAGGAAGTCGAGGACGAGCCTGTCGAACGCCTCCGGCCGCCGCAGATTCGGCAGGTGGTCGGCCTGCTCGAGCAGCTCGAGCCGGGCGCCCGGAACGTCGGACGCGATGCGCCGGCAGCTGTCCACGATGCCCTGCACCTCGGTGTCGCCCAGGATCACGAGCGTCGGCACGTCGAGCTCGCCGAGGCGCCCCGCCGCGGGCGGGTGGCCGTCGAGCTCCGTCTCGTCGTTGTCGACGGTCGAGTTGGCATACGCGATCTCACGGAGGGTGTCGTCGACGCCGAGCGGCGCCCACACCTCCAGCCAGACGTCCGCCGCACCCTGGTAGTCGCCGGCGTTCCATGCCGCCTCGGCGCGCTCGCCCTGCTCGTCGGAGTACGCCCTGAAGCTCAACCCGCTGACGGCCGCCCCGACGAGGACGAGCGCGGAGACCCGGCCCGGGTCGGCGAGCGCGGCGTCGATCGCGATCTTGCCGCCCATCGAGTTGCCGACGAGCGCAGCCCGCTCGATGCCGAGCGCGTCGAGCAGCCCGACGAGATCCTCGTGCATCCGGTACGGCGCCGTCGGCGCGGGCGAGCGGCCGTACCCGCGAACGTCGTACGCGACCGCCCGGTGGCGCGGTGCGAAGGACTCCAGCTCCCGCGCCCACTGGCGCGAGTCGAGCAGGCCGGCGTGCAGGAAGACGACGGGGTCGCCGGCGCCGCGCTCGTCGTACCAGAGCTCGGTGTCGTGTACGTGCGCGGAGGGCACGGGCGCGACGATAGCCTCCGCCGCCATGCGCTTCGAGCATGTTCTCGTCGTCGGCGCCGGCCAGATGGGCGGCGGGATCGCCCAGGTGGTCGCAGCCTCGGGCCGCCGCGTCTCGCTCTACGACCCCTACCCGGGCGCGACCGACCGCGGCCTCGCGGCCATGCGCAAGAGCCTGACCCGCCTGGCGGAGAAGGGCGGGGCCGACCCGGACGAGGTGCTCGGCCGCGTCGAGCCGGTCGGCGAGCTGGTCGCCGCCGACCTGATGATCGAGGCCGTCGTCGAGGACCCGGCCGTCAAGGAGGATGTCTTCCGCCGCGCCGACGAGACGCTGAAGGCGGAGGCGATCCTGGCTTCGAACACGTCGTCGATCCCGATCACCTCGCTGGCCGCGGCGACGAGCCGGCCCGATCGCGTGGTCGGGATGCACTTCTTCAACCCGGTGCCGGTGCTGAAGCTCGTCGAGGTCATTCGCGGGCTCGAGACCTCCGACGAGACGGCGGCGGCGATCGTCTCGCTCGCGGAGGACCTCGGGAAGACGCCAGCCGAGGCGCGCGACTTCCCCGGGTTCGTCTCCAACCGGATCCTGATGCCGTTCATCAACGAGGCCGCCTGGGCGCTGATGGAGGGCGTCGCCGAGCCGGAGGCGATCGACACCATCGCGACGCTCGGCTTCGCGCACCCGATGGGGCCGCTTGCACTGGCCGACCTGATCGGCCTGGACACGTGCGTGGCGATCATGGAGGTGCTGCACGCGGGCCTCGGCAGCGACCGCTACGCGCCATGCCCGCTGCTGCGCCAGTACGTGCAGGCAGGCCGCCTCGGTCGGAAGAGCGGAAGAGGTTTCTACAGCTACTAACCGTTCTCGGCGGAACGCCGAGAACGGCAGCTATCCTTTCGGACGGGTGACGGCGGGGCTGTCCTGGGGAGAGGACTCTGCGGCCCCCGGCGAGAACTGAGGATTCCGCAAACGCCAGGGGGAACCGCCATGCGCATCCTGCTCGTCGACGACGATCCAGCTCTCCGGGAGCTCCTCCGGACGACCTTCGAGGTCGTCGCGGTCGAGGTCGCCGAGGCCGAAGATGCCGCCACCGCGCGGCGCTACCTGATGCGCGCGAAGCCGGACGTCATCGTGCTCGACGTCCGCATGCCCGGTGAGGACGGGCTGTCGCTCTGCCGCGCGGTCAAGGACAACCCGGAATGGCGGGGCATCGGCGTCGTGCTGCTGACCGGCTCCGACCAGGGAGGCGCCGACGAGGCGAGCGCGGCCGGCGCCGACGCGTTCCTGCGCAAGCCGTTCAGCCCGCTCGAGCTCCTCGGCGTGGTCGAGCGTCTCGCGGGCGGCCGGGCCGACGGGACGCTCCAGGTCACGCGCCCGCGTGAGCCCGAGGAGCAGCTCACGCTCTACGCAAAGGACCTGCGCCGGCTGCTCGAGATCGAGCGCGGGCAGCGCATCCTGCTCGAGAGCGCGTACCAGGAGACCGTTGGCGCCCTCGCGAGCGCGCTGGAGTCCAAGGACACCGGCACGCGCGAGCACTCGCAGCGCGTCCAGCGCTACGCGATGGAGCTCGCGCGCGAGGTGCGGCCCGAGCTCGTCGACGACGCCGGCACCGAGTACGGCTTCCTGCTCCACGACGTCGGGAAGATCGGCGTGCCCGACGAGATCCTCCAGAAGCCCGGGCCGCTCACCGACAGCGAGCGCAGCCTGATGGAGACGCACGCGGTGCTCGGCGAGCAGATGCTCGGCGGCGTCGCCGTTCTCCAGGGCGAGGGGCTGAAGGTCGTGCGCCACCACCACGAGCGCTGGGACGGCGGCGGCTACCCGGACGGGCTCTGCGGGACGGACGTCCCGGTCGGAGCGCGGATCTTCGCGGTCGCCGACGCGCTCGACGCGATGACGAGCGACCGGCCCTACCGCCGGGCGCTCGACTGGTACGCGGCGGGCGCCGAGATCATCGGCCAGTCGAAGACGCAGTTCGACCCGTACGTGGTGCAGGCGTTCCGCGACGCCGAGCCGCGCTTGCGGGCGATCCACAGACGCTTCGCACACGTGTAGGGGCTGTCCCCGTGGGGCTGTCCCCGAAGGGGGCTGTCCCCAGTGGCTGGTCATGTCTCGCCTTTCGCAAACGCTTTTGGCGGAGGCCGGGCGCTGTCCAACGCACGCACGAGGGACAGCCCCCTTCGGGGACAGCCCCTGGCGAGTGCTGACCGGCGCCGGGGTATAAGAGGCGGCGTGGATTTCGACCTGACCGCCGAGCAGCGCGAGATCCAGCAGCTGACCCGCGAGTTCGCCGACGCCGAGATCCGGCCGCAGGCGGCCGAGTGGGACCGCGAGCACCGCTTCCCGCGCGATGTCTTCACGAAGCTGGCCGAGCTCGGCCTGATGGGCGCCTGCATCCCCGAGGCGTACGGCGGCGCGGGCGCCGACTTCCTGTCCTACATCCTCGTGCTGGAGGAGCTCTCGCGCGCGGACGCAGGCGTGGGGGTGACGGTCGCCGTGCACACGAGCGCCGTCACGCTGCCGATCCTCACCTTCGGCACCGACGAGCAGCGGTCGCGCTGGGTGCCGCCGCTCGCCCGGGGCGAGTATCTCGGCGCCTTCGCCCTTACCGAGCCCGACGCCGGCTCGGACGCCGGCTCGCTCCGATCGCGCGCCGAGGCCGACAGCGACGGCTGGACGATCACCGCCTCCAAGCAGTGGATCACGAACGCGGCCTACGCCGGAGCCGTGCTCCTGTTCGCACGCACCGACCCGGAGACTACGACCGCGCGTGGGGTCTCGGCCTTCGTGCTCGACGGCGATCAGATCCGGGTGACGCGCACCGAGGAGAAGCTCGGCCTCAACTCCTCGGTCACGAATGACATCGTGGTCGAGGGCGTGCACGTGCGGCCAGACCGCCTCCTGCACGAGGAGGGCCGCGGCTTCCGCGTTGCGATGGCCACGCTCGACGGCGGCCGCATCGGCATTGCCGCCCAGGCGCTCGGCATTGCCCAGGCGGCGTATGACGCCGCCCGCGAGTATGCGCTCGAGCGCCGTCAGTTCGGCCACCGCATCGGCGAGTTCCAGGCCATCCAGCACAAGCTCGCGAACATGTCGACGGAGATCGACGCGGCGCGGCTGCTCGTCTACCGGGCGGCCTGGCTGAAGGAGCAGGGCCGGCCGCATGCCGAGGAAGGCGCGAAGGCGAAGCTCTATGCATCCGAGATGGCGCGCCGCCAGACGGCGGAGGCGATCCAGGTCTTCGGCGGCTACGGCTACACGAAGGAGTTCCCGGTCGAGCGCTATTACCGCGACGCCAAGATCACCGAGATCTACGAGGGCACGAGCGAGATCCAGCGGCTCGTCATCGCGCGCTCGATCCTCGGGCTCGCGGAACGCTCCCTCGTGCGCTGAGCGGGGGGTCGCCCGTCAGCCCGAGCCGGCCCACGCGTAGAGCGCGTCCGGCTCGCACTCCATGTTGTCCGTGCCGTCGGTGAGGCGCACGAGCCGAAAGCCGTGCCGCTCGTAGAACCGCCGTGCTCCTTCGTTTCGCTGGAACACCCACAGCTCCAGGCGCGCCGGCGAAACCGTCTTGGCGTGCTCGAGCAGTGCCGTCCCGACGCCCTGCCCCTGCGCCGTCGGCGCGACGTACAGGTGGCTCACCTCGCCGTCGTCCACGCCCACGAAGCCGGCGATCTCGTCGTCCGAGTCCCACACCCAGAGCTGGTGGCGCTCGACGAAGAGCGAGCCGAGCCATGAGCGTGCGTCGTCGCCGATGCGCGGCAGGTACGGCATCTCGTCCCGCGCCGCCACGAAGATCCGACCGACCGCGTCGGCGTCGGCGGGCGTCGCGCGTCGGATCACGCGCGTAGCCTAGGACGGTGCCGCGCAACCGCGACGAGCCGGTTCGCCTCACGCGCATCTACACGCGCGCGGGCGACGCCGGGGAGACCAGTCTCGGCGACGGGTCGCGCGTCTCGAAGCTCGACTGCCGCATCGCCTCGTTCGGCACCGTCGACGAGCTGAACTCCCACATCGGCGTCGCGCTCGCCGGCGACCTCCCGGACGTCTTCCGGCCCGTGCTCGCCCGCGTGCAGAACGAGCTCTTCGACGTCGGCGCCGACCTCAGCGTCCCGTGGGGCATCGCCGACCGGCTGCGCGTCACGCAGGAGCTCGTCGACGCGCTCGAGGCCGACTGCGACCGCTTCAACGCCGAGCTGCCCGAGCTGCGCAGCTTCATCCTGCCCGGCGGCACCGAGACCGCCGCCCGCCTGCACGTGGCCCGTACGGTGTGCCGGCGCGCCGAGCGCGAGGTGATCGCCGCAGCGGAGGAGGTCGAGGTCAACCCGCTGGTGCTGCCCTACCTGAACCGGCTCTCCGACCTGCTCTTCATCCTCGCGCGCGCCGCGAACGCGCACGCCGGCGAGGCCGAGCCGCTCTGGCGGCCGGGAGGCTCTACCGGCTGACGATCTGCCAGGCGGGGGATCCGGCAGGGGACGGCCTCGTACAATGGCCGCCATGGCGACGACCGAGGACCCGCGCGCGACGACCCCGACCGACGAGTGGCGCGGTGAGCTCTACGACGCGGTGCCCGAGCGCACCGGCGAGCTCTTCACCACCATCTCGGGGCTCGAGAACGAGCCGGTCGCGACGCCCGACACCGTCGACGTCGACTACGAGCGCGATCTCGGCTATCCGGGCGTCTATCCGTTCACGCGCGGCGTCTACCCGTCGATGTACCGCGGGAAGCTCTGGACGATGCGCCAGTTCGCCGGTTTCGGCACCGCCGCCGAGACGAACGAGCGCTTCCGCTACCTGCTCGAGCACGGCCAGACCGGGCTGTCGACAGCCTTCGACATGCCGACGCTGATGGGCTACGACTCGGATCACCCCAGGTCGCTCGGCGAGGTCGGCCGCGAGGGCGTCGCGATCGACTCGCTGGACGACATGGAGACGCTGTTCAGCGGCATCCCGCTCGGTGACGTCTCGACGTCGATGACGATCAACGCGCCCGCGGCGATGCTGCTGGCCTTCTACCTCTGCGTGGGCGAGGAGCAGGGCGTGCCGCGCTCGGAGCTCCGCGGGACGATCCAGACGGACATCCTCAAGGAGTACATCGCGCAGAAGGAGTGGATCTTCCCGCCGGAGCCGTCCATGCGGCTCGTGATCGACATGGTCGAGTTCTGCGCCCGCGAGATGCCGAAGTGGCATCCGATCTCGATCTCCGGGTACCACATCCGCGAGGCCGGGTCGAACGCCGTCCAGGAGCTTGCGTTCACGCTCGCGGACGGGTTCGCGTACGTCGAGGCGTCGATCGACCGCGGCCTCGACGTCGACGACTTCGCGCCGCGGCTCTCGTTCTTCTTCAACGCGCACCTCGACTTCTTCGAGGAGATCGCCAAGTACCGCGCCGCGCGCCGCATCTGGGCGCGCGAGCTACGCGAGACGTACGGCGCGAAGAACCCACGCTCGTGGCTGATGCGCTTCCACACGCAGACGGCCGGCGTGTCGCTGACCGCGCAGCAGCCCGAGGTCAACATCGTGCGGACCGCGCTCGAGGCGCTCGCTGCAGTGCTCGGCGGGACCCAGTCGCTGCACACGAACTCCTTCGACGAGGCGCTCGCGCTGCCGACCGAGGACGCCGTCCGAATCGCATTGCGGACGCAGCAGGTGATCGCGCACGAGACCGGCGTGGTCAACACCATCGACCCGCTCGGCGGTTCGTACCACGTCGAGGAGCTGACGAACCGCCTGGAGGCGGGGGCGTACGAGTATTTCGTTCGCATCCGTGAGCTCGGCGGCGTGGTCGCCGCGATCAAGGAGAACTTCTTCCAGCGCGAGATCGCCGAGGCGTCGTTCCGCTACCAGTCCGAGGTCGAGGCGAAGCAGCGCGTGATCGTCGGCGTGAACCGCTACCAGGTCGCAGGGGAGACTCCGCTCGAGATCCTGCGCATCGACCCCGCGCTCGAGCGCCAGCAGGTCGAGCGGGTGCAGGAGCTACGCGCGCGGCGCGACTCGGCGGCGGTCGAGGCGGCGCTCGCGAAGCTGCGCGAGGGCGCCGCCGGAGACGCCAATCTCATGCCGCTGATCGTCGACGCCTCGCGCGCGTACGTCACGATGGGGGAGATGTGCGACGCCCTCCGTGAGGTCTGGGGCATCTGGCGGGAAACCCCCGTCTTTTAACGGCACCTAGGCGCTGTACGGGACAGGCTGAAGCCTGTCCCGTGGTCTTGCGGGCTCTTGGGCGGGTGCGTGGTTCAGTTCATCCGCGATTAACAAATTCGCGGCTAACCAACAGTGAAAAAGCCCGTCTACACTGAAGAACGTGTCGACCCTGGACGCAGCCATCAACTCGCGCCGGTTCCAGAAATGGTTCCCGTGGGTCGCCGGCGCCGTGCTGCTGGCGGGCGTCGTCGGGGCGCTCGTCTTCATCCTGCCCAACCAGGGCGGGACGAGCGCGAAGGAGGCTGCACCGTCGCCGAACTTCAAGCCGCAGACGGTCCCGCAGGAAAAGCTGATCAAGAAGGTGCCGCAGGGCGCGCGCAACGTCGCCGGCCGCTTCATCCTCACCGCTGTCCAGCGCCAGAACCTGGACCAGGCGTGGGCGCTCGCCGGCCCCGACGTCCGCGCGGGCATGAGCCGCAAGGAGTGGATGACCGGCAACATCGCCGTGCCCGTCTTCTTCGGCGGTATCAAGCAAGCGCCGATGAAGGTCGACTACGCGACGAAGACGAGCGCGCTGCTCGAGGTGCTGCTCGAGCCGGCCAAGACGGGCAAGAACTTCAAGCCCGGCACCTTCTACATCAAGGTCGACAAGGTCGGCACGGGCAAGACCGCGCACTGGGTCGTGAACGAGGTCCAGCAGGACGTCGCGATCCCGATCCCCGCCAACCCGAACAACTAGGAGCCCGCCGATGACGGCATCCTCCGGGGGGCGGGGGATCACCGGAATGTTCGAGTCGCCGCGCCGGAAGCGCCGGCTCAAGTGGGGTGTAGGGCTGCTGGCAGCCGCCGGCGTCGTCGGCCTGGCCGTGGTGCTGATGCCCGACAACAACGGCATGAAGTTGCCTGGTACGCGGGCGGGCAAGCCGACCATCGTCGCGCCTGCGCCCAAGCATGTGCGGATGGGCTCGGCCGATCAGGCCTCGGCGAAGCTCGCGGCGGCGAAGTTCATCGACACGGCGGTGCTCCGCCGCAACGTCGACCAGTCGTGGGCTCTCACTGCGCCGGAGCTGCGCGTGGGCTTCACCCGCACGGCGTGGAAGAGCGGAAACATCCCGGTCGTGCCGTTCCCGGCCGACCAGCTCGACAGCGTCCGCTACCACACGGACTACACGATCAAGGATCACATCGGCTACCAGGTCTCGATGCTTCCGCACGCGCACTCCACGGCCCTGGCCGTCCTCTTCTCGATGGAGCTCGTGAGGCGCGGGCCCCCCGCGAGCCCGCACTGGATGGTCGACTACTGGGCGCCGATCTCGCCGGGCACGCTGAGCCCGACCGAGCGCGCGACGCAGGCGAAGGAGGTCGCCGACTCGGCGCCGCAGCCGATCGGCAGCGGCTGGCTGCTGCTCCCGATCGTCGGCATCTTCGGCCTGATCGTCGTGCTCCCGCTCGCGTTGCTGGCCCGCGGCATCCTGCGGCACCGGCGCGCCGAGCGCGCCTACCGCGACGCGCACGGCCCGGCTCAGACCTCCAGCTCGAGCCCGTCGTAGGCGAGCTCGAGGCCGTCGTCGAGCTCCAGCTCCTGCGGCCGGTGCGTCAGCAGCAGCCGCCGCGCGCCCGACGCGCGGTAGCGCCTCGAGCGCCTCGTCGGCCGAGAGGTGCCCGCGTAGCTCGCCGTCCAGCTCGCCGCGTTCGAGCGTCGCCTCGCAGATGAAGAGGTCGGCGTCGCGGGCGAGCGTCGGCGAGGCGCTCGCTCGGCCCGCGAGTCGCCGGAGTAGGCGAGCGTCCGCGTCCCGTCCGTCACGCGGAAGCCGTACGTCTCGAGCGTGTAGTGCGGGACGCGCGTGGCGCGGCATCTCGAGCCCCGCCGACGGTGAACGGTTCCTCCTCGGGGTACTCGCGGATCTCGAAGGTGCGCTCGAACATTCCACGGAGTCCCGAACGTCCCGCCGAAGAGCTCCAGCTCCTCCGTGCCGTTCGGCGGCACCCACAGCTCCGGCGTCGTGCAGCGCCTTGCCCGAGGCCGAACATCCGGCCCCAGACCCACGGCACGAGGTCGCCCCAGTGGTCGAGGTGGAAGTGCGTGATCGCGATCGCGTCGACGTCGGGCCAGCTGCCGTTCTGCGTGCGCAGGCGGCCGAGCACGCCGGGCCCGCAGTCGAGCAGCACCCGGCCGCTCGACGAGGTAGCCGGACTGCGCGCCTCCCGGGTTGGGCCACGCCGGGGAAGAGCCGACGACCTGGACTTGCACCGCTCCTATACTCGCGGAAATGGCGGGGAAGATCCGCGTTGTCATCGCGAAGCCAGGCCTCGACGGGCATGACCGCGGGGCCAAGATCATCGCGCGCGCGCTGCGCGACGCCGGCATGGAGGTCATCTACACCGGCCTGCACCAGACGCCCGAGCAGATCGTCGAGACCGCGATCCAGGAGGACGCGGACGCGGTCGGCATCTCGATCCTCTCGGGCGCGCACATGACGCTCGTGCCGCGCATCCTCGAGGGCCTGAAGGCGAACGGCGCCGAGGACGTGCTCGTCGTCGTCGGCGGGACGATTCCCCGCGAGGACGCCGAGGAGCTGAAGGCGCTCGGCGTCGCCGAGATCTTCACGCCGGGCGCGCCGACGAGCCGAGATCGTCGACTTCCTGAAAGAGCGCGTCGCCGCGTGATCCAGGCCGCGCTCTCCGACGGCGTCGCGACCGTCACGGTCGCGCGCCCCGAGGCGCTGAACGCCCTCGACCTCGAAACGCTGACCGCGCTCCGCGACGAGCTGACGCAAGCTCGCGAAGCATGATGCGGCGCGCGTCGTCGTCCTGACGGGCGCCGGCGACCGTGCCTTCATCGCGGGCGCTGACATCAAGTACATGAGCGGCCTGGAGCCCGAGCAGGCGCGCGGCTGGGGCGCGCTGGGGCACGAGGCCGGCCGGCTGCTCGAGACGATGCCGAAGCCGACGATCGCGGCCGTCAACGGGTTCGCGCTCGGCGGCGGGTGCGAGCTCGCCCTCGCGTGCGACCTGCGCTTCGCGGCGAGCACCGCGAAGCTCGGCCAGCCCGAGATCAACCTCGGGATCATCCCCGGCTGGGGCGGCACCCAGCGGCTCGCGCGCGTCGCCGGGCTCGCGGTCGCCAAGGACCTCGTCATGACCGGCCGCACCGTCGACGCCGAGGAGGCCCTCCGGCTCGGGATCGTGAACGCGGTCTACGAGCCTGGCGAGCTGATGGAGCGCACGCTCGAGACGGCGCGGCTGCTGGCGTCGAAGAGCCCGGTGGCGCTGGCGGCCGCAAAGGCGGCGGTCAACGCCGCGCTCCAGGGCGACCACGACGAGAACCTGAGCCGCGAGGGCTCCGACTTCGGCGGCCTCTTTGCCAGCGAGGACGCGAGGGAGGGCCTGACCGCGTTCGTCGACAAGCGCGAGCCGAAGTTCGTCGGCCGCTGAGGCGCTACTGGCCTAGCAGGACGCGCTGCGCAACCAGCGCGTCCGGCTTGCCGAACTGCGCGTCACGCGTCGCGGGCATCGGCGCGGTCATGATCGTCACGCGCCGCTGACCGACCTTCGCCACGCGGGCGGTCGAGTCGGCCGCGCTGTCCACCGAGGCGATCGACGTGTCGATCCTGATCGTCCGGTCGACGCCGTCCACCTTGAGGCCGTTCGGCCACCAGCGCGCCGAGTCGACCTTCACCTTCACGCTCTTCGCGGTCGGGTCGCCGCCCGTCATCGTGCCGGTGAGCTGGAGCGTGAAGGTCGTCCCGTCCGCGACCGAGAAGAGCAGCCGCTGCGCGTCCTGGAGCGTCGGGTACGGGTCGACCGCGGCCTTGCCGTTCGGATGCACCTCGAAGTGCAGGTGGGGCTGTAGCCCGTTCGCGTCACCGGAGTCGCCGACGTAGCCCACAAGCTGGCCGGCGGTCACCTTGTCGCCGCTCTGGAGGCCCTTCGCGAACGCGACGCCCTGGACGCACGAGCCGCGGTTGTCGTTCCCGGCGGTGAGGTCGTTGTTCAGGTGGATGTAGACGTACTCGGTGCCGCTATGGCCATAGAGCCGCAGCATGCAGCCCGCGCGCGAGCTACCGGTCTCGAACTCGACGCGGCCCGCCTCCGCGGCGACCGCCGGCGCGTGGCGCACCGACATGATGTCGTCCCCCTGGTGCGGGCCCTGCGGCCGCGGAGACCCGAAGTCGTTCGCGAAGTACTGCGCCGGTCCGACGAGCGGGAAGACGATCTGCTTCGGCACCTTCCCCGCCGGAGCAGCCGACGCCGCCGCGGCAAGGCCGAGGGCGAGGGTGAGGGCGAGGCCTCGGGCTGTCGTCCGGTGGCTCTTCATGAGGCCGGGGCGCTCCGAAGGGCGGCACCCTAACGCACAGGCGCCTCTCAGGCGCCGCGCGTACGCTGGCCGCGTGACAGAGCACGAGACAGGTTTGACGCGGCGCGAGTCCCTCCTGCGCTTCGCCGGTGCGGCCGCGGTCGTGGGCGCCGGCGGCGCCTGGCTCGCCGACTGCCGAGGCCGCCGGATCGGGCACCGACGCCGTGTCGCGCGGCCTCGTGAAGTGCGTGCTGACCCCGGAGCTCACGGAAGGCCCGTACTACGTCAACGGCGAGACGTTGCGCCGCGACATCACCGAGGGCAAGCCGGGCACGCCGCTCCTGCTCGACCTGAAGGTCCTGAACGCCCGCACCTGCAAGGCGATCAGGAACGCGACCGTCGAGCTCTGGCACTGCGACGCGGGCGGCGTCTACTCGGGCGCCGTCGCGAACAACCCCGGCACGAACTTCCTCCGCGGCGGGCAGAAGACGAACGCCAACGGCATCGCCCAGATCAAGACGATTTACGCCGGCTGGTACCAGGGCCGCGCGGTGCACATCCACGTGAAGGTGCACGTCAACGGGCGGGTCGTCCACACGGGGCAGCTCTTCTTCCCGGCCGCGATCACGCAATCGGTCTACGCGAACGCGCCGTACAGCACCCATGGCACGAGCCCCGACACGTCCAACGCGCAGGACGCGATCTACCGCAACGGCGGCGCCAAGGGCATGCTCGCGCTGAAGCGCACGAGCTCCGGTTACACAGGCGCCATCACGATGGGGGTACACGTCTAGGATCCGACGGCGATGAAGATCGCCGTGTGCGTCAAGCAGGTTCCGGACAACCCGTCGAAGCGGATCGACCCGTCGACCAAACGGCTCGACCGCTCCGGGGAGGGCGCGCTCAACCCGTTCGACGCGAACGCCGTCGAGGAGGCCCTGCGCCTGAAGGAGTCCGGCGGCGACGGCGAGGTCGTCCTCGTCACGATGGGCCCCTCGTCCGCCGGCGACGCGATGCGCAAGGCGCTCGCGATGGGGGCCGACCGGGCGATCCTCGTCAGCGACGACGCCGCCGCCGGCTCTGACGCACTGGCGACGAGCCGAGTCCTCGCCGCCGTGCTCGAGCGCGAGGCACCCGACCTCGTCCTGTTCGGCCAGTACGCGGGCGACTCGGAGGGCGCGGTGCTCTGGGCGGCCGTCGCCGAGCGGCTGCGCCGCCCGATGGTGTCGCAGGTCGCCGAGCTGACCGTGGAGGACGGCGCCGTGCGCGGCCGCCGCCAGACCGAGTTCGGCTACGACGTCATCCGCGCGCCGCTCCCGGCCGTGATCGCCGTCTCCGACGCGATCAACGAGCCTCGCTACCCGTCGCTCAAGGGGATCATGGGCGCGAAGAAGAAGCCGCAGGAGGTGCTCTCCCTCGGCGACGTCGGCGTCGACGGCGGCCAGGTCGGCGAGAGCGGCTCGGGCACCTCCGTGCTTGCGCTGAATGACCCGCCGCCGCGCGGCGAGTCGCGCCGCGTCGAGGGCGACGGCGCCGCCGGCGAGATCGTCGAGTTTCTGGCGGAGAAGCGGCTCCTGTGAAGACCCTCGTCTTCCTGGAGCACCACGAGGGCGAGCTGCTCAAGCCGTCGCTGGGTGTGCTGTCGAAGGCGGCCTCGCTCGGCGGGGACGTCGCCGGCGTGGTCATCGGCAGCGGGGTGGAGGGGCTCGCCGCGCAGGCGGGCGCCCACGGGGCCGGAACCGTCTACGTGGCCGACGATGCGCGCCTCGAGGCGCCGCTGCCGCAGCCGCGCGTGGACGTGCTCGCCCAGGTCGTCCAGGCGGGCGGCTTCGACAACGTCTTCGCCGCACAGACGATCCTCGGCGCCGACGTCGCCGCGGGGCTTGCTGCGAGGCTCGACGCCGGGCTCAACTGGCAGCTCACGGACGTGCGAGGCGACGGCGACGGGCTTATCGGCACCCAGCCTGTCCTGGCCGACTCGGTCATCTGCGAGGTCGGCTGGACGTCGACACCGCGCATCGCGCTCTTCCGCGCGGGCGCGCTGGACGCTACCGAGTCGGGCGGCCAGGCGACCGTCGAGCGTGTCCAGGCCGAGCTAGAAGACTTCTCGCTCGCCGCCGAAATGGTGGAACAGGCCCACGAGGAGGCGAGCGGGCCCTCGATCGAGGACGCGGACATCATCGTCGCGGGCGGCCGCGGCCTCGGCGGCCCGGAGGGCTTCGGCCCGCTCGAGGAGCTGGCGAAGGCGCTGGGCGGCGCAGTTGCCGCCACCCGCGCGGTCGTCGACGCCGGCTGGTACCCGTACTCGACCCAGATCGGGCAGACCGGCAAGTCGGTCGCGCCGAAGCTCTACATCGGCTGCGGCATCTCCGGCGCGATCCAGCACAAGGTCGGGATGCAGTCCTCGAACGTGATCGTCGCGATCAACAAGGACCCGAACGCCCCCATCTTCGAGTTCGCCGACCTCGCGGTCGTCGGCGACGTCAACGAGGTCGTCCCGAAGCTCACCGAGCTCGTCCGCGCGCGCAAGGGCGCATGAGCGTCCGGCCAGCGGACTTCCCGCCGCCGTTTGAGGCGAGCGAGTTCGTGGCCGAGCCCACGGACCCGGAGGACGAGCGCATCGACGTCGGCGTGCTGATCGTCGGCGCCGGCCCGGCCGGCCTCGCCTGCGCGATCAGGCTGGGCCAGCTGCTCGAGGGGGCGCCGGAGGTGGCCGAGCGCCTCGGCGACGTGCCGGTCGCGGTGCTCGAGAAGGGCAAGCAGCCCGGCTCGCATCTGCTCTCGGGCGCCGTCGTGAACCCGACCGCGCTGCGCACGCTGTTCCGCGGCCGGCTCGGCACGGCGGACATGCCGTTCCTGACGCGGGTGCACGGCGAGGGCGTCTACTACCTGACCCGGCGCGGGGCCTACCGCATCCCGGCCCCGCCGACGATGCGAAACCACGGCAACTACGTGGTCTCGGTCTCAGAGCTCGGCCGCTTCCTCGCCGGGCACGCGGAGGAGGGGGGCGCGCTGATCCTGCCGGAGACGGTCGGCGAGAAGCTGCTCGTCGCCGGCGGCCGCGTCGTCGGCGTCCGCACCGGCGACAAGGGCCGCGGGCGCGACGGCGAGCCGCTCGGCAACTACGAGCCCGGCTCGGACATCGTGGCGCGCGCGACCGTGCTCGCCGAGGGCACCCAGGGGCACCTCACCGGCGTCGCGTTCGACCGCTTCGGCCTCCAGGGCGAGAGCCCACAGGTGTGGGCGCTCGGCGTCAAGGAGGTCTGGCGGGTTGCGAAGCCCCTGCGGCGGATCATCCACACGATGGGCTGGCCGCTGCGAAACGGGAAGCGCTACCGCGAGTTCGGCGGCTCCTTCGTGTACCCGATGGGCGACGACATGGTCACGCTCGGGATGGTGGTCGGGATGGACTACCGGGACGTCGAGCTCTCGGCGCACGACCTACTCCAGGAGCTGAAGACGCACCGGCTGATCCGGAAGATCGTCGCCGGCGGCGAGCGCCTCGCCTGGGGCGCGAAGACGATCCCCGAGGGCGGGCTCCTGTCGCTGCCGAGCAGCCTGCACGCGCCCGGCGCCGTCTTCTGCGGCGACGCGGCCGGGCTCGTCAACGTCCCCGCCCTGAAGGGCATCCACTACGCGGTCGAGTCGGGGCGGCTCGCCGCGGAGGCCGTCTTCGCAACCCTCCAGGGCGGCGAGACGGCGTGGCGGCCGGGAGCGCTCGAGCGCTACGACGAGTCGCTGCGCTCGAGCTTCGTCTGGAAGGACCTGCGCGCGGTCCGCAACATGCGGCCCGCCTTCGCGAAAGGGTTCTGGCGCGGCGGCATGAAGGCCGGGATGCAGACCGCGACCATGGGCAACGTCCCGCACGGCAACGCGGAGCTCGAGCGCGACGCCGAGGTGCCGCTCATCCGCACGAACCGCGCCGCGCGCTACCCGGTGCCTGACGGCACGCTCACGTTCGACAAGCTCTCGTCCGTCTACGCCTCCGGCAACCGGACTCGCGACGACCAGCCGAATCACATCCGCATCGAGCGGCAGGTGCCCGTCGAGATCGCCGAGCTGTGGACGCGCATGTGCCCCGCGCAGGTCTACGAGGTCGGCGAAGCCGACGACGACGGCACCGTCGAGGTGCAGGTCACTCCGTCGAACTGCGTCCAGTGCGGCGCGATCACGGCCAAGGGCGGGCGGCTGACGCCGCCCGAGGGCGGCTCCGGGCCCGAGTACACGCTTACCTGATCCACACGGTCAGCTCGCCGATGCTCCGGAAGCCGGCCTCGTGCGCGGCCTCGAGGGCGGCGCCGGTCTCGTAGCCGACGACGGGCAACGGCCCCCAGTGCGCCCCGACTGCTGCGGCGGCTCCTGCAAACGCCGCCCCCAGGTCGCCCGCGACGTTGCTGAGGCCGACGACGCCGGCGCTCCGGGTTGCCACCGCGCTGCCCGCCGGGCCGTCCAGGGCTGCCACCAGGTGCTCCATGCCTGCCATCGGTGAGGCCGACCAGTCGCTGCGCGGCTCGCGTGCATCGGTGCGAGCGATCCACGCCGCGCGGAAGAGCGGCCGGAACCCGGCGGCGGCGAGGTCGAGGTCGTCAAAGCTGTCCTTCACGGAGCAGCCGGCACCGGTGTCGATCCGGCCGAGCACGACCTCGACGGCGACGCCCGGAGTGAGCGTGACCGCGTCCGGATAGAGCGGAGGCGTCCGGCGCGGGCTGCTCCAGCAGTCGGCCGTGAACCGGCCGGCGATGCCCTGGCTCCGGCAGTACGCGTCGCACCAGTCGGCGTTGTTGCGCGCCGCAGCTGCGAGGAGCGTCAGATCGTCGATGCCCGCCCGACCTCGGCCGTGCAGAACGCGCACCGCCGTGCCGCCGCGGGGATGGAGCTGAGGCACTCGGGGCAGTCGCGCGTCTCCTCCGCGACCGGCTCCTCGGTCTTCGAGCGCGCCATGAGCGCGTTCACCGGCTTGACCACGAAGAAGAAGAGGACGAACGCGATGATCACGAATGTGAAGAGCGCGTTCAGGAAGTCGCCGTAGGCGAACCGGCTGCCGTTGATCGTGAAGTCGAGGCTCGAGAAGTCCGGCTTCCCGAAGATGGCGGCGATGACCGGCGTGATGATGTCGGCGACGAACGCGGTCACGACCGCCGTGAACGCGACGCCGATGACGATCGCGACAGCGAGGTCGACGAGGTTGCCGCGGAGCAGGAACTCCTTGAACTCGGTGCCCCACGAGCGCACGCGGCGACCCTACAGCCTCACCTCGGGTGGAGCAGCTGCCACGCGCGGGCCATGCGGATGCGGTCCTCGACGGTCGGGTGGTCTGCCGTCAGGAACGCCCACCAGCCCGGCGGGTTCGGCTGTTCCAGCGCGACGCGCGTGAAGCGCCGGAAGAGCCGCTGGGCGGCGGCGGGGTCCTTCGTCGTGTTGAGCGCGACCCAGTCCGCCTCGGCCTCCGTGTGCCGCGAGACGGCCGCCTGGGCCGGCAGCGCGAGCAACCCGAGGACCGTGACGACGAGCAGCGACAGGGGCACCGCCTCCGGCGCGCGCATCCCGCCGCGCCGCCGGGTGAGCAGGGCGATCAGGTAGGCGCCCGGGAACGCGAAGAGCGTGTACCAGGCGAGCGCTTTCAGCAGGTGGTCGCGTTTCAGGTGCCCGAACTCGTGTGCGAGCACGACCCGGATCTCGTCGCGCGGGAAGTCGAGCAGCGTGTTCCAGAGGATCACGCGCCGGCTCGGCCCGAGGCCGACGGCCTCGGCGTTCGGCGCGGACGTGTCGGCGCTGACGTCCTCGACCTCGACGCGCACCTTGCCGAGCCCCTCCTCGCGTGCGAGCACGCGCGCATCGGCGGCCACCTTGCGGGTCCCGGAGCCGGTGCGTGTCGGACAGGTACGGGAACGCGAACACGAAGAGCGCTGCCATCCCGACGAACACGGGCGCGGCGGCCAGCCACCAGTTGCGCGGGAACCAGCCGGCAAGCCCCATCACGATGAGCAGGGTCAGGCTGATGCCGACGAACTCGGCGCCGAGGCCGAACCAATCGCCGAAGAGCGCGTCGAGGTAGCTGGTTCGCAGCAGCCCGTAGCGGCGCTCCCACCAGACCTCGGCGACGCTGAAAGGCAGCTGCGACAGCCACCCCACGGCGAGGCCGAGCATGCCGAGGAGCATCCCGGTGCCGATCCGCCCGGCCGCCGACTCCCGCATGTAGCCCGGGCCGCGCCACGCCCAGAAGGCGAGAGCGGCGATGAGGACGAGCTGCGAGACGATGAACTCGATGCGCAGGAACCGCTCGAAGCGAGCGGCGCGCGCCAGCTCCGCGGGCGTGAAGAGCGAGCGCACCTCGAGGGGCGGCAGGCGCAGGTTCCCGGGCACGATCGAGGAGCGCCAGAGGGCGATCGCGCATGTGAGCCACGCGGCCGCGAGCAGCGCGACGCCGGCCGCCTTGACGGCGCGGCTCACGGTTCCTGTGCGGCGGGCTCCGTCCGGAGCGCGGGGCTCGAGTTGGGATAGCGGTCGGTCACGACGAGCGCGTAGGCCGACAGCTGGGCTCCGTAGCGGATCAGGACGGCGCCAAGGGAGCGCAGGCCGGAGGGCATCCGCCCAGTTGCGAGCGACGCGAACCAGCCGCCGACGGCGATCGCCAGGAGCACCGATCCGAGCGCGCCCCAGAGCAGCGCCGCCGGCAGCAGGAGCGGCAGACGGAACAGCGTCACGAGCCGGCGCTGCCGGGCGGGGCCGTCGACGATCACACCGACCGGCGACCCGGTCTCACGGCCGACGAAGCCCGGGAACGGGTTCGCGATCACGTAGAGGAAGGCGTAGACATGGCTCGCGTAGCGGATGTAGGCGGCGAGAAAGCGATGGAGCGGCCGGGGCGAGCGGCCGATGGCGAGCGCCGCGAACCAGTTCACGATCGCCGCCAGGTACGCCAGCACCGACCAGCCCACCAGCCAGACGATGTGCGGGACCGCGAGCAGCAGCCGGAAGAAGACGGTCAGCCGCGAGCGCCGGAGATCGTCCTCGAGCCGCAGCCGCACGGGATGGTGCGGCACCGCCGCCTCCCCGAGCAGGCGTTCCGGGTGGCTGTCCGGGTAGCGGCCCGTCAGCAGGAAGAAGTAGGAGACCATCTGTGCCGTGTAGCCCACGGCGTAGGCCGACAGGTCGCGGAGCCCCCGCGGGCGAGCGCCCGAGCGCCAGCGCTGCGAACCAGATGCCGACCGCGGCGACCACGGCCACGCCCGGCGGCTCGAAGCGAACGTCCCACGACGAGTTCGAGCTCGAGCTCGAACTCGTGTACGTGCCGAGCCCGAAGCCGACCAGCGACGCAAGCACCAGGGCGGGCAGGACGAGCAGCAGGCGGAAGCCGGCCGTCCACCGGCTCTGCCGCACGGGGGGCGCGATCTCGACGTCGAGCGGGTACCCGGGCGCCCCGCCAAAGCCCGGGAACGGATTCGCGTCGAGCAGGACGTACGCGGCCACGTGGGTCAGGTAGCGGACGTACCTGGCGAGGAAGTCGTGGAACACCGGCGGGCTCTCGCCCTGGATCAGGACGGCGATCCAGTTGGCGAACGCGGCGAACTGCGCTGCGACCGACCAGACGAGCAGCCACAGCAGGTGCGGAATCGCGAGCAGCAGCCGGAAGAAGACGGTCAGCCGCGAGCGGCGCAGGTCGTCCGTGAGCTCGAGCCGCACGGGGTGCACACCCGGACGTTATGCGCTGAGTCGGCGAGCCTCTCTACCATCCGTGGATGCTGACCACCGCCGTCACGCTCGACGACGTCCTGCGTGCGCGCGAGGCGATCGGCGGGCGGCTGCACCGGACGCCCGTCTTCAGCTCGGCGACGCTCTCCGAGCGCACGGGCGCCGACGTAGCGCTCAAGGCCGAGCTCTTCCAGCGCACCGGCTCGTTCAAGCCGCGCGGCGTGCTCACGAACCTGGCCGCGCTCTCGGACGACGAGCGCCGCGCCGGCGTCGTCGGTATCTCGGCCGGCAACCACGCGGCGGCGCTCGCCTACGGCGCCGCGCAGGCGGGCATCGACTGCCTGGTCGTGATGTGGGAGGGCGCCAGCGAAGCGAAGATCGCCGCCACGCGCGGTTACGGCGCGGAGGTCGACCTGGCCGCGGCCGGGCCCGCCCAGGCCTTCGACCGCCTGCACGAGGTGATGGCCGAGACCGGGCGGACGCTCGTCCACCCGTTCGACGGCCCGCGCACGATGGCCGGGCAGGGGACGGTCGGGCTCGAGATCGTCGAGGACGTGCCCGACGTCGGCGTCGTCGTCGTGCCGATCGGCGGCGGTGGCCTGATCGGCGGCGTCTCGACGGCCGTCCGCGGGCTGCGGCCGGACGCCCGGGTGATCGGCGTCGAGCCGGAGATCTCGACTGCGATGCACGCCGCGGTCGCGGCCGGCGAGCCCGTCCCCGTCGAGCCGCGCTCGGTCGCCGACGGGCTGAACGCCCCGTTCGCCGGCACCTCGTGCCTCGCCGCCGTGCGCGAGCACGTGGAGGAGGTCGTGCTCGTGAGCGAGAACGAGATCCTGGATGCCTTCCGCTTCCTCTACCAGCGCGCCAAGCTCGCCTGCGAGCCAGCCGGCGCCGCGGCCACCGCCGCGCTCCTGGCCGGGAAGGTGCAGTTCGAGCCCGGCGAGCGTGTGGTCGCGATTGTCTCGGGAGGCAACGTGGAAGCCCGGATTGCCTCTGATATCCTGGGCGGGCGATGAAGGCAGGTATTCATCCGGACTACGTGCACGCGACCGTGACCTGTTCCTGCGGGAACACGTTCGAGACGCGGTCGACGAAGCCCGATCTCCACGTCGAGATCTGCTCGGCCTGCCACCCGTTCTACACGGGCAAGCAGAAGCTGCTCGACGCCGGTGGGCGCGTGGAGCGGTTCCAGCGCCGCCTCGAGAAGGCCGGCGGCGCACGCCGCGGCTGAGGCTCACAAAGGCATGAGCGCGCCGATCGGAGGCCAGGCCGTCCTGGAGGGCGTGATGATGCGCGGCCCCTCGAACTGGGCCGTGGCCGTGCGCTCGCCCGACGGCGACATCGAGCATGTCTCGCGTCCCGTCGAGTCGCTCATGCAGCGGCACCGGCTCTTCCGGCTGCCGATCCTGCGAGGCGTGATCGCGCTCGGCGAATCGCTCTCGATCGGCTTTCGCGCGCTCGCCATCTCCGCGAACGTCGCCGCGCGCGAGGAGGGGCAGGATCCCGAGGAGGCCGGCGAGCTGTCGCGCGGCCAGATGATCTTCGCCTTCGCGATCGCGATCGGCTTCGCACTGATGCTCTTCAAGGTCACCCCGCTCCTGATCGCGAACTGGCTGCCCATCCACGGGACGAGCTACTTCGTCATCGTCGAAGGCGTCATCCGCGTGGCGATCTTCGTCGCCTACCTGTTCCTGATCTCGCTGCTGCCCGACCTCAAGCGCGTGTTCCAGTACCACGCCGCCGAGCACAAGGCGATCAACGCCTACGAGGCCGGCGAGGATCTCGAGCCCGAGCGTGTGCAGCGCTTCAGCCTCATCCATCCTCGCTGCGGGACGGCGTTCCTGCTCTGGGTGATGGTGATCGCGATCTTCGTGTTCGCGTTCCTGGGCCGGCCCTCGCTGCCCTGGCTGATCGCGAGCCGGATCCTGCTGCTGCCGGTGATCGCCGGGATCGCCTACGAGCTGATCCGCTTCGCCGGCAAGCACACGGACAGCCGGTTCCTGATGACGGTGCTCGCGCCCGGCCTGTGGCTTCAGCGCCTGACGACGCGGGAGCCGACGCTCGACCAGATCGAGGTGTCGATCCGGGCGCTCCGCGAGGTGCTGCGGGTCGAGGGGCGGATCACGCCCGAGGAGCGGCGCGTCGAGATCATGGCCTAGCCATTCGCCTGCGGCGAATGCCTAGAGACGGCTAGCGTGGGGCGGACCTACGAAGGAGGCCCCATGGCGACCGAACGGCGTGCGGAAGTGACCTGGAACGGCGACCTCTTCAACGGCAGCGGCACGATCGACCGCGTCGGTAGCGGGGCGTTCGGCCCCCTCGACGTGACGTGGGCCTCGCGCGCCGAGGACCCGAACGGACGCACGAGCCCCGAGGAGCTGATCGCGGCGGCGCACGCATCGTGCTTCTCGATGGCGTTCTCGAACGTCCTGGCCAAGGCGGGCACGCCGCCGGAGCAGCTGAAGACCTCTGCAACCGTGACCTTCGTGCCCGGCACCGGGATCACCAGCTCCGTGCTCGAGGTCGAGGGCACCGTGCCCGGGCTCGACGAGAACGGCTTCCGCGAGGCGGCCGAGGAGGCGAAGGCCAACTGCCCCGTCTCCCAGGCGTTGAAGAACAACGTCGAGCTCAGCATCAACGCGCGGCTCAAGCAGACCTCCTCAGTGAGCGGGTAGCGGCCCGCGATTTCGCTATACATAGCAATCACGTTATAGAGTGCGAACCTCCGACACGGCTACGCTTCGCGCATGTCCGGGATGGACGCACTCGTCGAGGAGCTCGACCGCTCGTTCCGTGAGGTGCAGGAGCGGATGTCCGACCCTGCCGTCTACAACGATCACCGCGAGGCGGCCGAGGTCGGCCGCCGGTTGAAGGAGCTCGAAGGCCCGCACAAGCTCGCCCAGGAGTGGCAGACGGTGCGCGACGACCTCGACGCGGCGCGCGCCGACAGCGATCTGCGGGAGCTCGTCCCCGGGCTCGAGGAGCAGCTGCAGCAGCTCGAGGACGGGCTCAAGCTGGCGCTCGTCGAGAACGACCCGGCCGACCGCAAGGACGTGATCGTCGAGGTCAGGCAGGGCGCGGGCGGCGACGAGGCGGCGCTCTGGGCGCGTGAGCTCTACCGGATGCTCACGCGCTATGCCGAGCGGCGCGGCTTCAAGGTCGAGGATCTCGGCATGAGCGAGAACGACTCGGGCGGCGTCAAGGAGGCGACCTTCGCGATCAAGGGCGACGGCGCCTTCTCGATCTTCAAGTGGGAGGGCGGAACGCACCGCGTGCAGCGCGTCCCGGAGACGGAGTCGCAGGGCCGGATCCACACCTCGACCGGGACCGTGGCGGTCATGCCGGAGGCCGAGGACGTCGACGTCCAGATCGACGAGAACGACCTCAAGATCGACGTCTACCGGTCCACCGGCCCCGGCGGCCAGAGCGTGAACACGACGGACTCGGCGGTGCGGATCACGCACCTGCCGACGGGCACCGTTGTCTCGATGCAGGACGAGAAGTCGCAGCTGCAGAACCGCCAGAAGGCGATGCGCGTCCTGCGGGCGCGGCTGCTCGAGCAGGAGCTTGCGAAGCAGCGCGCGGAGCAAGACGCTGCCCGGCGCTCGCAGGTCGGCAGCGGCGAGCGCGCCGAGAAGATCCGCACCTACAACTTCCCGGAGAACCGGGTCACGGACCACCGCGTGCACGTGACTGTGCACGCGCTCGACAAGGTGCTCGGCGGCGAGCTCGACGAGTTCACCGAGGCGCTCGCGGCCGAGGACCGGCGGCGCGCGCTGGAAACCGCCGGGGTGTGACCGCCCGCGACGCGCTCCGCGAGGGCGCGGCGCGGCTCGAGGCGGCCGGCGTCCCGTCGCCGCGCGTCGACGCGGAGTTCCTGCTCGCCCACGTGCTCTCCACGACGCGTTCCGGGCTGGCGTTCGTCGACGACGTGGGGCCGGCGGACGAGTACTGGGCGCTCATCGCCCGCCGCGAGGCGCGCGAGCCGCTGGCGTACGTCCTGGGCGAGTGGGGCTTCCGCGGGCTGACGCTGAAGGTCGACCGGCGCGTGCTGGTGCCGCGGCCCGAGACGGAGATCGTCGTCGAGCGCTGCCTGGCGCTGCTGGACGGCCCGGCCGCAGTCGTCGACGTCGGCGTCGGGTCGGGCGCGATCGCGCTGGCGATCGCCTCCGAGCATCCGGCCGCGCGCGTGACCGGCATCGACAGCTCGCCCGGCGCGGTCGAGGTCGCGCGCGAGAATGCGGCCGCGCTCGGCCTGCAGGTCGAGCTGCTCGAGCGCGACGCCGCCTGGATCGGCGAGCGCGAGTGGGATCTCGTCGTCGCCAACCCGCCGTACGTGGATCCCGCCGAGGTGGCCACGCTGGAGCCGGAGGTGCGCGAGTGGGAGCCGCGCGATGCGCTCGTCGGGCCGGGAACGACCGAGGTGATCGCGCGCGCGGCCGTGCGAGGCCTGCGGCCGGGCGGGCATCTCGTGCTCGAGGTTGCGGACGCGCGCGCGGCCGAGGCGCGGGCGCTGCTGGAGGCGTTCGGCTACCAGGACGTGGTCGTCACCGACGATCTCGCCGGCCGGCCGCGCGTCGTCGAGGGCCGCCGGCTCGGCGCGTCCGTCGAGGAGGTCGTCGCCGCGCTTCGCGCAGGGTTGCCGGCGATCCTCCCAACCGACACGGTCTACGGCCTGTGCGTGGAGCCGTCCGAGGACGCGGTCGCCCGGCTGTACGAGGTCAAGGGGCGGCAGCCCGAGCAGCCGACCGCGCTGCTGGGCCGGGACGTGGACGCGCTGCTCGCGCTGGTGCCGGAGCTCCGCGGCCGCACCGAGGGGCTCCTGCGCGCCGTCCTGCCTGGGCCGCTGACGATCGTCGCGCCGAACCCGGCGCGGCGGCTGTCGTGGCTGGCCCGGGGCAACCCGGACGCGATCGGCCTGCGCGTGCCGGACGGGCCTGAGGCGCTGATGCGCGTGCTCGAGCACGTCGCTGCGGTCGCGGCGACCAGCGCGAACCTCCCCGGCGGGCGCGATCCGAGCCGCCCGCAGGACGTGTCGCTCCGCGACTGCCTGCTCCTCGACGGCGGCGACCTGCCGGGCGTGCCGTCGACCGTCGTCGACGTCACCGGCGACGACCCGCGCATCCTGCGCGAGGGCGCCGTGCCGGCCGACGAGGCACTGGCGAGGATTCGCGCGGCGATCGCCTAGTCATCGCCCGCGTGGAGTGAGAAATCGTCATGGCGAGCGGAGCGAGCCGGATTTCTCGGGTCGATAACCGGCCGCGCGAGTATCCTCAGGCGCGCATGGCAGTCGCGAACCTGACGCTCGAGCAGCTGCGCACCGCGGGGCTCGCGGACATCGATCCCGAGATCGCCGACCTGCTCGGGCGCGAGCTCGAACGGCAGCGGAACCAGATCGAGCTCATCGCCTCCGAGAACTTCACGTGGCCGAGCATGTTCGAGGCGATCGGCAGCGTCCCGACGAACAAGTACGCCGAGGGCTACCCGGGCAAGCGCTACTACGGCGGCTGCGAGGTCGTCGACGAGATCGAGCAGCTCGCGATCGACCGGGCGAAGGAGCTCTTCGGCGCCGACCACGCCAACGTGCAGCCGAACGCCGGCGCGGTCACCAACATGGCCGTGTACCTCGCAGTGCTCCAGCCGGGCGACACGATCCTCTCGCTCGAGCTCTCGCACGGCGGCCACCTCACGCACGGGCTCAAGGTCAACTTCTCGGGGCGCTTCTACACCATCGCCCACTACGGCGTCTCGCGCGAGACCGACATGGTCGACTACGACGAGGTTCTCCGGATCGCAGAGGAGGCGCAGCCCAGGCTGATCGTCTGCGGCGGCTCCGCGTACCCGCGCACCGTCGAGGCGGATCGCTTCCGCGAGATCGCGGACGAGGTCGGCGCGCTGCTGCTCTGCGACATGGCGCACTTCTCCGGCCTGGTCGCCGCCGGCCTGCACCCGAGCCCGGTCCCGCACTGCGACTTCGTCACCTCGACGACGCACAAGACGCTGTCCGGGCCGCGCTCCGGGTTCATCCTCTGCAAGGAGGAGCACGCGACCGCCGTCGACCGCGCGATGTTCCCGGGGCTGCAGGGCGGGCCGCTCATGCACGCGATCGCCGCCAAGGCGGCCTGCTTCAAGATCGCGATGACGGAGCCGTTCCGGGACTACCAGCGGCAGATCCGCGCGAACGCCGACGCGCTCTCGGACCGGCTCCAGGAAGGCGGCCTCGACGTGCTGACGGGCGGGACGGACACGCACCTGCTCCAGCTCGACCTGCGCCGCACCGAGTGGACCGGCAAGGACGCGGAGGAGCGCCTCGCCGAGGTCAACCTGACCGTGAACCGCAACACCGTGCCCTTCGACGAGCGGCCGCCGACGGTCGCCTCGGGCGTCCGCATCGGCACCCCGGCGGCGACGATGCGCGGCTTCGAGGAGGACGACTTCCGCGAGGTGGGGCGGATCATCGTCGACGCGCTCGGTGACGGCGCCGACCTCCCAGCGCTGGCCGCCGCGGCCACCGCGCTCTGCGAACGCCACCCGCTGTACGCCGGCTTCCGCGGCTACGCGACCTACGTCTCGTGAGCGCGATGACGGAGACCGAGATGCTCACCGTGGTGACGCACCCGCTGGTGCAGCACAAGCTCTCGTACCTGCGCGACAAGGACACGCCCACTGTCCACTTCCGCAAGCTCGCCAACGAGGTGACGCTGCTGCTCACCTACGAGGCGACGAAGGACTTCCCCACCGAGGACGTCGAGATCGAGACGCCGCTCGAGCGCATGACGTCGCAGCGCATCTCCGGCAAGAAGGTGGCGGTGTGCCCGGTCCTGCGCGCCGGCGTCGGCATGCTCGAGGGCGTGCTGTCGCTCGTCTCGAGCGCGCGCGTCGGCTTCATCGGCCTCTACCGCGACGAGGAGACGCTCGAGCCGGTCGAGTACTACGTCAAGCTGCCGGCCGACCTCGACGAGCGCGATGCGATCGTGCTCGACCCGATGCTCGCCACCGGCAACTCGAGCTCGGCCGCGATCGAGCAGGTCAAGCGCGCGGGCGCGCGCTCCGTGACGCTCGTCTGCCTCGTGTCGGCGCCCGAGGGCATCGAGCACGTCCGTGCCGAGCACCCCGACGTGCGGATCGTCACCGCCGCCGTCGACCGCGGGCTCAACGAGAAGGGGTACATCGTGCCCGGGCTCGGCGACGCCGGCGACCGCCTCTACGGCACCCGTTGAACCTGCGCCGGCGGCGGAGTACCGTCGGCCCGGGTCACATCTACAGGGAGGTGCAGCATGCGGTTCGCGGTGATCGTGCGCCCGAAGTTTCCGATTCCGCCCGAGCAGGTGGGCATGGTGCTCGAGGGCTTCGCCCAGTGGCGTGAGCGCTACCGCGGGAACCTCGAGGTCTTCGAGTTCTTCGCCGGCGGCGGGGGCGGCTTCGGTATTGCCAACTTCGACGACGTGGAGTCGCTGAATCAGATGATGTTCGAGAACCCGGTCAACTTCTTCTCCGACGTCGAGGTGCACCCCACGATCGACGGCGACGTCGCGCTCAAGCAGTGGCGCGAGGCGGCCTCGATGATGATGGCGGGCGCTCCTGCCTGAGTTAGTGGCTCCCTGCGACTAAGGTCGCGGGCTCGCCGCGGATGGTGCGAGCAGGCCCGGGCGGCGCATGGCCTCGAGCCACACCGCCCGGGTCTCCTCGCGCGACGCGCGTGCGGGGAGCCGCTCCACGACCCAGGCGGGCGCGGCCGCGGGAATCTCGCCGACGATCGGCGCGATGCCCTGGAAGCGCGGCTCGCCGAGATCCTCGTGGGGGCCGACGAGCAGCTCGCTCACCGTCTCGCCGGGGCGGATGCCGAGCAGCTCGATGTCTGCCTCGCCCTCGCCGCCGGCCTCGCGCCAGATGCGCTGGGCGAGCTCGCCGACCGTGAGCACGATCGCGTCGGACGGCGCGGCGAGCTGGACGCCGTCGCGGGCGAGCAGCGCGCCGTGGGCGGCGAGCGTGGCGGCGTGCGCCATCGTGATCCAGTAGCGGAGCATCCCGGTGTCGGTGACGGTGAGCGGCACGCCCGCGCGCGTCTGCCTGAGGAAGAGCTCCGACGCGCTGCCCGCGGAGCCCAGGACGTTCACGAAGCGGACGGCCGCGCGGCGTGCGCCGCCGCGGCGCGCGGCGTAGGCGGTCAGCTGCTCCATGAAGCGCTTCGTCCGGCCGTAGAAGCTGGCCGCCAGCGCCGCCTTGTCGGTCGACGCGACCACGACCGTGTCGACGCCGGCCTCGTCGGCGGCGCGCAGGACGTTCCAGCTGCCGACCAGGTTGGTCTCGACGAACTCGTCCGGGTAGCTCTCCGCCCAGTCGACGTGCTTGTACGCGGCGAGGTGGAAGACGATGTCGGGGCGCGCCGCGCTGATCTCGCGTTCGACGCGGCCGGGGTCGCGGATGTCGCAGAGCACGTGCTGCATTGCCGCAACGGCGGCGGCGTCGCGCGAGCGGCGGTCGGCGGTCAGTGCGGCCTCGTTCGTGTCGAGCACCGAGATGCGGTCGGGACGGAAGCCGAGGAGGAACGTGGTGAGCGCGGTGCCGATCGAGCCGGCGCCGCCGGTGACGAGCACGCGCCGGCCGCCGAAGAGCTCCTGGAGCTCGAGCAGCGCCGGCACCGGGTCGCGCCGCCGCAGGACGGTCTGCCAGTCGAAGTCGTCGCGCGGCAGCCGGCGCGTCGTCCGTTCCGGTGCCGGGCACGGTGACGAAATTGCACGCTCGACGGCGAGGTAGGCGGCCTTCATGTCCGGCGAGCGGGCGGGATCCGGCTCGTTGATCTCGGCGACGAGGTACGGCACCGTCGCGGCGAGGCGCGCCACGACCGGGTCGAGATCGAGCTCGCCCGACCCGTACGGCAGGCCCTCGCCGAGCAGGCCGTGGGCGTCCGAGACGTGGGCGACCTCGGTCGCCGGTCCGAGCTCCTCCACGTAGCGGGCCAGGTCGAGATCGTCCGCCGACGTGAGCCCGAACAGCGAGCCGTAGGCGGCGGCGAAATTGCGGAACAGCGCGGCATGCGACGTGTCGAACGTGAAGCGGAGCTCCGGAACCCGCTCGCGCCAGGCCAGCAGGTCGCGCCAGTGGCCGCCGACTGGCGACAGGAACACGCCGCCCGAGCGCATGCGCAGGACGGGCGGGACGTTCTCGATGCACGGCGTCACGCCGCGCGCCAGGCACGCGTCTGCGTACAAGCGCAGGAACGCCTGCACCGTCTCGGTGTCGAGGTCGCCGCCTGCGGCGTACTCGTCCGGGCTCATCGGCGCGAAGAGGTGGATGGTCAGGACGGGAGAGCCGATCGCCCGCGCGAACTCGGCTGAGCGCTCGATGCCGGCGCGCGCCTCGTCGTCGAGCCGGTCGACGCGCACGAAGGCGCCGCTCGGCCAGGAGACGGGTGCCTCGGCCGTCCAGGTGAAGCCCGCGGGCGCGCCCGCCTCACGGACGGTCTCGACGGTGCGTGCGAGCGCGTCGTCGTCGGCGATGTGCTGCGCGAAGAGCGCGATCTCCAGGCCACGCCACGGTCCGCCCTCGAGGCGCTCTGCGAGCTGATCAGCCTCGGGTGCGGCCTTGAGCAGCGGTATGGGCGTGGAGCCAGTCGACATAGTCCGAGATTGCTCTCTCCAGCGGACGAGGCGTGAACCGTATCGACGGGCCGTCGCCCCGGTAGCTCTCGTTCTCGCCCTCCGGAAGGTTCCCTCCCGGCGTGTCGACCGGAGAGGAGGACGCGGCGGCCTCGATGACGAGCTCCGCGGCGCGGATCAGCGGCGTGCCGATCCCGCTCGAGAACGTGGCCGGCTCCCAGGCGGCGTCGGCGACGATGCGCTCGAGGCCGTCGACGACGTCGTCGACGTAGACGAAGTCCCTCGTGCGCAGCGGGTCGCCCGGGATGGTGATCGGCTCGTCCGCCAGCGCACGGGCGGCGAACGCGGCGATCGCACCCGTGGCCCCCTCCGACGCGACTTGCCCCGGCCCGAACACGGAGGGCAGCCGGACGACCGCCGACGGCCACCAGTGCAGCTCGCAGACGAGCTCGCCGAGACGCTTGGAGAAGGCGTACTCGTCGGGCGGCGGCTCGAGCGCGGCGCGGATCGTCGACGGGTAGACGAAGCCGGCGCCGTGGTGCTCGGCGCCCTCGAGCAGGTTCAGGGTCGTGCCGGCGTTCTCTCGCACGGCGCGCGCGGGGTCGCGTGCGGACGAGGCAGGATCGGGGACGCCGGCGAAGTGCAGGACGGCATCGCAGCCCTCGACCAGGTCCCGCGCGGCGAGGTCGCCGGCGTCCATCGCGACGGCGCCATCGGGGACGACGCTCCGCTCGCGGCCGCCTGGACGGACGAGCGGCACGACCTCGTGCCCCCGCTCGCGCAGGAGCTCCGTCGTGCGTGAGCCGAGGAACCCGGACGCCCCGGTGACGAGGAGCTTCACGCGGCGACGCACTCGCGGAGGTACTCCGCGACGCTGTACCGGTACTCGAAGGGCGTGACGAAGCGGCAGGAGGCGCCGCCGTCGCCGGGCCGCCCGTGCGCGAACGCGGCGAGGTCGGCGACCGTGACCGCCTCGGCGGCGACGTTGGCCGGCCCGTCGAGCGGGGCGTCGAGCATGATCTGCGCCGCGTCGGCGACGTGCGCCACGCCGATCGTCCCGGCGGCCGCGTCGACCTCGAGCGGCTCGCCGGCGGCGGCGAGCCGGCGGAACTTGTCAACGACGGTCTGCGACTCAGCTCGGGCGTGCTCCACGGTGCTCGGCCCGTAGAGGATCCCGAGCCGGAAGAGGCCGAGCGGGAAGCTGTGCCGCCGCGCGAACATGTCCAGGCAGAGCTCGGCGTAGATCTTCGAGAGGTGGGCGAGGTCGCCCTGCGCGCCGTACGGGTGACCGGTACCGACGTCACCAGTCAAGCCCGGGCCGTAGACGTGCAGCGAGCTGGCGTAGGCGACCGGCAGCCCCCCCGCGTTCGCGACCGCCTCGGCCACGCGTCGCACGCCGCTCAGGTTGGTCTCCTCGGTGTAGTCCGGCTGGACCTCGGCCAGAGGCCGCGAGGCCTGGGCGGCGAGGACGAGCACGCGATCCGGGCGCTCCGCCATCAGCCCGTCGAGGGCGGGGCGGTCGCGGATGTCGACGGTGACGACGCGCGCGCCGCGCACCTCGAGCGGCGCCAGCTGCCCGCGGTCGGTCGCCCACCAGTTGTCGGCGAGCACGACCTCGTCGCCGCGGTCGAGCGCCAGCTCGGCGGCTTTCGCGCCCAGGTAGCCCGCCCCGAGGACGAGCAGCCTCACTAGTGCCCCTTCAGGTGGTGCGGCCGCGCCAGGGACCCGGAGGGAAGGGGCACTTAAATGCGGGTGACGGCGCTCGTCGTCGCGAGCGGCACGACGTTGCGCGTGTCCACGATCAGCTTCGCGTCGTCCCAGAGCGGCTGCTCCAGGAAATCGCGGTGCGGCGTCAGCACGACGACGCAATCCGCCTCGCGCACGGTCTCCGCTGTCCATGGCAGCGTCTCGTGTGTCGCGCCGTCGAGCTCGACGGTCGGCACCCAGTCGTCGCAGAAGACGACCTCGCCGCCGCGCTGGAGCAGCTGCCGCATGATCTCGAGGCTCGGCGACTCGCGCGTGTCGTGCACGTCCGGCTTGTACGCCATTCCGAGCAGCAGGATGCGCGAGCCCTTGATCGGCAGGCCGGCGTTGTTGAGCGAGTCGGAGATCTTCGAGACGACGTAGATCGGCATCCGTGCATTGACCTCGTGCGCCGCCTCGATCAGCTGCGCCGAGTAGCCGTACTCGCGCAGGCGCCACGCGAGGTAGTGGGGGACGATCGGGATGCAGTCGCCGCCGAGCCCCGGGCCGGGGTAGTGCGGCATGAACGCGAACGGCTTCGTCGCCGCCGCCTCGATGACCTCCCAGGCCGAGATGCCGAGCCGGTCGCACATCAGCGCCAGCTCGTTCGCGAGCGCGATGTTGACGGCACGGAACGTGTTCTCGTGGATCTTCGCCGTCTCGGCCACCATCGGGCTCGAGCACGGGACGATCGTGTCGACGATCTGCCGGTAGAGGAGCTCCGTGCGGCGCCGGCACTCCGGCGTGACGCCGGCGACGAGCTTCGGCGTGTTGTGGATGTTCCAGTTCTTGTTCCCCGGGTCGACGCGCTCGGGCGCGTAGCCCAGGAAGAAGTCCGAGCCGACCTCGCCGCCGGCGCGCTCGAGGATCGGCAGGACGATCTCCTCGGTCGTGCCGGGATACGTCGTCGACTGGAGCACGACGAGCTGGCCAGGGCGCAGGTTCGCGGCCACCGACTCTGCCGCCGAGACGATGTAGGACAGGTCGGGCGAACGCGTCTTCGACAACGGCGTGGGGACGCAGATCGTCAGCGCGTCGAGCTCCGAGACTGCCCCGTAGTCGGTCGTAGCGTGCAGCCGCCCGTCGAGCGGGCCGTAGCGCTCGGCCGGCACGTCGACCAGGTACGAGCGCTTGTCGCGAACGGCCTCGACGCGCTGCTCGTTCAGGTCCACGCCGGTGACCTGGAAGCCCGCCTCGCCGAATGCCATGGCGAGCGGCAGGCCGGCGTAGCCGAGCCCGACGATGCCGATCCTGGCCTCGCGTGTGGCGATGCGGTCGTCGAATGCGGATGTGGCGAGCGCTTCTGTCATGAGCGGCGGATGGTAGTCACACTATGAAACAGCCCGGGCGCCGCGTGTCGGCCCGCGGGGCACTCTGCTATACACGGCGGATGTCCTTCCAGGAGTCGGTTCGCGCCCTGGTGGTGGACAGTCCCGCGGCCATCGGCTTCGCCGTCGCGGCTGTCATCGTCGTTGCGCTGACCCCGCTGGTGGGCCGCATCGCTCCCTTCGTCGGCGGCATCGACGACCGGGCCGACCGGCCGCGCGTGCACAAGCGGCCGGTGCCGCGGATCGGCGGCGTCGCCATCGTCACCGCCGTCGCGATCTGCGCGTTCATCTGGGTCGACATGACCGGGCCGTGGCGGGGGATCATGGCCGGCTTCCTGCTCGCTGCGGCGATCGGCTTCGTGGACGACGTCCGCGGCATCCCGCCGAGCATCAAGATGGGCGCGATCGTCGCGGTCGCGTGCATCCCGGTCATCGGCTACGACGTGACGTTCAACCACGTGACGCTGCCGCTCATCGGCGACCACGATCTGGGCTGGATTGCGTACCCGATCACGATCCTCTTCATCGCAGCCGTCTCGAACCTCGTGAACCTGATCGACGGGATGGACGGGCTCGCCGCCGGCATCGTCGGCATCGCGGCCTGCTCCTACGCCATCCTCGGCGCCTCGTTCGGACGCGAGAACGCGGCGGTGCTGTCCGCGATCGTGTGCGGCGCGACGCTCGCGTTCCTCGTCTTCAACTACCACCCGGCGCGAATCTTCATGGGCGACACGGGCGCGCTCTCGCTCGGCTTCCTGCTGGCGGCGATCGCGGTGCAGGGCGTCATGAAAACGGCCGCGACCGTTGCGCTCGTCGGCCCGCTGCTCGTGCTCGCGGTGCCGATCTTCGACACGTCGTTCGTCGTGCTGAAGCGGCTCAAGTACCACCGGCCGCCTTGGAGCGCCGACCAGAACCACTTCTACCACCGGTTCATGCGCATCGGCCTGTCGCAGCGGCGGACCGCCGCCTACCTGCATCTCTGGGCGGCGCTGCTCTCCGCGTACGCGCTCCTGCTTCGCTTCGCCCCGCCACGGCCGCACGGCGTCTGGGACCTCCGCAACACGATTCTCGCCCTTGCCGGCGGTTTGATCGTGGTCGCGACCTCGATCTGGATGGTCTACACGCTCGAGATCCTCAAGCAGCGCCACCTCGAGGCGCTGCACCTCAAGCGGCCGGTGCCGGAAGAGGATCAAGAAGAAGCCGTCGAGCGGACGCTCACCGCCGGGCGTCGCTGAGTTAGTGGCTGACAGCCACTAACTGACCGCAAGACCCAGCAGCTCGGCGGGATCACGGCGCACACGGTGGCGCCACGCCTCCGGATCCGCCTTCTTGTGGATCTCGAGGGCGGCCGGGTCGGTCAGCATTCGCAGCCGGCCCTCGGCGATCAGCTGCTCGTCGACGGCGCCGGGGCGCCCCTCGAAGATCGACCAGACCGGCGTGCCGAGCACCGCTGCCTCACGGTTCATCGTCCCGCCTGCGGAGACGAGCAGGTCGGCGAGCGCGACCAGGCTGCGGCCGTCGACCGTCTCCCGGGGGACGAGCACTCGGGGCAGGCCGAGCGCGGCGATCGCGTCCGCCTGCTCCGGCGTGCGGCTGACACGACCGCCTGCGCGTCGCCGGCGTCGGAGATGCGCTGCAGGAGCCGGGGGAGGAGCGGGTTCTCGGAGCCGCCGAGGTAGAGCGCGTACGACGGTGCAGTCCGGATCACGCAGACGACCTGCGATGGGTCGGCGCCGACCTGCTCGAGCACGGCGGCGTCCGGCTCGAAGTCGGCGAGGAAGTACTCCTCCTTCAGCCCCGGGTAGCGCACGAGCTTCGGCGGCCGGGCGCCGTAGCGGACGAGGCGTCCGGCGGGGATCGCGTCGGGGACGAGCACCCGCGTCGCCAGCCGGCAGTTGACGTGGTGCTGGAGCGACGCCCACTCGTAGTCGAACATCGTCGTGTTCGGGACGCGCAGCAGCCGGCAAACCGGCGGCAGGTCGGTCGAGCCGTGCGCGAGCCCGCGGTCGATGCCGCGGCCGCGCGCCCAGCGCAGGAGCGCCGGAACGCGCAAGGCGGCGGCCTCCGCCTTGCCGAGCCGGCCGGCGCCGCCGTGGTGCCCGATCACCTCGGCGTGGCGGCCCCAGCGGTCGAGCATCGCGATGGTCTGCGACAGCGGTCGGGCAGTCAGCTCGACCTCGTGGCCCTGCTCCTCGAGCAGCTCGACGAGCGGCCGCAGCACCTGGACGTGCGCAGTGTTTGTGAAATCGACCCACACCCTCACAGCTGCGATCGTAAGGATCCTGTTCGGTTCCCTGGCCGTCGCTCGCCGCGGGCTGTACGTTCGGCCAGGTTGTGGTCGGTCGAGTTGCCGCTCTCGCCGTTCTCGCTGCCGTGCTCGCGTCGCCCGCGGTCGCGGCCACCCAGGCGCAGAAGGATGCCGCCGCGGCCACGCGCGGGATCAACCAGGCGCTGATCGCGGGGCGGCTCGACGCAGAGGCGGCCGGGCAGTACCGCGCCTCGGTCAACCGCGCCCTCGCAACGTGGAACCGCCTGCCCGGCGACCGGGCGAAGAACCTTGCCGGGGAACTCCACGACGCCGCTGCCCTTGCGAACCGCTACGACGCCCCTCGCGCGCTGACGCTCTTCACGACCCTCGACGTCAACACGGACTACCTCGGGGCGAAGGCAGCGCCGCGCTCCACGATCGACATTCAAGACGCCGACGGCGTCGTCTACCGCTGGTTCCCCGGCCACGGCTTCCAGTTCCACCCGCTCGCGAACGCCTCGAAGCTGAGCAACCTCGCGCCTGCCTTCGACTCGGCGCCCGCCGCCAGCCTCGCCGTTTCGCTGCTCGATCGCGCCCGGCCGACCGCGAACGGCGGCCTCTCGTGGGAGTACCTGTTCCCCTTCGGCGGCGGCCGCCCGCCCTGGACGTCCGGGATGGCGCAGGCCGCGGCCGCGCAGGCGTACTCGCGCGTCGCGACGAGCTTCGACGACCCGACCTACCTGGACACTGCGGCCCGCGCGTTCACCGCTGCGCAGGCGCTCACGCGCGAGCTGCCGGTCGGCCCGTGGGTGCGGCTCTACAGCTTCTCCTCGCTGACGGTGCTGAACGCCCAGCTGCAGACGGCGCTCTCGATCGCCGAGTACGCGCGCACGTCGGGCGACCCGAATGCCGCGCTCTTCGCCGACAAGCTGATGTCGTCGGCGGCTGCGATGCTGCCGAGCTTCGACACCGGCTCCTGGTCGCTCTACTCGCTCGGCGGCACCGAGGCGTCGCTCCACTACCACAGGTACGTCGTCGACCTGCTCAACCGCCTGTCCCAGCTCGACGACCGCCCGGAGTGGCCGGAGTACGCGACGATCTTCGGCGACGACCTGACGATGCCGCCCGACGTCACGCCGGTCTCCGCCGTGAAAGTCGTCTACCCGCTCCCGCGTGACGGCTTCCGCGACGAGGCCTCCGTCACCTTCCAGCTCTCGAAGACCGCAGCGGTGCGCCTTGCCGTCGCCGGCGAACGCCGGCCGTACACGCTCCGGCCCGGGCGGCACACGCTCACCTGGGATCCAGGGACTCGGCCGGCTCAGGCCTACGCGGCGAAGCTCGTCGCCACCGACGTCGCCGGCAACACGACGGAGATCCCTGTCGGCCCGTTCGAGGTCCGCCGCGACACGACCGCGCCGGACGTCTCCGCGACCGTCGCGGGCGGCCGCGTCTCCTGGACGGCGGCCGACGATGAGACGCCGTGGGTCCGCCTGCGCGTCCGCTTCTCGAACGGCGCCGGGAGCAAGACGGTCGACCTGGGCAAGCGCCGCCTGACCGGCTCGGCGAAGCTCACCGTCCCGGACGGCCGCTGGGGCGCCACCCTGCTCGCCGCCGACTCGACCGGCAACACGACGAGCCTGTCGCTCGGTTACGTCGAGAAGAACGCGAGCTCGGCGCCGTAAGCCCGGCGCGTGCCCGCGCGGCGCAGGCCTGCCTTCTCGAGCACCCGGATCGACGCCGCGTTGTCCGCGAACGCGTAGGCGACCACGCGCGGCAGGCCGTCCGCGAGCCCGGCCGCGACGCACGCGCTCGCCGCCTCGGTCGCGATCCCCTGCCCCCACCAGCGGCGCGCGAGGTGGTACGCGACCTCGATGTCCGGGCCCGTTCCCTGGACGGGAATCAGCCCGCAGACGCCGGCGAGCTCGCCCGAGGCCCGCTCCTCCACCGCCCAGAGGGCGAGCTCCTTGCCGAGGTGGCGAGCCATCCGCGTCCGGGTCTCCTCGACCGAGGACGACGGCTCGGCCGGCAGATAGCGGAACACCTCCGGGTCGCTCCACGCCTCGTGCAGCGCCTCGGCGTCGTCCTCGCGCAGGGGGCGAATCGTCAGCCGCTCCGTCTCGATCGGGAGCCTCACGGCTGGGCGCTCCGCAGGAAGCCGGCGAAGACGTCGTTGAACCCGCGCGCCCACTGCACGCCGTGCCCGGCGCCCGGCAGGACAGCGCGCTCGGCGCCGAGCGCGCGCTCCAGCACGTCGCACACGGCCTCGTAGGCCGGGTGGCCGCCGCTCGAGCACACGAGCACCGGGAAGCCCGCCTCCGCCAGCGGGCCGAGGGGGATCTCGGCTTCCCACGGCTTCTGCTCGGCCATCAGCGCCCGCGCGCCCTGCTCGTCCCCCGGCGCGACGACCGCCGGCACACGGCCCTCGGCGCCGAAGACGGCGGCGAACCCCGCGACGAACTCACCCACGTCCGCGCGGCCGTACAGAGCCTCGTAGGCCGCGACGGTCTCGTCCACGGCCGGAACGCCGCGGGCGACGCCAGAAGCACGGCGGCTCGATGACGGTCAGCGACCACACCGCCTCCGGCCGCCGCGCCGCCGCGAGCAGCGCGATCACGCCGCCGTACGAGAACCCTGCGAGGTGCGCGCCGTCGCCGAGCAGCTCGGCCATCTGCTCCGCCTGGGCCGTCGAAATCGATCGCCTCGTTCGAGTCGAGCGGCGGGTTCGGCGGATAGCCCGGCCGGTCGGGGAGGATGAGCGTGAACGCATCCGCGAGCCTCAGCTGGCGCGTCCAGGTGGAGCTGTTCTGGATACTCCCGTGGACGAGCACGACCGGGGGTCCCGAGCCGGTGCGGCGGACGTGGAACGCCATCGCGCGGGAGCGTACAAGGGCGGGCATTTTCGGCTCAGATAAGCGGGTTTGGCCTGTTACAAGCTCCACTCTCGCTTTGGTATGCTCGCGGCCGGATGGAGCCCGTCCCCCGCTCGTCCTTCCAGCCCGCAGCCGCGGGCGGTTTGCTGCTTGCGGCCACTGCCGTGTGCACCGGCGTGGGCGCAGCCGTGGGCGCAGTGGCCGGATCCGCCGGAATCGGCGCGCTCGCCGGCGCCGCCGTCGGCATCCCCGTGGGCACCTATGCCGTCTACCGCCGGTACAACGAGGACTTGAGCGCGTGATCGACCGCACCGTCTCGACCCCGCGCCCGGTGCCCGGGCGCCTGCTCCCCCTGAGCGCCGGCGCCGCCGTGATCGCGCTCGCCCTGCCGGTGTTCCTGATCGCCGGCTGGCCGCTCGCGGGCTGGGCGCTCGGAGCGGTGCTCTGGGTCGGCGGTGAGCTGCTCGGGCTGATCCTCACGCGGGTGCGCGCGAGCTCGCCGGGCAACGCCGGTGCCGGCGTGCAGGGCGTCGGGATGATGTTCCGCGGGGTCGCGGTCATGGTCGTGCTGCTCGCCGTCGTCGTCTCGAACACGAGCGTCGGGGTCTCCGCGGCGATCGTCTACGCGCTCGCCTACACGCTCGAGCTGATGCTCTCGCTCGTCACCTACTTCGGGAGCCCCGAGTGAAGCGCCTCGTCGCCGCGCTGTCGCTGCTGATGCTCGCCCTGCCGTCGCCGGCGATGGCGAAGGGCCAGTTCCACCCGGAGAACGAGTTCGAGCTGCATCCGTGGGTCTCGATCCACATCGGGCCGCTCGACATGTCGATCAACAAGGCGGTCGTCTACCTGCTGCTCGGTGCGCTCGTGACGATCCTCCTTGCCTGGTTCCTGCTCCGCTTCCGGCTCAGCAGCGAGCCCGGCAAGCGTCAGACCGTCGGCGAGTGGGTCTACGACATCGCGCAGGTACAGGTCGCCGAGCAGGGCCTGCCGAGCAAGGGCATGCGGCTCTGGTTCCCCTACGTCTTCACGCTGCTGCTGTTCATCTGGACGGTGAACATCCTCGGCTTCATCCCGCTGCCGCTCACCGGGGAGACGTGGCACGGCATCCCCGTGTGGGGCATCTACGCGGCGACGTCACAGTTGTCGGTGACGCTGGCACTCGCGATCCTGACGTTCACCTTCACCCACGTGGAGGGCATCCGGTACAACGGCGGGCGCCGCTACTTCGCCAGCTGGATGCCGGCCGGGATGCCCAAGTTCTCGGTCAAGTGGGCGATTCCGCTGAGCCTGCTCTACCTGCTCGAGATCATCGGCCAGTTCATGCGGTTGCTCTCGTTGAGCGTTCGTCTCTTCGCGAACATGCTCGCGGGGCACATCCTGATCCTGACCTTCATCGGTCTGATCTTCGTGGCCGAGCAGGCGCTCACGGCGATTGCGCTCGTCCCGATCGCGGCCATCTTCTATCTCTTCGAGGTTCTCATCGTCGTTTCGATCCAGGCGTTCATCTTCGCCGCCCTGTCCGCCATCTACATCGGCTCGGCGATCGAGCCACAGCATTAAGGAGGAACTGCATGCTCGGTCTCATCACGCCCCTGCTCGCGCAGGCCGACAACGGCGCCAACGCCGGTAAGGCGATCGCGCTCGCGCTGGGCGTCGGCCTCGGCGCGCTCGGCGCCGGCGTCGGCATCGGCAACATCTTCGGCTCGATGATCTCGGCCGTGGCCCGCCAGCCGGAGCTGCGCGGCGAGCTGCAGGGCATCCAGTGGCTCGGGTTCGCCCTCACCGAGGCGGTCGTGTTCTACGGCCTGCTCGGCTCGCTGCTCGCCTACGTCCTGGTCTAGCCGATGACCGTCGTCGCCTCATCCGGCCTGATCAAGGTCATCCCGGGCCTGATGGTCTGGACGATCATCGCGTTCGGGATCACGCTCTTCGTGCTGACGAAGTGGATCTTCCCGCCCGTGCAGAAGGCGATCGACACGCGCCGTGATCGCATCCTCGAGGCGCTGAACGAGGCCGACAACGCCCGCGACGAGGCGCGCAAGCTCCTCGAAGAGCACCGCGCCCTGATCGGCCAGGCGCGCGGCGAGGCGGAGCGCATCCTCGCGGACGCCCGCGAGGTCGCCGACTCGCAGCGCGAGCGCGTCCGGAACGAGATCGAGGAGGACCGGCAGCGCAGGCTCGAGGAGACGAACCGCCAGATCGAGGCGGAGACGCGGCGCGCGCTCGAGCAGATCCGCGCCGAGGTTGCCTCGCTCACGCTCATCGCCACCAGCCGCGTGACCGGCAAGGTGCTGAACGACGAGGACCACCGCCGCCTGATCGAGAGCGCCGTGAAGGATCTGGACTTCTCCACCCTGGAGGCTGAGCGCAACTAGTGCCCGTCGCACAGCGCATCTACGCGTCGGCCCTGTTCGACGCCGCCAAGCAGAGCGGGCAGCTCCAGGAGGTACGCGACGAGCTCGCCGGCTTCGTGCAGACGCTCGAGGACGTGCCCGAGCTGGACGCTGTCCTGCGCAACCCGCAGCTCGACCCGCGCGCGAAGGCGGCCGTGCTCGGCGACGTGCTGCAGGGCGCCAACGACCTCTTCCGCAACTTCGTGCTGCTCGTCACCGAGAAGGGGCGCGAGGATGAGATCGCGGTCATGCAGCGCGAGTTCGAGGCGATGTGGCGCCGCGACCAGGGCATCCTCAACGTCGAGCTGACGACCGCCGTCGAGCTTTCACCGGACGAGCAGCAGTCGATCATCCTGCTCATTGGCGAGGCGTCGGGGCGCAAGATCGAGGCGACCAGCTCCGTGGACCCTGACCTCATCGGCGGCCTCGTGCTGCAGGCCGGGGCGATGCGCGTCGACGCCAGCGTGCGCGGCCGCCTCGAGCGCCTGCGCCACGAGCTCACGACCAACGCACTTCGCGACTAGAGAGAGGAAGAACGTGCAGCTACGCCCAGACGAGATCGCCGCGATCCTGCGCAGCCGGATCGAGCAGTACGACGTCGAGACCGAGCTCGCCGAGGTCGGCACCGTGCTCCAGCTCGGCGACGGCATCGCCCGCGTGTACGGGCTCGAGAACGCCGCCTCCAGCGAGATGCTCGAGTTCGAGCACGGGGTCACCGGGCTTGCGTTCAACCTCGAGGAGGACAACGTCGGCGCCGCGCTCTTCGGCGACTGGGAGCTCGTCAAGGAAGGCGAGCCCGTGCGCCGCACCGGCCGCGTCGCGAGCGTCCCCGTCGGCGACGCGCTGATCGGCCGCATCGTCGACCCGCTCGGCAACCCGCTCGACGGCCAGGGCCCGCTCGAGACGACCGAGACCCGGCCGATGGAGTTCAAGGCCCCGGGCGTCGTCGCTCGCCAGCCGGTGAAGGAGCCGCTGCAGACCGGCATCAAGGCGATCGACTCGATGACGAACGTCGGCCGCGGCCAGCGCGAGCTGATCATCGGCGACCGCTCCACGGGCAAGACGGCGATCCTCGTCGACACGATCCTCAATCAGCGCGGCCAGGACATGATCTGCATCTACGTCGCGATCGGCCAGAAGGCCTCGACGGTGGCGCAGGTGTACGAGCGGCTGCGCGACGCGGGCGCGATGGAGTACACGATCATCGTCACCGCTCCGGCCTCCGAGGCCGCGCCGATCAAGTGGATGGCGCCGTTCGCGGGCTGCGCGATGGGCGAGTACTTCCTCTACAACGGCCGCCACGCGCTCTGCATGTACGACGACCTGTCGAAGCACGCGGATGCGTACCGCCAGATGTCGCTGCTGCTCCGCCGCCCGCCGGGCCGCGAGGCCTTCCCGGGCGACGTCTTCTACCTGCACTCCCGCCTGCTCGAGCGCGCGGTGAAGCTGAACGACGAGCTCGGCGCCGGGTCGCTGACTGCGCTGCCGGTGATCGAGACGCAGGCGGGCGACATCTCGGCGTACATCCCGACCAACGTCATCTCGATCACGGACGGGCAGATCTTCCTGCAGTCCGACCTCTTCTTCTCCGGCGTCCGCCCGGCTGTCAACGTCGGCACCTCGGTGTCGCGCGTGGGCTCGAGCGCGCAGACGAAGGCGATGAAGAAGGTCGCCGGCCGCCTGCGCCTCGACCTGGCGCAGTACCGCGAGCTGGAGGCGTTCGCCCAGTTCGGCTCGGAGCTCGACGCCGCCACGCAGCAGACGCTGTCGCGCGGCGAGCGCATGGTCGCGACGCTGAACCAGCCGCAGTACCAGCCGTGGCCGATGGAGGAGCAGGTCGTCGCGATCTACGCGGGGATCAACGGCTACCTCGACGAGATCCCGGTCGAGGACGTCCCGCGCTTCCAGGACGAGCTGCGCGAGCGGCTGCGGACGGACGGGACGGTCTACCAGTCGATCCGCGAGACCACCGACCTCACGGATGAGACGATCGAGAAGCTGAACGCGGAGATCGAGCGGGCCAGGGAAGCGTTCCAACCTTCTGGCGGATCGGCCGTCGCGGCCTGAAGTGACCACATCGGCTTTCCATCTAAACCGAGGCCGAGCGTAAGCGATGGCGTCGGTCCAGGACATCCAGCGGCGCGTCCGCTCCGTCTCCAACACGCGCAAGATCACGCGCGCGCTCGAGCTCGTCGCCGGCGCGAAGCTCCGCCGCGCGCAGGCGCGGATCGAGGCGGTGCGGCCGTACGCCGACCGTATGCAGGAGCTGATGATCGGCACGGCCCGCGCCAGCACGTCGCTACGTGGGCTGCCGCTGCTCCAGCGGCGCGAGGTGCGCCGCGTCGCGATCGTGCCGCTGACCGGCGACCGCGGCCTCGCCGGCCCGTTCAACGCGCAGATCCTCCGCCGCGCCTTCGCGTCCGAGCGTGACTATCGCCGGCAGGGCGTGGAGGTCCGCTGGCTCGTCGCGGGCAAGAAGGGGCTCTCGACCCTGCGCTTCCGCGGGTACCAGGTCGACGGCTCGTGGACGGGGTTCGCCGACCAGCCGGGGTACGCCGACGCGCAGGCGATCGCCCACCGCGTCGCGCAGCTCTACATCGACGACGAGGTCGACCGCGTCGTGATCGTCTACAACCAGTTCGAGTCGGCGCTCCTCCAGCGGGTCGTCGAGCAGGAGCTGCTGCCGGTCCCCGAGGAGGCGCTGCAGGGCGAGGACGAGAAGGAGGACGCGATCCGCGGCGACTTCATCTACGAGCCGGAGCCCGAGCAGATCCTCGAGCGGCTGCTGCCCGCCTACGTCGAGACGCAGATCTACCGTGCGCTGCTCGAGTCGGCCGCGTCGTACCAGGGCGCGCAGATGACCGCCATGCGCAACGCGTCGCAGAACGCGGGCGAGCTGATCGACTCGCTCACGCTCGCGATGAACCGCGCCCGCCAGGCCGAGATCACGCAGGAGATCCTCGAAGTCGTGGCCGGCGCCGACGCTCTTAGCTAGACCACCGCGGCTGTCAAGTAGTGGCCGGCGCAGACGCTCTTAGCTAGACCACCGGGGCTGTCCCCGAAGGGGGCTGTCCCGTCACGCGCTAGGAGCGACCCCGCCCGAACCCACGCTGTCAAAGGACCGAAGCAAGCTCAATTTGAGCTAGCCGAGCCGCTGCCCCTCACTTGGGACAGCCCCCGCTGCGCGGGGACAGCCCCTAACAAGTCTTGGGCTCCCGCGTCGGCAAGCTCAAGTTGAGCTAGCCGAGCCGCTGCCCCTCACCTGGGACAGCCCCCGCTGCGCGGGGACAGCCCCTAACAAGTCTTGGGCTCCCGCGTCGGCAAGCTCAAGTTGAGCTAGCCGAGCCGCTGCCCCTCACCTGGGACAGCCCCCGCTGCGCGGGGACAGCCCCTAACAAGTCTTGGACGCATGCGTCTGAGGCTCAGTAGACGCGCGCGCGCGTTATGCTCCAGACCCCTTCCATGGCCGACGAGAAAAAAGACGTCATCTCATCGGGCGCCGGCCTTGCCGCGGTGCTGCCCGCCGAGGGCTCGCTCGACCTCGACACCAGCGATGCCGTCGTTGCCCGCGGTTACTGGGAGCAGGTCTGGCGGCGTCTCCGGCGGGACAAGGTGGCCCTGGCCGGCGGGGTCTTCATCATCTTCCTGTTCCTCGCCGCGTATATCGGGGCGCCGGTCGCGGCGCACTTGCTCGGGCACGGTCCCGACGATCAGTTCGCGGGTGCGCTGGATCCGAAGACGCTGCTGCCGGTCGGGCCGTGGACGTATGTCTCGACGATCCCGTACGTGGGCGCGGTCGGCCACTATCCGGACACGCTGTTCGTGCTCGGCGGTGACGGCCAGCTGGGCCGTGACGAGTTCCTGCGCATGCTCTACGGCGCGCAGACCTCGCTCGAGGTGGCGATCGGCGCGACGGTGCTGAGCATGGTCGTGGGCGTGATCATGGGCGCGATGGCCGGCTACTACGGCGGCGTGACAGACACGATCGTCTCCCGCCTGACCGAGATCGTGATGGCCTTCCCGATCCTGCTCTTCATCATCGCGCTGGCCAGCACCGCCGGCGACCGCCTCAACAAGATCACCCTGGGCGGCCTGTTCGGGCCGGGGGTGGTGACGCTCGTACTGGTGCTCGGCTTCTTCGGCTGGTACTACCCGGCGCGCATCGTGCGCGCCCAGGTGCTCTCGCTGCGCGAGAAGGAGTTCATCGAGGCCGCGCGCATGGTCGGCGCCAACGACCTGCGGATCATCCGCTCGCACCTGCTGCCGCACCTGGTCGCGCCGATCATCGTGCTGTCGACGATCACGGTCGCGCAGTTCATCCTGGCCGAGGCCGGCCTCTCGTTTCTCGGCATCGGCATCCAGGACCCGACGCCGAGCTGGGGCAAGCTGCTTTCGGTCGGGCCGGACTACTACCTGACCCAGCCGTGGCTGATGGTCTGGCCCGGGCTCGCCGTGCTGCTCGCGACGCTCGCGTTCAACCTCCTCGGCGACGGGCTCCGCGACGCCTTCGACCCGCGCGGCAGCGACCTCGTGATCCGGGCGTTCGTAAGCCGCTAACTATCGGTTTCTCACCAGCGTCTTAAGGGTGGGTCGCAAACCAGCGGCCTGGGTCGGCCGGTCGCCGGCTCAAGTTCGAACAGAGGGAGTCCCATGAAGAGAAGCCTTTGGCTCTCGATTGCAGCCTTCGTGCTGGGTGCAGGCCTGCTCGTCGCCGCCGGCTTCGCCGGTGCGTCGACCGGCAAGGTCGCCGCCACCAAGGGCGGCACCATGAACATGAACATGTCCGGGACGGACGTCGACTTCACCGACCCGTCGCTGGCATACGGCACGATTTCCTGGCAGATCGAGTTCGCCACCGCGCTGAAGCTGTACAACTACCCGGACAAGGCTCCGCCCGCCGGCGGTCGCCTCCAGCCCGAGGGTGCGTCCGGCTTCCCGATCGTCTCCAAGGACGGGAAGACGTACACCATCCCGGTCAAGAGCGGGTACAAGTTCAGCGACGGCTCCGCCGTCACCGCGAAGAACTACGTCTTCGCGATGAACCGCGCACTCAGCCCGACGATGCAGTCGCCGGCTGCCACGTTCATGACCACGATCGCAGGCGCGCAGGCCGTCATCGACGGCAAGGCGAAGACCGCCTCCGGCATCAAGGTCAAGGGCAACAACATCGTCATCAAGCTCGTACAGCCTGACGGCGGCATCCTGGCCAAGCTCGGCATGCCGTTCTTCCAGGCCCTGAAGACGAACCTGGCGCTCGACAAGAACGGCGTCAGCGTCTACCCGACCGCCGGCCCGTACACCATCACGGAGCGGACCATCGGCCGCCACATCACGGTCAAGAAGAACAAGTACTACAAGGGCTCGCGCCCGGCGAACGTCCAGACGTTCGCGATCAACGTCAACACCAACCTCGACCAGAGCCTCCTTCAGGTGAAGGCGGGTCAGGCTGACTACGACATGGGTGGCCTCCCGGCCACGGCCCACGCCGACCTCGGTCAGCAGTTCGGGATCAACAAGGGCCGCTACTTCGTCCATCCGCTCGTCGAGACCGACTACGTCGCCCTGAACACCGCGGGCAGCGCGTTCGGCTCGGTCGCGATGCGGCAGGCGGCGAACAACGCCATCGACCGCCCCGGCATGCTCCGCGTCCGCGGCGCGTACGCCGGCAAGCGCACCGTCCAGATCCTGCCTCCGGGCATGGGCGGCTTCCAGCGCACGAAGCCCTACCCGCTCACGGGTCCGAACTACGCGAAGGCCAAGCAGCTCGCCGGCTCCAACTGCAAGACGGTGAACCTGTGGACGACCACCACGGCGACCGGGGTGAACCTCGGCCAGGTCTTCAAGTACAACCTGAGCCAGATCGGCTGTGACGTGCAGGTCAAGCTCTTCCAGGGCTTCCAGATCTACACCGCTGCCGGCCAGAAGGGTGCGGACTTCGACGCCGCGATCGTCGGATGGAACCAGGACTACCCGGATCCGTACGACTTCCTGGATGTGCTCCTGAACGGGAACGACATCCACGACTCGAACAACAACAACCTGGCGTACTTCAACGTCAAGTCGATCAACTGATCGCCTCGCTGCCGCCAACAAGCTCTCCGGCGACGCGCGGTACAACACCTACGGCAAGCTCGACGTGGACATCACGAAGAACTACGCGCCGTGGGCCGCCTACGACAACCGCAACGAGCGTGAGTTCGTCTCCGCCCGCGTCGGTGGGTACCTGTTCCAGCCCGCCAACGCGAGCGCCGACCTGAACACGTTCTTCGTCAAGTAAGGCGAGCGGCACTCGGAAGCATCGACGGGGCGCCGGATTCGATCCGGCGCCCCGTCGCTCTTACCGCCAAGCGTTAGGATCCCTTCCCCGCAGAGAATGAGTCCAGCATGAGACGAGGCCCCGCATGATCCGCTACATGATCCGACGCCTGCTGTGGGCGTGCGTGCTGTTCATCGCGGTCACGGTCGTCAGCTACGTCCTCTTCTACATCATCCCGGCGAACCCGGCGAAGCAGGCGTGTGGGCAGGCGTGCAACGCGGATCAGGTGGCGCGCGTGGCCGCACAACCTCGGCCTGGATCGGCCCATCTGGTACCAGTACTGGCACTTCTTCGACCAGCTGGTCTTCCACTTCAGCCTCGGCCGGTCGTACTTCAACCGTGAGAGCGTGAACCAGATCGTCGGGGACGCGGCGCCGGTGACCGCGTCGCTGGTGTTCGGCGGGGCGATCGTGTGGATGCTGATCGCGATGCCGGTCGGCGTGCTCTCGGCGCTGCGGCCGCGGTCGATCATGGACCGCGCGTCGATGACGTTCGTGCTGATCGGGATCTCGGCGCACCCGATCTGGATCGGGCTGATCTTCGCCTACTTCTTCGGCTACAAGTGGGGCCTCACCCCGATCACCGGGTACGCGGACTTCTTCAACCCGCCACCGGGGCAGCCGGGAGGGCCCGTGCAATGGGCCTACCACATGATCTTGCCCTGGATGACCTTCGCGATCCTCTTCGCGGCGCTTTACGTGCGGATGATCCGCGCGAACGTGCTGGACACGATGAACGAGGACTACGTGCGAACCGCGCGCGCCAAGGGCGCGCCGGAGCAGGTCGTGCTGCGCTCGCACATCCTGCGCAACGCGCTGCTTGCCGATCGTGACCATGCTGGGCATGGACATCGGCCTCGCGCTCGGCGGCGCCGTGTTCACGGAGACGGTCTACAGCCTGCCGGGGCTCGGCAATACGGCGGTGCGGCCTTGTTCAACTACGACACGCCCACGGTGCAGGGGATCATCGTCTTCGCCACGATGGCGATCATCATCTTCAACCTCATCGTCGACCTGCTCTATGCCTTCATCGACCCACGTATCAGGCTGACATAGGTGATCCGCTGATGGCGCTGCTCGAGGTCAAGGACCTCAAGACCTACTTCCGCACCGACGACGGCATCGTCAAGGCCGTCGACGGCGTCAGCTTCTCGGTCGAGAAGGGCAAGACGCTGGGGATCGTCGGCGAGTCCGGCTCGGGGAAGAGCGTCACGTGCCTGACGATCATGGGCCTGAACAACCGCCGCTCGACCATCACGAGCGGTACGGCCAAGTTCCGCGACGAGGATCTCCTGACCGCGAACCCGAGGCGGCTTCGCGAGATCCGCGGCAACGACGTCGCGATGATCTTCCAGGACCCGATGACGTCGCTGAACCCGGTGCACACGATCGGCCGGCAGCTGAACGAGGCCGTCCTGCTGCATCAGGACGTCACGAAGAAGCAGGCTCGCCTGCGCTCGCTCGAGCTCCTGAAGGCGGTCGGGATCCCGCGCGCGGAGCGCCGGATCGACGACTATCCGCACCAGTTCTCGGGCGGCATGCGCCAGCGCGTGATGATCGCCATGGCGCTCGTCAACAACCCCGACCTGCTGATCGCCGACGAGCCGACGACCGCGCTCGACGTGACCACCCAGGCGCAGATCGTCGCAGCTGATGAACCGGCTTCAGGAGGACTTCGGGAGCGCCATCATCATGATCACGCACGACCTCGGCGTCGTCGCCGAGATCGGCGGACGACGTCGTCGTCATGTACGCCGCCCAGATCGTCGAGCAGGCACCCGTCGACGACATCTTCGCGCGGCCGCAGCACCCGTACACGTGGGGGCTGATCGGGTCGCTGCCGCGCCTCGACGCCGACGTCGAGCGGCTCGTGCAGATCTCCGGCCAGCCGCCGTCCCTGCTGAACCCGCCGCGCGGCTGCCGTTTCCACCCGCGCTGTCCCTACGTGATGGACATCTGCAAGACGCAGGACCCGGAGCTCCGGTCGACCGCCGGGCAGCCGAACCACCGGAACGCCTGCCACCTCGACCAGGAGACGAAGGATCGCGAGTCGGCCAAGCTGCTCGCCGAGATGCCTGACGGAGGCCGGCTGATGGCGAACGACCTGCTCGTCGTCGAGGACCTGAAGAAGCACTTCCCGGTCACGCGCGGGATCATCTTCCAGAAGCAGATCGGCGCCGTGCAGGCCGTCGACGGGGTCTCGTTCACCGTCCGCGAGGGCGAGACGCTCGGCGTCGTCGGCGAGTCCGGCTGCGGCAAGTCGACGCATGGCCCGCTGCGTCATGCGGCTGCTCGAGCCGACCGGCGGCAAGGTCGATCTTCGACGGCCGCGACATCACGAAGCTCTCGCGGGCGGAGATGCGCCCGTACCGCCGCGAGATGATGATGGTCTTCCAGGACCCGTACGCCTCGCTGAACCCGCGCAAGCGCGTCGGCTTCATCGTCGCCGAGGCCGCTCGAGGTGCACAAGCTCGGCACCGACGCGGAGATCAAGCGCCGCGTCCAGGAGCTGCTCGAGGTCGTCGGCCTGAACCCGGAGCACTACAACCGCTTCCCGCACGAGTTCTCCGGCGGGCAGCGCCAGCGCATCGGCGTCGCGCGCGCGCTCGCCGTGAACCCGAAGCTGATCGTCTGCGACGAGCCCGTGTCGGCGCTCGACGTGTCCGTGCAGGCGCAGATCCTCAACCTGCTCAAGGACCTCCAGCGCGACTTCGGCCTCACCTACATCTTCATCGCGCACGACCTGAACGTCGTCCGCCACATCTCAGACCGCGTCATGGTCATGTACCTGGGCAACGTCTGCGAGGTGGCGACGCGGGACCAGCTCTACGCCGAGCCGAAGCACCCGTACACGGGCGCGCTGCTGTCGGCTGTCCCGATCCCGAACCCGGAGCTCGGGCGCGCGCGCAAGCAGATCATGCTCGAGGGCGACGTCCCGAGCCCGATCAACCCGCCCTCCGCGTGCCGCTTCCACCCGCGCTGCCCGCGCTTCCACCCGGGCCACTGCGACGTCGAGACGCCGCCGCTGTATCCGTTCGGCGATGACCACGTCGCGTCGTGCCACTACCCGCTCGAGCGATGGCCGCTGACGGAAGAGGAGATGCGCCGGACGGCCGGCGCAGCGGTCTAGCGGCACGCACTCCGCTTCGCCGGCGGCGCCGTCCGCCGCTTCGCCGTGCTGCTCGGCGCGATCGCGGGGGTCTGCCTCGTGGTCGGCCTGCTCGGGGGCGTGCTCTTCCGGACGAGCCTGGACCGGGCGGTCTCGCTCGCCTTCTACTGCGTCGGCTGCTTCCTGCTGATCGCCGGCTTCTTCATCGGCAATCGCGGGCCGGCACGGCTGAAGGGCGAGGGCACGACGCTCTTCGGAGAGCGGTTCGTGCGCTGGGCCTCGCCGAGCGAGCGCGAGGAGGCGCTGAACGACTCGGCGATCTTCGTCAGCATCGGATTCGCCCTCATCCTCATCGGCGCCGCGGTCGATGACCGTCACCGATTGTTTTGATCGGTTTTCGCTGCCTAACAAGCAGCGTGGAGTACCGTCTGAAGAAGAGGATGACGATGTTCCAGCAACGATCCGCCACTTGCGACCGGGCGCGCGCATGGACCTCCCGTCGGTCAGACGGCGAGCTCTCCGAGTTCGAGTGCGCGCTGCTCGACGCGCACCTTGAGCGCTGCCCGGCCTGCGCGACGTTCGCCGAGGACGTCGGCTCGATCACGAGCGCTCTCCGCGAGGCGCCGCTCGTGCAGCTCTCGCAGCCGATCGACGTCGCCGTCCGCCGCCGGCGCTCCTACCGCCTGCCGACGACCGCCGCGGCGTCCGCAGCGGCCGTCGTGGTCACGCTCGCGGGCGCCTTCGCGATGCTCGGCTCGTCCGGCCCGCATCATCTGCCGCTGGCGCAGGGCACCGGCAACGAGGACATCCGCGTCCTGAGCATGATCAAGCGCAACCAGGCGACGCAGGTCTTCGCCGCCAACACGGTCAAGGTCGTGCACCCGGTCGGCTCACCGACCCGGCCCGGCGGCGGGCCGGTCGTCCGTAACGCTTCGGCGCCGCGCGGGGACTCAGCAACAGGCAAGTAGCCTGTTCGCTGATGATCCCGTCACTGCTCTCCTCATACTGCTGAAGCATCGATCACATCGCCCGTGTGGCGGTGATCGAACAGGACCGGCGCGCCCTGCCCGCGTTCGACGGCGCAGGCGGCGACGCTGTTAGACCCTCGGGTAAAGTGCGCCGCGCAGCCGCTCGCCTTTTTGGGCGACGACGGCGATCCCGATCCAACCTTCCGCACCTCGAGGAGACGAATGCCTAGCGAGCAGAACGGCCAGAACGTCGGAAAAGTCATCGAGATCAAGGGCGTCGTGATCGACGCGGTGTTCCCCAACCAGCTGCCCGCGATCTACAACGCGCTGCGCATCAGCGTGCCGGGCTCGAACGGCAACCAGCCGATCGAGCTCATCGCCGAGGTGCAGCAGCTGCTGGGCGACGACCGCGTCCGCGCCGTCGCCATGGACTCGACCGACGGCCTCGCGCGCGGCGTCGACGTCGTCGACACCGGGGCGCCGATCTCCGTTCCCGTCGGCGACGTCACGCTCGGCCGGCTGTGGAACGTGCTCGGTGAGGCGATCGACAACGAGGAGGCGCCCACGGACGTCGAGCGCTGGCCGATCCACCGCAAGCCGCCGGCCTTCCGCGACCTCTCCCCGGAGATCGAGATCTTCGAGACCGGCATCAAGGTCATCGACCTGATCGCGCCGTACGTCAAGGGCGGCAAGATCGGCCTCTTCGGCGGCGCCGGCGTCGGCAAGACGGTGCTCATCCAGGAGCTGATCCACAACGTCGCGCGCGAGCACGGCGGCGTCTCGGTCTTCGCGGGCGTGGGCGAGCGCACGCGCGAGGGCAACGACCTCTGGCTCGAGATGGAGGAGTCGGGCGTGCTCGACAAGGTCGCGCTCGTCTTCGGCCAGATGAACGAGCCGCCGGGCGCGCGCCTGCGCGTCGGCCTGTCCGGCCTGACGATGGCGGAGTACTTCCGCGATCAGGGCCAGGACGTGCTGCTCTTCATCGACAACATCTTCCGCTTCGTCCAGGCGGGCTCCGAGGTGTCGGCGCTGCTCGGTCGCATGCCGAGCGCGGTCGGCTACCAGCCGACGCTCGCCACCGAGATGGGGCAGCTGCAGGAGCGCATCACCTCGACGCGGACGGGCTCGGTGACGTCGGTGCAGGCCATCTACGTGCCGGCCGACGACCTCACCGACCCGGCGCCGGCGAACACGTTCGCCCACCTCGACGCCACGACGGTGCTCGACCGCGGCATCGTGGAGCAGGGCATCTACCCGGCCGTCCACCCGCTGCAGTCGACGTCACGCGCGCTCCAGCCGGGCATCGTGTCCGACGACCACTACCGCACGGCCACGCGACGTGCAGGAGGTGCTGCAGCGCTACCGCGACCTCCAGGACATCATCGCGATCCTCGGGATCGACGAGCTCTCCGACGAGGACAAGGTGATCGTCGAGCGGGCGCGCAAGATCCAGCGCTTCCTCTCGCAGCCGAACTTCGTCGCCGAGCAGTTCACGGGCACGCCCGGCAAGTACGTCCGCCTCGAGGACACGATCAAGGGCTTCCAGGAGATCCTCCAGGGCAAGCACGACGATCTGCCCGAGCAGGCCTTCTACATGGTCGGCACGATCGAGGATGCCGTCGAGAAGGGCCGGAGCCTGCGCGGCGAGGCCGGCGGCAGCCAGCCGCCGCCCGCAGCCGAGCCCGAGCCCGAGCCGGTCGCCGCATAGTGGCGGACGAGGGGCGGACGCTCTCGATCTCGCTCGTGACGCCCGAGGGCGCCGCGTTCGAGGGCGAGGCGGAGATGGTGGTGGTGCCGGGCGCAGCCGGTGAGATCGGCGTGCTCGCCCGGCATGCGCCGCTCGTGGCGATGCTGAAGGCAGGCTCGACGCGCGTCCACGTCCGCCGCGGCGGCGAGGTGCGCGAGTTCGCGACCGGGCCCGGCTTCTTCAAGGTGGAGCAGGACCGCGCACTCGCGCTCGTGGACGACGCGGTCGACGCGGCGCACATCGACCCGGACCGCGCGCGCCGGCAGCTCGAGGAGGCGCAGGCCGAGCTCCAGCGGATCGAGGCGGGCCAGTCCGAGGCCGACCGCTGGCAGGTCGAGCAGCAGATCCGCCACGCCGAGAACCAGCTGTCCGTGCTCGGCCGCTAAGAGCAGGCGTCGTTCAGCAGGCCCCGCGCCGCCGAGAGCACCCGGCGGCCGCTCGCCGCGCCCGTGCGCAGCGGGAACATCGACCGGTCCGGGTCGGTGTTCTGGATGGCGGCCAGGCCGCGGCGCGCGTTCTGGTCGAGGCGCTGGATACGACCCACCAGAGCGGCGTCGTCGACCGTCGCAAGCAGCTCCTTGTCCATCGTGACGACGCGCCGCAGCACCGCCGCGGCGTCGCGCAGCCCGACCGGCTGCGGCGCCGACGCGAGCGCAGCCCGCTGCTGCTTGCACACGGAGGCGAGATCGGAGCCGCCGCCGCCCGAGCCGCCGCCGCACCCGGCGAGCGCGAGCACCGCGAGCGTGAGGACTACCGGGACGGCGTAAGTGTGAGCGTGCCGTTCCAGGCGAGCGTGTCCTCGCAGTCGTACAGGTAGACGATGCCGTCGTAGACGTGCGGGAACTGCGAGCACGTGCGGGTCGACTCGTACGCCTTGCCCGGGGTCGGATGCCGTGTCCCGATCGCCATCGAGACAGTGTGCCCTGCCTGGAGGCGCGCGACCGTCTGCGGCGTGAGCGACACCACCGCCGAGAGCTGGTCGTTGCGGACGAAGAGCTCGCACGGCTTCGGCGGGCTCCCGTACGTCGGCCCCTGAAGCGTGAGCGTGGTTCGGCCCCCGCGCGCGGTTGCGCGGGCGTACGGCGGGGCCTGGACGGCCATCGCCCCGGTGCATTCCGTCGCCCCCGGCCAGTCCGCGCCCACCTCGGCAAGACCTTCCACCGGCTCGTCGCAGAAGTCGCGGACAGCGGTGCCGATGACGCTCCCGGAGACCGCACGCCGGAGCGGCCCGGTTACGCGCAGGGCCCCGCCGTCGGAGACGACCGCGTTCCAGTCGACCTGCCACGACACCGAGAGCGTCTCGTCGGCCGTCTTGCGCGCGTAGCACTCGCGCCCGGCGTCGGAGAGCCAGCGCGTGACGTCGAGGTAGCGGCCGCCGCCTTTGCCGGTGAACGACACGCGGACATGCGTCGGCGCAGCGCGGCTCCCGGCGACCGCCGGGACGGCCAGCGCTGCGACGACGAGCAGGACGATTGCCCCCGACCGCATCCCGTACGTTGTACCTACAAATGTCGGCGGCGGTTCTCGGCGCGTAACACGCCGCCCGTAGGCGACACTTACGCCTCGATGCGCGCGACGATCAAGGAGAAGCGCGAGGTCGCCGAGCAGACGCTGCTCGTCGTCTTCGACGTGGGAGCGGACCGGCCCGACTTCCGGCCCGGCCAGTACTTCTGGGTCGAGCTCCCCGACCGCGGGTACTCCGACGACAAGGGCCTCCGCCGCCACATCTCGATCGTCACGTCGCCCACCGAGCCGGGCGTGCTCGGGCTCGCTACCCGCCTGCGCGCGAGCGCGTTCAAGCGGACGCTCGCCGAGCTCCAGGTCGGCGACGAGGTGCAGGTCGAGGAGCCGAAGGGCACCTTCCTGCTCCCGGAGGACACGGGCCGCGACTACGTCTTCATCGCCGGCGGCATCGGCATCACCGTCTTCCGCTCGATGCTCCGCTACATCGCCGACACGGAGCTGCCGTACCGGGTCACGCTGATCTACTCGAACCGCAACCGGGCCGCGGCCGCCTTCCTCGACGAGCTGCAGGAGCTCGAGGGGCGGATCCCCGGCCTGAACGTGATCCTGACGATGACCGACGAGCCCGACTGGGGCGGCGAGACGCGCCACGTCGACGAGCGCTTCCTCCGCGACCATCTCGGCGACGACCTCGCCCGCTACACCTACCTCGTGGCGGGGCCGCCCGCGATGGCCGAGGCTGTCGGCGACCTGCTCAAGGGAGCCGTGCCGGAGGACCAGGTCATCGTCGGCAAGTTCAGCGGGTACTGAGCGCGAGGCGCTCCGCGACGACGGTCTCGGCGGCGGCGCGGCCCTCGTCGTGCCCCGTCACCGCGCCGAGGAAGTCGTCGCGCGACAGCGCGAACAGCACCGCCGGCGTGACCGTCCGCACGGTCGCCGTGCGCGGCACGTCGCGGAGCAGCGCGATCTCGCCGAAGTAGTCGCCGGGGCCGGCAGCGCGTGGCTCGCCGCCCACGGGCATGACGACAAGCTCGCCCTCACCCACGATGTAGAAGCGGTCGCCGGCCGCGCCCGCCTCGATGACATCGACACCGGGCGGCACCTCGAGGCGCTCGAGCCGGCGCGCCAGCTGCTCCTTCGTCGCGATCGGCAGCGGCTCGAACATCGGCACCGCCGAGATCCGCTCGAGCTCCGCGGGCGCCATCGCCGTTCGGTCGAGCGCGGTCAGGCGCGCCCAGGCGATGAGCGTCGACACCGGCAGGAACGCGCCGACGATGATGAGCGCGGCCCGGTCGCCGACGCCGGCCAGCAGCGCCGACGTGCCGAGCGAGCCGATCGCCAGCCCGGCCGCGGCGAGCCCCCACACGGCGCCCAGGACGCGCGTGAGCACGGAGTCGTCGACGATGCGCTGGAGCAGGGTGAAACCGGCGACGTCCTCGATGCTGTTGGCCGCGCCGATGACGGCGACGAGCAGGAAGGCCACGACCCCGGTCGGCGCGCCCGCGAGCAGGACGATCGGGATTCCCCAGGCGACGAGCGCGAGCGCGAACGGCCGTGCCAGGTGGCGCCCCGCGATCGAGACGGCGGCGAACGCGCCGAACAGGCCGCCCGCGCCGACGGCCGCGTTGAGCAGGCCGACCCAGCCGCCCCCCTGGTCGAGTACCTGGAACGCGACCACCACGATCAGGACGTTGAGCGCGCCGCGAACGACCGTCTGAGCGACCATGAGCGCGATCACCACCCGCGGCCCCGGCTCGGTGGCGATCACGCGGAAGCCGCCGAGCAGCTCCCGCGCGTCGGCGGCGCGCAGCCTGCGGCCGGGGACCGTGATCGTGGTGACGAGCACCGTCGCGACCGCGTACATCACGCACGCTGCGCCGAAGACCCAGCCGGCGTTGGCGACCGCGACGACCACGCCGCCGAGGAGCGGGCCGGCGAACGTCCCGAGGCTCTCGAGCGTCGAGGAGAAGGCGTTGGCGGCGACGAGCTCGTCCGGCGTCGAAGCGAGCGAGGGGAGCAGTGCCTGGTTCGCCGGCCGGAAGAGCGTCGACGCGACCGCGGCGACGGTGGCCAGCGCGTAGATCAGGATCGGGTAGGGGCCGAGGGAGTAGGCGGCCGCCGATGCGGACAGCGCGACGGTGCCGAGCAGGCAGACGCCGGCCAGGAAGCGCTCGCGCGGGAAGCGGTCGCCGAGCGAGGCCGCAAACGGCGCGATCAATGCGGCCGGCACCAGGCGGATGAACCCGACGATGCCGACGCCGAGCGTGCCGTCGACCTGGTAGGCGAAGACGCCGAGTGCCACGAAGTGCGCCCACTCGGCCGTGATCGCCGCGCCCCAGGCCAGCTCGAGCGCGCGCAGCTTCGGATTGGCCATCACGACGCCGTAGCTCCTTGCCGTCCGGCGGAGCCACTCGCGGCGCTGGGTGTCCATGGCCCATCTTCGCGCGATTCGAGCGGCCGCACCTACTCTTGACGCGTGCGTGAACGGCTGACCGAGCTCCTCGAGCGGCGCATCGCCGTGCTGGACGGCTCCTGGGGCGTCCTCATCCAGAGCAGCGTTTTCGGCGAGGAGGCGTACCGCGGCGAGCGCTTCGCGGCGCACCCGCGCGACGTCGCCGGCGATCCCGACCTGCTCAACCTCACGCGGCCCGAGGTGGTGCGCGAGATCCACGACTCCTACTTCGAGGCGGGCGCGGACATCGCGACCACGAACACCTTCACGGCGACGTCGATCGGGCAGGCCGACTACGCGCTCGAGGCGGCCGTCTACGAGATGAACGTCGAGGGCGCCCGCCTCGCCCGCGCCGCGGCGGATGCGTGGAGCACGCCCGAGCGGCCGCGCTTCGTCGCCGGCTCTGTCGGCCCGCTCAACGTCACGCTTTCGCTGTCACCGCGCGTCGACGAGCCGGCGTACCGCACGCACACCTTCGACGCTGTCCGCGAGGCGTACGGAGAGCAGATGCGCGGGCTGGTCGAGGGCGGCGTCGACCTGCTGATGATCGAGACCGTCTTCGACACGCTGAACGCCAAGGCGGCGATCGTGGCCGCGCAGGAGGTCGCGCCGGAGCTGCCGCTGTGGATCTCGTTCACGGCCATCGATCGCAGCGGCCGCAACCTCTCCGGGCAGACGGTCGAGGCGTTCTGGGCCTCGGTCGAGCACGCCCACCCGCTGATCGTCGGCGTCAACTGCTCGCTCGGCGGGGCGCAGATGCGGCCGTTCGTCGAGGACCTCGCGCGCGTCGCCACGACGTACGTGTCGTGCCATCCGAACGCGGGCCTGCCGAACGCCATGGGCACGCACGACGAGCAGCCGGCCGACACGAGCCGCTTCCTCGGCGAGTTCGCGCAGGCCGGGCTCGTCAACGTCGTCGGCGGCTGCTGCGGCACGACGCCGGAGCACGTCCGGCAGATCGCGGCCGCGGTCGCCGATCGTGTCCCGCGGCGGATCCCCGAGCGGCCGCGCCGGCCGCGCTTCAGCGGCCTGGAGCCGTTCGAGATCGGCCCGGACACGGGCTTCGTGATGATCGGCGAGCGGACCAACGTGACCGGGTCGGCGCGCTTCCGGAAGCTGGTCGAGGCCGACGACTTCACGGCGGCCACCGAGGTCGCGCTCGAGCAGGTGCGCGGCGGCGCCAACTTCCTCGACGTGAACATCGACGCCGACCTGCTCGACGCCGAGCGGGCGATGACCACGTTCCTGAACGTGCTCGCCACCGAGCCCGAGGTCGCGCGGCTCCCGTTCATGGTCGACAGCTCGCGCTTCTCGGTCCTGGAGGCCGGCCTGAAGTGCCTCCAGGGCAAGGGCGTCGCGAACTCGATCAGCCTCAAGGAAGGCGAGGAGCCGTTCCTGGAGCAGGCGCGCACGATCCGCCGCTACGGGGCGGCGGCCATCGTGATGGCCTTCGACGAGCAGGGCCAGGCCGAGACCGTCGAGCGCAAGGTGGCGATCTGCGAGCGCGCCTACCGGCTGCTCACCGAGCAGGCCGGCTTCGCGCGCCGAGGACATCATCTTCGACCCGAACATCCTCGCGGTCGCGACCGGCATCGAGGAGCACGCCGGCTTCGCGAAGGCGTTCATCGACGCGATCCCGCTGATCAAGGAGCGCTGCCCGGGCGTCTCGCATCAGCGGCGGCATCTCGAACCTCTCGTTCTCGTTCCGCGGCAACGACGTCGTCCGCGAGGCGATGCACTCCGCGTTCCTGTACCACGCGATCGCCGCGGGCCTCGACATGGGCATCGTCAACGCCGGCCAGCTCGTGGTCTACGAGGACATCGAGCCCGAGCTCCTCGAGCGCGTCGAGGACGTGCTCTTCGACCGCCGTCCGGACGCGACCGACCGGCTCGTCGACCTACGCCGAGGGCGTCCGGGGCGAGGGCACGCAGCGCGAGCGCGACCTCTCCTGGCGCGAGGCGCCGGTCGCCAAGCGGCTCGAGCACGCGCTGGTGCACGGGATCGTCGACTTCATCGAGGAGGACGCCGAGGAGGCGCGCCTCGAGCTCGAGCGTCCGCTCGACGTGATCGAGGGGCCGCTGATGGCCGGCATGGCCGTCGTCGGCGACCTGTTCGGCTCCGGCCGCATGTTCCTGCCGCAGGTGGTGAAGAGCGCGCGGGCGATGAAGCGCGCCGTCGCCTACCTGGAGCCGTACATGGAGGCGGAGCGCGCGGAGGGCGACAGCCGGTCGCGCGGGCTCGATCGTGCTCGCCACCGTGAAGGGCGACGTCCACGACATCGGCAAGAACATCGTCGGCGTCGTGCTCGCGCTCGAACAGCTACGAGGTCGTCGACCTCGGCGTGATGGTGCCGGCCGACCGCATCCTCGACACCGCCGCCGAACAGGGCGCGGCCATCGTCGGGCTCTCCGGGCTGATCACGCCGTCGCTGGACGAGATGGTCAACGTCGCGCGCGAGATGGAGCGGCGCGGCCTCGACCTGCCGCTGCTGATCGGCGGCGCAACCACGTCACGGCAGCACACCGCGGTGCGGATCGCGCCGGAGTACGGCCGGGAGACCGTCTACGTGCTGGACGCGTCGCGTGTGGTCGGCGTCGTGTCCGACCTGCTCGACCCGGTACGCCGGGGCGAGCTGGACGCGCGAGAACCGCGAGGACCAGGAACGGCTGCGCGAGCAGTTCGCCGAGCGGGAGCGCAAGCCCCTGCTCGCGCTCGAGGACGCGCGCGCGAACCGGGAGCGGGTCGCGTTCGACGACCTGCCGGTGCCGTCGTTCACCGGCACGCAGATCGTCGAGCCCGACCTCGCGACGCTGCGCGAGTACATCGACTGGCAGTTCTTCTTCCACGCGTGGGAGCTGAAGGGCCGCTTCCCGGCGATCCTCGAACGGCCCGAGGCGCGCGAGCTGCTACGACGACGCGCAGGAGCTGCTCGACGAGATCGTGCGCGACGGCTCGTTGCACGGCGCGCGGGCGTGTACGGCTTCTGGCCGGCGCACGCGGACGGCGACGACGTCGTGCTGGACGAGGCGACCCGCTTCTCGTTCCTGCGCCAGCAGTCCGCCTACGGCGACTCGCGGCCGAACCGCTCGCTGGCCGACTACGTCGCGCCCGAGGGCGACCACCTCGGCGCCTTCGCGGTCGGCGATCCACGGCGCCGACGAGCTCGCCGCCCGCTTCGAGGCCGAGCACGACGACTACAGGCGATCATGGCCAAGGCGCTCGCCGACCGGCTCGCCGAGGCGTGCGCCGAGTGGCTGCACGAGCGGGCGCGGCGCGAGTGGTACGAGCCCGGCGACGCGCTGTCGAGCGAGGACCTGATCGCCGAGCGCTTCCGCGGCATCCGCCCGGCGTTCGGCTACCCGGCCTGCCCCGACCACACCGAGAAGCGCAAGCTGTTCGAGCTGCTCGGCGCCGAGGCGACGGGCCTCGCGCTCACCGAGACGTACGCGATGATGCCCGGCCGCCGCGGTTGCGGGCGTCTACTTCGCGCACCCGGCGGCGCGCTACTTCTCGGTGGGCCGGATCGGCCGCGACCAGGTCGCGGACTACGCGGCGCGCAAGGGCTGGGACGTCGCGGAGGCGGAGCGCTGGCTCGGCCCCAACCTCGCCTATACGCCCGACGCGCTCACCCCCGCGTAGAGCAGGAGTCACACATTCCTTAACGAAGCGCGCATGCGGCTCGGATATCCTCGTCCGGCCGACCGCCGTCTGTTCGCGCGGCACCCCTCGCAGATGCGCACAACGCTCAAACGTGGAGTAGGAAGATCAGCTGCCGCGAACGGCAACGGCCACGCCGTTCTGCCGCCCGGGCCGCTCGCGCCGATGGTCACCTACGAGCAGCCGCGCCCGCGCCGCGGCGTGCTGAAGATCCTCGCGAAGACGCTGTTCGCGCTCGTCGCGCTCGCGGTCATGGTGACGACGGCGGCCGCCGCCGGCACGTGGCTGTACGGCGAGGACACCGTGGCGCAGATCATCCCGCCGCGGACGAAGGAGACCGAGAAGACGCGCAAGACGCTGGCGATCCCGGTTCCGGGCAAGCCGGCGATCGCGCTCGTGCTCGGCTACGACAAGCGCTTCAAGGGCTCGGGGGCCGGGGAGCCGTCGCGCTCGGACACGATCATGCTCATCCGCATGGACCCCGAGAAGAAGACGATGACGCTGCTCTCCTTCCCGCGCGACCTCCAGGTGCCGCTCTACTGCCCGGGCCACCAGTACCTGCCGGACCGCATCAACGCCGCGTGGGCGCTCGGCGGTGCGAAGTGCACCGTCGACACCGTGAAGCAGCTGACCGGCCTCAGCGTCAATTACCTGGTCACCGTCAACTTCAAGGGCTTCGTCCAGGTCGTCGACAAGATCGGCGGCGTGTGGATGGACGTCGACCGGCGCTACTACCACGTCAACGACGGCGGCTACGACAACTACGCGGCGATCGACCTCCAGCCCGGCTACCAGAAGCTCGACGGGACGAAGGCGCTCTCGTTCGTCCGCTACCGGCACACGGACTCCGATCTCGTACGCAACGCGCGGCAGCAGCTCTTCGTGCGCGCAATCAAGGACCGGATCACGCACGACTTCCACGCCTCGACGATCCCGAAGGTGGTCGGGGCGCTGCGCAAGAACATCGACGTCTACCAGGGCGGCCACGACATCGACCTGAAGACGGTGATCAGCTGGGCGCTGCTCGCCTACGAGATGCCGTCCGGGAACGTCGTGCGCGTGAAGGTCGACAACATCACCGGTGCCGGCGTGCCGGGCAACCCGCTGATCGCGCCGACGTCGAGCATCGACGCCGCCGTGCAGCAGTTCCTGAACCCGGACGTCGAGGCGCCGACCAAGGCGGCCGCGGCCGCGCTCGGGCAGAAGGTCAAGCTGAAGCACGGGCTCGCCCCGTCGCAGGTGACGGTCGTCGCGCTGAACGGCAACGCGGTGGCGGGCGCGGCGGCCAACGCGACCGCGCAGCTCCAGGCGCACGACTACAAGACGCTGCTGCCGCCGGCCGGCCTTCAGGCCGACGCGCCGACCTTCGACTACTTCCGCAGCGAGGTCTACTACCGCACGAGCATGGCGCGCTCGAAGGCCGCGGCGCAGCAGGTCGCGAACCTGTTCGGCTCGGCGGATATCCAGCCGATGCCGCTCGACGGGTCGGCCGCCTCGCAGAAGATCCGGCACCTGTCGCACGGCGCCATGCTCACCGTCGTCGTCGGCAAGACGTACAAGGGCAACATGGCGCCGGCTCCGAAGGACACGACGCCCGTCCGCACGCCGCCGGTGGTGACCTCCTCCGACGCAGCGCTGCCCTACCTGCGGGCTGCGCGCCGGTACGTGCCCTTCCGGCTCCAGAACCCGACCGTGATCGAGCGCAACTCGGTCATCGACAGCGAGAAGCCGATCCGCGTCTACCCGATCAGCGGCAACCACAAGGCCGTCGCGCCTGACGTTCCACACGTACGGCTACCAGTTCTGGGGCATCGAGGAGACTGACTGGCAGGACGCGCCGGTCTTCGCCGCCGCGCAACTCGACGCGGAAGCTCAAGGGCCGGCCGTACGAGCTGTACTTCTCGGGCTCGCACCTGCACATGGTCGTGCTCCGCGACGGCGGCAAGTCGTACTGGGTCGTGAACACGCTGAACGACGACCTGTCGAACGAGACGATGCTGGCGATCGCACGCGGCCTGAAGCCGTTGAAGCGCCGCTAGGCTGGCACGCATGGCCGAGCGGATCGCCGTCTTCGGTGCGGGCTACGCGGGCCTCGTCACAGGGGTCGGCTTCGCCGATCTCGGGCACGAGGTCGTCGTCCGCGACATCTCGCCCGAGAAGATCGAGGCGCTGCGCGCGGGCCGAGTGCCGTTCCACGAGCCCGGCCTGGAGGAGGTCATTGCGCGCGCGGGCGATCGGCTGCGGTTCACGCTCGACCCCCACGAGGCGGTTGCGGGCGCGCGCTTCGTGTTCGTCTGCGTCGGCACGCCGGCGACGTACTCCGGCGACGCCGACCTGTCGGCGGTGTGGACGGTGCTGGACGAGCTGCGCGACCTCTCCGACGGCGCCGTCGTCGTCATGAAGAGCACCGTGCCGGTCGGCACCGGCGACAAGGTGCGCGCCGCCCTCGACGCCCGCGGCCTGACGCACATCGGCTACGTCTCGAACCCCGAGTTCCTCGCCGAAGGCACCGCCGTCAAGGACTTCCTGGAGCCCGACCGGGTCGTCATCGGGAGCTTCCAGGACGCCGACGGCGATGCAGTCGAGCGGCTCCACGACGGGCTCGACGCGCCGATCGTTCGCACGGACGTCCCCTCTGCCGAGATGGTGAAGCTGGCGGCGAACGCCTATCTGGGAACGCGCATCTCGTTCATCAACGAGATCGCGAACGTGTGCGAGCTCGTCGGTGCGGACGTCGAGAAGGTGGCGTGGGGGATGGGCCTGGACTCGCGGATCGGGACGCGTTACCTGCAGGCCGGGATCGGCTTCGGGGGCTCATGTTTTCCTAAAGACATTTCCTTTCTTAAACTATTGGCAGGTAACTCGGGCTACCACTTCCAGCTGCTGAACGCCGTGATCGAGGTCAACGAGCTGCAGAAGCGGCGCGTCGTGTCGAAGCTGCAGAAGCACCTCGGCTCGCTGCGCGGCAAGACGATCGCGCTGCTCGGGCTGGCGTTCAAGGCGAACACCGACGACATGCGCGAGGCGCCGTCGATCGTGCTGGCGTCGCGGCTGCTCGCCGAGGGCGCCGACGTGCGCACGTGGGATCCGGTCGCGGACGGGAGCAGCATCCTGCGCGGCGTGACCTTCTGCGACACGGTGCTCGAGGCGGTGCGCGACGCGGACGCGGCCGTCGTCGTGACGGGCTGGGACGAGCTCAGGGATCTGCCGCGCGCCGAGATCCACGACGCGATGCGCGTCCCGCTGATCGTCGACGGCCGCAATGTCGTCGACCCGGAGGCCGCGCATGCCGCCGGCTTCACCTATGAAGGCATCGGCCGCGCTTCGACGTCTGCTCTCGCCGGGCTCCCGGAGACGGACGAGCCGGCGATCGCCGACGCGAGCTAGCCGCTGAAGAAGTCAGGGTTCGAGCGCAGATGCTCCTCCGCGCGCTCGAGATCCTTGGGCGTGTTCACGGTGAGCCACTCCCCCTCGTAGGGCCACGCTCGTAGCCGGCCCTCGGCGGCGAGCTCCGGGAAGGTCGAGCGCTCGTGGTCGCCGCGCTCCGGTAGCCGGCCGATCGCCTCCTCGTCCAGGACGTACACGCCCACGTTGACCCAGTGCGGCAGGCGTGGCGCCTCGCGAAAGCCGCTCACCGTGCCGTCGTCGTCGACGTCGACGATCCCGAACGGCGACGTCAGCGCGGTCACGACGATCGTCGCCGCGGCGCCGTGCTCGCGGTGATCCTCGATCAGCGCGCCGAAGTCCGGCGCCAGGAGCTCGTCGGCGTTCAGCGCGAACAACGGGCCGCGCTCGGAGCGAAAGCCGGCCGCGAAGCGCAACCCGCCGCCGCGGCCGAGCCGTTCCGGCTCCTCTGCGAGCACGATCTCCGGGCCGATGCCGCCGAGCGCCCGCTCGAAGAGCTCGCCCTGCCCTGCGGCGCAGCTGACGATCAGCCGCTCGACCCCCGCGCGGGCGAGCAGCCGCGACGTATGGGACACGAGCGGTGCGCCCGCGACGGGCACGAGCGCCTTCGGCAGCCCCTCCGCGGCGTCGCCGAGACGTCTGGCCTGGCCGCCGGCAAGCAGGATCGCTTCCACGCGCGCCTCTTTACCACGCACCTCTTTCCGCCCGCGCAATACACTCGCCTCAGTGTCAGCCGACGAAGGGCTCTCCCCGAATCTCCAAGGGCTCGACGCGTTCGCGTTCGAGCCACGCCGCATCGACAAGCCCTGGGGATACGAGCTGCTGTGGGCGTACGGCGACCAGTACGTCGGCAAGACGCTCTTCGTCCGCGCGGGCGAGGCGCTCTCGCTCCAGTTCCACCGCGTCAAGGACGAGTCGTGGTTCGTCCAGTCCGGACGGGCGATGATCGAGGTGGGGGCGCTCGGCAAGGCCGTGCTCGGCAAGGAGGTCGTCGGGCCCGGCGCCGCCTTCCACTTCCCGCCCGGGACGGTGCACCGCGTGCGCGCGCTCGAGGACACGACCATTCTCGAGGTCTCGACCCCGCACCTCGAGGACGTCGTGCGGCTCGAGGATCGCTACGGCCGCGCAGAGGAATAGGCCAGGTAAGTTTGTAACAGGGTCGCACAATCCTTCGCACGCTTGTGTTAGGGTTGTGCCAGATGCGGAGGATCACTGTCAGCGAGGCGGCCGAGCAGACCGGCTGGTCGCCCCGGATGCTGCGCTACATCGAGACGGCCGGCCTGGTCGTCCCGGAGCGCAGTGAGTCCGGCTACCGGCTCTACTCGCTGCGCGAGTTGAACCAGCTGCGCTCGCTCGCCGAGCTGAAGCGGCGCTTCGGCGCCGACATCGCCGACGTCGCCTTCGTCGCCCGCCTGCGCGGCGACCAGGCGCTCCGCGCCGCCCTCGACACCTGGTTCGCGGGACAGCCCGCGACGCCGGACGGACCATCGCCGGCCTGGGTGGAGTGGGAGCAGCGCAAGCACGAACGGCTCCTGGCCGCCTGACACCCGAAGAGAGAGAGGCTCCATGGCTTTGCAGCAATCGAAGCGTTACGACGTGAAGGACCTGGCGCTCGCCGCAGAAGGCGTGCGGCGGATCGCGTGGGCGGACCGGCAGATGCCGGTGCTCGCCGCGATCCGCGAGCGCTTCGAGACCGAGCAGCCGCTTGCGGGCCACCGCATCGCCGCCTGCCTGCACGTCACCACCGAGACCGCCAACCTCGCCCGCACGCTCAAGGCGGGCGGCGCGGACGTCGTGCTGTGCGCGTCGAACCCGCTGTCCACCCAGGACGACGTGGCCGCCGCGCTCGTCGACGAGTTCGACATCTCGGTCTTCGCCATCAAGGGCGAGGACAACGACACCTACTACCAGCACATCGAGGCCGCGGTCGACCACAAGCCGCAGATCACGATGGACGACGGCGCCGACGTGATCGGCGTCCTGCACGCGCACCGGCGCGAACAGCTCGTCGACGTGATCGCCGGCACCGAGGAGACGACCACCGGCGTCATCCGCCTTCGCGCGCTCGAGCGCGACGGCGCGCTCGGCTTCCCGATCATCGCGGTGAACGAGGCCAACACGAAGCACCTGTTCGACAACCGCTACGGCACGGGCCAGTCGACGATCGACGGGATCATCCGCGCCACGAACGTCCTGCTCGCGGGCAGCACCTTCGTGGTCGCCGGCTACGGCTGGTGCGGCCGCGGCGTCGCGACGCGGGCGAAGGGGCACGGCGCGCACGTCGTCGTCACCGAGGTCGACCCGCTCAAGGCGCTCGAGGCGACGATGGACGGCTTCCAGGTCATGACGATGGAGCGGGCGGCCAGGATCGGCGACATCTTCGTCACCGCGACCGGCGACAAGTCCGTCATCGCCCGTCACCACCTCGAGGAGATGAAGGACGGCGCGATCGTCGCCAACACCGGCCACTTCAACGTCGAGATCGACATCCCGGCGCTGCGCCAGCTCGCCACGGAGACGCCGCGAGGCGCGGCAGTTCGTCGAGGAGTTCACGCTGGCCGACGGCCGGCGGATCTACCTGCTCGCCGACGGGCGCCTCGTCAACCTGTCCGCCGCCGAGGGCCATCCCGCGCCAGGTGATGGACATGTCGTTCGCCAACCAGGCGCTGTCGGTCGAGTTCGCGATCGAGCACGCCGGCGAGCTCGAGCGGAAGGTCTACGTCGTGCCGGAGGAGATCGACCGCGAGATCGCGCGGCTCAAGCTCGCCACGATGGGCGTCGAGATCGACACGCTCACGGAGGAGCAGGCCAGGTACCTCGCCTCGTGGGACGAGGGCACCTGATCTTCTGACCCCGACCGAAAATGGTGGCGCTCGGGTAAAAGGGCGCCGATGAAGGCAATCGTTCTCGCAGCCGGGTATGCCACCCGGCTGCGGCCGTTGACGGATCAGGTGCCGAAGCCGCTGCTCCCGCTCGCCGGCCGCCCGATGCTCGACTACCTCTGCGACTCACTCGACGCGGTCGGCGAGATCGACGCCGTCCATGTCGTCACGAACGGCCGCTTCGCGCAGAGCTTCGAGGAGTGGGCCGGAGCCCGAGTGGGGCGCGCGCCCGTCCGCGTCCACGACGACGGCACGACGTCGAACGAGACCCGCCTCGGCGCGACCGGCGACATCCGCCTCGTGCTCGACGAGGCCGGCATCCGCGGCCACGACCTGCTCGTCGTCGCCGGCGACAACCTCTTCGACTACGACCTCACCGACCTGGTCGCCTTCTGGCGCGCAAAGGGCAAGGCGAGCGCGATCTCGATCCACGACGTCGGCGACCTCGCGCTCGCCGTGCGGTACGCGGTGGTCGAGCTCGACGGCGACGATCGGATCGTCTCGCTCGTGGAGAAGCCCGAGCTGCCGCAGAGCACGCTCGCCGCGACCGCGACCTACGTCTTCGCCGCGCAGCACGCTGCGCTCGTGGACGACTACCTGGAGGCGGGCAACCCGCCCGACCCGATCGGGCTCTTCCCGGCGTGGCTCTACCGGCAGGCGCCCGTTTACGGCTACCGCTTCGCGGGCGACTGGCTCGACATCGGCGACCACGAGCAGCTGCTCGAGGCGGACAACCGGATGCGCGCCCGCATGGGCCTCGAGCCCCGCGCCGTGTACGCCTTGTAGCGCTTTCGGCACAGACACGTCACACCATCGGCCGTACCGTCGAGGGCATGCCGCTCCTCGACGTCCTGCTGCCGCGCCGCTGCCTCGTCTGCGGGGACGTGGCCGATGAGCTCTGCGCGCGCTGCCTTGCCGCGCTCCCACGCCTGCCGCCGCCGTTCTGCGAGCGCTGCGGGGCACCGACCGGGTGGCCCGTGCGCCGCTGCGGCGAGTGCGCCGGCCGCCGGCTCGCCTTCGCCTCCGCGCATGCGGCGGTCGCATACGACCCGGTCGTCCGCGCACTCGTCGCCGGCTGGAAGGAGCACGGGCGGCGGCACGTGGCGGCGCTCGCGGCAGACGTCGTCGCCGAGGCGGTGCACCGACCGGTCGCAGGGGCGCTCGTCCCGGTGCCCGCCGACGCCGAGCGGCGGGCGCGGCGCGGGCACAGCCCGGCCGCGCGGCTCGCCGCCCAGCTCGGCGCGCGCTGGGAGCTCCCGGTCCGCGACGTGCTCGTCCGCCGCCCGGGCCGGCGCCAGCGCGGGCTCCCGGTCGCCGAGCGCCGGCGCAACGTGCACGCCGCCTTCCGGGCGGTGGCGTCCGCGCCGGCGCGGGTCGTCCTCGTGGACGACGTGTACACGAGCGGCTCGACGGCGGCCGCCGCGGCGTCGGCCCTCCGCCGCGCCGGGGCGAGGCGGGTGGAGGTGGTGACCTTCGCGCGAACTCTCCGCTAGATTCGAAGTCCCCAGGGAGGAAGATCGGAGGCCCACATGGAGCTTCGCGTCAAGGGCAAGAACACCGAAGTCGCCGAGTCGATTCGGAGCTACGGTGAGCGCAAGCTCGGCAAGCTCGAGCGGATCCTCGAGGACGAGGCCCGCGTCGAGCTGGAGCTCGCCGAGGAGACGAATCCCGCCATCGCCGCCAACCAGGTGGCCGAGGCGACCGTCTGGACACGCCGCCACGTCGTGCGCGCGCGTGAGGCATCGCCCGACATGAAGGCGTCGATCGACCAGCTTGTCGGAAAGCTCGAGCGCCAGATCAAAGACGCGCGCGAGAAGGTGCGCAACCGCCGTCCCCGCGGCGAGGCGCCCGAGCCCGCGCCGGTGCTCGACCTCGACGAGGTCGACGGCACCATCGTGCGCACGAAGCAGTTCGCCCTGAAGCCGATGACGGCCGAGGAGGCCGTTCTCCAGCTCGAGCTGCTCGGCCACGACTTCTACGTCTTCCGCAGCATCGACTCCGACGAGGTCAACGTCGTCTACCGGCGCCGCGCCGGCGACTACGGCCTGATCGAGCCGGCGTAATGCGCGGATTCGAACCTGAAGGAGTGCGCGGCCCCTCCGGGCTCGACGCGCTCACCGGCGGCGCGCAGCGCCGGTGGGACGCCACGGGCATGGCCGACGCGCCGCTCTTGACCGGCGACGCCGTCCATTTCGTCGCCCTCGAGGACGGAAGCATCGTCACCGAGGAGGCCGTCGCACAGGGCGGCGTCGACCCGCTCGCGGAGGCGATCGAGAGCCAGCTGACGGCGCCCTACCGCGCCGAGGGCATGCGCGACGGGCAGCGCTGGGCGGTCACGGCGAACTCGATCGAGGTCGCGAGCTTTGCGGAGGAGATCCCCGGCGACACGATCGAGCTCGTCAAGCGCGGCGGCGAGCGGGAGCTGACCGTCGACGACGAGCCCTCCGACGCTGCGGTGCCGTCGCTCGAGGCATACGGCGACGCCCGTACCGGCGAGTACGTAGCCCGCGCCGACCGCATCGACGCCGACCTCTGGGAGGTTCAGATCAACCCTCTCTAACGGCTACCCTGGGTTCTGATGTCAAACCTCGGCGGGTTCGAGAAAGTCCTGCGCGTCGGCGAGGGCCGGCGGCGCAAGAAGCTGCAGCAGCAGGCGGCCTACGTCGCCACGCTCGAGCCTGACTTCGAGCAGCTCTCGGACGCCGAGCTGGCCGCCAAGACGGTCGAGTTCAAGCAGCGGATCGAGAACGGGGAGGACCCCGAGGACCTGCTCTTCGAGGCCTACGCCGCCGTGCGCGAGGCGTTCAAGCGCACCATCGGCGTCCGCCTCTTCGACGTCCAGGTGATGGGCGGGATCGTCCTCCACGAGGGCGACATCGCCGAGATGAAGACCGGCGAGGGGAAGACGTTCGTGGCGGCGCAGCCGCTGTACCTGAACGCGCTCGCCGGCCACAACGTCCACCTCGTCACGGTCAACGACTACCTCGCCAAGCGCGACTCCGAGTGGGTCGGCCCCGTCTACCAGGCGCTCGGTATGCGCGCCGGGAACATCGAGAACATGATGCCGCAGGCCGCGCGCCACGACGCCTACGCCGCCGAGATCACCTACGGCACGAACTCGGAGTTCGGGTTCGATTACCTGCGCGACAACATGGCCGTCCGGCTCGAGGACACCGTCCAGCGCGGGCACAACTACGCGATCGTGGACGAGGTCGACTCGATCCTCATCGACGAGGCGCGCACGCCGCTGATCATCTCCGGCGAGCCCGAGGTGGCCGCGCAGGTCTACTACGACTTCGCGCGGATCGTGAAGACGCTCGAGGGCCGCCAGGCCACGCCGGGCGGAATCGGCAAGGGCATGGACGAGCTCGCCGAGACGGGCGCGGACTACCTCTTCGACGAGAAGCACAAGACCACCTCGCCGGGCCAGCCGGCGATCGAGAAGGTCGAGCGCGCGCTCGGGATCGACAACCTCTACGACCCACGCAACGTCCAGCTCGTCAACCACCTGAACCAGGCCCTGAAGGCGCAGGCGCTGTTCCATCGCGACGTCGACTACGTCGTCCAGGACGGCGAGGTCAAGATCGTGGACGAGTTCACCGGCCGCATCATGGAAGGGCGCCGCTGGTCGGAGGGCCTGCACCAGGCGGTCGAGGCGAAAGAGGGCATGCGCATCCAGGAGGAGCACGTCACCCTCGCGACGATCACGCTCCAGAACTACTTCCGCCTCTACGAGAAGCTCGGCGGCATGACCGGTACGGCCAAGACCGAGGAGAAGGAGTTCGTCGAGATCTACGGCCTGAACGTCGTCGAGATCCCGACCAATCAGAACGTCGCGCGCGCCGACAACAACGACCTGATCTTCAAGACGAAGGACGCCAAGTTCGCCGCCGTTATCGACGACCTCGCCGAGCGCAACAAGATAGGGCAGCCGGTGCTGGTCGGCACCATCGACGTCGAGACGTCCGAGTACCTGTCGCAGCTGCTCCAGCGCCGCGGCGTCCCGCACAACGTCCTGAACGCGAAGGAGCACGCGCGCGAGGCCGAGATCATCCAGGACGCCGGCCAGAAGGGCTCGGTCACGATCGCGACCAACATGGCCGGCCGCGGCGTCGACATCAAGATCGACGACGAGGTGCGCGAGCTCGGCGGCCTCTACGTGCTCGGCACCGAGCGCCACGAGGCGCGCCGCATCGACAACCAGCTCCGCGGCCGCTCAGGCCGCCAGGGCGACCCCGGCGAGTCGCGCTTCTACCTGTCCGGCCAGGACCAGGTCGTGCGCCTGTTCGCCGGCGACCGGATCTTCAACATCATGAACCGCTTCAAGCTCCCGGACGACCAGCCCATGGAGGCGAAGATCCTCTCGAACCAGATCGAGAACGCCCAGAAGAAGGTCGAGGAGCAGAACTTCGTCATGCGCAAGAACGTGCTGAAGTACGACGACGTCCTCAACGTGCAGCGTCAGGTGATCTACGAGCAGCGCCGCCAGGTGCTCGAAGGGCTCGACCTCTCCGAGGACGTGCGCGGCTGGATCGACGAGGTCATCGAGCGCGTCGTTGCCCAGTACACCGAGTCCGAGGTCCTCGCCGAATGGGATCTCGACGGGCTCGTCGCCGCCATGGCCGACCTGTACGGCTCCGACATCACGCTGGACGAGCTGCGCGAGGAGGGCGTCGACCTGCGCTCCCCGAGGCGCTCGCCGAGGAGTTCGCCGAGGACGCCAGGGACGTTTACGCCGCCAAGGAAGAGGAGTTCGGCACGGACGCCGAGGGCCAGCCGCTCATGCGCGAGCTCGAGCGCTACGTCATCCTCCAGGTCGTCGACACTCGCTGGCGCGAGCACCTCGAGAACATGGACTACCTGCGCGAGGGCGTGCATCTCCGCGCCATGGCCCAGAAAGATCCGCTCGTCGAGTACCGGGGCGAGGGCCACACGATGTTCGAGGAGCTCGGCTTCGCCGTCCACGAGGAGGTCGTGAGCCTCCTGTTCCACGCGCAGATCGAGCCGAACGACGGCGATCTGGGCCTGGAGGCGCGAAACGGCGCCCCCGCCGGCCCGATGTCGTACGAGCACCAGTCGCTCGCCGGCTCCGAAGCGATCGCCGCAGCCGGCGTCGGCGGCGAGGCGATGGCGACCGCGACGATGGCGGGGAACATCGGCGGCAACGGCGGCGGCTCGGTCGCCACGATCCCGCAGCAGCGCGTGGTCTCCGAGGAGCAGAAGCTGGGGCGCAACGACCCCTGCTGGTGCGGCTCGGGCAAGAAGTACAAGAAGTGCCACGGCGCTTAACCCGCGGAAATCCGGCTCGCCTGGCCCCGCGGAAAGCCAGCTGCTCCGCTTCGCCATGACGATTTCCGCGGGTAAGTAGAAAAACAGACGCGCCGGGGCCGCGTTGTAGCTGCGGGCGGCAAGCCGCCCTCCGCAAGGGACTGTCCCCGGGTAGCAGTCGCTTTCCCAGCACGAAGCGTCACACCCGATCGAGGGTCGGCAGGCATTCCAACGCGGCCGACGCAGAAAGCATCGTGCGCCGCCTCGCCCTCGCCGCCGTCTGCCTCCTCGCGCTCGCCTTCGTGGCCGCCGCATCCGCGCGCGACCCGCGCGCCGAGAAGCTGCAGCTGAACGCCCGAGACAACCGGGCGGCCCGGGCGGCGCTGATCACGCCTGCTGATCTGAGCGCGGGCTGGGCCCGCCTCACGACCTCGAGCCCGGACGTCGTGCCGAGCTGCCCGGGTTACCGGCCGGACTTCTCGAGGTACACCGTCACGGGCAAGGCCGAGGCGCACTACAAGGCCTCCTCGGGCTCGACGGTCATCTCCTCCGTCGAGATCTACACGAGCGCGACCCAGGCGACGGCTGACTACCGGCTCGGCACGAAGCCGCAGGTGCCGTCCTGCCTCGCCAGCACGTTCGAGCACGAGCCGACCGGCGACCCCACGGTGCACCTCAAGGCCGTGAGCGCGAAGGCGGTGGCCGCCCCGCGTATCGGCGATCGCTCCGCCCGCTACAAGATCGTCGTGCGCGTGACCGGGCCGTCGGGATCCGTGCCGCTGTACGTCGACGCCATCGTGTTCCAGAAGGGCCGGACGATCGCGCTGCTCATGGCGACGGGCGTCGCCCGCCCGATCACGGACGGCGAGACGCTTGCGCGGGTCATGGCCGCGCGCGCTGCCGTCCAGCGAGCCCCACTCGGCGGGTAGGATCGGTCGCATGGCCGAGACGCAGACGCAGCAATCGCTCGCCGAGCAGCTCGAAGGGATCGGGGCCCAGCTTGCCTGGGTCCGTGATTACCTTTGACCCCGATGCGCTAGCGGCCCGCGCGGCCGAGCTCGAGGCGCGCATGGGCGCGCCCGGCTTCTGGGACGACCAGCAAGAAGCGGCGCGGATCTCCGCCGAGCAGGCGCGGGCGTCGCGCAAGATCGAGACGTACCGCCGCCTCTGCGACGACTACGAGGCGATCAGCGCCCTCGCGGGCGAGGGCGACTCGGGCGGCGAGCTGACGGCGCTCGTCGCGCCGCTCGAGCGCGAGCTGAACCGGCTCCAGGAGGACGCGCTCTTCAACGGCCAGTACGACGCGGGCGACGCGCTGCTCTCGATTCACGCCGGCGAGGGCGGCACGGACGCACAAGACTGGGCCGAGATGCTCGCGCGCATGTACCTGCGCTGGGCCGAGCGGCGCGGGCTCAAGGCCGAGGTCGTCGAGGCGAGCCCGGGGGAGGAGGCAGGCCTCAAGTCGATCGCGATGACCGTCCAGGGCGAGAACGCGTACGGCACGCTCAAGGCCGAGCGCGGTGTCCACCGGCTCGTCCGCTTGTCCCCGTTCGACTCCGCCCACCGCCGGCAGACCTCCTTCGCTCAGGTCATCGTCGCTCCGCTCGTCGGCGACGAAGCCGAGGTCGAGATCGACGAAGGCGATCTCCGGATCGACACCTACCGTGCAAGTGGTGCCGGCGGACAGCACGTCAACAAGACCGATTCGGCCGTGCGGATCACGCACCTCCCGACCGGGATCGTCGTGCAGAACCAGAACGAGCGCTCGCAGTCGTCCAACAAGCAGGCGGCCATGCGGCTGCTCCGCTCACGCCTCGCCGAGCTTGCCGAGGAGCAGCGCGAGGAGGAGCTGGCCCGCGAGCGCGGCGCGGCGCAGAACACCGGCTTCGGCAGCCAGATCCGCAGCTACGTGCTCCATCCGTACCAGCTCGTCAAGGATCTCCGCACCCAGCACGAGACCGGCAACACGCAGGCCGTGCTCGACGGTGATCTCGACGATTTCATCCGCTCATACCTGCTCGCCCAGGCGACGGAAAAGCCCGGCTAGCAGGAGGTTTCGCTAGACTCCCGAACTCCCGAGAACCGGTGTGGCCCTACGGCGGCCGCCCACCTCCGATCCGGTGCAGGAAGAACTCGTACATCCAGACACGATCACGGCCCTGGCCGAGCCCGAGGCCGAGCGCCCCGCGGTCTCGGCGCGATCGATGATCGTCTTCGACGGCGTCAGCAAGATCTACGAGCCGAACGTCGCCGCCCTCCGCGAGGTCTCGTTCATCATCGACAAGGGTGAGTTCGTCTTCCTCGTCGGGCCCTCGGGCTCGGGCAAGTCGACGGCGATCCGCATGCTCCTGAAGGAGGTCGAGCCGACCTCCGGGCGCGTGATCGTGTCGGGCCGCGACCTGGGCCGGCTGCGCCGCTCGAAGGTGCCGATGCTCCGCCGCAACCTCGGCTGCGTCTTCCAGGATTTCAAGCTGCTGCCGAACAGGTCGGCCTACGACAACGTCGCCTACGCGCTCAAGGTGCAGGGCGAGAACCGCAACGCCGTCCGCAAGAAGGTGCCGGAGGTGCTCGCGCTCGTCGGCCTCGCCGAGAAGATGAGCTCGCTGCCCGACGAGCTGTCCGGCGGCGAGCAGCAGCGCGTCTCGATCGCGCGCGCCGTCGTCAACCGGCCGCCGCTGCTCATCTGTGACGAGCCGACCGGCAACCTCGACCCCGACACGTCCGTCGGGATCATGCAGCTGCTCTACCGCATCAACCGCGCCGGAACGACCGTGCTCATGGCCACGCACGACCGCGAGATGGTCGACAAGATGCGCCGCCGCGTGATCGCGCTCGAGGACGGCGCGCTGATCCGCGACGAGCGCCGCGGGGGGTACACGACCGAGTGAGGCTGCGCATGCTCTTCTCCGAGTCGCTCCGCTCCATGACGGCGAACATCTCGACGACCGCGGCGGCGACGCTCACGGTGCTGATCGGCATGTTCCTCGTCGGCGTGCTGCTCGCGTTCGGCACGTGGGCGCGCAGCTGGAGCGACCAGAAGAAGGACGAGCTGGTCGTGAAGGTCTACTTCTGCACGGAGCTCGAGTGCGGCAAGGACGCCACGAAGAAGCAGGAGAACGCCGTCTTCACGACGCTCCAGAACAACGCCCTCGTCAAGCCGGGCGGGGTCGTCTTCATCTCCAAGGCCGCGGCCTACAAGAAGATGAAGAAGGAGCACCCGGAGATCATGGGCGAGCTCTCGACGAACCCGCTCCCGGACTCGCTCGCGGTCACGCCGCTGCACGGCGAGGACACGGCGAAGATCGCCGCGAGCCTGAATCCGAAGCCGAAGGGCGTGGAGGACGTCAAGTACGGCCAGAAGACGACGAGCCGCGTGCTCCAGCTCGCGCACGTGATCGAGACGGTCTTCGTCTTCGCCGTGCTGATCCTGCTGGCGGCGGCGATGATCCTGATCGCGAACACGATCCGCCTGTCGATCTTCTCGCGGCGCCGGGAGATCGAGGTGATGAAGCTGGTCGGCGCATCGAACTGGTTCGTCCGCGGCCCGTTCATGCTCGAGGGGCTGCTCTGCGGCCTGATCGGCTCGTTTCTCGCCGTCGTGCTCCTGCTCGTCGCGCGCGAGGCGGTGGCCGGGTCGATCCTCGACAACCTCGACGCCGCCGACGGCGCGCACGCGATCGCGTTCAGCCTCAACGCGCTGATCCTCTGCGGCCTCGGCCTGTTCATCGGGGCGGTCGGGTCGGGCCTCACGGTTCGCCGCTTCCTGAAGGTCTGACCGACCGCGTCGTCGTCGAGGTCGGACGGCGGGGGAAGCTCCTCGTCGGCGAGCCCTACTTCACGCCGGGGACGCCCCTCGTGCTGGACCGCAAGCACCTCCGGGATGCGCGCTCGGGCGATCTCGCCGTCGTGCGCCCGGGCCGCGGCCGCGCGCGGGTGGAGCGGGTCGTCGGGCCTGCCTCGTCGCTCGCCGCGGTGCTCGAGGCGCTGCTCGAGCAGGAAGGCCTGCGCGCGCCCTTCGAGCCCTACGACCCGCCCGAGCCGCCGCGCGAGGGGCGCATCGATCTCCGCGACCTCGTCACCTTCACGGTCGACCCCGACACGGCCAAGGACTTCGACGACGCCATCTCGGCCCGTGCCGAGGGCGACGGCATCCGCATGTGGGTGCACATCGCGGATGTCTCCGCGTTCGTCCCGGCCGGCAGCCCGCTCGACGTCGGCGCCTCGCACCGCGGCAACTCCGTCTACGTGCCCGGCCGCGTCGCGCCGATGCTCCCGCCCCAGCTCGCGGAGGATCTCTGCAGCCTGCGCCCGCACGTCGATCGGCTCTGCCTGACCGTGGAGGTCCCGTTCGACGCGCAGCTCGACCCCGGCGAACCGCTCTTCTACCGCTCCGTCATCTCGAGCGACGAGCGCCTGACGTACGGCCGCGCGCAGGCGATCCTCGCCGGCGAAGACCGGCCGGACGCGCCCGAGGTCGGCGACGCGGTCGCGCTCGCAGACCGGGTCGCACGCGAGCTTCGCCGCCGCCGCTTCGCGCGCGGAGCGCTACGCATCATGCGGCCCGAGCTGTCCTTCGCCTTCGACGATGACGGCCAGATCGAACGTGCGTGGCTCGAGGCCGAGCCGCAGGCGCACGCGCTCGTCGAGGAGCTGATGATCCTCGCCAACGAGGCGGTGGCCGGACTGCTGTCCTCCCGTAACCGCGAGGCGCTCTACCGCGTCCACGAGAACCCCGACCCGCAGGCGATCGCCCTTCTGGTCGCGAAGCTCGCCGACCTCGGCGTCCCGACGCCGCCGGCGCCCGACGACGAGCACATGACCGGCTCGGAGGCGGCGGCCCTCGCCCACGACATCAGCGAGCGGGTGACCGAGTACGTGCGCCAGTCGGGCCGCGGCCGCGGTCGCGTTCCCGACGCTCGTCCTGCGGTCGCTCAAGCAGGCGCGCTACGACCCGCGCAACCTCGGGCACATGGGCCTCGCGAGCCGCGCGTACTGCCACTTCACGTCGCCGATCCGGCGCTATCCCGACCTCGTATGCCATCGTGCGCTGCTGCGCGAGCTCGGCGCCTCGGACGAGCCGGTCGCGCCGGAGGGGCTCGACGTCGTGGCGGAGCGGACCTCTGCGACCGAGCGCGCAGCCTCCCGCATCGAGTACCTAGCCGACGAGATCTGCATCGCGTGGCTGCTCGAGCGAGAGCTTTTCGAGCGCGGCTGGGACGAGCCCTATGAAGGGGAGATCGCCGGGGTGATCGGCTCCGGCCTCTTCGTCCGCTTCGGTGAGGTGTACGAGGGGTACGTGCCCGTGCGGCGGCTGCCCGGCGACTACTTCGAGCTCACCGAGCTGGGAACCGCGCTCGTCGGCCGCCGGACGAGTCGCACCTTCCGGCAAGGCGACCAGATCGAGGTCACCGTCACGGCGATCGACCGGACGTCGGGCAAGGTCGAGTTGGCTCCCTTCCTAGAATCGTCGGAATGGCGCGGAAAACGGGCGAGAAGCTGATCGCGGAGAACCGGCGCGCGCGCTACGAGTACCACCTGCTCGAGCGCGTGGAGACCGGCATCGTGCTGACCGGCACCGAGGTGAAGTCCCTCCGTGAGGGTCGGGCGACCCTCGCCCAGGCCTACGCCGACGTGCGCGACGGCGAGCTCTGGCTCATCGGCCTGCACATCTCGCCCTACGACCGCGGCACGAGCGGTGCGCACGATCCGGACCGCCCCCGCAAGCTGCTGGCGCACCGGCGCGAGATCGACTCGCTCTACGGGATGGTGCGCGAGAAGGGCCTGACGCTCGTGCCGACGCGGCTCTACTTCAAGGACGGGCGGGTCAAGGCTGAGCTGGCGGTCGCGCGCGGCAAGGAGGTGCGCGACAAGCGCCGTGACATCGCGAAGCGCGAGGCCGACCGCCAGATCGAGCGCGCGCTGAAGTCCAGGCGCTAGGGAAGGGGCGGCGTCGCGAGCGAGACGACGCCGAGCCGCTCGAGGATGTCCTCGCTCTCGCGGCGAGCGGCGTCGATGTCATCGGCGAGCTTCGTGTCCGCGAGCGCGCGCAGGGTGAGCGCGATCTCGTACTGCGCGCCGAGCTCGCGCGCGATCGCGAGGCTGCGGTCGAGATGTGGGCGCGACTCCTCTCCGGGCTGCCGCGCCTGGACGAGTGCGTAGCCTGCGAGCCGCTCCAGCTGTGCGAGCGGCCGGGACGGGCCTAGTTGGCTGACGTCGGCGAGCCGTGCCTCGACGAGCTCGCGGGCCTCCGCATACCGGCCTTCGAGAACGAGCGACTGGGCGCGCCATGCGTCTGTCTCGTGCACGAACTTGTCCGCCCCTGCGTCGCGGAATGCCTGAGCGGCCTGGTCGAGCAGGCCGTGCGCCTCATCGCTGCGGCGCGCACGGGCGGCGACGAGTCCCAGGCTTCCGATCGCAAGCGCGACGCCGAGCGGGTAGCTCGACGCACGCCAGATTCGCAGCGCCTCTTCGAGAAGCGCTCGCGCCTCCTCGAGGCGTCCCTGATCCGCGAGCACCTCGGCCTCGTTGTACTGCGCTCGCGCCGCGTTGACGACATCGCCGGCCTTCGCGGCAAGCTCGCCGCTTCGCCGGTACAGCTCGAGCGCCTCGTTCCAGCGTCCCGCGTAGTACGAGGCGACGCCTGCGTTGTTCACGAGGCTCGACTGGCCGACGAGATCGCCGGCCTCTTCGAGGAGTGGCAGCGCTCGCTCGCCGAGCGTCGGATCCGTCGTCCCCTCCTCGGTCAGCGCGATGTCGGTCAGGTAGAGCCCGTGGCCGATCGCGCGCAAGTCCCCCACCCGCTCGGCGAACTCGACCGCCCGCGTCGCGTGCTCGATGGTCGCCGCGTAGTCGCCCTGCCGGTACTTCACGCCCGCGTATGCGAGCTCGATGTCGGCGATCGACCCCGCAAGGGCAGGATCGTCCACCGCGACCCCGTCGAGTGCCTCCTGGTAGAAGGCGAGAGCCTCGGCGTACGCCGCCTCGCGCTCCCGCAGCACGCCGCGCTTGCGCCGCAGGCGCGTCGCCCCGACGACGTCATGCACGAGCTCCTGCGCACGCGCGTACGCCTTCTCGGCCCGCTCGTAGGAGGCGAAGAGCTCGTTCACGTCGCCGAGCGACTCCGCCACGCGCGCCACCTCCTCGTCGGGGACATCGAGGTCGTCGGCCGCTGCGAGCGCACGGTCGTACAGCTCGGCGGAGACGACGTTCGCGTACTGCTCGCGCGCGCGATCGCCGGCGGCGACCGCGTAGCGCCAGGCGCGCTCGGCTTCGCCGGCCTCCAGGAAGTGCAGCGAGAGGATCGCCGCTTCCTCGTCCGCCCGCTCACCGGCACGCTGCTCGAGCGCCTCCCCGACGCGACGGTGGATGTCACGCCGCCGCCGGAAGGAGAGACCGGCGTATGCGGTCGCCCTGAACAGGTCGTGCCGGAAGCGGAGCACGTCGTCGGCGTCCCAGCCGACGAACTCGCCCAGGCGCCGCCAGCGGTCGAGGTTGCCCACGTCGGCGATGTCGCCCTGCAGCACCCGGTCGAGCAGGTCGAGGTCGAAGCTCGGCCCGATCACGGAGGCGTAGCGGAGAAGCATGCGGTCGCCAGGGTCGAGCGCGTCGATCCGGGTGGTGATCAGCGTCTCGACGGACTCCGGCAGCGACTCGCTCGCGGTTCCGCTCCGCGCCGCGGCGACGAGCTCGCGCACGAACAGCGGGTTGCCGCCGGAGCGCCCGGCAAGCGCCGCCATCATCTCGCGCGTCAGGGCTGCGTCCTCGGCCGCCGCGAGCGCGAGCTCGGCGGCCGCCTCCTCGTCGAGCGGCTGGAGCGGCAGCTCGCCGCGGCGGTCGGCGAAGATCGGCTCGCCCTCGGGCCGTCGCGTCACGACCACGAGCCAGGGCTTCCCGAGCGGGTTCGCCATCAGGTGAGCGAGCGCGAAGCGTGTCGAGTCATCCATCCAGTGCGAGTCCTCGAAGACCATCAGCGTCGGCATGAGGAACATCCGCATGAAGAACTGCTCGAGCGTCTCGTGCAGCTTGTCCCGGCGGAACTTCTCGTCGATGGCCTCGGTCTCCGGCGTCATCTCGACCACGGCATCGAACGGGATGGCGAGGAGCGGCAGCCACGGCGCCAGGTCCGGCATGACCGCCGGGATGAACGCCTGGAGGTGCGCGCCCGCCTCCTCGGGTGAGAGGCTCGGCATGATTCCTGCGAGCGGCCGCAGGTTCTCCCGCAGCGGGTAGAACGGCACGGACGTCGTGTAGCGCTCGCAGCTCCCGGCGAGCATGTTGAAGCCGATTGCGCGCGCCTTCAGCTCATCGACGAGGCGCGATTTGCCGATGCCCGGCTCGCCGACGAGCTCGATCAGCCGGCCCTGCCGCATGCGCGCTGCGTTGAGCGCCTCGTCGAGCTGCACCAGCTCCGCCTCGCGGCCGATGACGGGCAGCACATGCGCGGACTGCTCCTCGCGCACTCCGGTCACCCGGCCCACGTTGTAGGCGGTGACGGCCCGCTCCTTGCCCTTCACGAGCAGCGGCTGCCCCTCGGTCTCGAACTGGGTCGCCGAGCGCTCGAGCACGTCGCCGGTGGCGAGCAGGCCGCCGGGGCTCGCGCGCGCGACGAGCCGTGCGGCGAGGTTGACCGTGTCGCCCATGACGGCGTACGTGCGGCGAGAGCTCGAGCCGATGTCGCCGGCAAAGACCGCGCCACGGTTGACGCCCGCGCGCAGGTTGAGCGGCGGTTTGGCGTCGAGGATCGCGCGGACGGCGCGCAGCATCCGCTCCTCGTCGTCACCCGACGTCGCGGGCGCGCCGGCCGTCAGGTAGATCTTCCCCGCGTTCACGTCGATGTCGGACTCGAGCCACGTGATGTCGAGCTCGTCTGCGACCTGGCTGACGGCCGATGCGACCTGCTGAAGCCGCTCGAGCGCGCCGGCCCCGCCCTCGGCCGTGATCACGTCGTCGATGCCCGTGTACTTGAGGAACGCCACCGTCGCCTGGCGGTGCTCGGCCTCGCCCTGTGCGAAGGCGAGCTGGGCGCGAAGCCCCTTCGGGATGTAAACCTCGAGCTCGGGGCCGCCCTCTTCGGGCGGGGCGTCTTCGTCGGCCGGCGCCGACTTCTCGTCAGGCTCCTTGACGAGCAGGATCCCCTCGTCGCGGCGCTCGCCCAGCCAGCTCGGGTCGAGCGCCTCCGCGGTCGACGGGCTCACGAGCACCTCGCCCGCCTGCGAGGCGTCCTCGAGCCGGAAGGTCTCCGTGGTCGCCGGCCCGGTGACCATCAGCTCGCGGTGCGTCGCCTCGACGAGGAACGCGTGGACGGTGCCGGTGTAGACGCCGGTCGACATCCGGAGCGAGACCGGGCCGACCGAGCTCATCGTGCTGCCCGCGTGCTCGATGAACCACTGCATGTCGATCGACGCCCGGCAGGCGCGCTCCTCGTGGCCCGCCGCCCTCGAAGAGCAACAGCAGCGCGTCGCCGCGAAACTTGAGGACGTCGCCGCCGTGGCGGTGCGTGATCCCGATCAGGCCCTCGAAGACCCCGCTGATCACCAGGATCAGCTCTTCGGAGCCTGCCCTGCCCTTGGCCGCGAGGCGCTCCGACAGCGCTGTGAAACCGGACAGGTCGACGGAGACCAGGGTTGCCTCGAGCTCCACGAAGCGCTCGTCCGGCCGCTCACGCGCCCAGGCCACGGTCAGCCGCGGAAGGTACGGGCTCAGGCCCGGGCGGACCTCGGCGGCGACGTCGATCTCGGCCATGACTCGCCCGAGAATGTATGCCTCGGGCCGCGCGGCGACCACGCCGGCGCCGGTGACTGGGACCTCGCGACCGGAAAGATGGGCCGACCGGCCGATGCGCCGCGATGAGGCGCGTGTAGGGTCTCCCGCTGGGTCTATTGAGTTCCCGCGGGTTTCGTGGCATGGTCACGGCTCTCGGGCGAGGCGAGGACAGATGTGGGGATCAAGTGGCGGCGGCCGCCACGTCGACGAGGAATGCGGGGTAGACGTTCGATGATCGGGACGTCGGCTTGAGCATGCGCGCCGGTGCGGCTCGGCGTCTCGTCATCGCACTCGTCACGGCAGCAGCGGCGTTCGCGGTCGGCACGCCGGTCGCGCAGGCCGATACGTCGTGGTTCGTGCCCCCCGGCGGCGCGACCGCGTCGTCGACGAATCCGGATCCGGCTCAGACTCTCCAGACCCAGGTCGTAAGCGACGGCGTGACGAGCCCCGCGAAGTACCACTACGACTTCACCGATCCGTTCCCGGACCTGGGTGACCCGCGCACGACGAGCGGCCAGGGCGACTTCACGTTCGAGACGACCGCCAACGCAACCGGCCCGGTCGCGCTCAACTGGAACTACGTCGGCTTCAGCGCGTACGCATCGGTCAGCGTCAAGCTCGATGTGTTCGACGACCACGGCGGCGGAAGCGTCGAGACGACGAACCTCGTCACGGCGGGCCCGACCAGCTGCTGCGCAACCCCGTCGCTGGGCTTCCACTACTACGGCAAGGTCGTTCTCCCGAACGTCCAGAACGGCGACCACTACGGCTTCCACATCGTCACCAGCAACGGCGACTCGAACTCGACGCTCACCGGGACGCTCTCGATGGACTACGTCGTCGACACGACGGCCGACATGTCGGGCGGTGCGTGTGACGCGAACGTAGCGAACGACTGCAGTCTGCGGAACGCCATCCAGATCGCGAACGCGTCGCCGTACCCGGACCGGATCGTCTTCGACATCCCGGGCCTGCCGCCGTCGCCCTCCGGCGACTGGCCGATTCAGGTCGGGTCGGTGGACGGCTTCGGGCTTCCCGCGATCACCGACACGGTGAGCATCGACGGGACGACGCAGCCAGGCTGGCTCGGCCCACCGGTCATCCGGGTGGACAACGCTGCCACGACCACGCCCTCGAACGGCCTCGAGCTTGACGCCGGCGCGTCCGGCACCGCCCTCCACGGCGACGGCAGCACCATCACGGGGCTTGCAGTCACCCGCTTCGGATCGCCGTTCAAGTCCGGAATCCTCGTCGGCGCCGACTACGCGACCGTCAACGGCAACTACGTCGGCACCGACAACAACGGCGACGATCTGCTCGGCAACGACACCGGCATCACCGTCGACGCCTCGAACGTGACGATCGGCGGCACGACGCAAGCCGACCGCAACGTCATTTCGGGGAATCACAACGCCGGGATCGAGCTGGTCGACGGAAGTACAGAGGTCGTCGCCGGGAACTACATCGGCGTAGGGCCCGACGGGCTCGCAGGGCTCACGAACGACGGCGACGGCATCCTCATCGACCCGGGCGTGGAGAAGGTGACGATCGGAGGCGGCAACCCGGGGGCGCCGGACAACGACTGCACCGGTGCCTGCAACGTGATCTCCGCCAACGACGGGGCGGGCATCAGGAGCACCGATGACATCGACCTGGTCGTCAGCGGCAACTGGGTTGGTGTCGAGCTGAACAGCGCTGTCGCCGCCGGGAACTACGCCGGCGGGATTCTCGTGTCGGGCAACTCGGGCGGCAACGCGGTCATCGGCGGAACGACCGCGCAGCTGGGGAATCTGGTCTCCGGCAACAACGGCGACGGAATCGCCGTGACGGACGCCGGGCCGGGCGCTTTCACGCCTGGCGCGTTCACGATCCAGGGGAACATCGTCGGCATGGACGGTCTCGGTGCACAGCAGGTCCCCAACGCCACGAATGGCATTCGCGTGAGCGGCGTGAGCCAGGCGCTCATCGGCGGTTCTTCGTCCGGTGCCGGCAATCTCGTCTCCGGGAACTTTGGCGACGGGATCCTCGTGGCCGGCGCGAGCGACGCCGTCGAGGTGCTCGGCAACACCGTCGGCGAGAACGCGAGTGGAACGTCGTCATTCGGAAACGGGAACTACGGCATCCACGTCTTCGGTGCAACGAACACGATCATCGGCGGCGTGACCGGCACGACGCCCGCCGGCCCGTGCACCGGCGACTGCAACGTCGTCGCCGGCCAGTCGACAGGAATCGAGGTCGAGAACGACGGCGGCGTCGCTGCGAGTCACACAACGCTCCTCGGCAATTACGTGGGTCTCACGAAAGACGGGCTGACGGGTCTGTTCAATCAGAACGGCGTCGTCATCAATTCCGACCACGCAACCGTCGGTGGGACGGACCCGCATCAGCGCAACGTCATCGCCGATTCCGGCTACGGGCTCGTGGTCAACTCGGGAGCCGACACGACGACGATCGTCGGCAACTACATCGGCACGGATGCGACCGGCACGGATGCAATCGCCAACACCGCCTCGGGCATCTTCGTGCCCGGCGGCTCGACGAACACGATCATCGGCGTTCCCGGCGGCGGGAACCTGATCTCCGGCAACGGCGGCGCAGGAATCGACTGCGATTCGGCTTCCACGACGATTCAGGCCAACACGATCGGCCTCGCGAGCGACGGCGAGACGGCGCTCGGGAACGGGGGCTACGGGATTTTCAACAATGCGACCGGCAACGCGATCGGCGGCACCAGCCCAGGCGCCGGCAACGTCATCGCGGCGAACGGCTCCAACGGCGTGTCGATCGGCGGTGCGGGCAACACCGTGCAGGGCAACCTGATCGGCACCAACCTCGTTGGTGCCCGGGGCTCGGAAACAGCAACGGCATCGTTCTCGTCGGCGACGGGACCTGATCGGCGGTACGACCGCGGCCGCCCGCAACGTGATTTCGGGGAATGACAGCGACGGGATCCTGCTGGCCGCCAGTAACAACAGATCCAGGGCAACTACATCGGTCTCACACCGGACGGAACGAGTGCGGTCGGCAACGGGCTCTACGGCATCGAAGTCACGGGCAGCGGCTCGAGCAACAACACGATCGGTGGCAGCTCGGTCATCGGCAGCAGCCCCGCCGGCCCCCGCAACGTCATCTCCGGGAACACCTATGCCGGCATCACCGTGCAGGGCGGCGCGTCTGCCCAGACGATCCAGGGCAACTACATCGGGACGAACGCGGCGGGCAGTGCCGCAATACCGGTTACGACGGGCAGCGACCCGCAAAAGGGCCTCGGCGTGACGCTGTACGAGGCGATGACGCTCGGCGGGTCGAACATCGGTGAGGGGAACCTGATTGCCGGCAACAGCGGTGACGCCCAGGTCGCGACGCACGACGCCGACACCATCGCGGGCAACGTCATCGGCCTGAACGCGGCCGGCACGGCGAATCTCGATTCGGGCTTCGGCCCCTCGGGGACCACGGTCGGGGTGCACGTCGTTTCCGGCGCCGCCGTCGTCGGCACGGGTGGGGGCGGGCACAACGTCATCGCGGGTGCCGGCAACGAGGTCATCGTCGAGGCTCCCGGCGCGGGCACGACGATCCAGAACAACTACGTGGGCACGAACGCGACCGGCTCGGCCGCCGTCGGCGGTTTCCAGGCCGTCATCGTCTTTGCGAACAACGTGCTGGTGGGCGGCCCGACGAGCGCGGAGCGCAACGTGATCGCCGGCTCGCAGAACAGCGGCGTGGTCGTCTCCGGCGCCGACGGGGCATCCCTCTACAACAACTACATCGGAACCGACAAGACCGGCACCGCGGCGCTCGGCAACCACTCCGGGGTGGTCATCGACGGGAGCACCAACGCACACATCGGTGCCGGCCCTGCGGAGGGGAATCTCATCTCCGGCAACGGGACCGGCGTGCTCGTCGCCGACGGGTCAACCGTCGTCGTCGACAACAAGATCGGCACGAACGCGAGCGGCGGCGACAGCGGGATCGGCAACGGGAACGGCATCGACGTCCGAGACACGAGCTCGGTCACGGTCGACCAGTCGTACACGAACACGATCGCCTACAACAGCAACACCGGTGTCGCGATAAAGACGAGCAACGGCCGCGGCGTCACGATCCGCCTGAACAGCATCCACGACAACGGCGGGCTCGGCATCGACATCGGCGACGACGGCATCACGCCGAACGACGCCGGCTACGGCCACCAGAACTTCCCGGTCATCACGTCCGCGGACGACTCCGGCACCGTCAAGTTCAGCCTCGACACAGACCGCGGACACGTACCAGATCGACGTCTTCCGCTCGACCTCGTGTGATGCGTCCGGCAACGGCGAGGGCGAGACGAACCTGGTCGGACGGCAGCTCGTCGTCGGCTCAACCGGCTCGCACACGTATAGCGAGACCGGGATCTTGCTCTCGGCCGGCCAGTTCGTCACGGTGACGGCCACGGGCGCGAACGGCTCCGGTGACACGTCCGAGTTCTCGAACTGCTTCCAGGTCACGTCGGCAGGCCCCCAGACCTTGACGGTCGACCGCACCGACGACGTGGGCGGGCTGGCGTGCACCGCCGCGGCGAACGACTGCGACCTGCGTAGCGCGATCCAGCTCTCGAACGCGACCGCCGGCGCCAGGGACACGATCGCGTTCGACGTCCCGGCCTCGACGCCGATCCAGCCGACGACCCCGCTGCCCGACATCACCGATCCAGTCACGATCGACGGCTCGACCGAGCCCGGCTACGCGGGCGTGCCACTCGTGCAGCTCGACGGCTCGTCGGCAGGCGCGGGCGCCAACGGCCTGCACATCGTCGCCGGCAACAGCACCGTCCGCGCGTTGTCGATCACGGGCTTCGGCTTCGACGGCATCCGGCTGGAGACCGGTGGCGGCAACCTGGTCGCCGGCAACTGGATCGGCGTGGCTCTCGGCGGCGCTG
>CAWFOB010000004.1:0-425311 GCA_963817375.1 uncultured Thermoleophilia bacterium | reverse complement strand
CGTCCGCTGCTTCTCGATCAGGCAGCCGAGGACGCGCAGCTCGGCGGCGTCTGGATCCATGCCGCTTACGCTAACCGAGCCAGCGGCGCCGCTTGCGCTCCGGCTCCTCGCCCAGCGACTGCGCCGCCGTGGCGACGTCGTCGGCCGTGAGCGTCGTCACGTCGGCCCGGTCGAGCTCGGACAGGTCGCGGCCCTCGACACGCGCCAGCCGGAGCGCCTGCCGGTTCAGCGCCTGCTCGAAGATCGTGCGCGCGAAGCGCGCGTTGCCGAAGCCTTCGCCACGCTGCGCGTTCTCGAAAATGTGACGGAGCGTCTCGATCGCGGCCGGCTCGAGGGTGTACTCGGCGTCGCCGGCCATCTTCTCGCTGATCGCAACCAGCTCGTCGTTCGTGTAGTCGGGGAACGAGATCTCGCGCGCGAACCGCGAGCGCAGGCCGGGGTTCGAGTCGAGGAACCCGCGCATCAGCCGCGGGTAGCCGGCGACGATCACGACGAGGCGGTGGCGGAAGTCCTCCATCCGCTTCAGCAACACCTCGACCGCCTCGGGGCCGAAGTCCATGCGCCCGTCCTCTGGGGCCAGCGAATACGCCTCGTCGATGAACAGCACGCCGTCGAGCGCGCGGCGGATCGCGCGGTTCGTCTTGATCGCCGTGGCGCCGACGTACTGCCCGACGAGCGAGGCGCGGTCGACCTCGACCAGGTGGCCCTTCTGGAGCAGTCCCATCGAGCGGTACATCTGGGCGAGCAGGCGGGCGACGGTCGTCTTGCCGGTCCCGGGATTGCCGAGGAAGACCAGGTGCTGGCTGGTTGCGACCTCCGGGAGCTCGTGCTCCTTGCGCCGCGCCTGCACCTGGAGGAAGGCGACGAGCGCGTGCACCTGCTCCTTCACTGTCTCGAGCCCGACGAGCGAGTCGAGCTCGGCCTGGAGCTCGCTCAGCGGGAGCGGCGGCAGCCGCTTCGGGGCGAGCCGGTCGCCGAGCCATTCCTCCAGCTCCGGGCCTGCGCTGCGGCGGAGCTGGTCGCCCAGCTGCCTGACCGCGTCGAGCGGGTTCGTCGGCATGGCGGGAACGTACCCGCCGCTCAGCTGTCGAGCGCAGCAACGAGCCGCTTCGGCGCCGTCATCCGGTAGCTCTCCTCGACGAGGTCGGCGAGCTCCTCCCAGTCGGTTGCGCCGTCGAGCCGGACGCCGACCCAGCCGTGGTGGCCGACGTACGGCGGCCGGAAGAAGCGCGCCGGATCATGGCCGATCAGGAGCTCCTGCACGCCCGGAGCCGCCTTGACCCAGCACGACGGCCGGCCTTCGTGCCCGTGCTGCATCGCGAAGATCTTCGTCCGCACCTTGAAAGACGGGTTGCCCACGCCGCCGTCCTCGACCGCCTCGGGCAGGCACAGGCACGTTTTGCGCAGGCGGGTGAGCGTCTCCGTCGGGGCGTGGACGACCTGCTCGTCGGCCATCAGTCGAGCGCCTCGACCGGCGCGAAGACAACCTGAGGGCGCGGGTCGATCGACAGCGCCACGAAGGTGCCGAGCAGTGCCGCGACGGCGCTGAGGGCGAAGCCGGTCGTGTAGGCGGCCTCCGTCGGGATCGTCGTATGGGCGATCGTCTCCGCCGTGAGCACGGCGGCGGCGATCTGGCCGCCGACGACGGCGCCGACCATGCGGATCACGGTGTTCACGCCGGTCGCGACCGCAGTCTCCGTGGGCCGCACGTTCTCGGCCACGAGCGCGGCCACGGTGGCGAACACGGCGCCTACCCCGGCGCCCAGGGCGGCGGTGGCGACGACGACGTGCCACGGCCGGTGGTGGGCGAACGCGAGCAGCGTCGCCGAGACGCAGATGAGCCCCAGTGCGGTCGCGAGCGGCAATCTCGAGCCCCACCGTCGGCCGGCGAGGCCGGCCACCGGGCCTGCGAAGAGCAGCGCGATCGAGCTCGGCAGCAGGTAGAGGCCGCCGATCGACACGCTCGCGCCGAATCCGTAGCCTTCGCGCGTCGAGGTCTCGACGAACGTGGGGACGAGCACGAAGCAGTTGAACAGGGCGAAGCCCGCGATGAACGTCGTGAGGTTCGTGAGCAGGATCGGCCGGTGCGCGAGCATGTCCAGCGCGACCATCGGCTCGTGCACGCGGTGCTCCACCACGCCCCAGGCGGCGAACAGCACCACGGCGAGCCCGAACGCTCCGAACAGCCGCCCGGACGCCCATCCCCACGAGTCGCCCTCGGTCAGGCCGAGCATCAGGGTGACGAGCGCAGCCGACAGCAGGAGCGCGCCCGCGACGTCGATGCGTCCCTGCACGCGGACCGGCGACTCGGGGACGAAGCGGCGGATGAGCACGATCGCGACCGTCATCGGCACGAAGCCGAACAGGAAGAGGTAGCGCCAGCCGAGGTGGTCGACGACCAGCCCGGAGAGAACGATCCCGAAGCCGCCGCCCACGCCGTAGACGGCGGACATGAGGCCGATCCCGACCTTCACCTTGTCCGGCGGGAACTCGTCGCGGATGATCGCGAAGCTGAGCGGGAAGAGCGCGGCCCCTGCCCCTGCGATTGCACGGAAGGCGATCAGCGCCCAGAGGCTCCAGGCGGTCGAGGCGCCGAGACAACCCAGCACGAAGAGGCCGAGGCTGATCTGCAGCACGCGCGCTTTGCCGTACTGGTCGCCGAGGCGGCCCAGGATCGGAGTGAGGACGGCGCCCGAGACGAGGAACGCCGTGACGACCCAGGTCGCCCATGCCGTCGTCGTCCCGAACTCGCGCTGGAACGTGTGCACCGCCGGGAACACCATCGTCTGCTGCAGCGAGAACGCCGCACCGGCGAGCGTGAGGATCGCGAGCGTCACGTTGTGATGGGGCCGCTCGCGCTCCATCCGGAGACCGTAGCCGCCGTTCAGTAGTTCCGGGCAGCGTCCATCCCGGCATCCCCGGATGCCCGTTCGGTGTGTCCGCGAGAGAGTCTCGGGGATCTGCGAAGGGAGGTGTGCAGATGTTCACGTACGTCAGCTTTTTCGCTCTGACTCCCGAAGGCAGGGAGAAGCTGCCCGAGATCCCCAAGTTCCTCGAGAAGGTCGAGCTGATCGTCGAGAAGGAGCACGGGACGCTCGACAAGTGGTTCGCAATGATGGGTCCGTGGGAGTTCTTCACGATCATCAAGTTCCCGGATAACGAGGCGGCGTTCCGCGCGCTCGGCAAGATCGGCGCGCTCGAGTACCTCAAGACCGAGACGTTCCCGGTCGAGGAGGTCGACGTCTTCGTCAAGGCGTTCGTCTAGACCCCAACTCCGCGTTGGGTTGACACGCGAGGGCCGCTTGCGCGGCCCTCGCCCGTTCAGGCGACGAGCCGCTTGTAGGTGATCCGGTGCGGCTCGAGCGCGTCCGGGCCGCGCGTTTCCTTCATCCACTGCGCGAATTCGAGGTACGAGCCCTCGAACCACGTCACCTGCGAGTCGCCGTCGAAGTGGAGGATGTGCGTCGCGACGCGGTCCAGGAACCAGCGGTCGTGCGAGATGACGACGGCGCAGCCGGCGAAGTCCGCGAGCCCTTCCTCGAGCGCCCTGAGCGTGTCGACGTCGAGGTCGTTCGTCGGCTCGTCGAGCAGCAGCAGGTTGCCGCCCGAGCGCAGCAGCTTCGCCAGGTGGACGCGGTTGCGCTCCCCGCCGGACAGGTCGCCCACCCGCTTCTGCTGGTCGGAGCCCTTGAAGTTGAACCACGAGACGTACTGGCGCGAGTTGACCTCGCGCTTGCCGAGCTCGAGCGTGTCGTGGCCGCCGGAGATCTCCTTCCACACCGTGCTCGCAGGGTCGAGGTCGGCGCGGGCCTGGTCGACGTAGGCGAGCTCGACCGTGTCGCCGACGCGCAGCGCGCCGTCGTCGGGCTGCTCCTCGCCCGCGATCATCCGGAAGAGCGTCGTCTTGCCGGCGCCGTTGGGGCCGATGACGCCGACGATGCCGCCCGGGGGCAGCGAGAACGACAGGTCCTCGAAGAGCAGCCGGTCGCCGAAGCCCTTCGCGACGCCGTCCGCCTCGACGACGGTGTCGCCAAGGCGTGCCCCCGGCGGGATGTAGATCTCGATGCGGTCGAGCTTCTTCGTGCCGTCGTCTGCGAGCAGCTTCTCGTAGGCGGTGATGCGCGCCTTCGACTTCGCGTGCCGCGCCCGCGGGCTCATGCGCACCCACTCGAGCTCGCGGGCGAGCGTGCGCTGCCGGGCCGACTCCTGCTTCTCCTCGAGGCGAGCCGCGCCTGCTTCTGCTCGAGCCACGACGAGTAGTTGCCCTTGAACGGGATGCCCTTGCCGCGGTCGAGCTCGAGGATCCAGCCGGCGACGTTGTCGAGGAAGTAGCGGTCGTGGGTAACCGCGACGACGGTGCCCTTGTACTCGGCCATGAAGCGCTCCAGCCAGGCGACCGACTCGGCGTCGAGGTGGTTCGTCGGCTCGTCGAGGAGCAGCAGGTCCGGCGAGGACAGGAGCAGGCGGCACAGCGCGACCCGCCGCCGCTCGCCGCCGGAGAGCGTGGTGACGTCGCGGTCGCCGTCCGGGAGCCGGAGCGCGTCCATCGCGCGATCGAGCGTGGTGTCGAGCGTCCACGCGTCGCGGCGGTCGATCTCCTCCTGGACCGCGCCCTGCTCGGCGAGCAGCGCGTCGAAGTCCGCGTCGGGCTCAGCGAAGGCGGCCGAGACGGCGTTGAAGCGGTCGAGCAGGTCGCGCACCGGGCGGACTCCGTCCTCGACGTTGCCGCGCACGTCCTTGACCGGGTCGAGCTCCGGCTCCTGCTCCAGGAGGCCGACGCTCGCGCCGGGCGCGAGCTCCGCCACGCCGCTCGACGGCTCCTCGCGGCCGGCCATGATCCGGAGCAGCGTCGACTTGCCGGCGCCGTTCGGGCCGAGCACGCCGATCTTCGCCCCGGGCAGGAACGACAGCGAGATGTTCGCCAGCACCTGGCGGTCGGCGCCGTAGAACTTGTCGGCCCGGTACATCGTGAAGACGTAGTCGCTCATCGGCCAGCCACCCTAGTAGAGGCCTTCGCGCCTGCGGTACCGCTCGGCGCGCGCTCGTTCGTATTCGTCGACGTCGAGCGTCGGGTCGCTGACCGCCTTCAGCATCTGGCCCGACGTCGGCATCGTCTTCGGGTCCACGTGCCTGGCCGGGTTCCACAGGTCGGAGCGAATCAATGCCTTCGAACACTGCGTGTACGCCTCCTCGACCGTGACGAGCAAGCCGAGGCGCGGCGCCTTCCCGTCGACCGCGCTCGCCGACAGCAGCTCGGCGTCGTCGACGATCCGGGCGCTCCCGTTGACGCGAAACGTCTCTCCGACGCCGGGAACGAGAAAGAGCAGCCCGATTCGCCCCGTCTCGAGCACGTTCGTGAGCGTGTCGGCGATCCGGTTCCCCGGTCGCTCCGGGATGAGCAGCGTGTGCTCGTCCAGGATGCGGACGAACCCTGCCGGGTCGCCGCGTGGGGAGACGTCGACAGCCCCGTCTCGGGAGACACTGGCGACGCACACGAACGGCGAGCGCTCGATGTACTCGCGGCAGATCTCGTTGAGCCGGTCGCTCACCTTCCCCGTGACGAGCTTTGCCGGCGAGCCGATGATCTCGCGCAGGGCTGATTCGGTCTCGACCATGCGACCAAACTAGTCAACGTGTCGAAGCGAACGCGGAATCGCTCAGCGGGGTGCGCGGTAGATGTCCAGCACCCCGGCCTGTGCGTGGTCGTTCGCGTTCCCCTCGGGGAGCGCGATGCGGCCGTCGGTCACGATCGGGCTGTTCCAGTGGCCGCTCCCGGCCGGCAGCTGCGCGACGCGCGCGCCGCTCGTCGGCCGATAGACGTTCAGCCCGCCGTCCGGGTCGTAGACGTAGAGCAGGCCGCCGGCGACGACCGGGCTCGTGCCCGGCGTGCCGTTCGACCACGCCTCCCGCAGCCGGCTGCCGACCAGGCGGAACGCCTGCGTGCCCGAGAACGTGCCGCAGAAGACCCACCCTTTCCAGACCGCCGGAGCCGTGAACAGCCCGCCGCGCAGCGGCAACGTCTGCAGCTCGCCGCCCGTCTTCGCGCTGTGCCCGCCCTGGCCGTTCATGCGGGCGAGTGAGAGCAGCCGCAGCTTCGCGTCCTTGCCGCCCTGCACCGCCAGCCTGGCGTTGAGCACGGCCGGCACGGTCGTGCCGAGGTCGCCGTCGGTCGCGTTCAGGGTCGCCTGGTCGGTCGGCGTCCAGTTCTGGAGCAGGCGCGACGCATCCGGCGAGAGCATCAGCGCGCTGTCGCCCCAGTTCGTGCGGCCGTCGAACTTCGCGTTGCCGGTGGCCACGAGCAGGTTGCCGGTGCCCGGCACCACCACGACGCCCCCGCGGCCCCAGATCGCCGAGTCGCTCTCGGCGCAGCTCGAGGGCGTGATCAGCCCGGTGCGGTCGGAGCAGAGCGAGTTCCAGACGTGGCGGATGCGGCCGGTCGCGGCATCGATCGAGACGACGTGCCCCTGGTACGGCGGCGCGTCGCCGATGTACCCGCCGGTCGCGGCCAGGATCAGCCCGCGCGAGTAGTTGAGCGGCGGGGCGATCTTCTCGTGCGTCGAGTCGCGGGTGATCGTGACCGGCCAGCCCGCTGCCTCGCGGCCGTTCGCGACGGACAGCTTGTGGATCTTCCCATCCGGCGAGACCGCGTAGACGAACGTCCGGCTCGGGTCGGCCAGCGGCGTCGCGTTCGTGATCCGCGCCGAGCCCGCCCAGGACGAGTACCCCGGCGGCGTGAAGCGCCACAGCACGCGCCCCGTCGTCGCGTCGATCGACTCCGTCTTGCCGTAGGTGGTCGTGACGAAGAACGTGTCGTGCGGACGCCCGGCGACCGTGACGCCGCGCAGGTAGATCGGCGAGGAGTCGACGGTGCCGTCGAGCACGACCCGCTGACGGACAAGGCGGCGCACGTTCGCGGCCGTGATCCCCGTGGCGGCCGGGCCGCTCGACGACCGCTGCGCGTCGTAGCCGAACCGCGTCCAGTCGCCGCCCTGCTTCCTGGTCGCCGCGCCGGAGGCGCCTGCGAGCAGCAGCACGGCAAGCGTTGCGAGAACCACACGCACCGCGAAACCGTAGCGACTGGAAATTAAGCCTCCGGTAACACCTCCGAAGTACGCTTGAGCAGGGTCGTGACATGGTGATCTTGCTCGGAATCGCGTTCCTCGCCGGGATCGTCACGGCGCTGTCGCCGTGCGTGCTCCCCGTTTTGCCGATCCTGCTCGTCGGCGGGGCGACCGGGACGAGCAAGCGGCGGCCGCTTGCGATCGTCGGCGGCCTCGTCGCCAGCTTCACGATCTTCACGCTCGCGGGCACCGCGCTGCTCGACGCGCTCGGCCTCCCGGAGGACTTCCTGCGGAACCTCGCCATCGGGCTGCTCTTCCTCCTGGCGGCGACGCTGATCTTCCCGCCGGTGGCGCGCGCTCGTCGAGCGGCCGTTCTACCGGCTCACCCGCCGCCGGGTGAACACCGAAGGGAACGGCTTCGTGCTGGGGGCGAGCCTCGGCCTCGTCTTCGTTCCCTGCGCAGGCCCCGTGTTCGCGGCCGTCGCGTCGCTCGCGGCCACGGGCAACGTCGGCTTGCGGGTCGTGCTCCTGACGCTCGCGTACTCGCTCGGCGCCGCCCTGCCGATGCTCGCGATCCTGTTCGGGTCGCAGAAGCTGGCCGGCGGCGTCCGCTTCCTGAAGCGCGAGGCGCCGCGCGTGCGCGTCGCCGCCGGCATCGTCCTCGCCGTCACGGCGCTTGCGATCACAGAGGGCTGGGACCAGCGCTTCACGACGTCGCTGCCCGGATACACGCAGGCCTTCCAGAATCACGTCGAGAACAGCTCGATCGCGAAGCGCGAGCTCCACGGCCTGCGCGGCGGCGAGGCGCTCGCCGCGGCCAAGCGCCCGCTCGCGCCGAACTTCACCGGCATCTCCGGCTGGATCAACACGCCCGGTGGCAAGCCGCTGACGCTCCAGCAGCTGCACGGCAAGGTCGTGCTCGTCGATTTCTGGACGTACTCGTGCATCAACTGCCTGCGCACGCTCCCGCACCTGAAGGCCTGGGACGCTCGCTACCGGAAGGACGGGCTCGTCATCGTCGGCGTGCACACGCCCGAGTTCGCGTTCGAGCACGTCCCGTCGAACGTGCGCACCGCCGTCAAGAACCTCGGCGTCCGCTACCCGGTCGCGCTCGACAACAAGTACGGGACCTGGACGGCGTACCACAACGAGTACTGGCCGGCCGAGTACCTGATCGACCGCTCGGGCCGCGTCCGCCACACCCACTTCGGCGAGGGCGAGTACTCGCAGACCGAGAGCCTCATCCGGCGGTACCTCGGCGACGCGACGCAGCCGATGACCGACGTCGCCGACACGACGCCGCAGCACTTCATGACGCCCGAGTCGTACCTGGGCTACGGCCGGCTCGAGCGCTTTCCGGGCCGCGTCACCTTCGACCGCTACGCGCTCTACAAGTTCCCGGCGCAGCTGGCCCAGGACGACCTGGCGTACTCCGGCAGCTGGAAGGTGCTCGAGCAGCGGATTGTCTCCGGGCCGCTCGCGCGGCTGCGGCTCCGCTTCGCTGCCCAGAAGATCCACCTCGTGCTCGGCGGCCGCGGCAGCGTGCAGGTCGTCGTCGACGGGAAGCCGCTGCGCACGGTTCCGATCCGCGGTGAGCCCCGGCTCTACACGCTCGCGACCTTCCCCAAGCTGCGCACCGGGCTGCTCGAGCTGCGCTTCTCGCAGGGCATCTCGGGCTACGCCTTCACGTTCAGCTAACCCCGGTTCTTTCCGATTCCCTCGGATGGGGGAGTTCGGGAGCCGCCTCGGCAGGGAACATGGGAACTCAAGGCCGACCTCGAGCGGCCGATGGAAGGAGGAGCGATGACGACAGAATCTGCACTTGGCCGTGTGCTCGTCGTGGACGACGAGGAGGACATCCGCAGCATGCTCGGCATCGTCCTGTCGACCGAGGGGTGGGACGTTGACGAGGCCGCTGACGGCCGCGAGGCGCTGCTACGCGCCGCCGCGGGCCGCTACGACCTCGTCGTGCTCGATCTCCGCATGCCGGAGATGTCGGGGCTCGACGTTGCCCAGCGCCTCGTCGCGGACGGGTTCGGCGGGCGGCTCGTGCTCTTCTCGGCGTTCGTGGACGACGAGGTCGAGCGCGAGTCTGCGGAGATCGGCATGACGGTCGTGGACAAGGTCGACTGGTACGGCCTCGTCGACGCGTGCCGGTCGGTCGCGCCCGCGAGCACCGCGAGCTAGCGCCCGGACGCGCACGGCCTGCGCCGCAGGCCCGCGAGTACGATGGCGGGGTGGCTGTGACGACCCCGAAGAAGCTCGACGCGCGGGCGCTCCGCGCCGACTTCCCGATCTTCGAGCAGGAGATCCACGGCAAGCCGCTCGCGTACCTCGACTCCGCGGTCAGCTCGCAGAAGCCGCGCCAGGTCCTCGACGCGATCCGCGATTTCTACGAGACCTCCTACGGCAACGTGCACCGCGGCGTCTACGCGCTCTCGGAGCGCGCGACGGCCGGCTACGAGGGCGCTCGCCAGAAGCTGGCCGCCTTCGTCAACGCGCGGAGCCCGCGCGAGATCATCTTCACGCGGAACGCGACCGAGAGCCTCAACCTCGTCGCGTACGCCTGGGGCCTGTCGAACCTTGGCCCGGGCGACGTGGTCGTCGTCACCGAGCTCGAGCACCACTCCAACTTCGTGCCGTGGCAGTACATCGCGAAGCGCACGGGCGCGACCATGCGGATGATCCCGGTCGACGACGCCGGCGAGCTCGACCTCGACGCGCTCGACGAGCTGCCCGCGGCCGGGAACATCAAGGTCGTCGCGATCAACCTCGTCTCCAACTCGCTCGGCACCGTGAACCCGGTCGAGCGGGTGGCGGCGTGGGCGCACGACCAGGGCGCGATCGTCGTCGTCGACGCGGCCCAGGCCGCGCCGCACCGGCGCATCGACGTGCAGGCGCTCGACGCCGACTTCCTCGCCTTCTCGGCGCACAAGATGTGCGGGCCGACGAGCGTCGGCGCCCTCTGGGGGCGGCTGGAGCTGCTCGAGGCGATGGAGCCGTTCAACCTCGGCGGCCACATGATCCGCAAGGTCACGTTCGAGAACACCACCTGGGGCGACGTCCCGGCCAAGTTCGAGGCGGGGACGCAGCCGATCGCCGAGGCGGTCGGGTTCGGCGCCGCCGTCGACTACCTGGAGGTCGCCGGCCTCGAGGCGATCGAGGCCTGGGAGCACGAGCTGACCGCCTACGCGTTGGAACGGCTGGTCGACGTGCCGGGGATCACGCTTTACGGGCCGCCCGTCGAGAAGCGCGCCGGGATCGTGTCGTTCAACCTCGACGGGATCCATCCCCACGACGTCGCGCAGATCCTCGACATGGGCGGCGTCGCCATCCGCGCCGGCCACCACTGCTGCCAGCCGCTGATGGGCAGGCTGGGCGTGGCGGCGACGAACCGGGCGAGCTTCTACCTCTACACGGTGCCGGAGGAGATCGACCGGCTCGTGGAGGGCCTGCACAAGGCCCGCACCGTCTTCGGCTAGCGCCGGCGCACCACGAAGACGTACTCGCGGCTGTCGCCAGTGAGCGGCTCGCCCGCGAACCCGCCGTGCAGCGACTCGAGCTCGAGGCCGGCCACGTCGATCAGCCCGAGCCACTCGTTCTTCGTCGCCCACCACAGCGAGCTCCGGCCGCCGGCGTCGAGGTCGATGTCGATGCGGTTGTCGGGCACGTCGTAGTGGAGCGAGTGGGGCACCGGTTCGTCCTGGTGAGCGCCGTCCAGCCGCGCTGCGATCCGGTGGTCGAACGCGAAGGCGTTCCAGGCGAAGCGACCGCCGGGCCGGAGCGATGCGGCCACGCGCTCGAACGTCTGTCTCCGGGCGGACCAGGTCGGTAGATGGAGGAGCGCGCGGAACGGGCAGTAGATGAGACCGGCGGGCTCCTCGAGGCGAAGCTCGCGCATGTCGCCCTGGTAGAGATCGAGGACCACGCCCGCCCGGTCGGCGGCCTCGCGTGCGAGCGCGAGCATCGCAGGCGACGTGTCGATGCCGATCACGGCTCGGGACGTGGCCCGGGCGACCGGGATGGCGACGCGGCCGTTGCCGACCGCGAGCTCCACCAGCGGCCCTTCCGCCGCGCGCGCGAGCTCGACGTAAAACGGGACGTCCTCCGTCATGTGCGCCGCCCAGTCGTCGTAGGCGACAGCGAAGCTCTCGTCCCAGCTCATCGGACGATGCTAGACGGGCGCTAAGCTCGATTGGTGAGCGAGTTCGAGCAGATGTACCGGGAGCTGATCCTGGACCACTACAAGAACCCGCGGCAGCACGGGCACCTCGAGCACGCGGACGTCTCGGCCGAGGGCATGAACCCGCTCTGCGGCGACGAGATCACGGTCGAGGTCGCCTTCGACGAGGACGGCGACACCATCCGCGACATCCGCTTCGAGGGCCGCGGCTGCGCGATCAGCCAGGCGTCGACCTCGATGCTGATGGAGATGGTCAAGGGCCGGAAGGCCTCCGAGGTGGCCGCGATGCCGAAGGAGGACCTGCTCGACGAGGTCGGCATCCCGCTCACGCCGGTGCGCCTCAAGTGCGCGATCCTCGGGCTGGGCGTCCTCAAGGTGGCGCTGCACAAGGCGAAGGGCACGCCGCTCCCCGAGGAGTGGACGAGCGCGGCCGACCTGACGCTCACGTAGTTGGAGGTCGACGTCTGCCCGCTCGACGAGCTCCCGCCGGGCGCGCACCGCATCGTCCACGCCGGCTATGACGGCGCCTGTGTCTACAACCTCGACGGCGAGCTCTATGCGATCGAGGACCGCTGCTCGCACGACGACGGCCCACTCTGCGAGGGACCGGTCGACCTCGAGGATTTCACGGTCATCTGCCCGCGCCACGGGTCGAAGTTCGAGATCAAGACGGGCCGCGTCCTGAACCCGCCCGCCTACGCGCCCGTCCAGACGTTCCCGGTGCGCGTCGACGAGAGCGGGATGATCAAGGTCGACATCGAGGTCGACTGATGCTCGACGAGCGCGTCCGAACGGTGCTCGCGCGCCTCGAGGCCGAGGACGCCGACGAGCGCGCCCGCGGGCTGCCCTCCTCGCAGCGCTCGCGGCAGGTCGCGGCCACGACCGGGCGGTTCCTGTTCGCAGTGGTCGCCTCCCGGCCCGGGTCCCGCGTGCTTGAGATCGGCGGCTCGCGCGGCTACTCGACGATCTGGCTCGCGGCGGGAGCACGGCTGTCGGGGAGCCGGGTCACCTCGCTCGAGGCCGATCCCGTGAAGTGCGAGGCCTGGCGGCGAAACATCGCAGACGCCGGCGTCGAGGCGGAGCTCGTCGAGGGCGACGCCTTCCGGTCGCTGCCCCGCCCGGCGGACGTCGTCTTCCTCGACGCCGAGAAGGACGACTACGAGCGGCTGTTCGCGGCGGCGCGGCCGGCGCTCGATCCGGGCACGCTGATCGTGGCCGACAACGTTCTCTCGCATCCCGACCCGCTCGCCGCGTACTCGGCGGCGCGCCAGGCCGACGCGGCACTCGAGAGCGTCACCCTTCCGCTCGACCGTGGTCTCGAGCTTTCAGTCGTCCTCGTCTCCTGGCTACACTCTGAATAACCGCGGAAAGGAGGTGGTCCGGACGTGACAGATTCGAGTACGGGCAGTGGAGGTACCAGCGGGTAGGGACGCTGTCCCCGAGACCTACGGGGAATCGTCTAGCCAGCGTGGGGGACACGCTTTAAGCGCCGCCGTCTAGCGACGGCAGGCAGGCGTCCTTACCAATCCACCGCTGGTAACCGGATTCGGGGCTGCTTCGGCGGCCCCGATTCTTTTCTAGGAGGTGCCGCGGCGCAGCTGCTCGTCGAGCGGCATCAGCTTGACGCCGAATGTCTCGGCAGCCGAGTCGTCCGCGGTGACGTTGTCGCCGGCCTCGAGCATCTTCAGCAGGTCGCGCGTCAGCGGGATGTTCCCGGGCAGGCGCTCGGTGACGACCGCGTTCGCCCGCATGAACCACATCGGCATGTGCACCGTCGGCCGGCGCTTGATCCCGAGCACCCGGCGCAGCCGCGCCCAGAACTCGTTCCAGTCCACGCGGTCAGGGCCGCCCAGCTCCCACGTCCGGTTGAGCACGTCGTCGCGCGTGACCGACTCGGCGAAGAACTGCGCCAGGTCGTCGATCCAGATCGGCTGGATGCGCTGCGTGCCCTTGCCGGTCACGGCGGTCACCGGCCCGATCTTCGCGAGCTTCGCGAACGTCGGAAGGATGCCGCCGCCTTCTCCGAAGATGAAGCTCGGCCGGAAGATCACGTACGGAATGCCGGACGCCTTCACGTCCTGCTCCTCGGCCCACTTGGCCCCGTAGTACGGGACGAGGTCCTTCGTCTCCTCGGTCGTGCCGAGGGCGCTCATGAGGACGAACCGCTTCACCCCCGCCGCCTTGGCCGCGTCCAACAGGCTCTGCGTGCCCTCGATCATGATCCGATGGAACTGCTCGGTCTTGCCCTGGCGAATCGCCACGAGGTGGACGACGGTGTCGACGCCGCTGACGGCCCGCTTCAGGCTCTCGGGATCGGTCATGTCGCCCTGGACGAGCTCGACGTTCCAGGCGCGCAGCCTGCTGTCGCGCTCGGGCTTGCGCGCCAGCGCGCGCACCGGCAGGTCGCGCGAGCGCAGGGCGTGCACGATCCGCGGCCCGACGAACCCGGTGCCGCCGGTGACGAGGATCAGCGGACAGGCTCCTGCTCGAAGTTCTGCCAGTAGCGCGACGGCGTCGGCCCGCGCTGGCCCTGGTACTTCGAGCCGAGCTTGTCGGCCCCGTACGGCGTCTCGGCCGGCTCCGTCAGCTGGACGAACGAGACCTGCCCGATCTTCATGCCGTAGTAGATCGTGATCGGCAGGTTGGCGACGTTCGAGAGCTCGAGCGTCACGTGCCCGTCCCAGCCCGGGTCGATGAACCCGGCCGTCGAGTGGATGAGCAGGCCGAGCCTCCCCAATGAACTCTTGCCCTCTAAGCGGGCGACCAGATCGTCCGGAAGCGTGACCCGCTCGAGCGTCGACCCCAGCACGAACTCGCCCGGGTGCAGCACGAATGGGCGGTCGTCCTCGATCTCGACGAGCTCGGTCAGATCCTCCTGCGGCTCGCGGACGTCGATGAACGGGTAGCGGTTGTTGTGGAAGACCCGGAAGTAGCGGTCGACGCGCACGTCCACCGAGGACGGCTGGAGCAGCGACTCGTCGTACGGGTCGATACCGATCCGCCCCTCGTCGAGCAGCCGGCGGATCGTGCGGTCGGACAGAACCACGGCGCGATCATAGGGGCTGTCCCCGGGGCTGTCCCCGCAGGGGGCTGTCCCCAGCGCTCGGCCGTGCTGGTGTCGTTCGGCTCCTGTTTTGGTCGGGGAGGCGGATGCCAGTTTCTACGGCGCCAGCCGCTCCAGCACCCACGCGGCCGTCGTCGTGCCGGTAGCGCAAGCGGTCGTGCAGCCGGTCGTCGCGGTGCTGCCAGAACTCGAAGACCTCCGGCCGCAGGCGGAAGCCGCCCCACTGGGGCGGCCGCTCGAGCTCGGCGCCCATGTGCTGCCGCAACGTCTCCACTGCTTCCTCCAGCTCGTCGCGTGAGCCGATCACCTGGCTCTGCGCCGACACCCACGCGCCGATGCGGGCGCCCAGCGGCCGCGTGGCGTAGTAGGCGTCCGACGCTGCCTGGTCGAGGCGCTCCACCGGCCCCTCGACCCGCACCTGCCGCCCGAGCGGCTGCCAGTGGAAGAGCAGCGCCGCCTGCGGGTTCGCCGCCAGCTCGCGCCCCTTGCGGCTGTCGTAGTTCGTGAAGAACACGAAGCCGTCCTCGCCGGCGTCCTTGAGCAGCACCATGCGCGCCGACGGCGCGCCGCCGGGTGTCGCCGTTGCGAGCACCATCGCGTCCGGGACCGGGGCGGCCTCGCCTGCTTCTGCGAACCAGCGGTCGAACTGAAGGAACGGGTCGGCGTCGGCGTCGGCCTCGCGGAGCTCAGGCACCGGCGAGCACGACGTGGTCGGCAAGGGCGTACTCGGCCGCGCGCTCGAGGGACAGCGCCCGCCCCGCGGCATGCTCCGTCTCGTACTCGTCGCCGAGCTGCCCGCGCGCCTCGTTGACCGTCCAGCCGTGCAGCGCGAGCTCGAAGGGGTCGAGGCTGAGCTCCAGGCTCTCGAACACCGCGGCGGACGCGCCGAGCAGGCGTGCCGCGCGGACGTGGTCGGACTGGGCCACGCCCAGGGCGGCCAGGCCCTCGAGGCAGTAGGCGATGCCCTCGCGCGAGCCGATGCTGCCGAAGCGGCGGAGCGCCTCCTTCATCAGCGCCTCCGACTCCTTGAACGCCGACCGTTGCCACGCGACGAAGGCGAGGTTCAGGGCCGAACGCGCGACGCCCTCCTCGCTCGACAGCCGGCGGAAGACCATCAGCCCTTCCTCGAACAGCTGGCCCGCGCGGTCGTTGTCGCCCTCCATCAGCAGCAGGTAGCCGAGGTTCCCGAGCGCGCTTGCGAGCCGGAAGGGGTCGTCGAGCGAGCGCGCAAGCGCGAGCGCCTGCTCGTAGAGCTGCCGGGCGCGCGTGCCGTCGCCCTCCACGAGCGCGACGCCGCCGAGCGTCGTCAGCGCGCTCGCCTCCCCACCCAGGTCGCCGAGCTCGCGGTAGAGGTCGATGCTCTCCTTCGCGTACAGCTTGGCCCGCCGTGTGTCGCCCACCCGGTGCGCGAGCGCAGCGCCGGCCTTCAGCGCGTCCGCGCGCAGCGCGACGGGCTGCGTCGTGCTCCCCTCGAGCGCACGGTCGACGGTCGCCGTGGCCTCCGTCAGGTGGCCGTGGACGATCCAGAAGAACCACAGGGCCGAGACGAAGCGCAGCTCGGCTTCCTTGTCGCCGGCCCGGCGCACGTACTCCGCCGCGGCGCGGAGGTTCGGGTGCTCCTGGTCGAGCGAGGCCAGCCACCTGGCCTGGCCCGCGCCGCGCAGCTCGTCGCGTGCCAGCTCGGCGAAGGCGAGGTAGTGCTCGGCGTGGCGGCGCCGCACCTCGTCGACCTCGCCGATCTCGCGGAGACGTTCGAACGCGTACTCGCGGATCGTCTCGAGCAGGAGGAAGCGGAGCTCGTCGCCGTCGTCGTCCCGGCCGAGCAGGCTCTTGTCGACCAGCGATGCGAGGTCGTCGAGCGACGCGTCGCAGACCTCCTCCGCGGCCTCGAGCGTGCATCCGTTCGCAAACACCGCGAGCCGGGCGAGCAGCCGCTGCTCGCTCGCCTCGAGCAGCTCGTAGCTCCAGTCGATGGTCGCGCGCAACGTCTGCTGGCGCTCCGGCAGGTCACGGGCGCCGCCGGTCAGCAGCTGCAGCCGGCGCCCGAGCCGGCCCTGGAGCGCCCGCGGCGAGAGCAGCTTCACGCGTGCGGCCGCGAGCTCGATGGCCAGCGGCAGCCCGTCGAGCCGCCGGCAGATCTGCTCGATCGCCTGGCGGTCGAGCTCGTTGTCCTCGAAGGTCGGCAGCGCCGCCTTCGCCCGCGCCGTGAAGAGCGCGACCGCGTCCGTCGGGCTGAGCGGCGGAACGGTCAGCTCGCGCTCGTTCGAGAGGTGCAGCCGCTCGCGGCTCGTGACGAGCACGGTGACGCCGGGCGCATCCGCGAGCGTGCGCGCGAGGTGCGGCGCCGCGCCGAGCACGTGCTCGAAGTTGTCGAGGATCAGGAGCATGCGGCGCTCGCGGAGATGGTCGTGCAGCGCCTCCTCCAGGGAGCGGCTGCTCGACGCCTCGACGCCGAGCGCCTCGCCGACCGACGGCACGACGAGCGAGGCGTCGTTGATGCCGCCGAGCGCGACGAACGTGACGCCGTTCGGGAACTTCTCCACCAGCTCGCGGCCGACCTCGAGCGCGAGGCGCGTCTTGCCGCTGCCGCCGGTGCCCGTCAGCGTCACGAGCCGCGTGTCGGCGCGCAGGAGCAGCTCGCGCACGTAGTGCACCTCCCGCGTGCGGCCGACGATCGGCGTCGGCGGCTCAGGCAGGTTCGTGTTCGTGAGCGTCTTCAGCGGCGGGAACTCCTGCGGGAGGCCGTCGACGGCAAGCTGGAAGAGCTCGATCGGCTCCTCGAGGTCCTTGAGCACGTGGTGGCCGAGCTCGAGCAGCGGCGTCTCGGCGACGATGGCGTCGCGCGTCGCGCGGGTGATCAGCACCTGGCCGCCGTGGCCGGCCGAGCAGACGCGCGCGGCGGCGTGGACGTCGATCCCGACGTAGTCGTCGGCGCCGATGACGCCGGCGCCCGTGTGGATGCCCATCCGCACGCGCAGCTCGCGGCCGCGCGGCCACGTCTGCGCTGCGAGCTGCTGCTGGGCCGCCGTCGCCGCCGCGACTGCGCGGTCGGCCTCGGTGAAGACCGCAAAGAACGCATCGCCGTGCGTCGAGACCTCGCGGCCGCCCGCGCCGCTGATCGCCTCACGCAGCAGGCGGTGGTGCTGCGCGAGCGCCTCGTGGTAGTCGGGGCCGAGCTCGTGCAGCAGCCGGGTCGAGCCCTCGATGTCCGTGAAGATGAACGTGACGGTGCCGGTGGGGAGCGATTGACTCAAGAATCAGTCACGATAACCGTCAGCCGTGCCGCCGAAGAAGCCGCCTCCGAAGACGCTCGGCCGCGTGGAGCGGACCGTTCTCCGCGCGTCGATGTGGGTGGTCGCAGTCGTCGTCGGGCGGAGGCTCCGGAAGGCGCTGCGGCGTTAGTGCCGGTGGCGCCAGAGGTCGATTAGCAGCACGATCGTCAGAATGGCCGCCAGCAGGCCGAGGAGGAGCGGCGCCCAGCTCCCCACCTGGTCGCTGGCCGCGGTAACGCCTGCCGCGGTCCACGTCCCGGCCGCAACGAAGGCAAGGGCGACCTGCCGGGCGGCGCGCTGGATCGTCCGCTCGAGCTCCGGCCCGCGGAAGCTCACCGTGAGCCGCTCGCCCGGCCGCGCGCCGACGACCCGCTCGACGCCCTCGACGAGCCGCGACGCGCGGGCGCGGAGCTTCTGAGCGTCGTAGTACAGGCGCTTCGGGTCGGCCAGGCCGCGCACCTGCGTCGTGAGCTGCCGGCGCAGGAACGAGTCGACGACCGACAGCGGGTCGAGCGTCGGGTCGAGCTCGGAGGCGGCCAGCTGCATCTGCGCGAGCGCCTTTCCGGTCAGCGCCATCGACGCCGGCAGGCGCACGCCGTGACGGGCCGAGATCTCCGTGACCTGCTGGATCACGGGGCCGAGCTGGATGTCGGCCAGCGCCGTGTGCCGGTAGGTGCCGAGCAGGTCGCCGAGCTCGCGCTCGAACGCCTCCGGGTCGTCCGGCGTCGTCGTCGCGCCGCCGAGCATCAGCACGACGTCGGCGAGGAACGGAACGTCCTCCTGCCAGAAGGCGAGCAGGAGCAGCAGGACCAGCTCGCGCACCTCCGGGGGCACCTCGCCGACCATGCCGAGGTCGAGGAAGTAGATGCGCTCCTGCCACCAGAGCAGGTTCCCGGGGTGCGGGTCGGCGTGGAAGAAGCCGTCCGTGAGGATCTGGTGGTAGTAGGCCTCGATCAGCTGGCGGGCGGCCTCCTCGCGCTCGCGGCCGGGCGGCGCCTCGCGCAGAGGGACGCCCTGGATCTCCTCCATGACGAGCAGCCGCGACGACGTGTACGCGTCGTAGACGCGCGGCACGTCGAGCCGCGAGTAGGGGCCGAGCACCTCGCGCAGCCGGTCGATGTTGCGCGCCTCGATGCAGAAGTCGAGCTCCCGGCGCAGCGAGCTGGACAGGTGCTCGACGACGGCGGGGATGTCGACCACCGTGCGGAACACGTCGCGCTCGGCCACCTGCTCGGCGAAGAGCTCGAGCAGCGCGACGTCGCGCAGGATCTCGTCCTGCGCCGTCGGGCGCTGGACCTTCACGACGACACGCTCGCCGCCCTCGAGCTGCGCGCGGTGCACCTGGCCGATCGTCCCGGCGGCGATCGGCTCCGGGTCGATCTTCACGAACACGTCTTCCCAGGGGACGCCGAGCTCCTCCTCCATGACCTCGACGACCTCGTGCTCGGCGAGCGGCGGCACTCGGTCCTGGAGCGCCGACAGCTCCTCGACGTACTCCGGCGGCAGCAGGTCGGGCCGCGTGGAGAGCACCTGGCCGAGCTTCGCGAACGTCGGGCCGAGCTCCTCGAGCGCCTCGCGCAGGTGACGCGCGCGCACGGCGTCCGACTCGTCGCCGCGCCGCTCGCGCAGCCCGTGCCGGGCCATGACCACGCCGATGCGCGTCGCTCGCCCGAGCAGGCCGGCGGGCAGCTCGTCGGGGCGCGTCTCCTCGGTGGTCACGCGCCGTCCGCCGTGTTGACGATCACCACGGTGCAGCCGGCCGCGTGCGAGACCCGGTTCGGGACGTTGCCGAGCAGGAACGTCTTGCGTCCGCGCATGCCCACGCTGCCGACCACGACGACGTCGGCGTGCTCGCGCTCGACGGCCTCGACGATCGCGTCGGCCGGGTCCTCGCCGACGGCGACGAGCGTGGTCGCGGCGGGTGCGACGCCGGCGGCGTAGCGCTCGAGCTCGTCCCGCGCCGCCGGTGTGTCCGCCGCCACGACGCGGACGAGCAGCAGCTCGGCCTCGTAGCGGGCGGCCATGTCGACCGCCCAGGCGACCGCGCGGCCGGCCGTCGGCGACAGGTCGGTGCCGACGAGGATCCGCCGCACGCGCGGCCCCTCGTCCGCGGCGGATCGGCGCCCCAGCGGCATGCGGGGGATTCTGCGCTACCCGGCGGCGGGTCGTTGCAAGACGGGTATTCACGTATACAGAACGGCCGCCCGCATCGGTATCGTGAGGTCATGGCGGCCACCCGCGCGATCGACATCAGGACCGACATCCCGGGCCCGCGCTCGCGCGAGATCCTGGCCCGCAAGGAGCAGGTCGTCGCCGACCCGCTCTCGATCTACCTGCCGGTCGTGATCGAGGAGGGCCGCGGTGCGCTGATCACCGACGTTGACGGCAACACCTTCGTCGACTTCGTCGGCGGCGTCGGCTGCCTGAACGTCGGCCACTCGCATCCCGACGTGGTCGCCGCGGCGCAGGAGCAGCTCTCGCGCTTCGCGCACACCGACTTCACGATCGTCCCCTACGAGGTCTACATCTCCCTCGCCGAGCGGCTCTGCGCGACGATCCCGATCGCGGGGCCGACCAAGGCCGCGTTCTTCAACGCCGGCACCGAGGCGGTCGAGAACGCGATCAAGTTCGCCCGCTCCTACACGGGCCGTCCCGCTGTCATAGCATTCGAGGGCGGCTTCCACGGCCGCACGCTGCTCTCGCTCTCGCTGACCTCCAAGACGCACCCGTACAAGGCAGGGCTCGGGCCGTTCGCGCCCGAGGTCTACCGCGTCCCGTTCGCCCACGACTACCGCGGCCCCGACGTCCGCACCGCACTGGAGGCGCTCGAGCGCGCGCTCGTCACCCAGGTCGCGGCCGAGAACGTCGCCGCGATCGTGATCGAGCCCGTGCAGGGCGAAGCGGGCTTCCTCGTAGCGCCGCGCCCGTTCATGGAGGGCGTGCGGCGCATCTGCGACGAGCACGGGATCGTGATGGTCGTCGACGAGGTGCAGACCGGCTTTGCCCGGACGGGGCGCATGTGGGCGATCGAGCACTACGGCATCGAGCCCGATCTCGTCACGATGGCGAAGTCGATCGCGGCCGGCCTCCCGCTCTCGGGCGTGATCGGCAAGGCCGCGATCATGGACGCTCCCGGCGACTCCGCGATCGGCGGCACCTACGTCGGCAACCCGGTCGCGCAGGCGGCAGCGCTCGCCGTGCTGGACGTGATCGAGGACGAGGGCCTGGTCGCCCGCTCGGGCGAGATCGGCGAGGCGATCCGCGAGCGGATGCTCCGCTGGCAGGGCCGCTTCCCGGCGATCGGCGATGTCCGCGGGCTCGGGGCGATGCTCGCGATCGAGCTCGTCCATGACCGCGACACCAGGGAGCCGGCACCGGGCCTCGCGTCCGCCGTCGTCGAGGCGGCAGCCGCCCGCGGGCTGCTGCTCCTCAAGGCCGGCATCTACGGCAACTGCATCCGCGTACTGGTCCCGCTCGTCATCTCCGACGCCCAGCTCGACGAGGCGCTCGAGGTGTGGGAGGAGGCGCTCGACGCCGCCCTCCACGGCGTTGGTGGCCACGTTCCGATGGACGAGCTCGCCGGCGAAGCGCCGGACTAAGGGGCGTTGGCGACACATAGGCAGTGCCCGTCGCGGCGCGCTGCTCGCCCCGATGCGTCGTCCTCAGTCGCCCCGATAGCGCTGCTATCGGGGGCTCCCTGCGTCCTAGCCTCGGAACGAGCATCGCATCGCGCCGGGCGAGCGATGTGCCGCCAACGCCCCCGAGCCGCTCACACCGACTTAAGCCGCCGCAAACTACGCTCCCGGCGTGGTCGGGGAGCTCATCGCGGGCCGGTTCGAGTTGGTCGAGGTCGTCGGCTCCGGCGGCATGGCCTCCGTGTACCGCGCGTACGACCGGCTGCTCGAGCGGCCGGTCGCGGTGAAGATCCTCCACGGCCACTACCTCTCCGACGAGGAGGCGGTCGAGCGCTTCCAGCGTGAGGCCCGCTCCGCGGCGCAGCTCGCCCATCCGAACATCGTCACGGTCATCGACCGCGGCGAGGACGACGGGCGGCCGTACATCGTCTTCGAGTACGTCGAGGGCGAGAACCTCAAGCAGCTCGTGCAGCGGGAGGGCGCGCTGCCCGTCGGGACGGTGATCGACCTGGGCATCCAGATCGCCCAGGCGCTCGAGGCCGCGCACGAGCGCGGCGTCGTCCACCGGGATATCAAGCCCCAGAACGTCCTGCTTGCCGAGGAGGGGCGCGTCAAGGTCACCGACTTCGGCATCGCCCGGTCGCGCGGCACCGAGGGGCTGACGCTGACCGGGACGATCATGGGGACGAGCGACTACATCGCGCCGGAGCAAGCGAAGGGCGAGCCGTCCGGGGAGGCGAGCGACGTCTACTCGCTCGGCGTGGTGCTCTTCGAGCTGCTGACCGGCAAGGTGCCCTACGAGGCGGAGTCGCCGGTGGCGACGGCGATGCGGCATGTCCACGACCCCATCCCGAGCGTCCGCTCGGTGCGACCGGAGGTTCCGGCGCGGCTTGACGCCTGCGTGCGCCGGGCACTCGCCAAGGAGCCGCGCGACCGTTTCGCCTCGATGAGCGACCTGATCGCCGAGCTCGAGGCGTGCCGGCGCGGCGACGTCCCCCTGGCGCACGACTCGGCCGCGACCGTGATCGTGCCGCCGGTCGCGCGGCAGAAGCCGCACCGCGCGCGCCGTGCGTTCCGCGGGGTGGTGATCACCCTCATCGCGGTCGCCGTCGTCGTCGCAGCGGCCGTCGGCGCGTACGTGCTGACCAAGGGCGCGTCGAACGCGACCGGCATAGGCGACGGCGGCGGCTCGTCCGCCGGCAAGCCGGTACTGCTCAAGGGCGTCACTGCGTACGACCCGGACGGCACGGGAGCGCCGGGCGAGCACAACGCCGCCGCGCCGCAGGCAACCGACGGCAACCCTCAGACCTACTGGACGACCGAGGAGTACCACGGCGCGTTGACCAAATCGGGGGTCGGCGTTGTCCTGGCCGCCGGCTCGCCGACGAAGGTCCGCACCATGACCGTCACGACCAACACACCGGGTTTCACGGCCGAGATCGAGGCCGGCGATTCCGAGGGGGGAGCTTCACGCCGGTGTCAGGCAGCAAGACGATTGCCGCCAGGACGACGTTCGCGCTGAACGGCAGCAGCCACCGCTACTACGTCGTCTGGATCACCGACCTCGGCGGGAACAGCGCCGTGCACGTGAACGAGGTGAAGGCGAGGAGCTAGTACTCGAGCTTCGCGCGGCGCCGGTGGCGGTCGAGCGCCAGCTGGATCAGCCGGTCGAGCAGCTCCGGGTACGAGATCCCCGACGCTGCGAAGAGCTTCGCGTAGACGCTCGTCGCCGTGAAGCCGGGGATGGTGTTCAGCTCGTTGATGAGCACCTCGCCGTCCGGCCGCACGAAGCAGTCCACGCGGGCCATCCCCTCGCAGTCGGTGGCGACGAACGCGCGTACGGAGAGCTCCTGGACGCGGTCGACGATCTCGCGGTCGAGGCGGGGCGGGATGACGAGCTCCATGCCGCCGTCGTCGTACTTGGCGCCGAAGTCGTACCAGTCCGCGTGCGCGACGATCTCGCCCGGGAGTGACGCGATCGGCGCCTCGTTGCCGAGCACGCCGCACTCGACCTCGACCCCGTCGACGAACTCCTCGACGAGCACCTTCTCGTCGTGGCGGAACGCGAGCTCGATGCCGGCGTCCAGCTCCTCCGGCGTCGTCGCCTTCGTGATCCCCACCGACGAGCCGAGCCGCGCCGGCTTCACGAACACCGGGAAGCCGTACGGGTTCTGCCATGGCTCGCCCGGGCGCAGCGTGACGTTGCGCGCCACCGGGATGCCGCGGTCGCGGAGCACGGCCTTCATCAGATCCTTGTCCATGCAGAGCGCCGACGCGGTGACCCCGGCGCCGACGTAGGGCACGCCGGCCAACTCGAGCAGCCCCTGCACCGTCCCGTCCTCGCCGAACGGGCCGTGCAGCACGGGGAAGACGACGTCGACCTCGCCCAGCATCGCCGGCGTCGTCTCGCGCACCGGCACCGGCAGCGTCTCGGCGGCCCCCTCCTGACTTAGTGGCTGTCCGCCACTATCTCCGGTCGGGCGGCCGTTGGTCAGCTCCCCGCGTGACGCGGGCTCGAGCGCCCAGCGGCCGTCGCGGCCGATCTCGATCGGCACGGCCTCGTAGCGGTCGGGGTCGAGCGAGTCGACGACCGAGCGGGCCGATGCGAGCGCGATGTCGTGCTCGCTCGACCGGCCGCCGGTCAGGATGGCGACGCGGATGCGCTCGCTCACGGGACGGTCGGCGTCGTGCTCGTCGTGGTGCTCGTGGCACCTGATGACGAGGTGCCCTGGAAGCGGCCGACGAAGATCGTCACCGTCGACCCCGGCTTCACCTTCGCGAGCGCCGCCGGCCGCTGCTCGAGGACGAGCCCGTCCTCCGTCGAGTCCGTCGTGACGCGGTCGCGCGACTGGACGAAGAAGCCCTTGTCCTGGAGCTGCGCCGTCGCCGTCGCCTCGTCGAGGCCCGTCACATCGGGCACCTGCACGGCCGTCGGGCCCTTGGAGACGTAGAGCGTCACCTTCGCGCCCTTGGACGAGACCGAGTTCGCGACCGGGTTCTGGGCGATCACGACGCCGGCCACCTCGTTCGACGCCTGGTCGGAACGCGCGACGGCGAAGCCCTGGCTCTGGAGCTGCTGCGGCGGCCGCGTCGTAGGTCTGCCCGACGACGTTCGGCATGGCCACCTGCTCCGGCCCCTTCGAGACGTTGATGTGCACCGTCGTCTTGGTCGGCACCTTCGTGCCCGGCGCCGGGTCCTGGGCCACGATCGTCTGCGGCGGCTTGGACGAGGGCACGTCCATCGCGGACGCCCGGAGCCCCCGGCCGGCGAGCGTCTCGATCGCGTCGGTGAGCGTCTTCCCGCGCACATCCGGCACGACAGCCTCCGGCGCGCCGCTCGAGACCTGCAGGCTGACGAGCTTGCCCTTCGGCACCTTGTCGCCGGCCTGCGGATCCTGCGAGATCACGACCGCTTCGGGCACCGTCGCGCTCGGGACGCGCTTGATGGAGCTGTTGCCGCCCGTGCCGGACGTGACGGTCAATCCCGCCTCGCGCAGCTTGTGCACTGCGTTGATCTCGTTGATCCCGACCGACGTACGGCACGGCGACGGCCGTGTTCTTGTTCAGCTGGTCCTGGATCTTCCCCCAGGCCAGGAACACGGCGGCGGCGGCGGCCAGGACGAGGAGGCCGACGACGATCCACGGCCAGACGGCGCGGCGCCGGGGCGGCGGCTCCTCGTAGTAGTAGCCCCGGCTCGGCGGCCGGTACGGCGGTACGACGGCCGGCGGCTCCGCCGGCGGGCGCGGCGTGATCGCCGTCGGAGCGCGGGCGATCGCCGTCGCTGCCGTGTCGATTGCGCCGGCGCCGGCGAGCACCTGGGTGGCCGCCTCGGCGGTCTCCGGGCTGACGGGATAGCCCTCGGCCACCCGCGCGAGCTCCGCGTCCATCTCCTCGGCGGTCTGGTAGCGCTCGTCCGGGTCCTTGGCGAGCGCCCGCAGCACGATCTGGTCGAGCGCCTGCGGCAGCTCGGGCCGCCGCGCGGACGGCGGCTCCGGCGTGGTGGAAAGGTGCTTCATCGCGATCTCGACGGTCGTGTCGCCGTTGAACGGCACCGTCCCGGTCAGCAGCTCGTAGAGCACGACGCCGACCGAGTAGAGGTCGGAGCGCGCGTCGACGACGCCGCCGCGCGCCTGCTCGGGCGACAGGTACTGCGCGGTGCCGATGATCGAGCCGGCCTCGGTCATCTGGCTGGCCCCGGCGCGCGCGATGCCGAAGTCCGTCACCTTCACGCGCCCGTCGGCGTCGCACATGACGTTGTGCGGCTTGATGTCGCGGTGGACGATGCCCTTCCTGTGCGCGACCTTCAGCGCGCCGAGGATGTCGCGGGTGAAGCCGATGGCTTCGCCCACCGGGAGCGGACCGCGCTGCCCGACGATGTCCTTGAGCGTGGAGCCTTCGAGGTACTCCATCGCGATGTAGTAGGTGCCCTCGGCCTCGCCGCGGTCGTAGATCGAGACGATGTTCGGGTGCGACAGCCCGGCAGCGTTCGTCGCCTCGCGCCGGAAGCGCTCCACGAACTGCTCGTCGGCGGCGTGGCGCTCGTTGAGGATCTTGATCGCGACCCGGCGCCCGAGCTCCTCGTCCTCGGCCAGGTAGACGTCCGCCATCCCGCCGCGCCCGAGCCGGCGCAGGATCCGGTAGCGCCCGTCGAAGAGCGTGTTGATCAGCGTGTCCGAGGTGGCCATAGAGAGCTAGGGGTGAGAGTTCGACGCCTTCGGCAAGAGTGCCTGCAAGACGGCCTTGGCAACAGGGGCCGCGTACGTGTTGCCGACGCCGGGCTGGTTCTCGACGACGACCGCCACCGCGACCTTCGGGTCGTCGGCGGGGGCGAAGCTGATGAACCACGTCGTGTTCCGCCCGGCCACGCCCGTCTCCGCCGTTCCCGTCTTGCCCGCGACCTTGACGCCCGGGATCTGTGCGTTCGTCCCGGTGCCCGCCGCGACGACCGACTGCATCATCTGGTTGATCTCCTCGGCGACCGCCGGCGTCATCGCGCGGTTGAGCGCGTCCGGATGGAGCTTCACGACCGTCTTGCCGCTCGGCGAGGTGATCTTCTCGACGAGCTGCGGCTTCATCAGGACGCCCTTGTTCGCGACGGTGGCCGCGACCATCGCCATCTGGAGCGGCGTGACGCCGAGGCGCTCCTGGCCGAACGCCAGCCGGCCCGGATCGACCTGGAAGTCGTTCTTCGGGAAGAAGAGCTTGTTGTTCTTGTAGAGGCCGCTCGCCTTGACCTCGCCGCTCGGCAGGTCGAGCGGCGGCTTGTCGTAGAACCCGAACTCCTTGGCCGCGTCGAGCAGCTTGATCGCGCCGAGCGCCTTGCCGACGTTGCAGTACACCGAGTTGATCGAGTGCTGGAGGCCCTCGGCGAGCGTGACGGTGCCGAACGGCGAGTTCGTCTCCGCGTTGTAGACCCGCTTGCCGTACTCCTCGCAGTAGCCGGGGTCGTCGAACGTGGAGGTCGGCTTGAACCTGCCCGAGTTGAGCGCCGCGGTCGTCGTCACGACCTTGAACGTGGAGCCGGGTGCGTAGAGGCCGGCCGTCGCCCGGTTCACGAGCCGCCCGCCGCACCCGGTGGGCCGGTTCGCGACCTTGTTGTAGTCCTTCTCGATCAGGTTCGGGTTGTACGTCGGCGTCGAGGCCATCACGAGGATGCGGCCGGTCGACGGCTCGATCGCCACCACGGCGCCGCAGCGGCTGCCGAGCTGCTGGTACGCGACCCGCTGGGCGCCCGGGCGCAGCGTCAGGTGGATGTCGTTGCCGGTGACCGTCTTGCCCTGCAGCTTGTTCAACGTCGTGTCGAGGACGGTCGACAGGTTGGTGTTCGCACCGGTGAGGAAGTCGTTCTCCGACTGCTCGAGCCCGGCGCGCGAGCGCACTTGCGTCGAGTAGCCGACGACCTGCGAGAAGAGGCCGCCCGTCGGGTAGCGGCGGAAGTAGAGCGTCTGGCCGCCGATGCGCCGCTTCACGTTCGTCGCCACCACCGTGTTGCCGGCGTAGATCTTCCCGCGCTTGACGGTGAGCGCGGCGACCGTCTCCAGGGCGTTGTCCTGCCGGTCGGCGAGATCCGTCGCCGCCCACGCCTGCCAGTAGGTCGTCATCACGATGAGCGACGCGAGCAGGACGACGGCGACGACGGCGAGGCGCGTGATCTGATGGTTCATGGCCGGTTTGAGCGGTTGGAGACGAGCATCAGCCCGGCGAGGAGCACGAAGTTCGAGAGCAGGCTCGACCCGCCGTAGGAGACGAAGGGCATCGTGATCCCGGTCAGCGGGATGATCCGCAGGACGCCGCCGACGATGATGAACGTCTGCAGGGCGAACCCGAACGTGAGCCCGGCCGCGAGCAGCTTCGAGAACCCGTCATCGGCCATCAGCGCGACGCGCATGCCGCGCAGCACGACCAGCATGTAGACGAGCACGAGCGCAGCGACGCCGATCAGCCCCAGTTCCTGCGCGAGCGCCGAGTAGATGAAGTCGGTGTTCGCGTACGGGATGATCTGCTGGCCCGTCGTGGTCGTGAACGTGCCCTTGCCGAGGCCGGTCCCGCCGAAGGCGCCGTGCGCGATCGAGTAGAGGCCCTGGAGCGTCTGGTAGCCCTGGTCGTGCGCGTACTTGTAGGGGTCGAGCCAGACCCGGACGCGCTCCTGCACGCGGGCGGTGTAGTGGTAGACGAAGGCCGCGCCGCCGACGAAGAGGACGAGGCCGACTCCGACGACGAGCGCGCGCCCGGTGGCCACGTAGACCATCGCCAGGAAGATCCCGAAGAAGAGCAGCGCGCTGCCGAGGTCGTGCGTCTCGACGAGGACGAGCAGTGCCGCGCCCCAGATCGCCAGCAGCGGGCCGTAGTCCTTGATCCGTCCCTGGGCGAGCACCTCGCGCTTCTCGCGCAGGTAGCCGGCCAGGAAGACGATCAGGAAGATCTTCGCGAGCTCGCCCGGCTGGAACTGCAACGAGCCGACGCGCACCCATAGGCGGGCGCCGTTCACGGTCGCGCCGAAGTGCGGCAGCGCCGGGAGCATCAGCAGCAGGATCGACGCGATGCCGAAGAGGTACTTGTACGACTCGAGCTGGCGGTAGTCGCGCCGCAGCGCGATGAGCGTGACCGAGAAGAGCGCGACGCCGACGACCACCCAGGTGCCCTGCCGGAACGCGTCGGCGGTGTGGAGCCGGTAGATCTCCGTCAGCCCGACCGCCGTGAGCAGCCCGCCGAGCGGCAGCAGGTACGGGTCGGCGTAGGGCACCGTGTAGCGGGCGACCATGTGTGCGACGAGGTAGAGGGCGAAGAAGAAGCCGGCCGCCGTCAGCGAGGTCGACGAGATCTGCTCCTGGCGCGCGATGTAGACGCTGGCGAAGCCCGCGCTCATCAGCAGGCCTACGACGATCAGGTTCCAGAGCTCGCGGTTGCGGGCGCCCATCAGCGCAGCACCAGCCAGACGAGCACGACGATCGCGACTACGGCGGCGCCGAGCAGCGCCGGGGCGAAGAGACCACGGCGTGGCTCCTCGGCCGGCTCGCTTGCCTCGACCGCCGTCGGCGCGTCGAGCCCGTGGATCGTGTCCTCGAGCGCGTTCTCCTCCGTCGGCCCGTCGATCGCCTCCATCGACGCCGTGGCGGCCTCTGGCAGGTCCTCGTCCATCGCGAAGCAGACGACCGTGATGTTGTCGTCGCCGCCCACGCGGTTGGCGGCATTCACGAGCCCCTTGGCCGCTGCCCGCAGGTCGTCGGGATGCTCCTCGAAGACGGTGCGGATGCCGCCGTCGTCGAGCATGTCGGTCAGCCCGTCCGAGCAGAGCAGGTAGACGTCGCCCGGCTCGGCCGCGACGGTGAAGGCGTCCACGTCGACGTCCGGGTCGGTGCCGACCGCGCGCGTGATCACGGAGCGCTGCGGGTGCGCGTCGGCCTCCTCGGGCGTCAGCCGGCCGCTCCGCACGAGCTCGGCGACGAGCGAGTGGTCGTCGGTGAGCTGCTCGAGGTTCCCGTCGCGGAGCCGGTAGGCACGCGAGTCTCCGACGTGGCCGATCGTCACGCCGCCGTCGTCCACGATCGCCACGGTCATCGTCGTGCCCATCCCCGACGCGGACGCGTCCTCGTTGGCGCGTGCGAACACGCGGCGGTTGGCCTCCTGGATCAGCTCGACCACCTGCTCCTCGGGCGCGCCGCCGGCGACGCCGTCGTCCTCGAGTGCCGCGGCGGCCAGGCGCGAGGCGACCTCTCCGGCGCGCGCGCCGCCCATTCCGTCCGCGATCGCGAACAGCGGCGGCCGCTCGACGTACGCGTCCTCGTTGTGCCGCCGTTTGCGCCCGGCGTGGGTGGCGGCCGCGTGGGCGCTGATCCTCATACCTCGTACCTCAGGTCAGTCTCGCCGACCCGCACGACGTCGCCGGGGGCGAGGCGGCGCGGCTCCTCGACCTTCTCGCCGTTGACGAACGTGCCGTTGGTGGAGCCGGCGTCCTCGACCCACACGCCGTCGCGCTGAGGTGTGAAGCGGGCGTGGTTCGAGGAGGCGAACTCGTCGCGCTCGATGGCGATGTCGTTCTGGCCGCCGCGGCCGACCTGAACCGGCGCGGAGTCGATGCCGATCGTGTGGCCGGGGGTCAGCGCCGGGCTCTGCAGCACCCTGAGCTTTCCGGCCGGGCGCCGGCTGCGCCGCTCGCGCGCGCCCTCGGGCGTCAGCACGAAGCTCTCCTGTGGCAGGCGCAGGTCCTTGCTTGCCGTGCGGACGATCCGCCAGATGAAGAGGTAGAGGATGACGAGGAACGCGATCTTCAGGGCGAGCAGCGCCTCGTCGACGTTCACGGTGCTGGTGGCTCCGATCATCTTCTAGCTCGCTCGGTGTTGCCCGCTCACGCGGTGTGGGCGAACACGAGATCGGTCGAGCCGATCGTGATGCGGTCGCCCTCGTTGAGGCGCGACCGGCGGATCCGGCTTCCGTTGAGCTCGACGCCGTTCGTGGAATCGAGGTCGACGACCCAGTACGCCGCGCCCTCGCGCCGCACCTCGGCGTGGTGGCGCGAGACGTTCGGGTCCTCGAGGCGGATGTCGCAGTCCTTCGACCGCCCGATGACCACGCGCTCCTTCTCGAGCGAGTGCGCGCTGCCGTTCACGCTCAGGGTTGCGGGCAGCTCCGGCTCCGGCTCCGGCTCGGGCTCCGGCTCGGGCGGCGGCGGCTCGGGCCGGTAGATCATCGTCGCGCCCGCCTCGACCGCCGGCTCGGGCGCGCCGTCGGCGCCCTGCTCGATCATCTGCGTCGCGATCCCGAAGACGCCGTCGGTGAGGTCGTCGTCGGTCTCGAAGCGCACGCGCGGCCGCGTCGTGAGCGCGTAGTCCTCGCGGCGGGCGTGCTCGGCGATGTACTCCTGGAGCTCGCTGCGCAGCGCGTCCTCGTAGGACGAGAACTGCTCGCGATCGCCGGGGGACAGGTAGATCGTGTACTCGTTCGGGACGTAGACGCGCGACACCGAGACGAGCCGGTGGTCGTCCATCTCCTTGGCCAGCTTCCGCGCCAGCTCGACGGGCTGGACGTGGGTGCGGAATGCCCGACCGAAGACGCCTTCGAACAGCGCCTCGATCTTGCCCTCGATGCTCCTGAGTACGCTCACCGCGGCATTCTGCCCGGCGGACGAGTTAATCCGCGGAGGCGCGCCCGGGAGCCGGCACGAGGCCGCCCTGCAGGCGCTCCCGCGCGGTGGCGAGGAGCTGGGAGAGGGGCACGTCCGAGTCGCCCAGGTACCGCGCTGTGGCGAGCGCGATGCACGTCAGCGCGGTCGCGCAGACGGCCGGGACAGCCGCGATGCCGACGCCGGCGGCGAGCGAGACGGCGACGACGGCGACGCCGTAGCCGGCGATCCCGGGGTAGCCGCGGCGGACGGCGACGGGAAGCGCGGCGGCAGCCAGCGCGGCGATCGCCGCGGCGACGAGCGTGACCGGGTGGGCCTGCAGCGTGGACAGGACGATCGACGCGGCCTCGCGCGGGCTGTCAGTGGCGCCGAGCGCCAGCCGTGACGGCGCCTGCTCGTGCGCGAACGGCAGCGACGCGCCGCCGATACCGGCGACCGCGACGGCCGTGAGGACGCCGGCGCCCGCGGTGGCTGCGCGGCGCAGCGGGCTCCTGATGCAGAGCGCGACCAGCGGCAGCAGGCCGACGAGGGCGACCGGCGCCAGCAGCGGCCCGGCTACGAAGAGCAGCGCGCGGCGCGGCTCACCCCACATCAGGGCCAGCCAGACGGCCGCTGCGGCGACATAGGCGATCGCGAGGCCCATGGAGACGTTGCCGAGGGGGAGCACGGGCACGGCGAGCGTGAACGCCAGCCCCGCACGGTCGCGCACGAGCGTGAGCCCGGCGGCGACGGCGGCGGCGATCCAGGCCCAGCCGGCGGGGAAGAACGGCAGCGTCGCGACGACCCAGCCGCTCGCGATCGCGGCGAGCCCGACGGCCGCGATGCGGCCCACGGGCGGGGTGCGGAAGCGCAGGCGCTGCTTTTCCTTCTTTGGACGGCGCGCGCGCCGGCGGCTGCGCCAGGCGCTGCGCACCGCGGCCGCCATCCGGGTCGCCGTCGGGCGCTTGCGCGGGTCGCGGCACATCGCCCGGTCGACGATCTCGATCAGCGCGGCCGGGAGATCGGGGCGCACCGTGCCGAGGGAGGGCGGCGCGTCCTGGATCTTCTTGGCCGTGTCGAGCATCGACGACGTCCAGTACGGGTGGAAGCCGGCGAGCGACTCCCAGAGCAGGACGCCGACGGCCCAGACGTCGGCGGCCGGGTCGGCCGTCTGGCCCTTCAGCCGCTCCGGCGAGATGTAGGCGAGCGTGCCGGGGACATCGCCCGCGGCCGTGAGCGTGTCGGCCTCGTCGAAGAGCGCCAGGCCGAAGTCGAGCAGGCGGACGGAGACGCCATCCTCGTCGTCCGCGAGCAGGATGTTCGACGGCTTGATGTCGCGGTGGACGATGCCGAGCCCGTGCGCATGCGCGAGCCCGTCGAGGATCTGCGCGCCGGCTTCCACCGTAGTTCCGTCGTCCAACCGGCCGGCGCGCAGGGCGTGGCGGAACGTCTCGCCGGGCACGTACTCGTACGCGATGTACGAGTGGTCGGCGTCCGTTCCGAAGTCCCTGGCCTTCAGGCAGCGCTCGTGGTCGAGCCGCTCGGCCGCCTCGTGCTCGCGCTCGGCGCGCTGGGCGGCCTTGCCTTCGCGCGCGACGATCTTGAGCGTGACGTCGTCGCCTTCGAGCTCGTCGCGGGCGAGCCAGACCGAGCCCGACCCGCCGCTGCCGAGCGGCTGGACGGGGCGGTAGCGGCCGAGGACAAGCTCGTCGCGCGGGAGGGCAGCGGCGACCGAAGACACAGGACGCCATCTTGGCCAACGCGTCGGAAAGTCCTCTGCGACCGGCGAGAGCTATACAGTCATCCGGCGAAGCCGCATGAGCGAGCGCGACAGCGAGATCGATTTCGACTTTTTCGAGGAGCCGGAGCCCGAGGAGGAGGAACCTCGCAGCCGGTCGCCGCTCCGACGGTCCCCCCGCGGTCCGGAGCGTCCGCCCACGAACTACACGCCGCTGCTGCGCCTCGTCGGCCTCGTCGTCGGCTTCATCGTCGTCGTCGTGCTGCTCGTCTTCGTGGTCGATCGCTGCCGCGGCGACAGCAAGCAATCGACGTACCAGAACTACATGGGCGACGTGCAGAAGGTCGCGACCGACTCGCAGACGGTGGGAACGCAGTTCCAGTTGCTGCTCTCGCAGCCCGGCATCAAGGTGGCCGCGGTCGAGAGCGGCCTGAACGGGCTGGCGCAGCGGCAGGCGCAGGCGGTGCAGCAGGCGCAGGCGATCAACCCGCCCGGCGCGCTGCACACCGAGAACCAGGAGATGATCACGGCGCTTCAGCTCCGCGAGAGCGGCCTGCGCGGCATGTCCGCGGCGTTCGCGCAGACGGCGAAGACGACGAACCCGACCGATGCGGCGACCATCCTCGCCAACCAGGCGAACCGGTTCGTCGCGAGCGACGTGATCTGGGACGACCTCTTCAAGGATGCCGTCGAAGAAGGAGCTCGCCTCGCGCGGCGTCCACGGCGTCGCCGTGCCGGACTCGAACTTCCTCAAGGACTCGAACCTCGTGTCGATCGCCCAGCTGCGCCCGGTCTGGAAGCGCATCCAGGGGTCGACCGCCGGCATCTCGAAGAACGTCCGCCGCGGCGACGGGATCGAGGGCACCGTGTGGCTGCCTGGCAACTCGACCTGCCCAGCGCCGTGCGCGCTCGACCCGAACAAGGTCAATGTCGTGACCGCGTCGCCGCAGCTTGCGTTCCGCGTCTCGGTGAAAAACTCCGGCCAGGTTCAGGAGGTACAGGTGCCGGTGACGCTGACGATCAAGAGAACTCAGGGCGCGAACATCGTCAAGCAGCAGACGATCACGTCGATTAGCCCCGGCACGACCGTCAAGCTCACCTTCCCGGTGCCCGAGACCGTCCCGATCGGTCCGCAGACCACGGTCACGGCCGAGGTCAAGCCGGTGGAGAACGAGGCGAACACCGACAACAACTCGGTCGACTATCCGGTCGCGTTCTCGCTCTAGGCTGACGGCATGAGTGCGTCGACGGTCGCCATCGTCGTCGCCGCCGTCGCGGCGGCCGTCGCGGTGGCGGCGCTTGTGCTCGCGGTGGTGCTCGCCGTTCGCCTGCGGCGCGTGCGCGCGGCGCAGCAGGTGCTGCTCGGCGGCGAGAAGGGCGACCTGGTCGACTTCGCCGTCTCGCTGCAGGCCCGGATCGACGACCTGCATCGCGCCGTCGACGAGGTGGCGGCCGGCCTCGGCCGCGTCGACCGGCGCGTCGACGGCTCGGTCGGCAAGACGGCCGTCGTTCGCTACGACGCGTTCGAGGGCCTAGGCGGGCAGCAGTCCGCCTCGCTCGCGCTGCTCGACTCGGCGCGAACCGGGATCGTGGTCAGCGCGATCCAGGGCCGCGACCACGCGCGGATCTACGTCAAGGAGCTGGACCGCGGCCGCGCCCCGATCGCGCTCTCGCCCGAAGAGGCGGAGGCGGTCGAGCGGGCCATGTCCCAGTAGCGCGAGGGTTCAGCCTGCAGGCCCGGTGGTACTTTTCGAGCAGTGCAGCAAGTTCTGGTCCTGAACGCGAGTTACGAGCCGCTCAACGTGTGCTCGGTACGCCGGGCGTACGTCCTCGTGTTCAAAGGCAAGGCCGAGGTGATCGAGGAGCTCGACGAGCCCCTCAGATCGGCGACCGACACCTACCCATGGCCGCACGTGATCCGGCTCCTGAACTACGTGCGCGTGCCGCGGATCATCCAGCGCAAGATCTCGCGACGCGCGCTCTTCGCGCGCGACGGCTGGCGCTGTGTCTACTGCGGCGAGACGGGCGGCCGCCTGACGCTTGACCACGTCGTCCCGCGCTCGAAGGGCGGCGGCTCCGTGTGGGAGAACGTCGTCACCTCGTGCGCGCCGTGCAACCTGCGCAAGGGCGACAGGCTGCTCCACGAGGTCTCGATGACGCTCCACGCGCCGCCGAGGGCACCGGCGCCGGTGCTCTTCATTCGGCTCGCCGCCCACACCATCCCCACTCGCTGGCAGCCGTACCTCGACAACTTCGGCGGCACGAGTACGGCCACCGGCGCCGTAGCGGCTTAGTCGAGCAGCGCCTCCAGAGCTGCATCCACATCAGCCTCGGTGTTGTAGACGTGGAACGACGCGCGCAGCGACCCGGCGCGCGTCGCGGCGCGCACCCCGGCCGCTTCCAGCCGCTCGGCGGCGCCGGGAACGGCGGTCGCGACGATCGACGACCCGGACGGCTCGAGCCCGAGCCCCGCGCGGAACCGGTTCGCCAGCCCGACGTCGTGCTCGTGGATCGCATCCACGCCGAGCTCGTTGATGAGCTCCAGGGCGGGCGCTGCGCCGACCCACGAGAACCAGGCGGGTGAGGTGTCCAGCCGGCGCGCGGACGAGGCGAGCCGCATCGGCAGCCCGTAGTAGCTGCCGTGCACGTCGTCGGCCGCGAACCAGCTCGCGTGCAGCGGCGTGACGCGCTCTGCAAGGCGCTCGCCGACCGTGAGGAATGCGGTTCCGCGCGGCCCCATCAGCCACTTGTAGCCGCCGCAGACGAGCGCGTCGTAGTCCCCCGCGCGCACAGGCAGCCAGCCGCAGGCCTGGGTCGCGTCGAGCACGACGAGGGCTCCGGCCGCGCGGGCGGCCTCCGTGATCGCCTCCAGGTCGGCGATGGCGCCGTTCGCGGACTGGACGGCGCTCACCGCCACGACGTCCGTCTCCGGCTCGACGGCCCCTGCGACCTGTTCCAGCGGCACCGCACGCACGTCGTGGCCCTGGGCCACCCAGGGATAGAGGATCGAGGTGAAGTCGCCCTCGGCGGTCAGCACTCGCGACGCGGCCGGCACGGCTGCGGCGAGGAGCCCGACCAGCTCCGCGGCGGTCGCGCCCACCGCGACCGCGTCCTCGCTCACGCCGACGAGTCGCGCGAAGGCTGCGCGCGCCCGGGCGGTGCTCTCGCCCCACTCCTCCCAGACGCCCCGTCCGGCGCGCCAGTCGGTGAGCGCCGCCTGCAGCGCCTCCCAGGCCACGCGGGGCGGCAGGCCGAGGCTCGCCGTGTTCAGGTACGGCACTTCCGGCTGCCACTGTCCCGGACGCATCAGATCCGCTCGAGCTGCGCAGCGACCGCTTCGAGGCTCGCCAGGTTGTGGCCTGCGGCGAAGAGGTCGATCGAGGGAAGCGCCGCGGCCATTCCGCGCGCGAGCGGCTCGTAGCCGGCGTACTCGTGGAGCGGGTTGAGCCACACGACCGCGTACGCGAGCCGCGCGAGCCGCGCCATCTGGGTGCGCAGCAGCTCGGGCTCGCCGACGTCGAGCCCGTCCGAGCAGACCACGACGACGCTGCCCCGGACGACGCTCGCGTGCCGTGCGTTGAGCCGCGCGAGCGAGTCGCCGATCCGCGTGCCGGCGTTCCAGTCGACGACCTCGTCGGCCGCCCGCCGCAGCGCTTCGTCCACGCCGGCCGCCGCGAGCGCCCTGGTGACGCGCGTGAGCCGGGTGCCGAAGCAGAACGCCTCCCACCGCGGGTCGGCGCGCAGCGCCGTGTGTGCGAACAGCAGGAGCCCGCGCGAGTAGTCGGCCATCGAGCCCGAGACGTCGAGGACGAACACGAGCCGGCGACGGACGCGCCGGCGCTCACGCCAGACGCGCTCGACCGGCTCGCCGCCCGTCCGGAACGAGCGCCGGAGCGTGCGGCGCAGGTCCGGGACGCCGCGCGCGGCCGGGCGTTGCCGCCGCGAGCGCCTGCGCGGAGCTTCGATGCGCAGCCGTTCCATCAGCGCGGCCAGCTGCGCCAGTTCCTCCGGCGAGCAGCGCGCGAAGCTCCGCTCCTTCAGCACCTCGACCGGGCTCGCGAGCGCGGTCGAGCCGCGCGCACGGGCCGTGATCTGCTGCCGGGGTGGCCGGTCGGCCTCGGTCTCGCCGAACCACCCTCGGAACACGCGGTCGTAGGCCGCGATGTCATCTCGCCGCGAGACGAGCGTCGCCCGTCCGGCCCAGTAGAGCTGTCCCGGGCCGGCGTGCTCGACGGCCTGGCAGAACGCCTCGATGCGGTCCGTCCCCACGGCGAGCCCCTCGGCCCGCAGCGCGCGGCCGAACTCGACCAGCCGTGCGACCGGATCAGCCAGCGAGCGACTCCTCGACCCGGCGCAGGTCGTCGTGGTTCTTGACCGCCCAGCCGAGCGTCTCCCGCGCCGCCTCGCCGTCCGCCGACGCCGCGCCCAGAAGGGCGAGCGCCTGCGCCCAGTCGATCGCTTCGGCAGCTCCGGGAGGCTTGAGCAGGTCGAGCTCCCGGAGGCGGGCAACAGCCCCGGCGACGGAGCGGGCGAGCCCGTCCGACACCTCTGGGGCCCGGAGCCTGATGATCGCCACCTCGCGCTCCAGGTCGGGGAAGTCGATCCAGTGGTAGAGGCAGCGCCGCTTGAGCGCATCGTGGAGCTCGCGTGTCCGGTTCGACGTGATGACCACCGCCGGCGGCTGGTCCGGTGACGCGATCGTCCCGAGCTCGGGGACCGTGACCGCGAACTCGGACAGGATCTCGAGCAGGAACGCCTCGAACTCGTCGTCGGCGCGGTCGAGCTCGTCGATCAGCAGGACGGCCGACGGCCCGGCGCGCAGCGCGCGGAGCAGCGGCCGCTCGAGCAGGAACTCGGGCCCGTACAGCTCGGCCACCCGCTGCGAGACGTCGATCTCGCCCGCCTGCAGCGCGCGCGCGTAGAGCAGCTGGCGGGCGTAGTCCCACTCGTACAGCGCCTGCGTGGCGTCGATGCCCTCGTAGCACTGGAGCCGGATCAGGTCGGCGCCGAGCGCGGCCGCGAGCGTCTTCGCGACCTCCGTCTTCCCGACCCCGGGCTCGCCCTCGAGCAGCAGCGGCCGCCGCATGCGCAGCGCCAGGAAGACCGCCGTCGCGAGCCCGCGGTCGGCCAGGTACGACTCGCGCTCGAGCGCCTCCTGGGCCTCGTCGACCGAACCGAACGGCACCCGGCCATCGTATTCGCGGACCTGAGGCGGAAGTCGTATGCTCGCCGCCGAGCGCCGACTTCTCGACGCCCCGCGCCCCCCAGGTGCGGGCAACCCGGTTGAAGGGAGGAGGGTGAGGGTGCGACCACTAGCGCTGACCGTCAACGGCACGCGGCACGAGGCGGAGGTCGAACCGCGCGAGCTGCTCGTGTACTTCCTGCGCGAGCGGCTCGGGCTCACCGGCACGAACGTGGGTTGCGACACCTCGTCGTGCGGGGCCTGCACGGTCCTGCTCGACGGCGAGTCGGTCAAGTCCTGCACGCTGCTCGCCGTCCAGGCCGACGGCGGTGACGTCACCACCATCGAGGGGCTCGCCGACGACGGCCGGCTCCATCCCGTGCAGCAGGCGTTCCACGAGCAGCACGCGCTCCAGTGCGGCTACTGCACGCCGGGGTTCGTGATGGCCACCGTCAGCCTGCTGCGGGAACGGCCGGATCCCAGCGAGGCCGAGATCCGGAAGGCGCTGGAGGGCAACCTCTGCCGCTGCACCGGCTACGTCAACATCGTCAAGGCCGTGCGCCAGTCGGCCGCGACGGTCTGAGGAGGCCGGTGATGACCGTCACACAGGACGAAGCGGTGCAGACCCTCATCGGCACCTCTGCGCCGCGCAAGGAGGACGCGCGGCTCCTCACCGGCCAGGCCAGCTTCGTCGACGACATCTCGATCCCGGGGATGGTCTGGATGGCCCTCGTGCGGAGCCCGTACGCGCACGCGCGCATCCGCAGCGTCGACCTCACGAAGGCGCGCGCGGCGGAAGGCGTGGTCGCCGCCTTCTCCGGCGCCGATCTCGCAGGCGACTGGACCGGGCCGCTGCCCATGGCCTGGCCCGTCACCGAGGACATCAACAACCCGTCGCACTACCCACTTGCGACCGAGAAGGCCCGCTATGCGGGCGACGGCGTCGCCGTCGTCGTCGCCGCGAGCCGCGCGCTCGCGCAGGACGCCGCCGAGCTCGTCGAGGTCGACTACGAGCCGCTCCCGGCCGTGACCGACGTCGAGGCGGCGCTCGCCGACGGGGCGCCGATCGTGCACGACGAGTTCGGCACGAACCACTGCTACACGTGGCCGCTCGCCGGAGGTGAGGACGTCGACCGGCTCTTCGCCGAGGCTGATGTGACCGTCGAAGAGCGCTACCGCCAGCAGCGCCTGATCCCGAACCCGATGGAGCCTCGCGGCGTGATCGCGAACCCGGTCCCGGCGACCGGCGAGATGACGCTCTACACGTCGACCCAGATCCCGCACATCACGCGCGTGACGATGGCGCTGGCCACCGGCGTCCCGGAGTCGAAGCTCCGCGTGATCGCGCCCGACGTGGGCGGCGGCTTCGGCTCGAAGCTCCAGGTCTATCCCGAGGAGGCGCTCGCGATCGTGCTCGCGAAGCGCACGAAGCTGCCCGTGAAGTGGATCGAGGAGCGCACCGAGAACGCGGTCGCCACGCACCACGGGCGGGACATGATCCAGGAGATCGCGCTCGCGGCGACCGCGGAGGGCAAGATCACCGCCGTCCGCGTCCGGCTGACGGCGTCGATGGGCGCGTACCTGATGATCATCACCCCCGGCACGCCGCTGCTGGGGGCGTGGGTCTACGGCGGCGCCTACGACATCAAGGGCTACTCCTTCGAGTGCTCGGGCGTGTTCACGAACCAGACGCCGACCGACGCGTACCGCGGCGCCGGCCGGCCGGAGGCGACCTACGCGATCGAGCGGGCCGTCGACGCGCTCGCGCGCAAGCTCGGCAAGGACCCGGTGGAGCTCCGCCGGCTCAACCTGATCTCGGAGTTCCCGTACGACCTCGCCTCGGGGCTCACGGTCGACTCGGGCGACTACCACGCCGCGCTCGACCGGGCGCTCGAGATGCTCGACTACGACGGGTTCCGGCGTGAGCAGGCGGAGCGGCGCGAGCGCGGCGACACCAGGCAGCTCGGAGTCGGCTTCTCGACCTACCTCGAGATGTGCGGGCTCGCCCCCTCACGCATCCTCGGCGCGCTCCGGTACGTGGCGGGCGGCTGGGAGGCGGCAACGATCCGCTTCCTGCCGACGGGGACCGTGCAGGTCCTGACGGGGACGACACCGCACGGCCAGAGCCACGACACGACGTTCGCCCAGGTCGTGGCCGACCGGCTGGGCGTCGGCTACGACGAGATCGAAGTGCTCCACGGCGATACCTCCGTCGTGCCGCTCGGGATGGACACGTACGGCAGCCGGAGCCTCGCCATCGGGATGGCGGCGCTCTGCAACGCCACCGACAAGATCGTCGCGAAGGCGCAGCGGATCGCCGCGCACGGGCTCGAGGTGGCCGAGGCCGACCTCGAATACCAGGCCGGCACGTTCCGTGTGCGCGGCACCGACCGCACGATGACGGTCAAGGAGGCCGCCTTCGCCGCGTGGCACGCCCACGACCTGCCCGACGGCCTCGAGCCCGCGCTCGAGGAGACCGCCGTCTACGACCCGGCCGCCTTCAGCTGGCCGAGCGGCACGCACATCGCCGTCGTCGAGGTCGACACCGAGACCGGCGCAGCCGACCTCGTCCGCTACGTCGCGGTCGACGACGTCGGCACGGTCATCAACCCGCAGATCGTCGACGGCCAGGTGCACGGCGGCATCACGCAGGGCGTCGCACAGGCGCTCTACGAGGAGGCGGTGTACGACGAGGAGGGCACCCTGCTGACCGGTTCGCTCCTCAACTACCTCGTGCCGTCGGCGGCCGAGCTGCCGACGTACGAGCTCGACCGGACGGTCACACAGAGCCCGAACCACCCGCTCGGTGCGAAGGGCGTCGGCGAAACGGGCACGATCGCCTCGACGCCGGCGGTCGTCAACGCCGTGCTGGACGCGCTCGAGCCGTACGGCGTGACCGACATCGACATGCCCGCCAGCCCCGAGCGAGTCTGGCGCGCGATCCAGGAGGCACGGTCATGATCCCCGCACGGTTCGACTACGAGCGGGCCGAGTCGGTCGACCAGGCCGTCGAGCTGCTCGGCTCACGCGAGGAGGCGAAGCTGATCGCCGGCGGGCACTCGCTCCTGCCGCTGATGAAGCTCCGCTTCGCGCGCCCGTCGCTGCTGGTCGACATCGGCCGCATCGACGAGCTCAGCGGCGTCCGCGACGCCGGCGACCGTCTGGCGATCGGCGCGGGCACGCGGCACCATGACCTCGACCACGACCCGCTCCTTCGCGAATGGTGTCCGATCCTGTCGTGGACGGCAGGGCTGATCGGTGACCCCCAGGTCCGGCACCGGGGCACGATCGGTGGCTCGATCGCGCACGGCCACCCGGCGTCCGACCTGCCGACCGTGCTCGTCGCGCTCGACGCGGAGGTGGTCGTGAGGGGGCCCGGCGGCGAGCGGGCGATGCCGGCGGTCGACTTCTGCCTCGGCCTGTTCGACGTCGCGCTCGGGCCGCAGGACGTGCTGACGGAGCTGCGTGTGCCGAAGCTCGGGCCCGACGTCGGCTGGTCGTACGTGAAGTTCTCCCGGCGGGCGCAGGACTGGGCGACGGTCGGCGTGGCGGCGCTCGTCCGCCGGTCGAACGGGACCATCGGCGAGGCGAAGATCGCCCTGACGAACATGGGGCCGGTGCCGATGCGCGCGCCGGCGGCCGAGGAGCGTCTCGCGGGCGCCCCGCGTGACGCCGGGGCGGACACCGCGTACGCCTTGGCCGAGGCGGCCGCCGTGGCCGATCAGGGCAGCGAGCCGCCGGGCGATGTGAGTGCCAGCCCGGAGTTCCGTCGTGAGCTCGCCCGCGTGATCACCAAGCGGGCGCTCGAGGAGGCGCTGTCGCGTTAGTCGAGTGGCCGGGGGCCTGCCGGGGAGGCAGGCCCTCAGCCGCGCTCCCGGGGCAGGTCGCGCGTCTCCCAGTCGCTCCACGAGCCGGGGTAGAGCCGGCCCTCGCGCCCTGCCAGGTGCAGCCGGTGGAGCGTGACGCAGGCGGTGACGCCCGAGCCGCAGTACGCGACAACCTTGCCCTCCGGCACGGCGCGCAACGGATCGGCCCACGGTGTGCTGATCGCGCCGGGGATGCGGCCGGGCACCTTGTCGACGGGGTTCGGCTCGCCGCGGTAGCGATGGTGCGGGCGCGCGTCGAGCAGGACGAGATCGGCCAGGCGCTCGGCTATCTCGTCGGCGGCGATCGTGTCGTCCTCGCGTGCGCGCGCGACGAAGAGAGCCGGCTCGACGGGCTCCGGCCCCGGCGTCAGCGGGCCGCGCCACGCGTCGAGGCCGCCCTCCAGCACGGCGCAGTCGTCGTGTCCGAAATGCCGGAGCAGCCACCAGAGGCGCTCGGCTCCGCCCATCGACCCGTAGGCGACGACCAGCACGCCGGGGCCGATCCCGGCCCGTCCGGCCGCGGCCGCAAAGGCTTCCGCTGACGGCAGCTGGGTGCCGGCCGGCGCCCTCGACGGAGAGGTCCGAGAGGTCGGCCTCGACGTCGAGGAACGACGCGCCGGGGACGTGCCCGGCCTCGTACAGCTCGCGGCCGAGGCCCGGCTTGCCCAGCTCCCAGCGGCAGTCGACAAATTGGTAGCGCACCCGAGGAACCTACTCGCGGTGACGCAGGGCGCGGCGGCGGCGTATACGGCGCATGAAGAAACTCATCGTCATCGCCGCCGTCGCCGCAGCGGGTCTCGCCGCGGTCGCGCTCGCCGGAGTGGGCCTCCCGACCGCCGCCCACGGCGACGCCGGCATCACACGCACGATCACCGTCAACGGGAACGGCACCGTCAAGGTGACGCCCGACCGCGCGGGGTTCTCGTTCGGGGTCGACTCGCGGGCCACCACCGCTCGCGAGGCCAGCGCGGACAACGCACAGGCAATGCAGAAGCTGATCGCCGCGCTCAAGGACGCCGGCATCGCCGACGCCAACATCCAGACCGACCAGGTCTCCGTCTGGCCGGCCACCGATAGCGACGGGAAGGTGACCGGCTACACCGCGTCGGGCTCCGTCTCCGTCGAGACCTCTGTGAACCGCGCCGGCGCGATCGTCGACGTCGCGAGCGGCGCCGGGGCGACCAACGTCTCCGGCCCGACGCTCACGGTCGCCGACACGGACCAGTACGAGGCCGAGGCGCTGCACCGGGCCCTCGCCGACGCGAAGCGCAAGGCGGCCGCGATCGCCGACGCCGCCGGAGGCGGGGTCGGGCCGGTCGTCAAGGTCGTCGAGGGCGGTGCGTCCGGGGGGCCGTACCCGATGGCCTTCGACAGCGCGGCCGCGAAGGCCGAGACGCCGGTCGAGCCGGGCACGGTCGACACGACTGCAGCGCTCACCGTCACGTTCGCACTGCAGTGAGAGCTCGCGGGGGGCGCCGGCCGAGGCGCCCCCCGCAGCTGCCACCTAGAGCGGTCGCGGTAACGGCGTCTCCGGCAGCGCCGTCGCGGCCAGCGCGGCCGCTCCGGTCGGATGCTCGTGCGGGACGCCAAGGTGGCCGTGCGATTCGGTGCCGTAGCCGCCCGGGACCGGGATGTAGAACTCGGGGTAGCCCCACATGCCGTGCTCGGACACGTCCAGGCCGGCCGTCTCGTCTCCGGCGTCGTCCGGATCCCGAACGTCACCTTCATGAGCCACAGGACGCCGAACGAGGCGGTGAACGTGAACGCGCCGACCGCGGCGAGCCCGAGGGCCTGCACGCCGAGCTGGTGGAAGCCGCCGCCGTAGAAGAGGCCGCCCTGGCCCGTGGCGAGGCTCTTCGGCCTGCCCCGGCACCGCGAGGAAGCCGAGCGACAGCGTGCCCCAGACGCCCGCCATGCCGTGCGCCGAGATCGCGCCGACCGGGTCGTCGATGCGCACGCGCTCGACGAGCAGCACGCCAAGGACGACGATCACGCCTGCGACGAAGCCGATCACGATCGCGGCCCACGGTGCCACGAACGCGCACGCCGCGGTGATCGCGACGAGCGCCGCGATCGCGCCGTTCAGCATCATCGAGAGGTCGGGCTTCTTGATCACGATCCAGGACGTGATGACGGCGCCGAGCACGCCCGCCGGCGGCCGCGATGTTCGTGTTCAGCGCGACGTACGCGAAGAAGCCGACGCCGCCGAAGTCGACGCCGAGCGTCGAGCCCGGGTTGAAGCCGAACCAGCCGAACCACAGGATGATCACGCCGAGCGTCGTGAACGCCATGTTGTGGCCCGGGATCGCGTTCGGCTTCCCGTCCGCGCCGAACTTGCCGATGCGCGGCCCGAGCAGGAGCGCCCCGGCGAGCGCCGGCCAGCGCGCCCTGGTAGTGCACGACGGTCGAGCCGGCGAAGTCCTGCATGCCCTTCGAGAACAGCCAGCCGTCCGGGCTCCAGATCCAGTGCGAGACGAGCGAGTAGATGAGCGTGAAGACGACGCCGAAGGCGAAGTAGACCCAGAGCTTCGTCCGCTCGGCCATGGCGCCCCAGACGATCGCGAGCGACACGGCGCAGAAGACGACCTCGAACATGTAGCCCGGCCGCGCCCGGGATCTCGCTGAACCACGAGAACGGCGACTGGCCGACCGTGAGGAGCTCGTCGATGGACGGGAAGAAGCCGGAGCCGCCGACGAAGCCGTTGCCGCCGTCGCCGAAGGCCATGCCGAACCCGACGAAGTAGTAGACGATCGAGGCGATCGCCAGGATCAGGACGTTCTTCGCGGCGATGTGGCCGACGTTCTTCATCCGCGTCAGTCCCGCCTCGAGGAAGGCGAAGCCGGCCTGCATGAACATGACCAGCACGCGGCGATGACGACCCAGATCGTGCTGGCCGCGATGGTCCGACGTTCCTTGCAGACGTCATCATCCGACCTCCACCTCCTCGAGGCTGCTGCCCGGTCCGGTTGTGGGTGACGTTCTCGACGGGCGTCGTCCAGACGAGGCCGTCGCCCGACTCGTTGCCGCTCCGGGCTGCGTCCACGATCGCCGCGACGACCGCCTCGGCGATGCTCGTCCTCGACGACGAAGGTCAGTAGCGCCTTCGGCAGGAAGCGCGACTCGAAGATCCGCCCGCGGTACTCGTGCGTGATCCCACGCTCGCGCCCGTGGCCGATCGCCTCGATCACCGTCACGCCGACGTGGCCGGTCGCCATCTCGACTGCATCGATGACCGTCTCCACGCGCTCGCGGATGACGACTGTCTCGACCTTGATCACCGGATCACCTCCGATCGACGTTCCATCAACACGACGTCGCGCCAGCGGCCGTCCAGGCGGCCGATCGCCGAGCGCACGCCCACGGCCCGAAACCCGCAGCGGCGGTGGAGCGCGAGGCTCGCCTCGTTCTCCGGGAAGACCCCCGCCGTGATCGTCCAGATCCCGTCCAGCTCTGCGTCGGCGACCAGCCGCGTCAGCAGTGCCGTGCCGACGCCGAGCCCCTGCGCCCAGCGCGCCACGTACACGCTGTCCTCGGTCACGCCCGCGTAGCACTCGCGTTCGGAGACCGGCGCTAGCGCCGCCCACCCGGCGATCTCCCCCGCCTGGATGGCCACCAGCCGGTGACCACCCAGGTGGCGGGAGTCCCATGTGCTCCACGTAGGAGTCGTTGTTTCGAACGTTGCGTTGCCGCTTTCGATTCCAGCCTCGTAGATGCGCTCGACGTCAGGCCAGTCGGCGGCGAGGAGCGGCCGCAGGGTCAGGCCGCCGGCCGTCTCCGCCCTCATGCCGGGGTCTCGAGCGAAGGAGCCCGGTCGCCACGCCGCACGCGCGGTGCGGCCCCCCGGCCCGCTCGCTGTCTCTGCTGTGCTCACCGCTCCTCCCTGTTTCGGACCACAAAAAAAGCCCCAGGACTCCCAGAGTCCTGAGGCGCCATTGCCTCTGCGCGGGCCTTCGCCGGCCCGCGACTCACCGTAGCGTACGCCCCCGGGGGGCTGTCAAGGCCTCTTGCGCTCCAACCGCCCGACGCGCTACCCTCGGGCGGCGATGACGCTCCATGTCTGAGAACCCGTGATGCCACGCGGCCCTCCCTTCCGGAGGCGCCGCGACTGTTCTCGACTACGAAGGAGCACCGCATGATCCACACAGACGACGCGACGGCCGAACGCGTGGGCGCCCGTAGGGACGGGCCTCCGGCGATCGAGGTCGTCGAGCTCCGCAAGGAGTTCATCCGCAAGGAGAAGGCCGGGCGGCTGCGTCCCAAGCGCCGCCGCCGCGTGCCCGCGATCAAGCACCTGAGCTTCACCGTCGAGCGCGGTGAGTGCGTCGCCATCCTGGGCCAGAACGGCTCGGGCAAGTCGACGATGATCCGCCTGCTCTCGACGCTGCTCCTGCACGACGGCGGAACGGCGCGCATCTTCGGGCACGACGTGTTCAAAGAGCCGAGAGCGATCCGGCGGCTCGTGAACCGCGTGTCGGTCGAGGCTTCGTTCTTCAAGAAGATGTCGGCCTCGGAGAACCTCGCCTACGCGGCCCGGTTCTACGGCATGACCTCCGCGGACACCCGGGAGAAGATCCCGCACATCCTCGAGCGGGTCGGCTTCCCGGCGAAGCGAAGCGGCGAGTCGATGGAGAACCTCTCGCGCGGCATGCAGCAGAAGGTCGCGCTGGCGCGGGCGCTCCTGACCTCGCCGGTGCTGCTCCTGCTCGACGAGCCCACGACCGGGCTCGATCCCCGCTCGAAGCTCGAGGTGCAGGAGTTCATCCGCGAGGTCTGGACCTCGCACGACGCCACGATCCTGCTCTGCACGCACGACATGGCCGAGGCCGAGTCGCTCGCCGACCGCGTGGGGATCCTCCACCGCGGCGACCTGCTGTGCCTCGAGCCGGCCGACGAGCTCAAGCGGCGCTACGGCGCCGAGACGCTCGAGGAGGCGTTCTTCGCGGCGACGGGCGCCTCGCTCGAGGAGGAGGAGCGGGAGGAAGACAAAGACGACGAGAGGGAGGTGTGGGCCTGATGCGTGGGGCGGCACAGGCGCTGCGGCACGAGTTCATCGGGCTCGGCGGCGTCCTCGAGCGCAACTGGTACCTGGTCAAGCGCTACGCGTGGTGGGAGCTCGCGTTCTTCGCCTGGACGGCGGCGAACACGCTCACCATCGTCTTCATCGCCGACGGCATCGAGGCCACCGGCGGCCAGATCGACGTCAAGTACGTCACGACCCAGCTGCTCATCGGCGCGGTCATCTGGTCGTACCTCGGGATCGTGTTCGAGATCATCGTCGAGACGGTCGCCTGGGAGCGCTGGGAGGGGACGATCGAGTACACGTTCATGGCCCCGCTCTCGCGGCCGGTGCACCTCATGGGCATGGGCTTCTTCGCCGTGCTCTACGGCGTCGTGCGTGCGTCGATCGTCTTCGTCGTCATCGCCGCCTTCTTCGGGCTGAACATGCCGAACGCGAACTTCGCCGCGGCCCTGGTCGTGCTGGCGATCGCGTCGATCTCCTTCATCGGGATCGGCATGATGACCGCCGTCCTGCCGCTGATCTCGCCCGAGAAGGGCATGCAGATCGGGTTCGTCGGGCAGGGTATCCTGCTCGTCGTCTCGGGCGTCTACTACCCGGTCTCGGTGCTGCCGGAGTGGATGCAGTGGCTGTCGAAGATCTCGCCGGCGACCTACGCGCTGGCCGGGATCCGGCACGCGATCCTCGACGGCTGGGGCGTGTCGCAGATGTGGCCGTACATCTGGCCGCTGCTGATCATCGGCGCCGTCGCGGTGCCGCTCGGGCTCGAGATCTTCCGGCGCGGCGAGATCCACGCGAAGCGGCACGGGAAGCTGAAGCGGTCGGGGTAATGGCCGTCCGGCGCGCGGACGACGCGGACGGGCTGCGTGGCGTGGTCGCGGTATGGAACGCGATCACGCCGCGCGAGCCGGTCTCGGCGGAGGTGATCGAAGAGCGGTGGGCGCGCCAGCCCGAGCGGCTCTACCTCGTCGCCGAGGACCGCGGCGGGGTGGTGGGCGCTGCGCTGGTCGCTCCGTCCGACTCGCCCGGCCGCATCTCCCTCGAGGTGCGCGTGCTGGCCGAGGCCCGCCGGCAGGGCATCGGCTCGGCGCTCTACGAGCGGCTCGAGCTGCACGCGCTGGCGCTTGCCCCGAAGGCGCTGTCGACCTCCGTGAACGAGGACGCGGAGGACGGGCTGCGGTTCGCCGAGCGCCGCGGCTTCCGCGAGGTCGGCCGTCAGGTCGAGTTGCTCCGCACGCTCCGAGGGGACGAGCAGGCGGGCGAGCCGCCCGCGGGAATCGAGATCGCTCCGCTCACCGAGGAGCAGCGCCCCGCCGCATACGTGGTCACCCAGGAGGCCTGGGCGGACTTCCCGCTCCCCGAGCCGGTGCCGGCCCCCGGATGGGAGGACTGGGTGCGCGAGGAATTCAACGGGCCGATCGCGCTCGCCGCGCTCGAGGACGGGCAGCTCGTCGGCTTCGCCGCACTGATGTCCTGTCCGGCAGAGGGGCTGCTCGAGCACGGACTGACCGCGTGCCTTCGGACACACCGCGGGCGCGGGATCGGTACGGCGCTGAAGAAGGCGCAGATTGCCTGGGCGGCGGCGAACGGGTACCGCGAGCTGATCACCTTCACGCAGGACGGCAACGACGCGATGCGCCGGGTGAACCAGAAGCTCGGGTACGTCCAGCAGCCGGCGTGGCTGACCATGCGCCGCAACCTTCTCTGACGCGCCCGCCGCCCGGCGAGCGCCGGTACGTACGATCGTCTTCGTGCGCTATCACGGGCAGATCGAGGTCGACCGCGAACCCGCCGAGGTCTTCGCGTACCTTGCCGATTTCGAGAACACGGCCGAGTGGGATCCGGGGATCGAGTCGGCCCGGCGCCTGACCGAAGGCCCCACCGCGGGCGGCAGCAGGTTCGAGCCGCTCGCGCGCTTCCGCGGCAAGGTGCAGCGCTTCGAGTACGTGGTCACCGAGCTCGGCGCCGGGCAGCGGGTCGTGCTGCACGGCGAAGGCGACAAGGCGGTGTCCGATGACGTGATCGCCGTCGCCGGCTCCGACGGTCGTGCACAGGTCGACTACCGCGCCGACATCCGCCTGAAGGGCGTCTACCGCATCGCCGAGCCGTTCCTGCGCGGGACGTTCACGACGATGTGCGAGGACGCGCACGACGGGCTGCAGTCCACGCTGAGCCGCGCTGGCTAGCGCGGCGCCGGGCGCGCCTGTCGCCCTCGCTACGGGGGCCGAGCTGCGAATCACCAACGACGTCGGTGAGCGCGCGGTGGTCTGCGTAAACGGCGGCCAGGGCCGGCCCGTGCCAGGGACCTGGAGCGCCTCCGTGGAATGGCTTGTGCGGAACCTTGCGCGCCGCTTCCCGCGCGTGGCGTTCGCCGAGGTGCGCTACCGGGTCAAGTCGTGGAAGCAGCTCGACCGGTGCATCGAGGACGCCCGCGCCGCGGTCGGCGCGATGGCCGCCCCGCGGACGCTGCTCCTGGGCTATTCGATGGGCGGCGCCGTTTCGATCGCGACCGCCGGCGAGCCCTCGGTCGAGCGCGTGATCGGCCTTGCACCCTGGATCCCCGACCGGCTCGGGTTGGAGACGCTGCGCGACAAGCGCCTCGACGTCCTGCACGGCTCCCTCGACCGCTGGCTGCCCGGCATCCCGGGCGTCTCGCCGGCCAGCTCCCGCCGCGGCTTCGACCGCGTCCGCGCGCTCGGCGTCGAAGGCACGTACGGGCTCATCCCCGGCGCGGTGCACGCGGTGGCCGTGCGCCCCGGCGGCGCGCTCGTGCCGCTGCCACGCGCGCACGCCTGGGCCGACGGGGTCGCCGCCCTGCTCGAGACCTTCTAGCCGGGCTCGCTAGACCGTCCCGGTGCGAACGCGGCGCCGCTCGAGCGAGCGTTCGTCTGGAACCTTGACGTTCCAGACCAGACCGATGCGCTCCATCGTGCGAATCACCCACCATGAGACGTCGATCTGGAAGCGGTTGAGACCGTGCCGCGCGGAGGCCGGGAACGCATGGTGGTTGTTGTGCCAGCCCTCGCCGAACACCAGCAACGCCACCAGCCAGTTGTTGCGTGCCTCGTCCCGCGAGGCGAACTCCTTACGGCCGAACATGTGGCAGATCGAGTTCACGCTGAACGTGGCGTGCTGATAGGCGAAGATCCGGATGAGCCCGCCCCACACCAGGCCTTCGAGCCCTGCGAGCCACGTTCCGCCGATCGCGTAGCCGATCGCGAACGGGATCCCGAGCGTCAGGCCGACCCAGAGGAGGTAGGCGCGATCGATCCACCGCACGAGGCGGTCGTCGTAGATGTCCCGGGCGTAGAGGCGCCCCTGCTCCATCCCGAGGTTCGTGAAGAGCCAGCCAACGTGTGCGTGGACGAAGCCGCGTGCCGCGCCCATCGCGCCGTCGCCGTGGCCGACGTGCGGCGAGTGGGGGTCGCCCGGCTGATCCGACAGCGCGTGGTGCTTGCGATGGTCGGTCACCCACTGCGTCAGCGGCCCTTGCATGGTCATGCAGCCCAGGATCGCCAGCGTCGCCTTGACGGGCGTGCGCGCCTCGAACCCGCGGTGCGTGAAGTAGCGGTGGAAGCCGATCGTCGTCCCGAATGCACAGAGCACGTACATGCCGGCGAGCAGCACGAGATCGACGGGGTGGAAGGCCACGCCCCACAGCAGGCCCATCGCCATCAGCAGTCCGAGCGGAGGTACGACGACCGCCACGAGGGTCACGACCTGGCTGATACGGGTCGACCGCGGGCGCACGGTCCCCACGGGCAGCCCGACGGGCGGTGCCGAAGGTTTGTCTAAGATCTGTCCAACGATGCGGTCCACGGTATCAGTAGGTGTTCGCCCGATGGCGCGATGAGGATCGCTGTCGTCGGGAGCGGCATCTCGGGCCTTGCCGCGGCGTACCTGCTCGCGCGCCGCCACGAGGTGCACCTCTTCGAGCGGGATGGGCGCCGCGTCTGACTCAGCGCTGCGGCGACACGAAGTTCGGCCGCACGTAGGCGGCGCGGAAGCCGGCGTGCACGATGTTGCGGTACGAGCTCGCCGGGTGCGCCGGGACATGCTCGCCCGTCTCCGTGACGAGTGTGGTCGCGCCGAGCTCGACCGCCTGGCGCGCGCGCGCGGCGAAGAGCGCCCGCTGTCCGCCGCGCCGCCGGAACGCGGGTCGCGTTGCGCCGAAGCCGAGCCACGCCGTGTCGCGGAGGACGAAGAGCGCGCCGGCCGCCGCCGGCTCGTCGTCGGCGTACGCGACGAAGCAGGTATAGCGCTCGGCCGTCGGCGTCAGGCGGAGCAGGTCGGCGGAGGAGACCGGGAGGTCGTACGCCTCGGCGACCACGAGCGCGAAGTCGTCGCCTGCGCCGGCATCGATCGTCTCGACGCGCAGGTCGGTGATCGCCGCCGCCGCCGCGTCTGCCGCCCGCGTGAACTTCGTCCATCCGTAGCCGGAGACGAAGCCGCGCTCGGCGAGCAGCCCGGTGAGCTCCGCCGGCTGCGCCCAGGGTGAGACGCCGATCGCGTACTCGACACCGAATGCCGCGAAGAACTCGTCGATCGCGTCCAGGTGCGCCTCCGTGGCGGGCTCGGCGAGCCCCACGCCGGCCACGCGATTCAGCATCGTGGACGGCACCGCGGGAAGCGCGAGTGCGGCGGCCCCGCCGATACGTGCGACGTGTGCTCCTCGCCCCAGCGCGTAGCAGCTCGCGTACGCCTCGAGCTCGATGAGCTCCGTCGGCGGGATCCGTCCGGTCACCACGCGAATGTACGCGCACGGATCGTCTAGGATGGGTGAGTTCGTTGGAGGCGACGAGGCCTCGGGCGTATTCTCGCCCGGGGCTTTTTGCATTTTCGGAGGAGGTTTTTCAATGTCGCAGGTCGAGACGAGGAACAGAGCGACCTCGAGCGAGGAGGCACGCAAGGACGTGCTGAAGCGCGTCGAGAAGGAGGGGGTCGAGTTCGTCCTGCTCTGGTTCACGGATCTGGAAGGTCACCTCAAGAGCTTCGCGATCACCCCGTCGGAGCTCGGAGGCGCGCTGGACGACGGGATGGGCTTCGACGGCTCGTCGATTACCGGCTTCAACGCGATCGAGGAGTCGGACATGGTCGCGATCCCGGACCCGGGAACCTTCCAGGTCATGCCCTGGAAGGAGGGCGAGACGCGCGTCGGGCGCATGATCTGCGACGTCGTCACGCCGGACGGCGAGCCGTATGAGGGCGACCCGAGGTACGTCCTGCGCCGCGCGCTCGAGCGGATGCAGTCGATGGGCTTCGACACCTTCAACGTCGGGCCCGAGCTCGAGTACTTCCTCTTCGAGGACTCGAACGGCACGAAGACGCTGGACGAGGGCGGCTACTTCGCGATGACCACGCTGGACGCGGCGAGCGAGCTTCGCCAGGAGACCGTCCGGGCGCTCGAGTCGGTCGGCATCAACATCGAGTACGTCCACCACGAGGTCGGCCCGTCGCAGCACGAGATCGACATGCGCTTCGCGCCGGCGCTCGAGATGGCCGACCACACGCTCACCTACCGCCTGATCGTCAAGGAGATCGCGAAGAAGGCCGGTTACCACGCCACCTTCATGCCGAAGCCGATCTTCGGCGAGAACGGCTCCGGGATGCACACGCACCAGTCGCTCTTCAGCGACGGGCGGAACGCCTTCTTCGACGCGGACGACAAGTGGAGCCTGTCCGAGGTGGGCAAGGGCTTCATCGCCGGCCAGCTCCGGCACGCGCGCGAGATCTCCGCCGTGTTCGCCCAGTGGGTGAACTCGTACAAGCGGCTCGTGCCCGGGTACGAGGCTCCGGTCTACGTCGCCTGGTCGCGGCGCAACCGCTCGGCTCTGATCCGGATCCCGCTCTACAAGCCCGGGAACGAGCAGGCCACCCGGGCCGAGATCCGCTGCCCCGATCCGGCGTGCAACCCGTACCTGACGTTCGCCGCGCTGCTCCATGCGGGGCTCGAGGGGATCGAGAAGGGCTACGAGCTGCCCGAGCCGATGGAGACGAACCTGTACCACTTGACCGCCGAGCAGCGGGCGGAGCGCGGGATCGTCGCACTGCCGGAGACGCTCGGTGAGGCGATCGGCGAGCTCGCCGGCTCGGAGCTCGTGCGCAAGGCCTTCGGGCCGCACATCTTCGACCGCTACGTCGAGCTCAAACGCAAGGAGTGGGACGACTACCGCGTGCAGCTCACCGACTGGGAAATGCAGCGGTATCTAGCAGTCCTGTAGGCGCGTTTCGGGGCCGGCGGCATACGCCGCCGGCCCTGTCCCTTGGAGACACGTAGACGCGGCCACCGAAAAAGGGTCAGAATGGAACTGTTCACCGGCTCTGCCGACTTGGCGGACGGCGGAGTCGCTGACGGCAGATCGCGAGCTGCTCTCTTTTCGAGGCAGCTCGTGGTCGTTAAGAATCCGGTCCGGAGCGCTTAGAGGAAGCGCGGGAGCGCGTCGCGGTCGACCCGCAGGTCGATGCGCCGCTCGGCGCCGTCGATCTCGGAGATCGCCGCCGCCGGCACCATCCGCCGCGACGCGAAGAAGCGGCGCGCACGCACCGACAGCGCATCGGGCTCGTCGGGGCGCGTCCCGTACATCGGGCACTCGACGCGGCCGAGGAGGCGGCCCGCCGCGTCCGTGACGCGGAAGCCGACCGTCGTACGGAGATCCACGTCGATCGTGCTCACGGAACCGAACGTACCCAGAGGCTGCAAAGAGAATGCGTCCGAACTCGTAAGGGGTTTGTTAGCGGGCGTCACGTGGGCTTCGTCGTCATCGCCCAGATCGCGACCACGTACGCGATCAGAAGGGCGACGCTCAGCAGCGTGACCACCCGCGCGCCCACCCGGCCTCCACCCGTGCGCATGCTGCGGATGCCGAAGCCCGCCAGGATCAGGCTGATGATCAGGACGAGGAACCCGGCGTCCGAGATCATGAACCCGATGCCGACGAAGTTCTGGTCGCTCGTGTACGGCGACGCGCTCAGCACCCACTCGGCGCCGATACGCATGGCGAAGAACGCCGGCAGCACGACGAAGAACAGCGTCAGGTAGGCGAAACGGCGCAACGCGTTCTCGTCGGCGTCCTCCTTCGCGCGCCACGCATAGATCAGCGACGCGCTGACGACGAAGAGCCCGCCGACGAGCAGCATGGCGCCGGCCACGTGGAGGAAGAGCGACGCCTCCCACGAGCGGTCCCTGGTCGCCGCGAGAATCACGCGCCGGGCTTCCAGACCATGAGGATGAGGATCAGGATCAGCGAGATGCCCGCGACCGTCTGCAGCTGCACGCCGGTCCGGCGGAGCACAGCCGCGTCATCCGGGTCTGTCGCCGCCCGCTGGAAGGACCGGCCGGCACGCTGGCCGGTGCCGACGGCGATCACCCACAGGATCAGGGAGGCGAGGATCCAGCCGTCCCACGGGTGGTACGCCGGCCGTTCGATCGCGAGCCAGATGCCGAAGATCAGGACGCCGACCGAGCCGATGCCGACGACGATCGCGCCGGCGCGTCCCAGCCACATCGCCGCCGCGGGCGTGAGGGTCGCGCGTCCCGGACGCGTCCCGAAGATCAGCGCCCAGAAGAGCGTCACGGCCGCAACGAGCGTGAACGCGAGCAGGACGTGCAGAAACAGCAGCGTGTGGTACACCGCCCGCGAGCGTACCCGGGAAATCGGACGCCTACACTCGCACGATGGACGCGCCCGCCCGGCACCTGCGTCTCCTGACGGAGACCATCGCGGCGGTCAACTCCACACTCGATCTCGACGAGGTGCTCGCGCTGATCGCGCGCAAGGTGGCGGAGGCGCTCGAGGCGGATGCCTGCTTCGTCTACCTGTACGACGACCGCGCCGACGAGCTCGTGCTCGGCGCGACGCACGGCGCCGCCGTCGAGGAGGAGACCCGGCGCCCGCGCATGCGACCGGGCGAGGGCATCACCGGCGCGGCGGCGGCGCAGCGTGAGCCGGTCATGCTCTCGTCGCAGGCGCACCTCGACCCGCGCTTCAAGGTCTTCCCCAACCTGCACGAGGAGGAGTACGAGTCGATTCTCGCCGTGCCGATCCTCATGCGCGAGAAGCTCGAGGGCGCGCTCAACGTCCGCACCCGGCAGCCGCGTGAGTTCACGCAGGCCGAGATCGAGCTCCTCGTGGGCATCGCCGGCCAGGTGGCGCAGTCGATCGAGCACGCCCGGCTGTACGCCGCCGCGCAGCGACGCGTCACCGAGCTTGAGGCGCTGGCCCGCATCTCGGAGGCGGTCTCCGAGTCGCTCTACCTCGAGGAGTCGCTGGAGGCGATCGTCAAGACGACGATGGACGCGGTCGACGCGACGGGGGCGGCGCTCGTGCTCGAGGACGGCCGCATCGCCTGGCCCGAGGGCCGCGCCGGCGCGTACGCGGTGCGACTCCCGCTCCGCTGGAAGGGCCGTCAGATCGGCGAGCTCGTCACCGACCGAGACGCGCCGTTCTCGGAGGACGACGAGCTCATGCTCGCCTCGATCGCCCAGCAGGCGGCGATGGCGCTCGAGCACGGCCGCGCCGTCCTGCGCGGCGTGCTGGCGCAAGAGATCCACCACCGCGTGAAGAACAACCTGCAGACGGTCGCCTCGCTGCTTCGCCTGCAGGCGCGCGCCGCCGACGGTGTGGATCCCGCGAAGGCGCTTGGCGACTCGGCGAACCGCATCCTCGCCATCGCCGCGGTGCACGAGGTGCTGACCGAGCAGCGCGACGAGGAGGTCGACCTCGCCGCCCTGCTCGACCGGCTGCGCGCGATGCTCGTGCAGGGGCTCGGCGTGTCGAAGCAGGTCGAGACCGATCTCCAGCCCGTCGAGCTCGGCGGCAGCCGCGCGACGGCGCTCGCGCTCGTGTTCAGCGAGCTCCTCCAGAACGCCCTGGAGCACGGCGGCTCGTCGGTGCGCGTCGAGCTGGCGCGCCAGAACGGGGACGTGCGGCTGGCGATCTCGGACGATGGCGGGCCGGTGTCCGGCGAGCTGGAGGGAACCGGGCTCTCGATCGTCCGCGCGCTCGTCCGCGACGAGCTGCGCGGCACGCTCACGCTGGCGACGGAGGGTGGGCTCCGGGCGCTGGTGGTGTTCCCGGGGTAGCTGTCGATTTCACCGGGGCGCGTTCGTCGTCGTCGAGAAGGAGCCGAATGGAATTCGACCGCTACAGCCTCGTCCTACTGCGCCGCGGCCCCCGCGCGCTCGAGCTCGCGCACGACGAGCTCGACCGCCTGCAGGCTGCGCACCTCGCCCACCTCGACGCCATGCGCGAGCGCGGGGTGCTCCTGTCGGCGGGACCGTTCCGCGACCAGGAGGACGAGACGTTCCGCGGCATCTGCATCTACCGCACCGGCCTCGAGGAGACGCGCGAGCTCGCGAACAGCGACCCGTCGGTGCAGGCGGGACGGATGCGGGTCGAGGTCGTCACGTGGCTGACGCCCGCAGGAGAGGTCGCCTTCCCCGGCTCGGACGACGAACCGAAGGAGGCAGCATGAGTCAGCAGACGGCAACCGCCCCTGCGACGGCGCCGTTCACGTACGGCGACCACGTCACGATCGCCGTGAACGTCACGGACTTCGAGCGGGCGATCGCGTGGTACCGCCAGGCGTTCGGGTTCGAGCTGATCTACAAGCTCGACGACTGGAAGTGGTGCGAGCTCTCGACGCCCATCGCGGGCGTGCACATCGGGCTCGGCCAGACCGACGACGAGACCCGCGGCGGGATGCAGCCGACGTTCCAGGTCGCGGACATCGAGGCGGCCAAGGCGCACCTCGAATCCGTCGGCGCGGTCTTCGACGGCGACGTCCACGAGGTCGAGGGCATGGTCAAGCTCGCCTCGTTCAAGGACCCGGACGGGAACGCGCTCGGGCTCGCCGAGCGCACCTAGGGGCTGTCCCCCGGCGACAGCCGGGGGGCTGTCCCAAGTGTCCAGGCCGGTTCCTGCCCAGGACACTCGGGACAGCCCCCTTCGGGGACAGCCCCTTCCCTAGACTCGGCGGGTGGCGCGTGTCCTGATCGCCGAGGACGAGACGATCATCCGCATGGACCTGGCGGAGATGCTGGAGCGCGCCGGGTTCGAGGTTTGCGCGCAGGCGCGTGACGGCATCGAGGCGGTCGACCTGGCCGCGTCCGAGCGGCCCGACCTCGCCGTGCTCGACGTCAAGATGCCGCGCCTCGACGGGATCGAGGCAGCCAGGCGGATCCTCGACGAACGGCCGATCCCGGTCGTCATGCTCACCGCGTACGGGCAGGAGGAGCTCGTCTCGCGCGCGATCGAGGCGGGCGTCTTCGGCTACCTCGTCAAGCCGTTCCGCGAGACCGACCTGCTGCCGGCGATCGAGACGGCGCGGGCCCGGCACGCCGAGCTGCTCGCCGTCCGCGAGGAGGCCGACACGCTGGCCGAGGCGCTCGCCGCGCGCAAGGCGATCGAGCGTGCCAAGGGGCTGCTGATGAAGAAGGAACGGCTCACCGAGGACGAGGCGTTCGCCCGCCTGCGCAAGGCCAGCCAGGTCTCCGGACGGCCGCTGCGGGTCATCGCCGAGGCGGTCGTCGCAACCCTCGCGGACGAGTGAGCGAGCACCCGAATGCCGCGCTGACGCGGCGGATCTTCGGGGCGTTCGGCCGCGACGCGAAGGTCATCTCCGCCGGCCTCGCGCGCGACATCGTCTGGCGTGTCCCCGGCAACACGATCATGAGCGGCGAGTACCGCGGCCGCCGCGAGGTGGTCGAGTTCCTGCGCCGCACGGGCCTCGAGACCGGCGGCACGTACCGCTCGCAGCTCCAGAGCGTGCTCGCTGACGACGACTGGGCGGTCGCGATCTACCGCGCGCAGGGAAGTCGCAACGGGATCGACCTCGACGTCAACCAGGCGCTCGTCATCCGCATCCGCGGCGGCCAGTGGGCCGAGGTGACAGCGGTCCCACTCGACTCGCAATTTGACGCATTCTGGGCCTGAGGCTTTACGACTCGATGCGTTTTGGTCATAAGGCGTGGAATAACGACTTGATGCGTTCTGGAGCTGAGCCGTTCGACTCGCCGGACGTCGTCCGGCTCGCCCAGGCGCAGCAAGCGGAGATGCTGGCCCTCTACGGCGAGGGCGGCAACGACATCGGGCCGACGCGCGAGGCGTCGCAGTTCGAGCCGCCTGACGGTGTGTTCCTGGTCGTCCGCGACGACGCGGGCGAGCCGGTCGCGTGCGGTGGCGTCGTCCGCTTCGACAAGACCCGGGCCGAGCTGAAGCGGATGTACGTGTTGCCGAACGCGCGCGGCCGGGGACTCGGGCGCCTCGTCCTGCAGCACCTTGAGTACGAGGCGCGGCGCCTCCGATACGCAGGCGTCCTGCTGGAGACCGGCGACCGGTCGGTCGAAGCGCTCGCCCTTTACGAGTCGTCCGGGTACGAGCCTATCCCCTGCTACGGCGTCTATGCCCACCGCGGGCTCAGCCGCTGCTTCGAGAAGCGCCTCTAGGGCGCGGGCCTGCTCGAAGAGCTCCTCCCAGCGCGCGATCATGGCGCGCAGGGCCTCGCGCCGGGCAGCGTGCGCCTGGAGGGTCTCGACGTTGGCCCAGTCCTCGGCCAGCTTCGCCTCCAGGCCGGCGACCTCGGCTTCGCAGGCGGCGATCTCCTGCTCGAGCCGCTCCAGCTCGCTCGGCCGCGCGTGGCGGCGGCGGCGCGGGCCGCGCCGGCTTCGGTTTGCGCGGAGGGGGAGGTGGGGGCGCCTCGCGCTCCTCGCGCCGGCGGAGCATCTCGGCCCAGCCGCCCTCGTACGAGCGGATGGTGCCGTCCTCGATCGCCAGCGTGCGCTCGGCGACCGCGTCGAGCAGCGCACGGTCGTGCGAGACGAGCAGCACGGTGCCGGGGAATGCCTCGAGCGCCGCCTCGAGCGCCTCACGGCTCTCCAGGTCGAGGTGGTTCGTCGGCTCGTCAAGGATCAGCAGGTTCGCGCCGGACGCGACGACGATCGCCAGCGCGAGCCGCCGCCGTTCGCCGCCGGACAGCACGGCGACCGCCTTGGTCTGCTCGTCCCAGCCCGAGAAGAGGAAGCGGCCGAGCAGGTTCTGGGCGTCCGGCCGCTGCAGCCCCGTCGCGCGCTGCACGCACTGGAGCACCGTCCCGCGCGTGTCGAGCTCCATCTCCTGCTGCGAGAAGTACGCCGGCTCGACGCCGTGCCCGAGGCGGATCTTCCCTGCCTCCGGCTCGTCGGCGAGGATGGTCTCGAGCAGCGTCGTCTTACCGGCGCCGTTCGGTCCCACGAGGGCAACGTGCTCTCCGCGCTCGAGCGCGAACGAGACGTGGTCGAGCAGCTCCTTGTCCCCGGCGCGGACGGCCAGACCCTCGACCTCGATCACCGTGCGGCCGCTGCGCTTCGGCTTCAGGAACTCGAAGCCGAGGCTGCGCTGCTTGCGCGTGAGCCGCTCGAGCTCGCCGGTGTGCGCTGAGCGTTCGCTCTTCAGGCGGGCGATCTGCGTGATCTTCGCCTGTGCCTGCTTCGCCTTCGACTTCTTGTAGCGGAACCGCTCGACGAAGCGGTCGAGCCGTGCGATGTCGACCGCGATCCGGTCGGCCTCCTTCCCGGCGTGGAGGGCGCGGGCCGCCTTCTCCCGGCGCCAGGCGTGCCACGTGCCGTTGAAGGTCAGCGAGCGGCCGCCCTCGAGCTCCAGCACCGACGTCGTCACGGCCTCGAGGAACCAGCGGTCGTGCGCGACGAGGATGACGGCGGCGTCCATGGTCTGGAGCTCCCGCTCGAGCCACTCGAGCCGCTCGACGTCGAGGTGGTTGGTGGGCTCGTCGAGCAGCAGCAGATCCGGGCCGCCTGTCAGAGCGCGCGCAAGCGAGGCGCGCGTCAGCTCGCCGCCGGAGAACGTGGTCAGCTCGCGGTCGAGGTCGTCGTCGCGGAAGCCGAGGCCGCGCAGCGACGCAACCGCGCGCTCGCGCCAGGCGTACCCGCCGGCGTGCTCGAGCAGCGCCTGCGCCTCGCCGTAGCGGGCAAGCGTCTCCGGCCGCGCGTCGCCGCCGGCCATCGCCTGCTCCAGCCGCGCGAGCTCCTCCTCGGCGGCGATCACGTCGCCGGCGCCCGAGAACGCGTACTCGCGGAGCGTCAGCCCGAGCTCGAGCGGCGGGCGCTGGTCGTGGAGCGCGACGCGCGTGCCCTTCTGGAACGCGAGCTCGCCGCCGTGGATCTCGGTCTGGCCCGCGAGCATCCGGAGCAGCGTCGTCTTGCCGGCGCCGTTCGGGCCGGAAAGCGCGAGCCGCTCGCGGCGCTCGACCTTGAAGCTGACGCCGTCGAAGAGGACGTCTCCGGCGAGCTCCTTGCGCAGGTTGTTGGCGATGACGACGGCCATGCTTCAAGCGTAGGCCGTGGAGTGTCTGCTCAGGCTTGTACGGCCGCGCCGACGAGTGCCCGCGCCGCCGCGGCGATCGCCTCGGCGTCGATGCCGGCGGCGGCGAGCAGCTCCGCCGGCTTGCCCGACGTGGGCATGTCGCCGACGGCGAGCTTCGTGAAGTGGAGCTGCCCTTCGAAGTCGGCGAGCGCGGCGAGCACGGCCTCGCCGAGCCCGCCCTCGGGCCAGTGGTCCTCGACGATGACGATGCGCCCGCCGGTCGCCTCTGCGGCCGTCGCGCAGCGTCTCGCCGTCGATCGGCTTCACCGAGTAGAGGTCGATCACGCGCGCGTGCACGCCCTCGCCCGCGAGCGCGTCGGCCGCCTTCAGCGCCTCGTGCAGCGTGATGCCGGCGCCGACGATCGTGACCTCGTCGTCCTCCGACGAGCGGACGACGCGTGCAGCCGCCGATCGGGAACTCCTCGTCCGGGCCGTAGATGACCGGCGTCTTCGCGCGCGTCGTGCGCAGGTACGAGATGCCCTCGAGGTCGGCCATCGCCGCGACGAGCTTCGCCGTCTGGTTCGCGTCGCACGGGTAGAGCACCGTCGATGCCGTGGACCGCGCGCATCACCGCGAGGTCCTCGAGCGCCATCTGCGACGGGCCGTCCTCGCCGATCGAGACGCCGGCGTGCGAGCCGCAGAGCGAGTACGTCGCGCGGCGAGATCGCCGCCATGCGGATGAAGTCGTACGCGCGCGAGAAGAAGGCGGCGAAGGTCGACGCGAACGGCCGCCAGCCGCGCACCTGCAAGCCCGACCGCCGCGGCGACCATCTGCTGCTCGGCGATGAACATCTCGAAGAAGCGCTCGGGCAGCTCCTTGCGCGAAGTCCTCGGCGTAGGTCGAGTTCCTCACCTCGCCGTCGAGCGCGACGACGTCGCCGCGCGCCGTCCCGAGCGCCGCCAGCGCGTCGCCGTACGCCTTGCGCGTCGCGACCTCCGCGCCGACGCTCGTAGCGCGGCAGCTCGAGCGGCCCGGCCGCCGCGAAGCGGTGCGGCTCGCGCCGGCTCGGGCTGCGTGCACCTCGACGCGGAGGTTGCGCTCGCCGCCGAGCTCCGCGACCGCCTCCTCGGGGTTGTCGAGCGCCTTGCCGTGCCAGCCCGGCTTGTCCTCGACGGCCGTGACGCCCTTGCCCTTCATCGTGCGCGCGACGATCATCGTCGGGCGGTCGCGGATCGACTCGCGCCTCGGCGAAGGCGCGGTCGATCGCCTCGACGTCGTGGCCGTCGATCTCGATCGCGTGCCAGCCGAACGCGCGCGCGCGGTTGCGCGTACGCAGTCGAGGTCCCAGCCGTGCATCGTCTCGCCGCGCTGGCCGAGCCGGTTGACGTCGATGATCGCCGTCAGGTTGTCGAGCTTCGAGTAGCGCCGCGTGCTCGAACGCCTCCCAGACCGAGCCCTCGGCGATCTCGCTGTCGCCGAGGAGCACCCAGACGCGGTACGGCAGCCGGTCGAGCCGCTTGCCCGCGAGCGCGATGCCGACGCCGATCGGCAGGCCCTGGCCGAGCGAGCCGGTGGCGACGTCGACCCAGGGCAGCACCGGCGTCGGGTGGCCCTCGAGCCGGCTGCCGAACTTGCGGAACGTCAGCAGCTCCTCGTCGGTGATCGCGCCGGCCGCCTTGTACATCGAGTACAGCAGCGGCGACGCGTGGCCCTTGGAGAAGATGAGGTGATCGTTCGTCGGGTCGTCGGGCGCGTCGAAGTCGTAGCGCAGGTGGTTCGCGAGCAGCACGGCCATCAGGTCGGCCGCCGACATCGACGACGTCGGATGGCCCGAATTCGCGACGGCTGCGGCGCGCACGGAGTCGACGCGGAGCTGCTGCCCGAGCTCGCGGAGGAAGGCTGCGTCGGCCATCGCTGGGAATCTACCCCCGGTGTAACCTCGTCGGTGTGACCGTCGACGTCGCACGGCGCTACGGGGAGGCGCTCGACGACCGCGACTGGGAAACGGCGCGCCAGCTGCTCGACCCGGACGTGGAGATCGTCCGCCCGAGCGGGCGGTGCTACAAGGGCGCCGACCGCTGGATCCGGCTGCTGAGCGACTCGGAGGGGTTCGACAGCATCGAGTCCGAGATCGCCGCGCGCGCCTATGAGCAGCGCAACGGCCAGGTGATCGAGGTCAAGGACCTCGTCCACCGCTGGCGCGACGACGGCTCGCCCGCCTACACGAGCCGCGAGGAGACCGTGATCGCGTTCAGGGAAGGCCGTATCGCGCGCATGGAGTCAACCGTGGAGCACAGCCACCCGTGAAGGTCGCGCTCGCGTTCGATCACCGCGGCGTGAAGCTCCGGGAGCGCGTCTTCGAGGAGGTCATCCGCCTCGGGCACGAGCCGGTCGACCTCGGCACGGACCGGCCGGAGCCGCGCATCGACTATCCCGACAAGGCGCGGGAGGTCGGCGAGGCGATCCTCGACGGCCGCGCCGAGCGCGCGGTGCTGATCTGTGGCTCGGGTGTCGGCGCCTCGGTCGCCGCTTGCAAGATCGCCGGCATCCGTGCCGCCATCTGCCACGACGCCTACTCCGCGCACCAGGGCGTCGAGCACGACGACATGAACGTGCTCTGCCTCGGCTCCGAGGTGGTGGGCGCCGAGCTTGCCGCCGACCTCGTCCGGGTATTCCTCGCCGCGCGGTTCGACGGCGGCGAGCGCTACGTACGACGCCTCCACAAGATCGAGGAAATGGAGAGAGCACATGGCTAAGTCACGACTGCACGAGCTGTCGGAGCAGGGCCAGAGCGTATGGATCGACTCGCTGTCCCGAACCTGGCTCCGCGACGGGACGCTCGCGGGCCTGATGGACGAGGACGCCGTCGTCGGCGTCACCTCCAACCCGACCATCTTCCAGAAGGCGCTGGCCGAGGGGAACGCATACGACGACCAGCTGCGCGAGGTGCTGCGCTCCGAGGACGATCCCAAGGAGATCTTCTTCCGGCTCGCCGTCGACGACATCCGCGACGCGTGTGACCTGTTCCGCGGCACGTGGGACTCGACCCGGCACCTCGACGGCTACGTCTCGCTCGAGGTCGAGCCGGGGCTCGCGTACGACACGGAAGGGACGATCGAGCAGGCTCAGCGCTTCCACGACTGGGTCGATCGCCCGAACCTCTACGTGAAGATCCCGGGCACCGCGCCCGGGTTGCCCGCGATCGAGGAGATGATCGCGCGCGGCAAGAGCATCAACGTCACGCTCATCTTCGGCCTGCACCGCTACGCCGAGGTCTTCGACGCCTACATGCGCGGGCTCGAGCGGCTGATCGAGTCCGGCGGCGACCCGTCGACGGTCAACTCGGTGGCGAGCTTCTTCGTCTCCCGCGTCGATACCGAGGCCGACAAGCGGCTCGAGGCGATCGGCGGCGAGGCGCTATCCCTGCGCGGCCGCCTCGCGATCGCGAACGCGAAGCTCGCCTACGAGCACTACCTGGGCGTGATCGCGTCCGAGCGCTGGCGGTCGCTCCAGGCGCGGGGCGCGTGGCGGCAGCGGTGCCTCTGGGCCTCGACGTCGACCAAGAACCCCGAGTACCGGGACACGCTCTACGTCGATGAGCTGATCGGGCCCGAGACTGTCAACACGATGCCGCTCGAGACGATCCGCGCCTTCTCCGATCACGGCCACGTCGCGCGCACGCTCGACGAGAACGTAGAGGAGGCACACCACGTGCTCGGGGAGCTCGGCCGCGTCGGCGTCGACTACGACGACGTTATCGAGACGCTGGAGCGCGAGGGCGTCGAGAAGTTCGCCCAGTCGTTCGAGGAGCTGCTCGACGGCGTGCGGGCAAAGCGCGGCGAGCTCGCGGCCGCATGAGCGCCGTCACCGGCACCGAGATCGTCGAACGCATCTGGGCGCACGACCCGACGCTCTGGACCGGTCACGACGAGGCCGACTGGCTGGGCTGGCTCGACGAGCCCATCCGCCTGCTCGAGGATCTCGACATCCTCCTCTCGCTGGCCGAGCGGGCGCATTACGAGCAGGTCGTGCTGCTCGGTATGGGCGGTTCGAGCCTCGCGCCGGAGGTGCTCCGGCGCTCCTTCGGCACGGCCGACGTCTTCCACGTCCTCGACACGACGCATCCGGCGGCGATCCGTCGTCTGACGGACTCGCTGGACCTGGGCCGCACGCTCTTCGTCGCTTCGTCGAAGTCGGGTGCAACCATCGAGACGCGGTCGCATCTCGAGTACTTCTGGGAGCGCACGGGCGGCGTCGCCACGCGATTCGCCGTGGTCACGGACCCCGGCTCCTCGCTCGAGCAGCTCGCGCACGAGCGGGACTTCGTTGGCGTCGCCTACGGCGAAGCCTCGATCGGCGGGCGCTACTCGGCGCTGTCGCCGTTCGGAATCCTGCCCGCCATCCTGATGGGCCTCGATGCCCGGCGGCTGCTGGAGCGGGCGGAGGAGATGCGCGAGGCGTGCCGCTACGGCGAGGGCAATCCGGGTCTCGACCTCGGGCTCGCCATGGGCGAGGCGTGGCGTCAGGGCCGCGACAAGGTGGCATTCAGCGAGGCCGGCGGCGGCTTCGACCTCTGGGTCCAGCAGCTGCTCGCCGAATCGACCGGCAAGGACGGCAAGGGGCTCGTGCCCGTCGAGGGCGACGGCCCGGACGTCCAGACGCACGAGGTCCGCCTGGAGGCGCCGTACGAGCTCGGCCAGGAGTTCTTCCGCTGGGAGTTCGCCACCGCAGTCGCGGGGTCGGTCCTGGGCATCAACCCGTTCGACCAGCCGAACGTGCAGGCGGCGAAGGACAAGACAAACGAGGTCCTCCAGCGTGGCGAGACGGCCGAGCTCGTGCCGCGGGGATCAGTGGACGAGCTCCTCGCCGGCGCGGGTGCGGGAGACTACGTCGCGGTGTGCGCGTTCATCGACCCCGCGCGCGAGGCGGAGCTCGAGCCGCTCGTCGAGCGCGTGCGCGCAACCGGGCGGCCGCTCATGCGCGGCCTCGGCCCCCGCTACCTGCACTCGACCGGGCAGTTGCACAAGGGCGGCCCGGACACGGGGCTCTTCATTCAGGTCGTCGACGACCTCGGCGAGGAGCTCCCGATCCCGGGCAAGCCGTTCGGGTTCCGGCAGCTGATCGCCGCTCAGGCCGAGGGCGACTTCGAGGCGCTGCGCGAGCGCGGCCGCCGCATCGTCCGCGTACGACTGGAGGACGTCGCATGAAACTGGGAATGGTCGGTCTCGGCCGCATGGGCGGCAACATGACGATCAGGCTGCAGGAGCACGGGCACGAGGTGCAGACCTACGCCCGCTCTGGCGGGGGCACCGCGAGCTCGCTGAAGGAGCTCGTCGGCCAGCTCGACTCGCCGCGCGTGGCCTGGCTGATGATCCCCGCCGGGCCGCCGACCGAGGGCGCGTTCCAGGAGCTGCTCGGCGAGCTCGAGGCCGGCGACATCGTCGTCGACGGCGGCAACTCGAACTTCCGCGACTCGCAGCGCCGCTACGGCGAGGCGGCCGAGCACGGGATCCGGTTCGTCGACGCCGGCGTCTCCGGCGGTATCTGGGGCCGCGAGGTCGGCTACTGCCTGATGGTCGGCGGCGACGACGACGCCGTCGCAGTCGTCGAGCCCGCTTTCGTGACGCTCGCGCCCGAGGACGGCTATGCCCACGTCGGGCCGTCCGGTGCGGGGCACTTCGTGAAGATGGTCCACAACGGCATCGAGTACGGGCTCATGCAGGCGTACGCCGAGGGCTTCGAGGTCATGCGCGGGTCCGAGTTCCCGCTCGACCTGCACGAGATCGCCGGCATCTGGCGCTACGGGTCGGTCGTCCGCTCCTGGCTGCTCGAGCTCCTGCACTCCGCGTTCGAGAAGGACGGCTCGGACCTCGCCGACATTCGCGGGTACGTCGACGACTCCGGCGAGGGCCGCTGGACGATCGCCGAGGCGATCGCGGAGGACGTCCCCGTGCCGGTGATCACGGCCGCGCTCTTCGCCCGCTTCGCCTCGCGCCAGGACGAGTCGTTCGCCGCCAAGGTGAGCGCCGCGCTGCGGAACCAGTTCGGCGGCCACGCCATCCACGCCGTCGAGGAAGCCAAGGCCGCGACCGCCGACCCGCGCTGATGGCGTCTCCGGCGGTCACGGAGGCGAACCCGCTGCTCGAGGGGCTGCGGCTCAAGCGCACGCCCGAGCCGTGCATCATCACGATCTTCGGCGCGTCGGGCGACCTCACCGCGCGCAAGCTGTTCCCGGCCCTGTACTCGCTTGCCTACCGGCGGCTCCTGCCCGAGCACTTCGCCGTCGTCGGCTCCGCGCGCAGCGAGATGTCCGGCGACGAGTTCCGCGAGGCAATGCGCCGGGCCGTGGAGGAGCACGGCCGTGACCCGGTGCGCGACGACGTCTTCGACTGGCTCGCGCAGCGCACCTCCTACGTGCCGACGGAATTCGCGGAGGACGGCGGCGAGGACCGGCTGGACGCCCACCTGGACCAGGTCGACGAGCAGTGGCAGACCCAGGGCAACCGCGTCTACTACCTGGCCGTCCCGCCGGCCGCGATGCCGATGCTGGTCGGCGAGCTCGGGAAGCGGCGTACGACGACGGGCTGGACGCGGCTGATCATCGAGAAGCCGTTCGGCCACGACCTCGCGTCGGCCCGCGAGCTGAACGCCATGCTCGCCGAGCACTTCGAGGAGCGCGAGATCTTCCGCATCGACCACTACCTCGGCAAGGAGACGGTCCAGAACCTGATGGCGCTTCGCTTCGCGAACGGCATCTTCGAGCCGGTCTGGAACCGCCAGTTCATCGACCACGTGCAGATCACGGTCGCCGAGGAGCTCGGCATCGAGGGGCGGGCGTCGTTCTACGAGCAGGCGGGCGCGATCCGCGACGTCTTCCAGAACCACCTGCTCCAGCTCGTCGCGCTCACGGCGATGGAGCCGCCGACGGACTTCGACGCCGAGTCGATCCGCAACGAGAAGGTGAAGGTGCTGCGCGCGCTGCACACGCCCGGGCCGGACGACGTCGTCCGCGGCGAGTACGGGCCTGGCTGGACCGACGGCGTGGAGGTGCCGGGCTACCGCCAGGAGCCGGGCGTGGCGCCCGACTCGATGACCGAGACCTATGTCGCGGCCAAGCTCTTCGTCGACAACTGGCGCTGGGCCGACACGCCGTTCTACGTGCGGACGGGCAAGCGCCTCCCGCGGCGCGAGACGACGATCGCGATCCAGTTCAAGCGCGCCCCCCATCCGCCGTTCGAGGAGGGGGCCGCGGACGGGCTGCGCCCGAACGTGCTTCTGGTCCACGTCCAGCCGGACGAGGGCGTCTCCCTGGCGATCGGGGCGAAGGTGCCCGGACAGGGGATGACCATCCGCACGGTCAACATGAACTTCCTCTACGGCGGGGCGTTCCACACCGACCTGCCCGAGGCGTACGAGCGCCTGATCCTCGACACCATGCTCGGCGACGCGACGCTGTTCATGCGGGCGGACGAGATCGAGGAGCAATGGTCGCTCGTCGACGCGATCGTCGCCTTCTGGCGGCGCGACCGGCCGTCGTTCCCGAACTACGAGGCCGGCACCTGGGGCCCGAGCGCGGCGGACGAGCTGATGCACCGGGACGGCCGCTCCTGGCGGCGGCATTGACCGCGACGGTCATCGGCGAGTGGGCCGGGCAGGACGTCGGGCTGGACGACGTGGAGCACGAGCTGTCACTCCTGCGCGCGGCCGACGACGGCACCGGGCTCCGCACGAGTGTCATGACGCACCTCGCCTGGGTGCCGCCGCCGTGGGAGGAGCAGGCCCGGGCCACCTTCGCCGACCTGGGCGAGTTCTACCCCTCGCGGACGATCCTGCTCCTGCCACGGGCCGACGAGCCGGACGGCCTCGACGCGCGGGTGTCGATGCAGTGCTCCCCGCTCGGGGGCGGCAGCCAGGTCTGCACCGAGCTCGTCGAGCTCACGCTGCGCGGCTCGCGGGCGGAGGCGCCGGCGAGCGTCGTCGTCGCGCTGCTCCTGCCCGACCTGCCCGTGTTCCTGCGCTGGCGCGGGATGCCGCCGTTCGGCGACCCGACCTTCGAGCGCCTGGCCGCGCTCGTCGACCGGCTCGTGGTCGACTCGCGCGAGTGGGAGGACGGGCTGCACGCGGCGTACGGCAGCCTCGCTCAGCACTTCGGCGAGCACCTCGCGGTCTCGGACATCGTCTGGGCGCGGACGCTGCCGTGGCGGGAGTCGATCGCGCAGGCGTGGCCGGGCGTCGCGGAGGCGGACGAGATCGACGTGCGCGGCCCCGAGGCCGACGCACTGCTGCTCGCCGGCTGGCTGCGCTCGCGCCTCGACCGGCCGGTCGCGCTCTCCCAACAGGTCGCGAAGGAGATCGAGGCCGTGTCAGTCGACGGCGAGGCGATCGCCGAGCCGTCGCTGCGGCGCCCCTCGTCCGGCGCGCTGCTGGGCGGCGAGCTCGACCGCTTCGGCCGCGACCGCTACTACGAGGCGGCGGCGCGGGCGGCGGCCGGCGAGTACGTGCGGCACGCCTGACCCAGGCGGCACTCTCCCGCTGACGCCGCTCCGGTAAAACCCGAGGGGTGCGCGTCGCCGAACTGAACTGGATGCAGCTCGAGGCGTACCTCGAGCGCGACGACCGGATCGTGCTGCCCCTCGGCTCGACCGAGCAGCACGCCTACCTGTCGCTCGCCACCGACAACCTGCTCGCCGAGCGGGTCTCGGTCGAGGCGGCCGAGCCGCTCGGGATCCCCGTGCTGCCGGTGCTCGCGTATGGCGTCACGCCGCGGTTTGAGGCCTATCCGGGCAGCCTCTCGGTCGACCGTGACACGTACGTCAGGCTGCTCAGCGACCTGGTCGGCTCGCTGCGCGGCCAGGGCTTCCGGCGTGTGCTGATCGTGAACGGGCATGGCGGCAACTCGTTCGCCGCGGAGCGGGTCGCCGGCGACGGCGTCCGTTGGCACGACTGGTGGTCGAGCGACCGCCAGCGCGAGCTGATCCTGGCGCTGGGCGGCGGGTCGCACGCCTCGTGGATGGAGAACTTCCCCTGGACGCGGCTGCCGGGCGTCGAGCTGCCGGGTGAGGCGAAGCCGATGGTGGCCCTGGACCAGGAGTTGACGGCGGCCGAGGCGCGGGCCGTCCTCGGCGACGGCTCCTTCGGGGGCGCGTACCAGCGGCCCGACGGCGACATGCAACAGCTCTGGGACGCGGCGGTCGCGGAGATCCGCGCCCTGCTCGAGTCGTAGCCATGGTGCGCCTCCCGTACGACGATCCGGGCGTCCCGGACCGGCGGTCGCCCGTCCGCTTTCTGCTCTGGGTGGGCCGGCAGCAGGTGCCGACGCTGATCGGCGGCGTCTTCTTCGGCGTGCTCTGGATGCTGTCGCAGGCGCTGATGCCGTTCGCGATCGGCGCGGCCATCCAGAAGGGGATCGCCGACCACGACAACCAGGCGCTTGCCGAGTGGACGCTCGTGCTGCTCGGCCTGGGCGTCGTGCAGGCGGTCGCCGGCGTGCTCCGCCACCGGTTCGCCGTCCAGAACTGGATCCGCGCGTCGTTCCGCATGGCCCAGATCGTCGGTCACCACATCGCGCGCACCGGCCCCGCCATCCGCGGCGGCGCTCTCGACGGGCGAGGTCGTGGCCACGATCTCGAACGACGCGATGCGCGCCGGCGCGCGCCTTCGACATCACCGCCCGGCTCGTCCGGCGCGGTCGTCGCGTACATCGTCGTCGCGATCGATCCTGCTCGTCGGCGTCGGTCGTGCTCGGCCTCATCGTGCTCGCTCGGCGTGCCGATCCTCGTCGCTGCTGCTCGGCGCGGTGATCAAGCCGCTCCAGCGGCGGCAGGGCGACCAGCGCGACGAGGTCGGCGCGCTCACCGCGCTCGGCGCCGACACCGCCGCCGGGCCTGCGCGTCCTGCGCGGCATCGGCGGCGAGCAGGCGTTCTTCGACCGCTACCAGCCGCCAGTCGCAGGACGTGCGGGCTGCGGGCGTTCGCGTGGCGACGCCCCAGTCGACCCTCGACGCCGCCCAGGTGCTTCGTCCCGGGCCTCTTCGTCGTCGTCGTGACGTGGATCGGCGCCCGCTTCGCGCTCGACGGGAAGATCGGCACCGGCGAGCTCGTCGCGTTCTACGGCTACGCGGCCTTCCTCGTCATCCCGCTCCGGACCGCCGCCGAGGCGGTGGACAAGATGACGCGCGCGCTCGTCGGCGCGAAGCGGATGCTCGACGTGCTCGCGATCGAGCCTGCCGTCCGCGACCCCGAGCAGCCGGCCGAGGAACCGCCGGCCGGCGTCCCGCTCAGCGACCCGCAGTCGGGGCTCGTCGTCGAGCCGGGCACGATGACGGCGCTCGTCTCCTCGGAGCCGCACGAGACGGCGGAGCTTGCCGACCGGCTCGGGCGCTTCGTCGAGGACGGTGCCGCGCTCGGCGGCGTCCGCCTCGCCGACCTCCCGCTCGCCACCGTTCGCCGCCGGATCGTCGTCAGCGAGTCCGACCCGGTGCTGTTCTCGGGCGCCTTGCGCCACGTGCTCGACCCCTGGGGGCGCGCCGACGACGGCGCGGTCGAGGACGGCGATCGCGGTCGCGAACGCCGAGGACGTCGTCGAGGCGCTGCCCGAGCGGTCTCGACGCGGTCATCGACGAGCGCGGCCGCTCGTTCTCGGGCGGCCAGCGCCAGCGCCTGTCGCTCACGCGGGCGCTGCTCGCCGACGCCGAGATCCTCGTCCTCGTCGAGCCGACGAGCGCGGTCGACGCGCACACCGAGGCGCGGATCGCGCTGCGGCTGCGCGACGCGCGCGCGGGACGGACGACGGTCGTCGTGACGGCGAGCCCGCTCATGCTCGACCGCGCCGACCGCGTGGTGCTCGTCGAGGACGGCCGCGTCAGTGCGCAGGGCAGCCACCGTGAGCTGCTGCGGCGCGAACGCGCGCTACCGCGAGATCGTCACGCGGGGGAGCCGAGCAGTGAGCCAGCTGCTTCCCGATCGCGGACAGGGCCCGAGCTGCGCGCGCAGGCGCGCGCGCCTCGGCCGGCGGCACCGCCGCGGGCTCGTCGTGCGTGATCGGGCTGCACGCCGCCGCAGCGGCGTGCGGCCTGGCCGGGCCCGCCGCTGCTCGGCGCGCTCGTGCAGTCGGTGCAGACCGGGACGACGACCAGCCACGTCGACAAGCTCGTGGCCGTCCTCGCCGTCGTCGCTCGCTCGCACAGACGATCCTGACCTGGTTCGCGCGGCGGACGTCGTTCGTCCTCTCCGAGCGGATCTTCGCCGAGCTGCGCGAGGACTTCATGCGCCGCGTGCTCGCGCTGCCGCTCTCGACCGTCGAGCGCGCCGGCACCGGCGACCTCGTCTCGCGGACGACGGCCGACGTCGACGCGCTCGCCCGGACGATCCGCTTCGCCGTGCCCGAGACGCTCGATCGCCGCGGTCACGGCGATGCTCACCGTCGTCGCCGCCGTCATCGTCAGCCCGCTCGCCGCGCTGCTCGTGCCTCGTCGGGCGTGCCGGCCCTGTGGATCGCGACGCGCTGGTACCTCCGCCGCGCCCCCGTCGGTCTACCTCGCGGAGCGCGCGTCCTACGCCACGCTCGCCGGGACCGTCAGCGAGACGTCGAGGGCGGGCGGACGGTCGAGGCGCTCGGCCTGGGCGAGGAGCGGGTCGGCCGGATCGACGCGGATCTCGCCAACGCCTGCGCACTGGGAGTTCCGCGGCCTCTACCTGCGCACCGTCTGGTTCCCGACCGTCGAGTTCGCGTACGTGCTGCCCGTCGCGGCGGCGCTGGCGTGGGGCGGCTGGCTCGTCTCCGCGGGCCACGCCACGATCGGCGAGGTGACGGCGGTCGCGCTCTACGTCGTCGCAGCTCGTCGACCCGGTCGACCGGCTGATCTCCTGGCTCGACGAGATCCAGGTCGGCGCCAGCTCGTTCGCGCGGCTGGTCGGCATCGACCGGGTGCCGCCCGACCGCACGCGACGGGCGACGAGCGCCCGGACGACGAGCGGCTGCGCGCCGAGGACGTGCGCTACGCCTACGTCGACGGCCGCGACGTCCTGCACGGCATCGACCTCGACCTCGAGCCCGGCGAGCGCGTCGCCGTCGTCGGGCCGTCGGGCGCGGGCAAGTCGACGCTCGGCCGGCTGCTCGCCGGCATCCACCCGCCGCGCGACGGGCCGGGTCGAGGTGGGCGGCGTCCCGCTCGTCGAGCTCCCGCTCGAGACGCTGCGCCGCGAGGTGGCGCTCGTCACCCAGGAGCACCACGTCTTCGTCGGCACGCTTGCGGAGAACCTCCGGCTCGCCCGGCCGGAGGCGACGCGACGCAGCAGCTGGTCGCCGCGCTGGAGGCGGTCGACGCGCTGGACTGGGTCGACGGCGCTCCCCGAGGGCCTCGAGACGGTCGTCGGCGCCGGCGGCACGCCGCTCACGCCCGCGCAGGCGCAGCAGCTCGCGCTGGCCCGGCTCGTGCTGGCCGACCCGCACACGCTCGTGCTCGACGAGGCGACGTCGCTGCTCGACCCGCGCGCCGCCCGGCACCTCGAGCGCTCGCTGGCCGCCGTGCTGGACGGGCCGCACGGTCGTCGCCATCGCGCACCGGCTGCACACGGCGCACGACGCCGACCGGGTCGCCGTCGTCGAGGACGGCCTGCTACGCGAGCTCGGCACCCACGACGAGCTGGTGGCCCGGAACGGCTCCTACGCCGCGCTCTGGGAGTCGTGGCACGGCAACGGCAGTTAGCCGACCCGAGCCGGAGTTAGTGGCTGTCAGCCACTAAGTCTGGAGCGCCGAGATGACGGCATCGTGCAGGAGCCCGTTCGTCGACAGGAACGACGATCCGTGCGCGGGCGGGTTGCCCTCGAAGTCGGTGCAGCGCCCGCCGGCCTCCTCGACGATCAGCTGCACGGGCAGGTAGTCCCACGTGTTCAGCTCCGGCTCGAGCACGACGTCGACGGCGCCCTCGGCGACGAGGCAGTGCTGCCAGAAATCGCCGAGGCCGCGACTCGACCACGAGGCGTGGCTGAGCGCCATGTACTGGCGCTCGTAGCCGGCCCGGGCCATGGCGCGTGGGCTCGTGACCGAGATGGACGCGTCCTCGAGCCGGACGATGTGCGACACGTGGATCGTCTCGCCCTCGGCGAAGGCGCCGCCGCCGCGCTCCGCCCACCAGCGGCGGCGCAGCGCAGGCGCGGACGCCACTGCCACGACCGGCACACCCTCGCGCTCGAGCGCAACCAGCGTCGCCCAGATCGGAACGCCGCGGACGAAGTTCTGCGTGCCGTCGATCGGGTCGACGACCCAGCGCACGTCGCCTCCTTCGTCTCCGCCCTCCTCGCCGAGCACGCCCTCGCCGCGCCGGTGCGTGCGCACGAGCTCGCGGATCGCGTCCTCGGCGGCCTTGTCTGCGTCGGATACGACCGTCGCGTCCGGCTTGGTGTCGACGCGGAGATCGACGGCGCGGAAGCGGGGGAGGGTGATCGCGTCCGCGGCGTCCGCGAGCTGGAGCGCGAACGCCAGGTCACCCGTCATGGACGTCAGCCTATGCGGAAGCTCCGTGCCATCGAGGCGAAGAGGCCGGCGTTGCGGCCGAACGTGGTCTCGCCGGCCGTGAACGTCAGCACGTATGCGCGCCCCCGCGCGTGGATGACGTACGCGAGCCAGCGCAACCGATGGCCGGCCATCGTGCCGCGGTAGCGCATCACGGTCGCGCGTCCGGCCGGTAGTCGGCCGTTACCGATGGCGAGGCTGGTGATCGTGATCCCCGCGCTGCGGAATGCCAGCATCAGCCGCGAGCGGATCTCTGTCTGCGGGCCGCTTGCGTCGGGCGTCACCACGACGTTGGCGTTCACGTAGAAGCCGTCCTGCGGGACCTTCGTCGTCGTTATGAGCCGGACGGTGCCGATCCTGGTGAGGGTCTGCCAGTCGCTCGGGACGCGCAACGAGAAGTCGTCGACGCGCACGGTGTGCAGCGAGGTCGCGGCGGCCGCGGGCGACGCGAGGACCGCGACGGCCAGGGCGGCGAGCCAGGGGCGGCGCATGCTGCTCTACGCATCGGCACCGGCGTCTGCGCCGTCGCTCGCCAGAAGGAGGGACTCGAGCGCCGCGCCGGCGCCGAGCACGAGCGCGTCGTCGCCCGGCTTGCCGACCAGCTGGACAGAAGCGGGCAGGCCGTCCTCGGCCGCGCCGCACGGCAGTGCGAGCGCCGGCCAGCCAAGTGCGTTCAGCGGGATGGTCAGGCGGATCGCCCGGTCGCGGATCTCGAGGTCGTCGACCGGCAGGGGCGGCGCGACGAAGCCGAGCGTGGGCGTAGCCAGCAGGTCGAGCTCCTCCATCGCCTGGTCGCAGCGCTCGCGGTACTCGGCGCGGGCAGCCAGCCCGCGCTCGTATGCGTCGTCTGGGAGCGCGAGGCAGCGCTCGATCTTGCTGCGCACGTTGTCGCCGTACTCGGCGCCGTGCTCGGCGAACAGGTCGCGGTGCACGTCGGCGACCTCGCGCATGAAGACCGCGCCGACCTGGGGCAGTGGCACCTCGACCAGCCTGGCGCCAAGCCGCTCCGCGACCTCGCTCACGCGTGCGCGCACGAGCGGATCGGCGTGCTCCAGCCAGGCGACTCCGATGCGGAGCTCCGCGACCGGTACGTCTGCCGGCGCCAGGCCGGGTACGAGCGCGGCCATCGCGGCGGCGCAGTCCGCCACCGAGGCGGCGATTGGCCCGGCGTGGTCGAAGGAGGGCGCGAGCGGGAAGCAGCCGTCCATCGGGACCAGCCCGAAGGTCGGCTTGAAGCCCACGAGCCCGCAGCAGGCGGCGGGGATCCGGATCGAGCCGCCTGAGTCGCTCCCGAGGCCGACCACCGCGAGCCCGGCCGCCACGGCGGCCGCGGAGCCGCCGCTCGAGCCGCCTGCCATGCGACCCGGGAACCGCGGGTTCGGCACCGTCCCGTAGTGCGGGTTGACCGACGTGATGCCGTACGCGAACTCGTGCAGGTTCGTCTTGCCGACGTTCGCGTAGCCGGCCTCTTCGAGTAGACGCACCGCCGCGGCCGTCTCGGCGGGGACGTGGTCGTGGAAGATCGCCGACCCGTACGTCGTCGTCAGGCCCGCTGTGTCGAACAGGTCCTTGACGGCGAGCGGGATGCCCTCGGCGGCCCGCTCCGGACGCGCCAGGAAGATCCCGTTCATCGCCGGGTGAGCGTGATCGACCGGATCGGGTCGCCGCCGAAGAAGACCTTCACCTTCGGGAGCGTCGCGCGGCACCAGTTGTACGGCGGCTGCTCGCCGCCCCCCGTCTGGCCGCAGTCGATGTGCTTGAACGACGTGGCCACGTCGGCGAGCGGGTCGCCCACGCCGACCCCGGCCTTCGTCGTCGAGCCTTTTGCGGCGGTCGCCATCGCGTAGACGCCGGCCGTCGGAGAGACGAGGTAAGCGCTCTTCCCGTAGTGGAGCGCCTGCGGGGGCGTGCCGGTGCCCTGGTCCGGCGACGGGATCCCGGGCGGCCCGCTGTACGCCACGCCCTTCGGGAAGAAGCCCGCCGCGCTGTCGGACGGGTCGCCGAGCCGGTCGCGAACCTGGGCGGCCGTCTCGCCGAAGCGCACGCCGCCGAGCGTGCCGGCGTTCTCGTCGAGGGCCGGTGCGGCCCGGCTGCTGCCGCCGCAGCCGGCGATCGTGAAGACGACGAGCGCCGCGAGTGCGAGACGCACTAATCGAACTGCAGGTACGCGAACGCGACGAGCACCGTGCCGATTGCGATCAGGAGCGACAGCCCAAAGAGCGCGAGCCCGAAGCGCACGTTCTTGCGCTGGAGCGCGAGATCGGGCTCGGTGACGGGCACCGTGCGGCCGGAGTGGCGCGGCTCGACCTCCGGCTCGCTCACACGCCCACGACCGCGTCGAGCGCCATCGCCACGAAGAGCAGCGCCAGGTAGAGCAGGGAGTAGTGGAAGAGCAGCGCCGCGCCGCGCGGGCTCGGCGCCCGCCGCAGCCGCCACGCCATCCAGATGAAGATCGCCCCGAGCACGAGCGCCGCGATCGTGTACCCGACGCCGAACATGCTCCAGGTGAGCGGGAGCAGCGTCACGCCGACCAGAACCAGCGAGTAGAGGAGGATCTGGCGCACCGTCTCGCGCTCGCCGCGGACGACGGGCAGCATCGGCACCTTCGCCGCCTCGTACTGGCGCCGGATGAGCAGCGCGAGCGCCCAGAAGTGCGGCGGCGTCCAGAGGAAGACGACGAGGAAGAGGTAGAGCGCCGGCAGTGTCAGGTTGCCGGTCGCAGCCGACCAGCCGACCAGGGGCGGCACCGCGCCGGCCGCGCCGCCGATGACGATGTTGCTCGGCGTCGAGCGCTTGAGCCAGCGCGTGTAGACGAGGACGTAGAAGAGGTTGCCGACCAGCGCGAGCACGGCGCACAGGACGTTGGCGAGGCTCGCGAGCAGGACGAACGACGCCGCCGACAGCGCCAGCGCGAACTCGATCGCGCGCGCCGGCGGCACGCGGCCGGCGGCCACGGGCCGCTTCTCCGTCCTCTTGCCCATCAGCTTGTCGATGTCGGCGTCCAGCACGTGGTTGAACGCGCTCGCGCCCCCGCACGCGAACGCGAGGCCGGTCAGCAGCACGGCCAGCTCGCCGAGCGGCGGGACGCCGCCCTCGCCGACGAACATCCCGCACGCGCCCGTGAGCAGGAGCAGCGACATGATCCGTGGCTTGGTGAGCGTGAGGTAGTCGCGCCAGGGGCCCGAGGGCGCCGGCTCGCCGCGGAAGGTGAGTGCCGCGGTCACTGTTGCGGACGCGAACGCCAGCGTCGCCAGCGCGACGTGCGCGACTTCCACCGTTACAGCCGCCGCCGCGGTGAAGAGCAGCACCGAGGCCAGCGCGGGTCTCAGCAGCCGGCGGTGGGTCGTCCAGGCGGCGACCACGACGGCGATCAGCGGCGGGAGCGCAAGCGCGGCGAGCACGCGGTGCGCCGTGCCCCAGCCGGCCGTGCCGCTGACGACGGCCAGCAGGCAGCCGGCCGCGCCGGCGATCGCCGTCGCGCGCAGCCACGGGCCCGGGGCGATCTCACGCATTGACGCCCTCCTGGAGCCGGCGGCGCAGATCGCGCAGCGGCCGCGCGCTCGTCACGTACGGCACCCGGTCGAAGTTGTGCGGCGGGCGGCGGCGAGGTCGCGTACCACTCGAGCGTGTCCGCCAGCCATGGGTCGTTGCCGACCCGCGGCACGCGTCCCTTCCGCGACCAGAAGACGTTGACGAAGAAGAGCAGGATGCCGAAGGCCATGATCCCCGAGCCGATCGACGAGATGAGGTTGTACGCCTGCCACCAGCCGTTGCCGTCCCAGGTGTAGACCCGGCGCGGCATGCCGAGCAGCCCGAGCATGTGCTGGGGGAAGAAGGTCAGGTTGAAGCCGACGAACACGATCCAGAAGTTCCAGATGCCGAGGCGGCGGCCAAGCTTACGGCCGAACATCTTCGGCCACCAGTAGTAGAGGGCCGCGAACATCGCGAAGATCGCGCCGCCGAACATGACGTAGTGCATGTGCGCGACGACGAAGTAGCTGTCGTGCACCTGCCAGTCGAACGGGAACAGCGCGACCATCACGCCCGAGAGCCCGCCGATCGTGAACACCAGGATGAAGCCGAGCGCCCACAGCATCGGCGGGTCGAAGATCAGGTTCCCGCGCCAGGTGGTCGCCACCCAGTTGAAGATCTTGATCCCCGTCGGCACCGCGATCGTGAGCGACGTGATCATGAAGAAGCGCCTGCAGCCCGATCGGCAGCCCGACCGCGAACATGTGGTGGGCCCAGACGAGCAGCGAGTAGAAGCCGATCGCGACGGTCGCGAAGACGAGCGCCTTGTAGCCGAAGATCGGCTTGCGCGCGAAGACCGGGATCACCTCGGAGATGACGCCGAAGGCGGGCAGGATCATCACGTACACCTCGGGGTGCCCGAAGAACCAGAAGACGTGCTGGTAGAGGATCGGGCTGCCACCGTCCGCCGGGATGAAGAAGTGCGTGCCGGCCTGGCGGTCGAGCAGCAGCAGCGTCAGCCCGACCGCGAGCGCGGGCAGCACGACGACGAGCAGCCACGAGTAGATCTCCATCGCCCAGACGAAGAGCGGCAGGCGCATCCACGTCATGCCGGCGGTGCGCATGTTGTGGATCGTCACGACGAAGTTGATCGCTGCCGCGAGCGACGAGATCGTGAGGATGTGCAGGCCGAGGATCCAGAGGTCCTGGCCGTGGCCCTGCGCCTTCACGGAGAGCGGCGGGTAGCCGTACCAGCCGGTGTGGGCGGCGCCGCCCTTCGCGAAGAAGCTCCCGAGCAGCACGACGCCGCCCAGCAGCGAACATCCAGTACGAGAACGCGTTCAGCCGCGGGAACGCCATGTCGCGCGCCCCGATCATCAGCGGCACGCAGGAAGTTGCGCGAACCCGGCCCAGACCGGGACGACGACCAGGAAGATCATGATCGTCCCGTGCATCGTGAGCAGCTCGTTGTAGGAGTTGCGCACGATGAAGTCCTCGTTCGGGCGGGCGAGCTGCGCGCGCATGAGCTCGGCCATGGCGCCGCCGAACAGGAAGAAGACGAGCGCGGTCGAGATGTAGAGGATCCCGATCCGCTTGTGGTCGACGGTCGCGATCCAGCTCGCGATGCGCCCGCTCGTCCAGGGAACGTCGTAGGCGGGTGTCTCAGCCCGAACTGCCACCCGTGCTCCCGAATTTCTGCGTGAGGTAGGCCGTCAGTGCGTGCAGCTCGGCGGTGCTCCAGCCCTGCCCGACCGCGGGCATCGTGTTCCGGCCCTCGCTGACGGTCTGCTCGACGCCGGCGATGTTCGTCGCGACTCCGGCGAGGGGCGGCCCGACCAGGCCCTCGCCCGACAGGCCGTGGCACGTCGCGCAGGAGCCCTGGAAGAGCTCCTTGCCGAGGGCGAGCGAGCCCGCCTTGGTCTTCTGGGAGGCGCCCAGCGCGTCGACCCAGGCGGTGTACTGGGCGGCCGGCACCACGACGACGGTCCCGTCCATGACCGCGTGCTGGAGCCCGCACAGCTCGGCGCAGCGGATCTCGTACGAGCCCTCGTCGAGCGGCTTGAGCTTGAGCGTGTTGACGCGGCCCGGGATGGCGTCGCGCTTCGGCCCGAGCGCCGGCGCCCAGAAGCTGTGGATCACGTCGTTGACCGGCGCGGTGATCTTCAGCGTCGTCACCCGGTCGACGGGCAGCCGCAGCTCGTTGATCGAGATGGCGCCGTTCGGGTAGACGAACTGCCAGTAGAACTGCCGGCCCTGCACGAGCACGGTGCCTGGGTTCCCCGCTGCGCCGGCGGGGTCGTTGACCTCGCCGAGCTTCCAGAAGCTGAAGGCGCCGAGGATGATGATCACCGCGATCGGGAAGGCCGTCCACGCGAGCTCGAGCCGCGTCGAGCCGTGCGTCTGCGGTCCCTCGACGGTGCGTGCGCGCCCGCGGCTGCGGTAGCGGACGACGAAGATCACGAGCGGGACGGTGACGAGCAGGAAGATCACGCCGCTCCACGCGAGCACGAACCACCAGATCGCCGAGATGCCGTTCGCGTTCTCCGACGACGGGTCGATCGGGGAAAGGCCGGCGCTGCCGGTGTCGGCGAGTGCGACGGCAGGCAGAGCCAGCGCGCCGGCGAGGACCACGATGGCGAGGAGGCTCCGGCGCACGGCGGGTGGCATTCTAGGAGGGTGGAGCCGGCCCCCGCAGCTTCGTCGCAGGAGTCGCGAGCCTCGAGCCGCGTCGTGCTGCCTCGGGATGCGCGCGAACCGCTCGAGGTCTACATCAACGGCGTCGAGCAGAAGCCCGGCGCGGACTACGTGGTCGTGGACGGCACGCTCGTCTTCAACCGTCCGCTTGCGCAGGAGGGGAAGCTCGGCTTCTGGCGCTGGCTGTCGATGCTGCTCGGCATCGCCGGGACGTACCGGAAGCACGAGACCGTCGACGTCATCTACACCCGCGCGGGGCGCAAGGTGGTGGCCAGCGGCCTCCCGTTCGTGGCCGACGCTTGAAGGGAAAGGGCCTCGGCGAAACGCAGCCTGTGTCCGTCGGCGGGCGCTGCTCGCCCCGATGCGTCGTCCTCAGTCGCCCGGGTAGCGCTGCTACCCGGGCTCCCTGCGTCCTAGCCTCGGAGCGAGCATCGCGCGCCGTCGAACAGCGGCATTCCGCCAGAGGCCCTTAATCGTCGAGCACGGCGACGGCGGACCCGTCGGCCGCGCGCCACGCGCGCAGGTGCTCCTGCAGCTCGGCGAGCGCCCGTCGGCAGCGGTGGCGCGCGTCGCCGTTCATCGCCGCGCCGACGGCGGTCGGCGCCTCGATGCGGCAGTCGTGGCAGCGGGGCGAGCCGAGCCGCCGCAGCGCCTCCTCGACCTGCTCGCCGCAGGCGGCACACAGGCCGTCGCCCGCCCGCTCGTGCAGCAGCGGCGGCGGCCAGACGTCCACCGAGACCTGGTCGACCTGCTCCGCGATGCAGCCGCGCTCGCGCAGGTAGGCGAGCAGCTCCGCGATCCGGGTGGGGTCGAGGAGGCGAATCCTGAGTGGCCGCAGGGAGCTGGTCATCGGAGCACGGCGCGGCGCGCCGCTAACTCGAACGGTGGAACCTCCGCGCAAGACCCTCAATGCTCCGATCGAGGGATTCTGCGAACGGCTGCGGACGGATGCGCGCCATGTTTGTCGCCGTCCCGGGAGCGGGGAACACGGAAAGTGAGATTCCGGCCGGGCCCACCCACTCCTCTCGGACCCTCCCGAGCTACCTCGAACTCCAGGGCCCGGCCGGACGCCTTTAGACTCCGCGTCGATGCGGCGCGCACTCGTCTCGGCCCTCGCTGCTCTCGACCCTCGCGGTCGCCGCGGCAGCCTGCGGCGGCAGCGGCTCCGGCTCCGGGACGACGTCGACGACCGGCTCCACCGCAGCCGGCGTCGTGCAGCAAGAGCACGCTCGAGCTGGCGACGCCGGGGAAGCTCACGATCGCGACCGACAACCCGTCGTTCCCGCCGTGGTTCATCGGCGCGAAGGCCGACTCTCCGTGGGACCCGACCACGACGCCGACCAAGAAGGGCTACGAGGCCGGCGTCGCGTACGCGGTCGCACACAAGCTCGGCTTCACCGACCCCGAGGTCGTCTGGAAGGTGCAGCAGTTCACGCAGCTCTTCAAGCCGGGCTCGAAGCCGTACGACTTCGACATCAACCAGGTCTCGTACAACCCGAAGCGGGCGAAGGCGGTCGGCTTCAGCGACTCGTACTACGACGTCGAGCAGGCGGTCGTGTCGTACAAGGGCTCGAAGATTGCGAACGCGAAATCGCTGGCCGATCTCAAGGACGCGAAGCTCGGCTACCAGATCGGCACCACGAGCGGCGACGCGATCAGCGAGACGATCAAGCCGAGCAGCTCGCCCAGCGTCTACAGCAACAGCAACGACGTCGTCTCCGCCATCAAGGCGCACCAGGTCGACGGCGTCGTCGTCGACTTCCCGACGGCGCTGTACATGTCGGGCGTCCAGATCCCCAACGGGCTGATCGTGGGCCGGCTGCCGAGCACCGGCGGCCAGCAGGAGCACTTCGGCCTGGTCACGGCGAAGGGCAGCTCGCTGATCTCGTGCCTGAACAAGGCGCTGACCGAGCTGCGCGGCGACGGCACGCTCAAGCAGCTGCAGCAGAAGTGGATCGCGGGCGGCGCGCCCGTGCTGCAGTAGCGTCCCGCCCTTGAACGACCCGGGCCGCGCCTCGCGCATCCTCGGCGCCGGGAGCGCGGGCCGCAGCACGGCGATCGCGACCGTCAGCACGGTGATCGTCTTCGGCGCGATCGCGCTGATCGTCGTCTCGTCGGCCGGCTGGCCCGACGTCAAGCAGGCGTTCTTCAACTGGGACGAGTTCACGTACTCGTTCCCGAAGATCCTCCGGGCGCTCAAGCTGAACATCGAGATCTTCCTGATCGCCGAGGTGTTCATCCTCATCTTCGCGCTCGGGATCGCGATCCTGCGCGGGCTCCAGGGGCCGGTGTTCTTCCCGGTGCGGCTGCTCGCGACCGTGTACACGGACGTGTTCCGCGGAATCCCGACGATCCTCGTCGTGTACCTGCTCGGCTTCGGCGTGCCCGCACTGCAGCTGTCGGGCGTCCCGTCGTCCGAGCTCTTCTGGGGCACCGCCTCGCTGGTCCTCGTCTACTCGGCGTACGTCGCCGAGGTGTACCGCGCCGGGATCGAGTCGGTGCACCCGAGCCAGGACGCCGCGGCGCGGTCGCTCGGCCTGACGCGAGGCCAGTCGCTTCGCTTCGTCGTTGTCCCACAGGCGGTGCGGCGCGTCGTGCCGCCGCTCCTCAACGACTTCATCGGCCTCCAGAAGGACACTGCGCTCGTCGCGCTGCTGGGTCCGGTGGAGGCGTTTCGCGAGGCGCAGATCATCAGCGCCGCCGACTTCAACTACACGCCGTACGTGGTGGCCGCGCTGCTCTTCATCGCGCTCACGATCCCGCTCGCGCGCTTCACCGACTGGCTGATCGCGCGTGAGCGCAAGCGGCGGCTGGCAGGAGGCGTCCGGTGAGCGAGGCCGTCCGGCTCGAGGACGTTCACAAATCGTTTGAAGACAACGAGGTGCTGCGGGGCATCGACCTCGCCCTGGACGAGCACGAGGTGGTGTGCCTGATCGGCGCGTCGGGCTCGGGCAAGTCGACTCTCCTCCGCTGTGTGAACCTGCTCGAGCCGATCGACCGCGGACGGATCATCGTCGCTGGCCAGGAGGTGACGGTGCCCGGCGTCGACCTCAACGCGGTGCGGCGCCGGATCGGGATCGTCTTCCAGGCGTACAACCTCTTCCCGCACATGACGGTGCTGCGGAACGTCACGCTCGCGCCGCGCCAGGTGCTCGGCCTCTCGCGCGCCGACGCCGAGGCGCAGGCGCTCGAGCTGCTCGGCCGCATCGGCCTCGCCGACAAGCGCGACGACTACCCCGACCGGCTCTCCGGCGGCCAGCAGCAACGCGTCGCGATCGTGCGCGCGCTGGCGATGCAGCCGCAGCTGATGCTGCTCGACGAGGTCACCTCGGCGCTCGACCCGGAGCTCGTCGCCGAGGTGCTCAACCTCATTCGCGAGCTGGCCGAAGGCGGGATGACGATGATCATCGCCACGCACGAGATGTCGTTCGCGCGCGACATCGCCAACCGCGTCTGCTTCCTGGACGCCGGCGTCATCCTCGAGGAGGGCCTGCCGGAGCAGATCTTCTCGTCGCCGCGCGAGGAGCGGACGCAGCAGTTCCTCGCCCGGGTCGTCGAGGCGGGGCGCTTGTAGCTAGCAGTCCTTGGTCGTCTCGCCCGGCTGCTCGAAGCCGATGATGACCTTGCGCAGCAGACCGTTCAGCTGCTCGCGCTCGCGCTTCGTCAGCGCCTGTGCGACGGCCGCCTCCTTGGCCGCCTGGGCGTCGACGGCGGCGAAGTAGGCGTCGAGCCCCGTCTCGGTGAGCTCGACGAGCACGCCGCGGCGGTCGTCGGGGTCGGGGAGCCGGCGGATGAAGCCGCGCTCGGAGAGCCGATCGAGCCGCGCGGTCATGGCGCCGCTCGACAGCTGCTCGTGCTTCGCGAGCCTCCCCGGTGAGCTGCGGTAGGGCTCGCCCGAGAGGCGGAGCTGGCCGAGCACCTCCCACTCGCTCCAGCTGAGCCCGACCTCCGCCAGCGTCTCGTCCATGCGCCTGCGCAGGTAGCGCTGCAGCTTCTGGACGCGCTGGACGATCGTCTCGACCTCGAGGTCGATCGCCGGGAGGTGGGGTGCCCAGCGCGCGACGAGGCGGTCGATCGAGTCCTCTTGCTCGGCCGCCTTTGCCATCCCTCGTAGGTTCTCCGAAATTTCTCTTGACGTCAAGCTATCTCTCTCCTTACAATGCCGTAGACGAGTTTCTCGACGTAAAGATAGTTGGCGGAGAGGAGGTCAGCATGTATCCGACGGATGTGGACACGAGAAGGCAGCTGGCTTTGTTGCGCGCCGCCCATTTGGCGGATGCGGGGCATCACGGCGAATCGCGCGGCGGAGCGCGCCGCCGGTTCGGGTTGTGGCTGGTCGAGGTCGGCCTGCGGCTCGCATGCGAGCGGCCGGTGCTGTCACAGGTCTGAGCGAAAGGAGCGGAGAGTGGCAACCACGAAGACGGGATTTGCCGTCGCGACGATCGACGACATCGAGCAGGGCGTCGTCAGTGCGGGCCGCGTCCGGCACAAGGTGCGCGAGCACTTCGGGATCGAGGGTTTCGGCGTCAACGTCATGCGGGCGGTCGAGGCGGGCGGTCAGGTCATCAACGAGCACGCCGAGTCCGGCGTGACGTCCAACGGCCAGCAGGAGCTGTACGTCGTGCTCAACGGCCACGCCCGGTTCACGGTCGACGGGGAAGAGATCGACGCGCCGGCCGGGACGCTCGTCTACGTCGAACCTGGCGTGAAGCGCGGCGCCGTCGCCGACGAGCAGGACACCAGCGTCCTCATCGTGGGCGGGATCCCCGGCGTCGCGTTCAACCGCTCGCCCGGCTGGCTGGTCTCGCCGATGTTCGGGCCGTACCAGGAGGGCGACTTCGCAGGCGCGGCGGCGAAGCTCCACGAGGTGCTCTCCGAGCATCCGGGAATGCCGCTCGCCCTCTACAACCTGGCCTGCTGCGAGAGCCGGCTCGGCGAGACCGACGAGGCGCTCGAGCACCTCGCGCAGGCGATCGCCGGGGAGCAGGGCTTCGCGTCGCTCGCGCGTGACGACGACGACTTCGAGCCGGTGCGCGGCGATGCGCGCTTCCAGGAGCTCGTGGGCTAGACGGGACTCCCTCTCGTGCACGGGCGGCTCGACCGGAGCCGCCTGTGCATTAGCCCAGCTCCCGCCCGATCCGCTCGACGGCGTGAAGATCCTCGTGGTCGAGGTGCTGCAGGAAGACGCGCTCGACCCCGGCCGCCTCGTACTGGCGCATGAGGTCGACCGTCCAGCCTTCGAGCGGCGTCATCAGCGACAGCCGCACCGACCCGGGCTCACGGCCCACGGCGACGAGCGCCTCGTCGAGCCGCAGGCGCAGGCCGCGGAAGAAATCCGGCTCGACGTGGAAGGCGTTGTACTCGTCGGCCCAGCGCGCGGCTACCTCGAGCGTGCGCCGGCGTCCCTTGCCGCCGACGAGCAGCGGCGGGTGCGGCCGCTGCACCGGTTTCGGCAGCGCCTCGCAGTCGGCGAGCTCGTAGAACCGGCCCTGGAACGAGAAGCGGTCCTCCGTCCACTGGCGGTGGACGATCTCGATCTGCTCGGCGAGCATCGCCGCCCGCTCCTCGTAGGGCGGGAACGGGAAGCCGAAGGCGCGGTGCTCGTGCTCCATCCAGCCGGCGCCCATGCCGAGCTCGGCGCGCCCGCCCGAGATGTGGTCGACGCTGACGACGGCGCGGGCGAGCAGCGACGGGTTTCGGAACGTCACCGGCGAGACGAGCGTCCCGAGCCGTAGCCGCTCCGTCACGGCCGCCAGCCCGGCGAGCGTCGTCCACGCGTCGAGGGAGCCGCCCGACCGCCCGGTGACCGTCGAGTAGTGGTCGGAGCGGAACAGCGCCTCGATGCCGGCCTGCTCCGCCGTCTGCGCGAGGGCGACCCACTGCTGCCAGGTGACGCCCTCCTGGCCCTCGATCATCAGGGCGATCCGCACGCCCGGCATCTTGCCCTGCGTTCATCTTTCATTCAGGATCGGCCGCACAATGAGCTCGCCCGGGGAGCCGACGCGAGGCGCCGAAGCCGCGGACAGCGTCCTCGCGCCATCGCCCCACCGCCAGAACGGCGGCGCGATGGTCCGCCTCGAAGGCGTCCGGAAGAGCTTCGGCACAACCTCGTGCTCGACGGCATCGACCTGAGCGTGAACCGCGGCGACGTGCTCGTGGTCATCGGGCCGAGCGGGAGCGGGAAGAGCACGCTGCTCCGCTGCGTGAACCTGCTCGAGCCGGTCGACTCGGGGCGGGTGTTCCTCGAGGGGGAAGAGATCACGGGCAAGGGCACGAGCGTGTCCGCTGTCCGCCAGCGGATCGGGATCGTGTTCCAGCAGTTCAACCTGTTCCCGCACCTGACGGTGATCGACAACGTCACGCTTGCGGCACGCCGTATCCGCAAGCTGCCGCGCGCGTGACGCGGAGGCTCGCGCGCACGTGCTGCTCGAGCGCGTCGGGCTCGAGGAGAAGGCGGACCAGTATCCGCATCAGCTCTCGGGCGGCCAGCAGCAGCGTGTCGCGATCGCGCGTGCGCTGATGATGGAGCCGCACGTGATGCTGTTCGACGAGGTCACGTCGGCGCTCGATCCGGAGCTCGTCGGCGAGGTGCTCGCTCGTCATGCGCGACCTGGCGCGTGCAGGGCATGACGATGCTCGTCGTCACGCACGAGATGCAGTTCGCCCGGGAGGTCGGGCGACCGGCTCGTCTTCATGGACGAAGGCCGGATCGTCGAGGAGGGCGTGCCGGCGGACGTCCTCGACCGCCCGAAGGAGGAGCGCACGCGGCGCTTCCTCCGCCGTTCACTGCAGCTCGCCGACTCGCTGGACGAGCTGCACATCAACGATGAGGAAGGAGGGGTCGAATGAAGAAGCTGCTGGCGGGTGTGCGTCGCGTTCGCGGTCGTTGCCGCTGCAGTCGCGGCGTCGGGGTGCTGCGGCGCCGGCCCAAGGAGGGGCAGCTCAGAAGGCATCGGCGACCAAGCTGCCGCCGCTGCCGCCCGAGCATCAAGGCGCGCAAGCGGTGGAGCATCGGCGTCAAGTGCGACTCGCCGCCGTTCGGCTACATCAACGTGAAGGGCGAGCACGCCGGCTTCGACGTCGAGATCGCGAAGTGGTTCTCGCGGTACGCGTTCGGCCGCCCGAACCGCGTCACGCTTCGTCTGCACGCCGACGGCCGCGCGCGAGCCGTCGCTGACGACGGGCCGCGCCGACCTGGTGATCGCGACGTTCACCTACACCGCCGACCGCGACACGCGGATCGACTTCTCGCATCCCGTACTACAAGGCGACGGGCCGGCTGCTCGTGCCGAACGAGCTCGTCGATCCACTCGAGCTCGCGGACCTCGCGGGGAAGACGGTGGTGACGACCAGCGGCTCGATCTACGACCGCTGGGTCTCGAAGTGCTTCCCGAACACGAAGCTGCTCGTGACCGACACGGTCACGAACGCGCATGCTCGCGCTGCAGCAGAGCCGTGCCGACACGGTCATGTTCGACGACACCGTCGTGCTCGGGATCGCGGTCGACGACCCGACGCTGAAGCTGACCGACGACGGGTTCCTGCAGGCGCCCTACGGCATCGGCATCAAGCAGGGCAACGTCGCGCTGAAGAAGTGGGTCGACTCGCGCCTGAACCTCATGCGCCAGAAGGACCTCTTCATACACGATCCTCAAGGCCAACGTGCCGAACACGGTTCGTTCGCCTCGTTCCGAAGAACATCCTGCGGCCGAAGCAGCACGTTCCAGTACGACACCGGTCGACCCGAGCGTCGACACGGTGTGCCCGTAGCGAGCACTGCGAGACGGGAGCGGCCGCCGCGGCGGCCGCTCCTGCGCTCCGTCCCGATGCTCGCTCGCCTTCGACCTCTGGGCGTTCGTCTGCGACAACTGGCGACGAGCTCCTCCGGGGGCTCGTCCGCACGCTGGAGATCTCGGCGATCGCGATCGCCGGCGCCTTCGTCATCGGCGTGCTCGGCGCCGCCCGCGCGTACCGGGTGCCCGGTCGTGAGCCAGGTCACGGCCGTCTACGTCGAGGTCATCCGCTGCACGCCGATCCTCGTCCAGATCTTCATCATCTTCTTCGCGCTGCCGCAGATCGGCATCACGCTCGACGCGTTCACGGTCGCCTGGCTCGCGGTGATGCTCTGGGGCGGCGCGTTCAACAGCGAGAACTTCCGCGCCGGCTTCGTGGCCGTCCCGCAGCGCTACCGCGAGGCCGCCCTGCGCGCTCGGCTTCGGGCCGCTCGGGACGTTCCTCAACGTGACGCTCCCGATCGGCGGGCGCATCGCGCTGCCGTCGTCGATCAACACGTACATCTCGATCGTGAAGAACACGTCGCTCGATGTACGTGATCGGCTACGCGGAGCTCACGACGACGGCGCTCAACATCAACGACGCTGACGTTGCAGACGACCGAGGCGCTCACGGTGCTCGCCATCGTCTACCTCACGATCGTCTGGACGATGTCGATCGGCCTGCGCGTCCTCGAGAGCCACCTCGCGCTCCCGGAGAAGGCGTAGGCGATGCTCGCGCTGCTGCCGTCGTGGGTCGATCCGACCGCGCACTACATCCTCCACGAGGGGCTGCCGAACACGCTGCAAGATCGCGGCCGGAGCGCTCGTGTCGGCAGCCTGGTCGTCGGCGTCGTGCTCGGCACGCTGCTGACGATCGACTTCCTGCCGACGCGCGCCCTGATCCGGCTCTACATCGAGGTCTGCCGCGGGCTGCCGATCCTCGTCACGCGTCTTCATGATCTACTACTTCGCGCCGAGCCTCAGCCCGCGGCTCAAGTTCTCTGGCGCACGGCGGGCATCGATCGCGCTGACGCTGTGGGGCAGCGCGCAGGTCGCCGAGGCGACGCGCGGCGCCGTCGCGTCGATCCCGCGCGAGCAGCACGAGGCGGCCTCCGCGCTCGGCTTCGGCTGGGTCGGCCGACATGTGTTCGTCGATCCTCCCGCAGGCGCTTCGGCGGCTGCTCCCGCCGCTCGTGACGCTGCTCGTCGGACATCATCCAGAACACGACGCTCGTCGCAGTCATCGGCGGCTCCGACCTGCTCGGGACCGGCCATAGCGGCAGAACGAGCGCCTCGCCGTCGTACCCGCCGATCGGGATCGGCGAGATCAAGGCCTTCGAGATCTTCGCGGTGATCATGGTCGCTCTTCTTCGTGATCTCGTTCCCGCTCACGCGGCTGGCCGCGTACCTCGAGAGGCGGCTCGTGTGACCGCGGTCGCTTCGGAGCTTCCGTACGCGCGCGGCCAGCTGCTGCGCTCGACTGCGGACGACATCGCGAAGCTGCGGGCGGCGTGGCGCATCGTCGCCCGACGCCACGCCGAGGGGACGCTCTACGACTTCACCGGGCTCGTGCGCTCGATGGCGCCGCCGGACGGGCCGCTCGACGACGAGCTCGCACCGGCGCTGCACGGCGAACGCCTGACCGAGCTCAGCCTCGAGCACCTCGGCGGCGTGCCGGGGCGCGACGATGTTTTCGTCGCGAACCGGACGACGGCCGGGATCGTCGCGGCCATGCAGGTGCTGGTTCCGCCCGGCGGGAGGGTCGTGGGCTTTTCGGCCGGCTACAGCCACCCGGCCGTCCGGAGAGCGGTTGCACTCGCGGGCGGCGAGCTCGAGGACGTTCGCGATCTCGACGCACCGCTCGACGGGGCGGACCTGCTCGTCCTCACACGGCTGGCAGTGACGTACGAGGCGCTGACCGCCGAGCAGATCGCGCGTGCCGTCGAGCTCGCCGGCGACCTGCCCGTTTTCGTCGACGACGCCGGCGGCGCCCGCGTCGGCCCGGCCGTCCTCGGCCAGCCGCGCATGCTGGAGCTCGGCGCAGTGGCCGGCGTCACGGGCCTCGACAAGTACGGCACCGCCGGCCCGCGCTTGGGTCTCATCGGCGGCCGGGCCGACCTCGTCGCCCGCATCCGCGCCCGCGCAATTGAGCTTGGCCTCGAAGCGCGGCCGATGCTGTACCCGGCCGTCGTCGCCTCGCTCGAGCAGTACCGGCCAGAGCGGGTGCGCGAGCTCGTTGCGACGACCACCGAGCTCGCGCAGGCGCTGCCCGGCTGGGCGGTGCGCACGCCGGTCGCGGTCAAGCTCGAGGGCGAGGACATCCTCGCCGCGATCGGCGCGCCGGACGGATCGCTCGTGCCCGTCGAGGCGACGGCCGGGCTGGCGATGCTCCTGCTCCGGGACCACGGGATCCTCACCGTCCACTTCGCGGCGCTGCCGCCCGGGACGTCGGCGCTGCTGCTCAAATTCGTCCCGCCGGAGACGCTGGCGCGCTTCGGCGGCGCAGCAGCCTTCGCCGCAGCAGTGGGCGACTCGCTCGACGAGCTTGCGCGCGTCGTCGCGGCCGGCGGGCTGCGCGAGCTGCTCGGTCTCTAGGCCGCGAGCGCGGGCGTCAGCCCGTCGAGGCGGGCGCGCATGGACCCGATCTCGTCTCGCTCTACGAGGAAGACCTCGCGGTGCAGCTGGTAGACCACGGCGCCGCCCGGGCGCAGGCGCGCCTCCGCCTGCGCGAGCAGCCGCCGGTAGGGATCCAGGCCGTCGCCGTCCGCGAAGACCGCGGACGGCGGCTCGGCGGCGAGGTCCGGGTAGAGCGCACGGTCGGCGTACGGCAGGTACGGAAGGTTCGCGACCACGAGGTCGAGCTCGCCGGGTACGGGTGCCAGCAGGTCGCCCTCGAGCACGTGCACGCGCTCGTCGACTCCGGCGTCGATCGCGTTCAGCCGGGCGAGGATCACCGACCAGGCGCACGTGTCCGTCGCCCACACCTCGGCCCGCGAGTCGCGGGCGATCGCGATCGCGATCGCGCCGGATCCGGTCCCGACGTCCGCCACTCGCGCCGGCTCGTCGCCGATGCGTGCAAGGGCGGTCGCCACCACCGCCTCGGTCGCGGGCCGCGGTGTCATGACCAGCCCGGGCAGGGTGCGGAGCTCCGTTCCGGAGAAAAGGACGTGGTCCATCACACCTGTCTGTGTACCCGGCCGAGCAGGTCTTACGCGCCGACGGCGATATCTACGAGGTGTGCTCGTCCGCGACCGTCAAGACCGCGTCAAGCGTGGCCAGGCCCTCGTCGAGCTCCTCGCGCGTGATGGTCAGCGGCGGTGCGATCATCACGACGTTCCAGTGCACGAAGAGGTACAGGCCGCGCTCCATGGCGGCCTTGCCGAGCGCGACGACGGGTGCGGCGTCCGGGCCTGACGCGTTGAACGGCACGAGCGGCTCGCGGGTCGAGCGGTTCTTGACGAGCTCGAGCCCCCAGAAGAGCCCCTTGCCGCGGACGTCCCCGATCGACGGATGGCGTTCGGCCAGGCGCGGCAGCTCCTCCGCCAGGGACTCGCCCATGGCCGCCGAGTTCTCGACGATGCCCTCCTCCTTGAACGCCTCGATCGACGCGACGGCCGATGCGCACGCGAGCACGTGGCCCGAGTACGTGAGCCCACCCGCGAAGTACTGGTTCTGCACCCAGTCCGCCAGGCGCTGGTTGATGACCATGGCGCCGAGCGGGACGTAGCCCGAGTTGAGGCCCTTCGCGACGGTGAGGATGTCGGGGACGACGTCCCAGTGCTCGCAGGCGAACCAGCGGCCGCTGCGGCCGAAGCCGGCCATGACCTCGTCGCAGATCAGCAGGATCCCGTGCCGGTCGCAGACCTTGCGGATCGCCTGGAGGTAGCCGTCCGGCGGGACGATCACGCCGTTCGTGCCCGTGATCGTCTCGAGGATCACCGCCGCGACCGTGTCGGCGCCCTCGTACTGGAGGATCTCCTCCAGGTGAGGTGCGCCGGTGCAGACCGGGCACGGATCGGGGTGGCCGGCCGGGCAGCGGTACGTGTACGGGTCGAACATGCGCACGACGCCCGGGATGCCGGGCTCCGCCGGCCAGCGGCGCGGATCGCCGGTGAGCGTGATCGCGCCGGCGGTCGCGCCGTGGTACGAGCGGTAGCGCGCGATGATCTTGTGGCGGCCGGTGTACCAGCGGGCCAGCTTGATCGCGTTCTCGTTCGCCTCCGCGCCGCCGTTCGTGAAGAACGACATGGTCAGGTCGCCGGGCGTGACCTCGGCAAGCAGCCGAGCGAGCTCGGAACGGCTCTCCTCGGCCATGCCGGGGCCGATCGTGCAGAGCCGGTCGGCCTGCTCCTTGATCGCAGCGATCACCTTCGGGTGCTGGTGCCCGATCGAGACGTTGACGAGCTGTGAGGCGAAGTCGAGGTAGCGGTTGCCGTCGTAGTCCCAGAAGTAGCGCCCCTCGGCGCCCGCGACGGGCAGCGGATTGATCGCGTTCTGCACCGACCACGAGTGCAGGACGTAGCGCTTGTCGAGCTCGCGGATGCGCTCGGCGGCCTGCGGGTCGATACCGACGGTTGCCACGGCTAGATGCTATTCCAACCGCTCGAACAGGGGCCTACACTCGGGGTTGGCATCAGGAGGTGCAGTTAGAACGCGCTGGATCGCTTCAATCGGGCGCAGCAGCATGCGGCACCCCTGGGTTGCAATCGCGGCCTGGCTCGCCTTCGTCGTGATCGCGCTCGCGAGTGGGATCGTGACAGGCACCGCGTCGCTGCCGAACGGCGCGGTCGGCGAGTCGGCGCGGGGCTACGCGATGATCGACCGCTACCGGACGTACCGGTATGCGCGGGAGTACGCCTACCTGCACAGCGACACGTTGCGGACGTCAGATCCGCGCTTCCGAAAGGCCATCAGCGGCGCCGCCTCCGCGCTCATCGGCCAGGTCGGCGGGCGCCCGCAGTTCCGCTACGCGGCCGACGGCCACTCGGTGCTCGTCGTCGCGTCGGTGCAGCGCTTTCCCTCGGACTCCGCGGTCAGCGGCGCCGTCCTCGCGGTCGGACGGGCCAACCCACTCGTGACGGTCGAGCAGACCGGCGAGATCACCGCGAGTGACGCCCGCGACCGCGCGATCCACAACGACCTGAACCGGGCCGAGCTGCTCTCCATCCCCGTAACGCTGATCATCCTCTTGTTCGCGTTCGGTGCGGTCGTCGCCGCGCTCGTGCCTTTGTTGCTCGCCCTCACGGCCGTCGCGGCCGCTCTCGGGCTGCTCGGGCCGATCAGCCAGGTGTTCGGGCTCGATGACTCCGTCAAAACGGTGGTGTTACTGATCGGGATGGCGGTCGGGGTCGACTACGCGCTCTTCTACGTGATCCGCTCGCGCGAGGAGCGGCAGCGCGGCGCCGCGCCGCGCGAGGCGCTCGACCGCACCGTGCAGACGTCGGGCCGGACGGTGCTCATCTCCGGGACGGCGGTCGTGATCGCCATGGCGGGGCCTTACATGGTCGGCTCGAAGGTCTTCAACGGGATCGCGAGCGGGACGATCGCCGTGATCGCCTGCGCGGTCGTCGGCTCGCTCACGGTGCTCCCTGCCGTGCTCACGCTGCTCGGCACGCGGATCGACCGTGGACGGATCCCGTTCCTCCCGCACCTGCGGACGGAGAGCGAGCACTCGCGCTTCTGGCCGGCCGTCGTCGACCGCGTGCTGCGCCGGCCGGTGCTGTCGATCGTGCTCTCCGCGGGGCTGCTCGTGCTGCTGGCATTGCCCGCGCTCAGCCTGCACCTGTCGAAGCCGAGCAACGAGTCACTCGCCTCTCAGAGCGAGCCTGCACTCGCCTCCCTCGGGCGCGTCCGCGCGGAGTTCCCGAGCACCGCCTCACCGGCATTCGTCGTCGTCGCCGGGCCGCCCTCCGAGCGCGCGGCGGCCCGCCGCGAGCTGAAGCGGTTCGAGGCTCTCGTGCTCGCCCGGCAGCTCGCGCACCCGCCGTTCACGGTCAGTGCCGGGACCGGCGGCACGGCTGCGGCGATCGAGCTGCCCCTCGCCGGCGCGGGCGACAATGCGTCGAGCCGCGACGCGATCGGGATCCTGCGCCACGACCTGGTTCCGCGGACGTTCGGCCGCCTCCGCGGCGTCGAGACGGCCGTCACCGGCGACACCGCGGAGGACGTCGACTTCACGACCCAGATGGAGCACGCGCTGCCCTACGTGCTCGCCTTCGTGCTCGGGCTCGCCTTCGTGATCCTGCTGCTCGCCTTCCGGTCGCTGATCGTCCCGATCAAGGCGATCGTGCTGAACCTGCTCTCGGTCGGAGCCGCCTACGGCGTGCTGGTGCTCGTGTTCCAGCACCAGTGGGCCGAGCCGATCCTCCGCTTCAAGTCGAACGGCGCGATCATCTCCTGGCTGCCGCTCTTCCTGTTCGTGATCCTCTTCGGCCTGTCGATGGACTACCACGTGTTCATCCTGAGCCGGGTGCGCGAGGCGGTCGACGACGGCATGCCGACGGATCGGGCCGTGCGCTACGGCATCACGGTCACGGCCGGCGTCGTCACGAGCGCTGCGCTCGTCATGGTCGGCGTCTTCTCGCTCTTCGGGTCGCTCTCCACGCTCGAGCTGAAGCAGGCGGGCGTCGGGCTCGCGACGGCGGTGCTGCTCGACGCGACGGTCGTCCGCGCGGTGCTCCTGCCCGCGTCGATGACGCTGCTCGGAGACTGGAACTGGTACCTGCCGAAGTGGCTCGAGCGGCTGCCGCGGGCGGCGACCGAGGCGCCGCCGTCGCGCGGTCCCGCCTAGAGGGCGCTCGGGCTCCCGACTCCGCGGCCGGTGACGGTCACCGACGCCGTGCCCGAGGGGAAGCGGACGCCCCGGCCGCCGAGCCTCGCGTCGAGGTTGCCCCCGGCCCCGAAGGCGACCCAGAGGCGCCGGCGCGTGAAGGCGACCGTTCGGCCCTGGTCGAGCGTGCCGGCGTAGAGCACGCGGCCCGTTCTGTCAGGCGTCCGCACCTCGAGCCAGCACGCGCCACGGGCGGCGGTCAGCGCAAATCGCGCGGGGGCCGCCGCGTGGTGAGCGGCGGTGACGATCGGCGGCGCGCGGGCGGGCGCGGGCGCCGGCCGCTCGGAGACCGTGACGACGGTGCGGCCGGCCGGCCGCGTGAGCTGCCAGACCGAGACGGCCAGGGCTGCGACGGCGAGGACCGCGACCGCTGCGAGCGCCACCACGAGACGCCGGATCGTCCGGACGGCCGGCGGCGTGGCTGCGCCCGTGACCAGGTGCCGCCCGGCTTCCATGGGAGCCGGTTCCCGCCTGGTACCCCTCAGCAGCTCCTCGAGGGAGCTGTCGCGCAAGCTTGCGCGCTGCCGCAATGCGGCGACTATACGCCTGTACCCGAGCGAGGAGGTGTAGGAAGGCGATGGCGTTTATCGACACTCCGGCCGAGAGCGAGCTGTACGAGGCCGACCTCGAGCAGCAGGGCTACGTGGCGAACATGACCCGGCTCTTCGCGCACCGGCCCGAGCTCTGGGCGGCGTGGCGGCAGCTCGTCGGGGCTCTTCGCGGCTCGATGGACTGGCGCCGCTACGAACTCGTCACGGTCGCCGCCGCGCACGAGCTGCGCTCGAGCTACTGCATGCTCGCGCACGGGAAGGTGCTGGTGGAGCAGTTCTACGACGCCGACCAGGTGCGTGCGATCGTCGAGGGCCACGGGCCGCTCGACGAGGTCGACCGGGCGGTCATGGACCTCGGCGCCAAGGTCGCCCGCGACGCAACGGCAGTGACGGCCGAGGACATCGCGCGCGTGCGCGCGCTGGGGCTCAGCGATCCGGAGATCCTCGACGTCGTGGCGACGGCCAGCGCTCGCTGCTTCTTCAGCAAGGCGCTCGACGGGCTCGGCGCCGAGCCCGATGCCGCCTACCGCGAGCTCGACCCGGCGATGCGCGACCAGCTCGTGGTCGGAAGGCCCATCGAGGCGCCTTAGAGCCGGTCGAGCAGCTCCTGCTTCTTCTGCTCGAACTCCTCGGCGGTGATCAGCCCACGGTCGCGGAGGCCGGCGAGGTGGGTGATCGACGAGTCGACCTCCTCGCCGGTCAGCGGGGCGTCGGTCGGCGCCGGAGCGGCGCTGCCTGCTGCGACGACCTTGCCGCCGCCGACCTCCAGCTCGTACTCGTGCCGCGCGTCGAGCAGGCTGCGCTTGAACTCGTCCGCCTTCGGGAGGAAGCGGATTCGCGTCGTTCCGCCCTCGGATGCCGTCAGCAGGTCGATCTGCCCGTAGCCGAGGATGCGCCCGAGCCACGGGTGGCCGACGAGCATGTCGGTGATCATCTGAAGCGAGGTGTCGCGCGAGAAGGTGTTGATGATCCCGCCGGCCTCGATGACGCGCCGCGTCGTGACCAGGTAGCGCTCGCGGCGCCACTCGAGGTAGTACCAGCCGACGCCGGCGAGGCCGATGAGGACGAGGACGCCGAAGCCCCAGCCGAGCGCGGAGCTGAGCCAGCCGAAGACGCCGTCGTTCGGCACGCCCTGGTTCGAGCAGGCCGACCAGCGCGCCGATCGCCAGGACGAGCACGAACCAGCGGGCCGCGTTGAGGAAGGTCGCCCAGTGCCGCTGGCGCACCACGATCACCCGCTCCTCCGAGGCGAGCAGCGACGCGAACCGCTCGTTCGGATCCTCGGCTACCGCCGGCGCGGGGGACGACTCGGACATGCTCGCCGAATGGTAAGCCGAGCTAAGCTCGACCGGAGCTTTCTGAGGAGGAACTGATGACCGAGGTTCTCGAGGCGCAGACCGAGCGCGGCAGCGACGTGAAGCGCATCAGCCACTGGATCGGCGGCCGTTCCGTCGCCGGCGAGTCGGGCCGCAGCGGCCCGGTGTTCAACCCCGCGACGGGCAGCAGTCCGGCGCCGTCGACTTCGCGTCCGTCGAGGAGGTCGACCGCGCCGTCAAGGCGGCGCGCGAGGCGTTCCCCGGCTGGCGCTCGACGTCGCTCTCGAAGCGCTCGGACCTGTTCTTCCGGATGCGCGAGACGTTCCACTCCCACCGCGAGGACTTCGCGCGCGATCCTCACCGCCGAGCACGGCAAGGTGCTCTCCGACGCGCTCGGCGAGGTCGCGCGCGGGCTCGAGGTGATCGAGTACGCCTGCGGGGTCCCGACGCTGCTCAAGGGCGAGTACTCGGAGCAGGCCTCGACCGGCATCGACGTCTACTCGATCCGCCAGCCGCTCGGCGTGGTCGCCGGGATCACGCCGTTCAACTTCCCGGCGATGGTGCCCATGTGGATGTTCGCGCCGGCGCATCGCCTGCGGGAACACGTTCGTGCTGAAGCCGTCCGAGAAGGACCCGTCCGCGAGCCTGCTCATCGCCGAGCTGCTCAAGGAGGTCGGGATCCCGGACGGCGTCTTCAACGTCGTGCACGGCGACAAGGTCGCCGTCGACGCGCTCCTCGACCACCCGGACGTCGACGCGGTCAGCTTCGTCGGCTCGACGCCGGTGGCGAAGTACATCTACGAGCGCGGGACGAAGGCCGGCAAGCGCGTCCAGGCGCTCGCGGGCGCGAAGAACCACATGATCGTGCTGCCCGACGCCGACGTCGCCCAGGCCGCCGACGCGGCCGTCAGCGCCGGCTACGGCTCGGCCGGCGAGCGCTGCATGGCCATCTCCGTGGTCGTCGCCGTCGGCGACGTCGCCGATCCGCTCGTGAGCGCGATCCAGGAGCGCATTCCGAAGGTGAAGGTGGGCAACGGCCTCGAGGAGGGCGTCGAGATGGGCCCGCTCATCACGCGGGAGCACCGCGACAAGGTGGCGTCGTACATCGACAAGGGCAGCGAGGCGGGCGCGACGGTCGTCGCCGACGGGCGCGAGAACGCCCCGGACGGCGGCGGCTTCTTCCTCAACCCGTCGCTGCTCGACAACGTCAAGCCGGACATGGACGTCTACCTCGAGGAGATCTTCGGGCCGGTGCTGGGCGTCGTCCGCGTGGACACCTACGACGAGGCCGTGCGGCTCGTGAACGAGAACGCGTACGGCAACGGCACGGCGATCTTCACGCGCGACGGCGGCGTGGCGCGGCAGTTCCAGTTCGACGTCCAGGCCGGGCATGGTCGGCATCAACGTGCCGATCCCGGTGCCCGTCGCCTACTACTCGTTCGGCGGCTGGAAGGACTCGCTCTTCGGCAGCTCGCACATCTACGGGCCGGAGGGGATCTCCTTCTATACGCGCGGGAAGGTCGTCACCAGCCGCTGGCCGGACCCGGCGACGTCGAAGGTCGACCTGGGTTTTCCGCAGACGCGCTGACGTAGCCGCGTATAACTGACGCATGGCCGCGCCCTCCGGCGAGCGTCGGATCGTCGCTGCGCTCTTCGTGGACGTGGCCGGCTCGACCGCGATCGCCGAGCAGCTCGGCTCGGACCGCTCGAAGTTCCTCTTCGACGAGGTCGTCGAGCTGATGGCCGAGCAGGTGCGCGCCTACGGCGGGACGGTCGCCCAGCTGACCGGCGACGGGCTCTTCGCCGTGTTCGGCGCGCCGGTCGCGCACGAGGACGACTCGGTGCGGGCCGTGCGCGCGGGGCGCGCCATCCACGACGCGCTCGGCGCCTACGCCGGCGAGGTCGCGGAGGCGTACGGCATCCAGCTCGCCGCTCGCGTGGCCGTCAACACCGGCCCCGTGGTGCTGGTCGGCGAGCGCCCGGACGAGCAGCGCTACAACGCGCTCGGCGACACCGCGAACGTCGCGGCCCGGCTCCAGACGGTTGCCGGCGACGGCGGCGTGGCCGTCGGCGCCGATACGGCGCGCCAGGTGTCACGCGCGTTCGCACTCGAGGATCTCGGGGAGCTCGAGCTCAAGGGCAAGAGCGCGCCGGTGCACGCGTACCTGGTCACCGGGGAGCTCGAGGCGTCCGACCCAGCCGCGCGCACACCGTTCGTCGGCCGCGAGACGGAGCTGGCCGTCCTCACGAGTGCGCTGGACGATGCGCTCGACGGGCGCGGAGCGATCGTGTCCGTCACGGGCGAGCCCGGGATCGGCAAGTCGCGGCTCGTCCGCGAGGCGTGCGGACGTGCGGCGGGCGTCCGTGTCCTGACCGGGCACGCGCTCGCCTACACGGAGGCGATCCCCTACTGGCCGGTGCGTGACCTGCTGCGCAGCTGGCTCGCCCTCGGCGTCTCCGACCCGGAGACCCGCGTTCGGCTCGAGCTCAAGGCCGCGCTGGGACGTCTCGGGGAGCCCGATCTCTACCCGTTCCTGGCGACACTGCTCGGGCTGACCCTCGAGCCGTCGGTCGCGGAGCAGTTACGGCAGATCTCGCGCGACAGCGTCCAGCAGCAGACGGTCGACGCAGTCGCCCGGGTCGTGGCGGCGCTGGCCGCCGACCAGCCCGTGTGCCTGGTCGCCGAAGACCTGCACTGGGCGGACGACGCCACACTCGACCTGCTCGAGGAGCTCGCGATGGTCGCGGAGGAGGAGGCCGTCGTGCTCGTTCTGCTGCACCGGAGCGAGCGCGACCACCGGTCCTGGGAGCTCGCGCAGGCCGCGCGCAGGCGGCTGCCGCACCGCTTCCACGAAGTCGAGCTCCACGCGCTCGACGGCGCCGCCAGCCGGGAGCTGGCCGCCGGCGCGGCCGGCGCGGAGCTGCCCGAGGCGCTGGCCGCGCTGATCGCCGAGCGGGCGGGCGGCAATCCGTTCTTCCTCGAGGAGGCGCTGGCCGACCTGGTCGAGCGTGGCGCGCTGGCCGAGCGCGACGGCCAGCTCGAGCTCGCCGTCCCCTCGGCGGTCCAGGAGGCCTTGCAGGCACGGCTCGACCGGCTCGACGCCGCGACGCGCGAGGTGGTCAACGTCGCGGCCGTGATCGGGCAAGGCTTCGGCCTCCAGTTGCTCGAGCGCGTCGCGCCGGAAGACGGACTGCGCCGCGCGCTGTCCGAGCTGCAGCGCCTCGACCTGGTCGTCGAGGAGCGGCGCCGCGAGTACCGCTTCCGCCACGGGCTCGTCCAGGAGGTCGCCTACCGCAGCCTGCTCGAGCCGCGGCGCCGCCTTCTCCACGGTGGGGTCGGGCGTGCCCTCGAAGAGCTGCACCGGGATTCGCCCAGCGAGGTCTACGGGCTGCTGGCCTGGCACTTCGCCGAGTCGGACACGCCCGGCGTCGCGGTGAGCTACCTGCTCAAGGCCGGTGACTCAGCGCGCGCACTGTTCGCGAACCAGGAGGCTCGCGAGTTCTATCGCCAGGCCCTCGACGTGATGGGCGACGACGATCCACGGGCGCGAGGCACGCTGCTCCGCCTTGCGCTCAGTCACCACCTGGCGTTCGAGTTCGACCGGGCTGCCGACGCATACGAGCGCGCGTTCCGCTTGCCGGCGCCGGATCCGGTGCACACCGTGCCGTCCGCGAAGGTGGAAGTGCTGTTCGCCCCCATCTGGAACGTCACGCCCGGCCACGCGTACGCCACGCACACCGTCTGGCTCACCGCGCATCTCTATCGCGGGCTGATGACGGTGGATCGCGACCTGAACGTCGTGCCCGACCTCGCCGAGGAGTTCTCGGTCGCTCCGGACGGCCTGGCCTACCGGTTCCGGCTTCGGGCGGACGCGACCTGGAGCGACGGCGTCCCGGTGACCGCCGACGATTTCGCCTACACGTGGCGACGAATGGTCTCAGACGGCGTCGAGTCGAGCGGGCTGCTGGCGCCGATCGAGACGGCCGTTGCGGTCGACCAGCTGACACTTCAGGTCCGGCTGCGCGAGCAGCACAACGGATTTCTCCATCTGCTGGCGGCGCCGTACACGTTCGCCTGGCCGAAGCACCGCTGCGAGGCGCTCGGCGAGGCGTGGCGTGAGCCTGACAACTTCGTCGGCAGCGGCCCCTTCACGCTCGCCGCGGTGGACGATGAGATCGCGACGTTGCGCGCGCGGGCCGACTGGACCGGCGAGCGGGGGAACGTCCGCGAGGCGGAGGTCTTGCTCCTTCCGTTTGGGACCGGGTACGACGGCGTCTGGCTCCGCGGAGGTGGCGACGTCGGCTTTCAGAGCCTGCGCGGCCTGGAGGACGCCCCCGACACGGTCGCCGACCACGGGATCGCGAATGCAATCTGGTACCTCGGCTTCCGCGCGTCCGAGCCGCCGTTCGACGACGAGCGCGTCCGCAGGGCGTTCGCTCTCGCGCTTGACACCGACCGCGCGGCCGCGGCCTGGGCCGGCATCTGCGAGCCGGTGGGCCGCGGCGGATTGCTGCCGCCCGCGATTCCGGGCCATTCCCATCGCATCGGTCTGGGCCATGATCCGGCGCGGGCGCGTGAGTTGCTCGCCGATGCGGGGTACCCAGGCGGAGACGGGTTGCCGGAGCTCCGGTTCGTCTTCGACGCGGGCGTGCTGGATCCCGAGCGGTACTCCGCCGTGTTTCTCGATGCGTGGAGCAGCATCGGCGCGCGTGTGACGTTCGAGCTCATTGACCTCCAGGAGATGGAGGCGGCCCTCGGGCGTACGCACCTCTGGGCCTGGGGCTGGAACCCGGACCTTCCGGACCCGGACTCGATGCTGCGTGAGTTTCTCGCCAACAACCCCTTGCTGGACGACCCCGAGGTGACCGCCCTGCTGGAGCACGCCAAGACGCTTCGCGACGAGGACGAGCGCCTGGAGACGTACCGTGCGATCGACCGCCTGCTCGTCGCCGAGCGTGTCGCCCTGGTTCCGCTCCACTATCCGTATGGCGCCCGGCTGAGCCGCCGTTGGATCCACGGGCACACCGACCATCCGCTCCTGCTCGAGGCCCCGCTGCACTGGCTCACGGTCGACGAGGAAGCCCGTAACAAAGCACGTTCCCGGCAGACTTAAGGGTATGCCGAAGATCAAGAAGTCCGACGCCGAGTGGCGCGCCGAGCTGACCCCGCAGCAGTACCGCGTGCTGCGTGAGAAGGGCACCGAGCGCGCGTTCACGGGCGAGTACGACCACACGTTCGAGCCGGGCACCTACATGTGCGCCGGCTGCGGCGCCGAGCTGTTCGCGTCCGACGCGAAGTTCGACTCGGGCTGCGGCTGGCCGGCGTTCTCCGCGCCGGCGGCCGAGGAAGCAATCGACGAGGAGACCGACAGCAGCTGGTTCATGACGCGCACCGAGGTGATGTGCGCCAACTGCGGCGGCCACCTGGGGCACGTGTTCCCCGACGGGCCGCACCCGACCGGGCTGCGCTACTGCATCAATTCCGCCGCACTGCGGCATGAGGAGGACTGAGAGACCGAATGTTCCTGTTCCAGCGTCACAAGACCGAGCTGGTCGCCCCTGAGGACGCCCTTCCGGGCCGCGACGCCACGATGCCCGTGCCCGAGCGCCACGAGGTGCTCGGCACGCCGATCACCCCGCCGTTCCCTGAGGGCTACGAGGCGCTCGTCGTCGGGGTGGGCTGCTTCTGGGGTGCCGAGCGCATCTTCTGGAAGCTGCCCGGCGTGTACACGACCGCCGTCGGCTACTCCGGCGGGTTCACGAAGAACCCGACGTACGATGAGGTCTGCAGCGGGCGCACCGGGCACACCGAGGTCGTGCTCGTCGTGTGGGACCCGGCGAAGACGAGCCGCGACGAGATCCTGCGAGCGTTCTGGGAGGGCCACGACCCGACCCAGGGCATGCGCCAGGGCAACGACGTCGGCTCGACGTACCGCTCCGCGATCTACGTCTCGTCGCCGGAGCAGCTCGCGGCCGCCGAGGCGAGCCGCGACGCGTTCCAGGCCGAGCTGAACGCGGCCGGCTACGGCGAGATCACGACCGAGATCGCCGAGGCCGGGCCGTTCTACTACGCGGAGCCGTACCACCAGCAGTACCTGGCGAAGAACCCCAACGGGTACTGCGGGCTGGGCGGGACGGGCGTCTCCTGCCCCGTCGGCGTGCCGGCGAGGTAAGAGCCGGCCCCCGAGACCACCGGCCGCGAGCTCGCGCTGAGCGAGATCGCGGCCGGTGGCAGCACGTCGTGTCGCCACCGGATGTGCGCTGACGCGTAGGCTCATGCCATGGCGGTGCGACGCCAGAAGAGCCTCGTCCTGATCCTGGCCCGGGAGTTCGCGTCGCAGCTCGCCATGCCCATGTTCGTCGCGGACGGCGACGGGACGCTGATTTTCTACAACGAGGCGGCGGAGCAGATCCTCGGCCGGTCGTTCGCCGAGGTCGGCGAGCTGACCGCCAGGGAGCTCGTCGAGACGTTCGACATCGAGGACGTTAAGGGCGAGTTCCTCGAGCCGGAGGACCGGGCGCTCGGCATCGCGTTCTTCGAGCGCCGGCCGATCCACGGAAAGCGGCGCGTGCGCGGCGTCGACGGCGTCTGGCGCACGATCGCGATCACCGCGTTCCCGCTGATGACGGGCCAGGACGAGCTCGGCGGCGTCGTCGCGATCTTCTGGGAGAACGGCGAGGACGAGGGCTAGCAGTGCGGATCACGATCTGGGGCTGCCGCGGGTCGCTCGCGTCCCCGGGGCGGCATACGGTGCGCTACGGCGGGAACACGTCGTGCATCGAGGTTCGGCACCCGGACGGGTTCGTCATCGTCGACGCTGGGACCGGGCTGCGGCCTCTGGGCGAGCACCTCATGGCCGAGGCGCCGGCGCGCATCGACCTGCTGCTGACGCACCTGCACCTCGACCATCTCGAGGGGCTCGGGTTCTTCCTGCCGCTCTGGCACCCGGCGATGGAGCTGCACATCTGGGGGCCGCCCTCGCCGACGCGGACGCTGCAGGAGCGGATCGCGCGCTACCTGTCGCCGCCGCTCTTCCCGATCGACGTGTCCGACGTCCCCGCGCAGGTCTTCTTCCACGACGTGCCGGACGAGCCGTGGGAGCTGGCCGGCTTCCGCGTCTCGGCAGCGCCGGTCGCGCACCCGGGGCCGACGGTCGGCTTCCGCCTGGAGTCGGGGATGTCGTCAGTGGCGTACATCCCGGACCACGAGCCCGCGCTTGGGGCCGACCTCGCCGAGATCGGAGCCGACTGGATTCCCGGCTGCGACCTGGCCCTGGGCGTCGACCTTCTGCTGCACGATGCCCAGTTCACCGACGCCGAGTACCCGGACCGCGTCGGCTGGGGCCACTCCAGCGTCACGGACGCCGTGACGTTTGCCCTGCGTGCCGGCGTGCGGCGGCTCGTGCTGTTCCACCACGATCCCTGGCATGCCGACGGCGTGCTCGACGAGATCGAGGATCGCGCACGAGAGCTGTGGAACGGAAACGGCGAGCCGCCGCTGCTCGCGCGCGAGGGGATGCACATCGAGCTCGGAAGCCTCACTCCGTCGTTGCAGGGATCGTCGCGCTAGCGAGCCCTCAGAAGACGAGCTCGTCGACTCCCTGGCCGGCGGAGCCGCTGCCGCCCGCGCCCACGCCGCCCGCGCCACCTGTTCCGTGCGAGAGCGTGTTGCCGGCGCCGCTCGTGGTCGTCGACTGACGGAGCAGTGCCGCGCTCGGGCCGCCCGCGCCGCCGCCGCCGTCGCCGCCGCGCGACCCCGGTCCACCGTGGCCGCCCGCGCCGCCGGCGCCGACCTCGCTGGTACACGTCGTTCCGCCCGCGCCGCCTACACCCCCGAGGCCGGGCTGGCCGCCAGTTCCTCCCTTGCCGCCGTTGCCGCCGTTCGCCGCGCTGATCGTCGAGTTCTTCACGACGATCCCGGTCGAGTTGACGAGGAACAGCCCGAACGAGCCGCCACCTCCGCCGCCGGGGCCGCCTCCACCACCCCCGGCGCCGCCGTCGCCGCCCTCGCCTCCGCCGTTGCCAGAGCCGTTGTTGCAGGTGAGGCAGGCCTGGCCGCCGCCGCCGCCGCCGCCGCCCCCGCCCGAGCCGTCTGTAGCGGTCTTGCCGGGCTGCCCGGATGACGTGAACCACAGCGACGCGGCCAACGTCCCGCCCGTGCCGCCCGCGCCGTCCCCCTGGAACACTCCTGAGCCGCCGGCGGATCCCGGGCTTCCCGCTCCGCCGGGGTCACCGACGGAGCCGCCCGCACCGCCCACGCCGGCGTCGGGACCTGCACCGTCCTGGCCCGGGTCACTCGCGTTGATGTTCTCGAGCCCGCCGCGGCCACCCTCGCCGCCCTGGCGCCCCGTCCGCGGGCCGGTTACACCTCCGCCGCCGCCGGGAAACGGGTCGTCGCACGACCCCTGCCCTCCCGGCGCGCCCGCCTTCCCGTCGGCGCCCTTGGCGGCTGACGATCCCTGGGAGCCAGGGCCGCCCGCTCCGGCGCGGACGGCGACGGTGTCGAGCACGAGCGCGGGACTCGAGGTCGCGCGCAGGCCGTAGGAGGTGTTACCCGTCGTGGCGGCGGCGGCGACGAGAGTCAGATGCTGCAGCGTCGTCGGCGCCGTCAGTCCCACGGCAAGGGCCGCCTCAGGCCCCGCAGGTGCGACGCGCGTCTCGTTCAGGAGGGCCCGTGACCAGTCCGTCCCGTAGCCGCCGTAGATGCCGACGCCGTTCGCGAGCACGACGCGCTCCGGATAGATGCCGAACGTGGCGTACACCTGCTTGCCCGCCGCTGCCGCGGCGCTGATCGCGGCTGCCAGCGTCCGCTTCGGCAGCGCACGGGTGCCCGGCGACGCGTCGTCACCCAGCGGCGAGACGAAGATCGCGTCGGCGGTGCGCCCGTCGATTCCGTCACAGTCGCTGTCTGTGAACGTGAGCTCCGGCAGGTCGGCGGCGGAGGGATTGATGGCGGCGTTGTCGGGTGCGCAGTCGGCCGGCGCGAGCGAGCCGTCGCCGTCACCGTCGACGCTCCATGTGCGCGTCTCGGGAGTTGCGTCGACGTTTCCCGCGGCGTCGCGGGCGCGGACCCGGAACGTGTGCGGCCCGTCCGCCAGGTCGGCGTACTTCACACCTTCGGCTGGGCAGAACGCGAGCGCCGCCGCGTCGAGTGCGCAGTCGAAGGTGGCTGTCGGGTCCGGCGACGAGTACGTGAACCGCACGCCGCGTGCGGCGACGGTTCCGGACGGGCCCTCTCCGATCGTCGTCTCGGGCGGGGTCGTGTCCGACGGGCCGATGGTGGGCTCGTGGCCGTGGGCCCTGGTCGCGCGGAACACCTGCGCACCAGCCTGGTTCCCGGCCCCGTCCCGGACGGGCTTGGACCTCGTCCGCTTGTACCTGACCGCCGGCTTCGCCTTCGTGTCCGGCGTCGCCTTCTCGACGAGCGCGACCGTGATCGTCTTGCCCTTCGCGGCTCCCACGGAGCGGATGCGGTAGCCGGACACCGCAAACGGGTACTTCCCGTCATGGTCGACGCCGTGGCGGATCCGCTCCGAATAGGTGAGGAGCACGCGGTCGGCGCGCGCGTCGCCGTCGGCGTCCTGCATCTTCGCCGCCGTGATCCGCGGCGCCCTGTGGTCGCGGGCAGCAGGCGCTGCCCCGGCGAGGACGACGACGCCGCCGGCGAGCAGCACGAGGCCGGTGGCCCGCTTCATTGCCTGACTGTGACAGGGTCGGGCCGCAGTTTCTACGCGCCCCGCCGGGCGATCACGTGGAAGACGTGCCAGTGCTTCGGGTCGCCGAGCGCTGTCTTGCCGTCCGCGTCCTCCTCGTCGAAGCGCTCGAGCTGGAACGGCTCGAGCAGGGCGAGCGCTTCCGCGCGGGTGAGGAACGTGAGCTCGGGGTCGGCGGCCCACTCGTCATGGTCGCCGAAGAGCTGGCCGCTGAACCGTCCGCCGTGGCGGACGGAGGCGACGACGCGCTGCCAGAGCGCGCCGAACCGGTCAGGCGGGCAGAACGGCAGCGCGTAGCCGGCGTTGACGAGGTCGGCGGCCGGCCACTCCGCCTCGGTAAACGACGCGACGAGCGTCTCCAGCAGCGGGTACGCACCGGCGCGGGCGCGGAGCCTCGCGATCGCCTCCTCCTCCGCGTCGATCGCCAGCACGCGCCACCCGTTCCGCAGCATCGCCAACGTGTCCCGCCCCTGCCCGCAGCCGAGGTCGACGCCGAAGCCCGGCGCCCCGAAGCGCGCGAGCGCCCCGAGCACGGTGTCGTGCGCGGGGCGCTTGGCGACCGCGTCGTAGAACGCGGCCCAGTCCTCGGCCGGGGTCTCGCTCAGGAGACCGCCACGCCTGCGGTCAGCTTCTCACCGAAGCGCGCGCGCGGGATGAACTGGCCCACCCCGGGCTGTGCAACGAGCTCGTCGCCGTCGACCAGCACCTTGCCGCGGAGCAGGACGGTCTCCGGCGAGCCGGTCACCGTCGTGCCCTCGTACAGGTTGTAGTCCGACTTCGAGTGCTGCGTGGCGGCCGAGATCGTGTGCCGCTTCTCCGGGTCGAAGACGACGATGTCGGCGTCGGAGCCGACCGCGATCGTGCCCTTGCGCGGATACAGGCCGAACAGCTTCGCGGGGTTGGTCGCCCAGCAGCTCGACGAGCCGGTTGAGCGAGATCCGCCCGCCGCGCACGCCGAACTCGTGGAGCATGTGCAGCCGGTTCTCGAGGCCGGGGCCGCCGTTCGGGATCTTCGAGAAGTCGTCGCGGCCCATCGTCTTCTGGCCGTCCCAGAGGAAGGCGCAGTGGTCGGTGGAGACCACGCTGAGGACGTCGGTCGCGCAGCGCGTTCCAGAGCACGTCCTGGTTCTCCTTCGGCCGCGGCGGCGGCGTGTAGACGTACTTGGCGCCCTCGAAGTCCGGGCGCTCGAGGAACGTGTAGTCCACGAACAGGTACTGGGTGCAGGTCTCGCCGTGGATGTTCCAGCCTTTCTCGCGCGCGAGCTCGATCGGCTCGACGGCCTCCTTGCAGGAGACGTGCACGACGTAGAGCGGCGAGCCGGCGACGCGCGACAGCTGGATGGCCCGGTTCGTCGCCTCGCCCTCGGTCTCGGGCGGTCGCGTCAGCGCGTGGTAGCGCGGCTCGGTGTTGCCGGCGGCGAGCGCCTCTTTGACGAGCACGTCGATGGCGTCGCCGTTCTCGGCGTGGACCATCACGAGCGCGCCCGTCTCCGCGGCGACCTGCATCGTCCTGAAGAGCGTCTCGTCGTCGACCATGAGCGCGCCCTTGTAGGCCATGAAGAGCTTGTAGGACGTGACGCCCTGGTCGGGCAGCGTGGCGAGCTCCTCGAGCGTGCCACCGTCCTTCAGGTCGGTGACCGCCATGTGGTAGCCCATGTCGATCACCTGCTTGCCATCGGCCTTGGAGCGCCAGTCGTCGAGCGCCTGGCCGAAGGTCCAGCCCTGCGGCTGGATGATGAAGTCGACGTGGGTGGTCGTCCCGCCGAACGCGGCAGCCGTCTGCCCGGATTCGACGTCGTCGATCGTCACGGTGCCGCCGAACGGCATGTCGAGGTGCGTGTGCGGGTCGACGCCGCCCGGCAGCAGGTACTTGCCGCCCGCGTCGATGACCCGATCGGCCTGCGTTGTCCAGCGACTCGCCGATGAGCGTCACCGTCTCGCCCTCGACGAAAACGTCGGCGACGTAGTCGTCGGCTGCGGTCACGATGCGGCCGCCCTTGATCAGAACTGACATCTCTTCGCGCCCTCCTCGGTGTGTCCCGCCAACCTAAATGCGGAGCCCAGGGCAGGTCTACCCGAACCCGCCTACCTGTGGGCAAACAGTTCCGGGGACTGTCCCCGAAGGGAGCTGCTCCGCGCTGCGAGCCGGTTCGGCGCCGTGAGAGATGTGCCAATCGATTCAGGCCCAGGGTTGACATCCGCCCTTCGGAGGGAAAGAGAATCGTCTGACCCGTACCAGGAGGGGAGGTTCAGCATGACCCGATTCACCTGCGGCAGGCTCCGCCTGCTCGTCGGCGCGTGCGCGGCGTTTGTCGCACTCGTGGTGGCCGCTCCGGCGACCGCAAAGCAGCCCCCGAAGCCGGGGCTCGCGTTCACGCCCTGCGGCCTGACCCCGGACGCCGCCACGACGGAGTGCGCGACGGCCGATCTGCCGCTCGACTACGACCACGCCAACGACAAGAACAAGCGCGTGCAGATCGCGGTGGCGCGCGTGCCGGCCGCCGACCACGCGCACCGGCTCGGCGCACTGTTCTTCAACTTCGGCGGCCCGGGCGGCACGGCCGTCGACTACCTGCAGTTCCTCGGCGCGAGCACGCTCTGGCACACGCTCAACCAGCGCTACGACATCATCGCGTTCGACCCGCGCGGGGTTGGCCAGAGCTCACCGTCGATCGACTGCCACGTCAACCAGGAGACGACGGGCATCTACTCGATGCCGTTCCACGACGCCGTTCATCGTCGACCCGCTCGCGCTGATGCAGAAGGACAAGGCGTACATCAACGCGTGCCTCACGAACGGCGAGATCCTCGAGCACGTCTCGACCGCCAACGTCGCGCGCGACATGGACTCGATCCGGGCGCTGCTGGGCGAGTCGAAGCTCAACTACTTCGGCTACTCGTACGGGACGTTCCTGGGGGCGACGTACGCGAGCCTCTTCCCGAAGAACTACCGCGCGATGGTGCTCGACGGCCCGATCGACGCGACGGCCTACATCAACAAGCCGTGGCGCGACCTGGCCGAGCAGTCGGCTGGGTTCGAGCGGGCGTGGGGCCGCTTCTATGCAGGCCTGCGCAGCCGACCAGGTCGCCTGCCACGGCTTCGGCGGCAGCGATCCGTGGGACACGTACGACCAGCTGGTGGACAGCGCAAACGCGAACCCGATCCCGGCCACGGGGTACGGCCCGGATCCGCGCCCGATACGTGGCGACGACATCAACTTCGCCACCTTCGTCGGCCTGTATGCGAAGGAGAACTGGGATCCGGTCGCCGAGGCGCTCAAGGAGGCGTCGGACGGCGATGCCTCGTTCCTCCGCTTCATCGTCGACGAGATCGCCTACGGGCGGAACCCCGACGACGGCACGTACAGCCCCGGCACCGATCTCTACTTCACGATCGGCGCCACCGAGCAGAAGTACCCGAAGGACCCGGACTTCTACCTCGACCGCGGCGACGAGGCCTGGGCCACCTTCCCGCACGCCTACTTCAACAACGGCTACGTGGAGCTGAACTACGGGCTCTGGCCGAAGCACGACAAGGACGCGTACGACGGGCCGTTCCGGATCGCGAACTCGTCGCCGACACCGCTTGTCGTCGCGACGACCTACGACCCGGCGACGCCGTACGCGGGTGCACTGCGGCTCGTCCGCGACCTGCACAACGCCCGGCTCATCACGATGCGCGGCGACGGCCACACCGCCTACGGCGGCGAGTCCGCATGCATCGACAACGCCGTGAACACCTACTTGCTGAACGGCGGTGCTGCCGGCTGCGGGCACGTCCTGCAAGCAGGACACGACGTTCGGAGCCGCTCGCGGCCGCGACCGGGACGTCCAAGGCCGCTGCCAAGGCGATGTCAGTGGCCGGCCGGCGGATCTTCGCGGCGCCCGCCACGTTCAGCCGCTGAACGCCTGATCACGTTTTCTAACGAAGGGGCGGCCCAAACGGGCCGCCCCTCGCACCTAACCATTTCCGCGCGGAGTGCCGGAAATGGCCCTACTTGCCGCCCAGCTTCAGCGTGACCTTGGCCTTCTTGAAGTTCTTGCCGTAGACGTCCACGCCCTGCTTCTTGAGCGCGGCCACGGCCTTCTTGGCGATGTCGCTGCGGTACGCGGCCGACGTCGCCGGCTTCTTGATGACCTTGTACTTGTAGGCGATGTTCGCCGTCTGCTTGAACGCTGCCGGGTCCATGACGCCGATGCCGGTCTTGTTCGGCCAGATCAGCGCGTTGACCTCGTTCACCTGCCACAGCTGGTGACCCTTCGGCAGCGCCGTGCCCTCCTTGACCACGATGTTCGTGCACTCCTGGTAGTGGTCGCGGCAGTACGCCCAGCCCTTGAACGACGCCTCGAGGAACTTCTCGGCGGTGGCCTGGTTCTTCGTGTCCTTGATCCAGTCGCCGCGCGTGAAGATCCCGTCCTGGAGCATCCCCGTCCCGAGGTCGTTGTACTTGAAGACGTTCAGGTCGCTCAGCTGGACCTGCTTGCCCGTCTTCGAGTTCTTGGCCTCGAGGATCTGCGCGAGCTCGTTGTAGGTCATCGCGGACGTCGCGTCGACCTGGCGCTTCAGGAACGGGTTGACGTCGAAGTTCTGCTTGATCAGCTTCACGTCCTTGTCGGGGTTCATCCCGTACTTGACGAGCGCCGCGCGCTGCTCGAACTCGTTCCCGAAGATCCAGACCCCGAACTTCTTCCCGCGCATCTTCGAGAACGTGTTGATGCCGCTGTCCTTCCACGTCACCTCGGTCGTGCCGCTGCGCGCGTAGACCTGCGCGATGTTGACCAGATCGTTGCCCGTGTCGCGTTGCGCCAGCAGCGCGGGGAGCCAGTCGATGCCGAACTCGGCCTGCTTTCCGAGCACGACCGACTCCGGGATGACGTCCGGGCCGCCGACCTTGATCGTCACGTCCAGGCCGGCCTGCTTGTAGAAGCCCTTCGCCTGAGCGGCGTAGTACCCGGCGAACTGCCCCTGGACGACCCACTTGCTCTGCAGCGTCACCTTGGTGAGCTGCGTGCCCGACGACCCCGCGGTCGCGATGCTCGCGGCTGCCAGCACGCCGAGCGCGGCAACCGCTGCCACGAGCGCATACCACTTGCCTCTCCTCACTCCGGTCCCTCCTCTGGTCCGTGGCGGCGGTCGAGCCGCCAGCCCTACTACCCTCTCATTCGAGTCGGCCGCGTGTTGCGGGATCCCACCGCAGGGCGAGCCGCTCGCCGAGCGAGACCAGCCCGTAGAACGCGAGGCCCATGATGCTCGTGATCAGGATCGCCGCCCACGCGGTCTCGTACTGCGCGAGCGACACGGCCGAGAGGATCTGAACGCCGAGCGCATTGATGTCGCCGCCGAAGTAATCCCCGACGACGGCGCCGATCATGGCGAGCACGCACGCCACCTTGAGCGCGGCGAACACATACGGCAGTGACGTCGGGATGCGCAGGCGGGTGAACTCCGAAACGTGGCCGGCGGCGTACGAGCGCATCAGCTCGATCGACTCGGGCCGCACGGACGTGAGACCTCGGAGCGTGTTCACGAGCACCGGGAAGAAGCAGAGAACGGCGGCGATGGTGATCTTCGACCAGGGGCTGAGCACACCGAACCACGCGTTCGTGATCGGCGCGAAGGCGATGATCGGGATCGCGTTGGCCGCGATCATGTACGGCATCAGCGCCGTGCCGAGCGGCCGCCACCGGGCGAGGGCGAGGGCCGAGAGGAACGCGACCCCGCTGCCGATCACGAAACCGGCCACGGCCTCCTTGAGCGTGATCCAGGCGCCCTTCAGCAGCTGAGCGTGGTTGTCCCGGAAGGCGGTCACGACGTCCGAGAGCCGTGGGAGCAGGTAGCGCTCGACGCCAAGCGCCGGCAGCAGCCACTGCCATGCGACGAGCCCGAGCGCGAAGACGGCGATCGCCGGGATCCAGCGACCGAGCCGCCGTGACAGGGGAGTGCGCGTGCGGAGCGGAACGGCCGCGGAGCTCACTCGATGGCCTCCAGCTCGTCCACGGCGCGATCGGCGCCTGCGCCGTGGAGCTGCTCCCGCACGGCCGTCACCAGCTCGAAGAAGCGCGGATCCTCGCGCGTCTCGGCCGATCGCGGCTGCTTGAGGTCGATCGGCACGATCCCGGCGATGCGCCCCGGCCGCGCCGACATGACGACGACGCGGGTCGACAGGAACACGGCCTCGGAGATCGAGTGGGTGACGAAGACGACGGTGGACCCGGTTTCGCGCCAGATCTCGAGCAGCTCGAGGTTGAGCCGCTCCCGCGTCATCTCGTCGAGCGCCCCGAACGGCTCGTCCATCAGCAGCAGCGCCGGCGAGAAGGAGAGCGCGCGCGCGATCGAGACGCGTTGCTGCATCCCGCCCGAGAGCTGCCAGGGGTAGTGCGTCTCGAAGCCGCCGAGCTCGACGAGGTCGACCATCGCGCGGACACGCTCGGTTCGCCGCCGGCGGTCCCACCCGAGCAGCTCGAGCGGCAGGGCGATGTTCTTCGCGACCGTGCGCCAGTCGTAGAGCACGGCGGCCTGGAACACGATGCCGTAGTCGCGGTCGAGCCGCGCCTGGTGGGCCGACTTGCCGTTCACCAGCACGGTGCCGGAGGACGGCTCGACGAGGTCGCCGACCACGCGCAGCAGGGTGGATTTGCCGCACCCCGACGGGCCGATCAGCGAGATGAACTCGCCGCGCCCGACGTCGAGGTCGATGCCCTGCAGGGCGGTCGTGGCGCCCCGGGCAAACGTTTTCGAGACATCGTTGAGTGAGACGACCGGCCCGTTCTCCGGGTCCGGAGCGCTCATACGAGCTGCTCCGGCGGGCGTCGGACGACGAGCTTCTCCGCGATCACGATCACGAGGAAGAAGGCGATGCCGAGCGCGGCCGCGATCAGATTCGTCGCCCACAGGTAGGTGGGGTTGAGCGAGTAGTACTGGTTGAAGTTCAGGATCGCGCCGCCGAGGCCGTCCTGGATCGACGACGGCAGCTCGCCGATCACCGCGCCGACCACGCAGGCGGTGGCCGAGACGCGGAACGCCGCGAACAGGAACGGGAGCGAGGCGGGGACGCGCAGCTTCCAGAACACGGCCCATTCGCCGGCTGCGTACGAGCGCATCAGGTCGACGGCGGACGGGTCGGCCGAACCGAGGCCGCGGACCGTGTTGACCGTGACCGGGAAGAACGTCAAGTACGCGGCGATCACGGCCACCCGCTCCCACGGCTGTGGGGACCAGCCGGCGATCGACGCGTTGCCCAGACCAACAACGACGATCGGCGCGATTGCGACGATCGGGATCGTCTGCGAGGCGACGACGTACGGCATCACGCCACGCCGGAGCACGCTGAAGCGGGCGATGAACGCGCCGAGCAGGAAGCCAATGGCCGCGCCGAACACGAAGCCGACGACGGCCTCCTTCGCGGTGAAGAGCGCCGCATGGAACAGGTAGTCGATCAGGAGCTGCCCGTTCGAGGTGCGGTCGAAGAGGGCGGCGACGATCTTGTGCAGGTGCGGCATCGTCGAGTCGTCGACGGCGAACGGCCAGGTCAGTCCGAGCTGCATCCATGTCCAGCGGTACCCCTCCCAGAGCGCCCAGATGCCGGCGAAGACGAGGACGAAGACCGCCCCGCGTGAGAAGACGTGTCGAGCCGTCTCCGTCCGCTGCGAGCGGACGGGCGGGCTGGCAACGACGGCGGACATGCGGGCGATTCTTACCGATCCGCCGAGAGCCGATTAGAGTCGCGCCGTGCCGCTCGACCCCAGCCGCACCGTCGAAGAGCTGCGCGAGCTGCGCGAGCTGACCGGCGACGAGAACGGCGCGCAGCGCGTCGCCTGGACGGACACCTGGGTGCAGGCGAAGGAGTGGCTGCGGGGCAAGCTCGCCGGCCTCCCGCTCGAGTACGAGGTCGACGAGGCCGGCAACCAGTGGTGGACGCTGGCCGGCGCCTCCGACCGAGCCGTGCTCATGGGCGGCCACATCGACTCGGTGCCGAACGGCGGCTGGCTCGACGGCGCGCTGAACGTCGTCGGCGCAGTCGAGGTGCTCCGCCGGATCGCCGGGGACGGCCAGCCCGCGACCACCGTGCGCCTCGTCAACTGGGCCGACGAGGAGGGCGCGCGCTTCGGCCGCAGCCTCTTCGGCTCGAGCGCCGCGTCCGGGACGATGGCCGACCAGGAGGAGATCCGGAACCGCACGGACGCGAACGGCATCCGCTGGGAGGACGCGCTGCGCGAGCACGGCGTCGACCTCGACCGCGCGCTCGACGCGCACCGGCAGCTTTCCAACGCCGCCGCCTACCTCGAGCTGCACATCGAGCAGGGGCCGGTGCTCGAGTCGATGGACCTGCCGCTCGGCGCGGTGATCGGCACGTTCGGCGTCGAGCGCTCGCTGATCACGTGGCGCGGCCAGGCCGCCCACGCCGGCTCGACGCCGATGGACCAGCGCCGCGACGCGCTCGCCGGCGCCGCGAAGCTCGAGCTAGCGATCCGCGACATCGCCCGCGGAGCCGGCCGCGGCGCCGTGTGCACATCAGGGGGCGTCGTCTGCAAGCCGGGCATCGTCACGTCCGTGGTCGAGACGGCCGAGCAGCTGCTCGACCAGCGCAACATGGAGGCCGGCACGCTGGCGCGCATGCTCGCCGAGGCGAAAGAGGCATCCGAGCGCTTCGCCGCGGAGGAGAACATCGAGGTCGAGTGGAGCCGGATCTGGAACATCCAGCCGATCCTGTTCGACGAGACGCTCGTCGGCTTCGCCGAGGACGCGATCCGCGAGGTGTCCGGCACGACGCACCGCCTGCCGTCGGGCCCGCTGCACGACGCGGCCGAGGTCGCGCGCGCCGGCGTGCCGACGGTGATGCTGTTCGTGCAGAGCCTGCGCGGCCTCTCGCACACGAAGCTCGAGGACACGAAGCCGGAGCACCTGGAGCTCTCCGTGCAGGCGCTCGACCGGCTCGCAAGCCGCACGATCGCCTGGGTTGCGGGCTCCTAGCTCCTGACGCGAACCGGCTCGCGCAGCCGCGCGCGGTTCTGCACCGCGAACACGATCGTCGTCGAGACGACCAGGACCAGGCCGGTGACGACCGCGACGTCGCCGAGGTTGAACGCGAGCCGCCCGACGACGAGCGGGTCCGGCACGCCGCGGAACGACGGGAACAGCATCAGCGAGGACAGGTTCCCGATCGCGCCGCCGACGGCGATCCCGCCCGCGAACGCGATCGGCAGCGAGCCGACGAGCACGATCGCCGCCGCCCACACCGCCGTGGCGCCCGCGCCGGCCAGGACGTAGCCGAGCGAGCGCTCGTGGCCCACGACCGCCTCCGGCCGGCTCAGGGCCAGCGCCTTCTGGGTGAGGTCGATCGCCGTCACCGAGCCTGCCGTCAGCGCGAGCACGAGTGCTGCGGGCCGCATGGATCCAGCGTAGTGGATCGTAGTGCCGACAACGCTCGAAGCTTTCAGGTCGTGGTAGGTTCGCGTCGGGCTGTACAGCCTGTCCACTTGCACTGAACACGCGCCCGAAAGGAGAGGCGACGCGTCATGTTGACAGCGACGAAGGACCGGATCCTTCCGACCACCGTGACCGGGTCCTGGCCGCGACCGGCCTGGTACACGGGGAACCTGCTCGAGCGCCCCTACTCGACGGCCCTGGGCGATGTCCAGTTCCGCGAGCAGCACCTCGACGCGGTCGCCACGGTGATCGCCGACCAGGAGCTGGCGGGGCTCGACATCCTCACGAACGGCGACTACCACCTCGACTTCGACCTCGCGGGCCGCTCGTGGTTCTCGTACCCGAGCGAGCGCGTCAGCGGCGTCTCGGAGTACGACACCGAGCGCACGGCCCTCTGGGACTACCCGGTCGGCACCTGGCTCAACGAGATCATCGGCGGCTGGAAGTACCACGCCATCGTCGACAAGATCGGGCCGCGCGTCCCGCTCGAGTTCGCCAAGATCTGGCGCGTCGCGCAGGCGCGCACCGAGAAGCCGGTCAAGTTCGGCACGGTCTCCTCGGATCTCGCCTGCACCGTCCTCACGATCCAGACGGACGCGTACGACGACGACAAGCGCGAGCTGATGTGGGATCTGGCCACGATCCTGAACGCCGAGCTGAGGCAGCTCGTCGCCGGCGGCTGCAAGGTCGTGCAGATCGAGGAGCCGGCCATCCACAGCGCCGCGGCGTGGGGCGCCGACGAGGACACGCTCAACTTCTACGTCGACCTGTTCAACCACACCGTCGAGGGCCTCGACGACGCCGAGCTCTGGGTGCACACGTGCTGGGGCAACCCGGGCGCGCAGCACTGCTTCGACCCGAACATCTCCTACGAGCCGTCGCTCGAGATCTACATGGAGCGGATCAAGTGCGACGTCTGGACGATCGAGTCGAAGAACAACAACCACCAGCTGCTGCCGGCGCTCGCCCCGTACAAGGGCAAGTCGGACAAGAAGATCGCCGTCGGGATGCTCAGCCACCGCCAGCTCCAGGTGGAGACGCCCGACGAGGTCGCCGCCGACATCCGGCTCGCGCTGGACTACATCGAGCCGGAGAACCTCGTGCTCTCGTCCGACTGCGGCTTCGGCCGCCAGGGCGTGCCGCGGCCCATCGCCACGTACAAGGCCGCCGCGCTCGCGCAGGGCGCGAACATCGTGCGCAAGGAGCTCGGCGCCGAGACGACGTACGTCCCGATCGCCGACCCGGCGATGCAGATCGACACCAAGCCTGTCCCCGAGGGCGTACCGGCCTGAGCTAGTGGCTGAGAGCCACTAACTCACGCCGGTATCCACGAGGGCGTCTGCCGTCCTTCTCGCCTCTGAGCGAGAGGGCGGCGGCCGCCCACAGCGCGGCGACGACGGCGAAGCCGATCGCCCCCTCACCGGGCAGCGCGAAGGTGAAGCCGAGGAGCGGCGCCCCGACGAGGATCGTCAGGGTCGCGCAGCTGTTGACGAAGCCGGTCGCGAGCGCGGGCGCGTCGCGGCGGATCTGCTGCGCGCGGGTGAACGCGTAGGCGAACGGGATGCCGGCGGCGAGGCCGAGCACGGCCGCGCCGAGCACACGGAACGGGATGGCCACGTCGAGGAGCAGCAGCAGCGTGCCGCCGGCCGCGGCCAGCATGCTCAGCTCGACGTACAGCGGGGTCCGCTGCGGCCAGCGTTCCATCATCCGGCCGCCGAGCGGCCGCGTGAGGAGCCCGCCGAGGAGCGTGAGCGCGCCGATGACTCCGCCGACCTCGCTCCGGTAGCCGTCGTGCTCGAAGAGCGAGACCGTCCAGATGCCGAGGATGACGCTGAACCCGAACGACGCCGTGTGGATCACAGCGAGCGGGTAGAGGCGCCGGTCGCGCAGCATCGCCCAGGGGTTGCCGCGGAGCGCCCCCGCGTGCACGTGGTCGGCCGGCGCCGCCCAGAGCACGACGAGGAAGACGGCCGCCATGACGAGGCCCGCGAGGTACGGCGCCCGCCAGTCGACGGAGAGCGCGGCGAGCGGGACGAGCGCGATCGCGAGCCCGGCGCCGCCGACGCTGAAGCCGCCGTACAGCCCCTGCGCCGTCGGGGTCCCGAGCTTCGCGCGGACGTAATCGCTCCCGGCGATGAAGCCCACGCCGGTGCCGAGCCCCGTCACGAGCCGGCCGGCGATGCCCACGGCGAGGATCCCGGTTGTCAGCGCGAGCGCGTTCCCGGCGACGATCACCGCCAGCGCGAGCATCCCCATCGTGCGTGCCCCGTGCCGGTCGATGAGCCGGCCGCCGGGCAGCTGTGAGAGCAGGTGCGTCGCAAAGAGGGCCGTCGTCAGGAAGCCGATTACCCCGAGCCGCACTCCGTACTCCGACGCGAGCACGTCGGCTGCCGGGCCGACGGTCGAGATGTTGAAGCCGGCGCCGAGGCCCAGGCCGAGGCCGCCGGCCACGGCCCGGCGATTCACGGCCGCGAGCGCACCTCGCGGGCGATGCGCTCGGGGCCGGGCAGGTGCGCGTCCTCGAGCGCCGGGCTGTACGGGATGGGCGAGTCCGGCGTCGTGATCCGCCACGCGTCGTCGAGGTCGCCGAGGCCGTGCTCGGTGACGAGCGCGAGCACCTCGCCGGCCCAGCCGCCGGTCAGAGGCCCCTCCTCGACGACGGCGATGCGGTTCGTCTTCTGCACGGAGGCGAGCACCGTATCCAGGTCGACCGGACGGATGGTGCGCAGGTCGACGACCTCGGCCTGGACGCCCTCGCCCTCGAGCTCGACGGCGGCGGCGAGGCAGTCGTGCACGCCCTTCATCGCGCTGACGAGCGTGACGTCGGCGCCCTCGCGCACGACCTGTGCGCGGCCGAGAGGCACGACGTCGCCGTTGACGGCGCCCTTCACGGAGTAGAGCCGCTTGTGCTCGAAGAAGATCACCGGGTTCTCGTCGCGGATCGCCGCCTTCAGCAGGCCCTTCGCATCGGCCGGCGTCGCCGGTGCGGCGATCTTCAGCCCGGGGATGCCCATCAGCCAGGAGACCGGCATCTGCGAGTGAATGGCGCCGAAGCGCCCGCCGCCCCCGACCACCGAGCGGATGACGAGCGGGACGCTCTGGCGGCCGCCCGTGAGGAACCAGTACTTCGTCGCCTGGTTGATCAGCGAGTCCATGGACAGCGCCAGGAAGTCGCCGAACATGATCTCCAGCACCGGCCGCTTGCCTGTGAGCGCGGCGCCGTAGGCGGCGCCCGTCATCGCCAGCTCGGAGATCGGCGTGTCGATGACGCGGTCGGGGCCGTGCCGCTCGAGCAGGCCGGGCGTGACGGCGAACACCCCGCCGGCGACGGCGACGTCCTCGCCCATCAGGAAGACGCGCTCGTCGCGCTCCAGCTCCTCGTCGAGCGCCTGACGGACGGCCTCGCGGAACTCGACCTCGCTCATGAGGCCTCCAGCAGGAGCAGGGACGGGTGCTCGAGCAGGCGGCGCACCTCGGCGAGGAAGCGGGCCGCCTCGGCGCCGTAGACGACGCGGTGGTCGCAGGAGAGCGATGCGTCCATCATCGGGCGCGGCACGACCTCGCCGTCGCGGACGACGGCCCGCTCGGCGACCTCGCCGACGGCCAGGATCGCGGCCTGCGGCGGGTTGATCACGGCGTTGAAGCGGCGGACGCCGAACATGCCCAGGTTGGAGACCGTGAATGTCCCATCGCCCACCTGGGAGGGGCTCAGCGAGCGGTTCCGGGCGCCCTCGGCGAGCGCGCGCGTCTCGCGTGCGAGCTCCGGGACGGACTTGGTGTCCGCGTCGTAGACCGTCGGCACGATCAGCGCGTCGCCCGCGTCGACCGCGAAGCCCACGTTGACCCGGCTGTGGCGAACGGGGTGGTCGTCCTCGTAGGTCGCGTTCAGCGCCGGGAACGTGCGTAGGGCCAGCGCGACGGCGCGGATCAGCAGGTCGTTGAACGAGGGGACCGGATCGGCGCCGGCGGAGCGCAGCTCGTCGCGCAGGCGCGCGGCCGCGTCCATGTCGATCTCGGCCTCGACCGTGAACTCGGGGATGGACGCGCGCGAGGCGGCCATGCGTTGGGCGATCGTGCGCTGCGTCGCGGTGGGCGAGACCGGCGTTGCCGTTCCCCGCCCCGACGGAGGCGCGCCGTCCGCGCTTCCGCCCGGAACGTCGGCGGCGACGATGCGGCCGCCGGGGCCAGAGCCGTCGACGCCGTCCAGCGAGACGCCGCGCTCGTTCGCAAGCTTGCGCGCGACCGGCGTTGCCCGGGCGCGGCCGGGCTTCGGTGCCGGCGCGGGCTTCGGCGCGGCGGCGGGAGCGTCCCCGGTGCGCAGCCGGGCGATCGGAGCGCCGAGCGCCGCCGTCTGCCCGTCGCCGACGAGGATCTCCTCGAGCACGCCGTTCGCCTCAGCCTCGTAGACGACGGTCGCCTTGTCGGTCTCGACCTCGACGAGCGGCTCGCCGCGCTCGACGGCGTCACCCGGCCGCTTCAGCCAGGCGAGCACCGTCGCCTCCTCCATCGAGTCGGAGAGCTTGGGCATCGCGACGTCGACGACGCTCTCAGCCGTCGTGTTCATTGAACTCCGGGATCGTGATGCTCTCCGGGAACGGGGCCGCGAGCGCGGCCGCCTCGATGCGCTCGAGCTCCTCCGCCACCTCGGCCTCCACGCGGTCGAGCTCGACGGCGTCGAGGCCGAGCGCGTTCCGCGCGACGACGAGCGGGTCGCGCTCGCGCCAGCGGTCGAGCTCGCCCTCCGGCCGGTACTTGCCGGGATCGCTCCGCGAGTGGCCGACGAAGCGGTAGGTGATCGCCTCCACGAACTCGGGGCCGCCGCCCTCGCGGACGCGTGAGGTGATCTCGGCCGCGGCGGCGCGGGTAACGCGGATGTCCATCCCGTCGATCTGGCCGGCCGGGATCTCGAGCGCGGCCGCGCGCGGGACGATGCCGCCCGGCGTCACCGCCTCGAAGGGCGTGTACTCGCCGTAGCCGTTGTTCTCGCAGACGAAGAGCACCGGCAGCTGGAACACCTTCGCGAAGTTCAGGCACTCGTAGAAGTAGGCCTGGTTGATCGCGCCGTCGCCGAAGTACGCGACCGCGATCGAGTCGGTGCCGCGCAGCGCCAGCGCGGCGCCGGTGGCGGCGGCGATCGAGCCGCCGACGATCCCGTAGGAGCCGAGCACGCCGTGCTCCGGGTCGACCATGTTCATCGAGCCGGAGCGGCCGCCGTTGAGGCCGGTCTCACGCCCGAGCAGCTCGGCCATGAGCGCCTCCGGGTCGCTGCCCATCGCGAGCAGGTGCCCGTGGCCGCGGTAGGTGCAGGCGATCCGGTCGCCCTCGTGGAGCACGCTCGCGAAGCCGACGGCGACCGCCTCCTGGCCGCTGTAGAGGTGCGTCGTGCCGTACACCTCGCCGCGCAGGAAGAGGCTCTGGACGCGGTCCTCGACGCCGCGGATCAGCAGCATCCGGCGATAGAGGTCGCGCGCGGTGGCAGCGTCGAGCTGCGCAGTCTCGGTCGTCGCCATCAGCCTCGCCTCCTCGCCAGCGCGTCGATTGCCACCGCTCCCAGCAGGATCGCACCCGTAGTGATCTGCTCGTAGAGCGGGTCCCAGCCCAGCAGCACGTAGCCGTTGCCGATCAGGGCGATGAAGAGGACGCCGACGACGGTCCGCCAGACGGCGCCCTCGCCGCCGAGGATGCTCGTGCCGCCGACGACGATTCCGGCGAGCACCGTGAAGGCGAGCGTCGTGTTGTCGCTCGACGCCTGCGCGCTGCCGACGCGCGAGGTGTCGATCACGCCCGCGAGCCCGGCCGCAGTGCCGCTCAGGGCGAAGGTCAGGACGCGGATCCGGTTCACGCGCACGCCCGCGAGCCGCGCCGCCTCGGCGTTGCCACCGGCCGCGTACATGTAGCGGCCCGGCCGTCGTCGGCGGCGAGCAGGAAGCCGAGCAGCACGACGACCACGACCATGATCCAGATCGACGTCTTGACGCCGAACCAGACGGTGTTCGAGATGCGCGCGAAGGCCGGCTTGATGTTGCCCGCCGAGTCGAAGAGGACGAGCAGGTTGCCCTTCGCTGACGAGGTTGGCGAGGCCGCCGACGATGAACGCATGCGGCCAGCGTCGCGATCAGCGCGTTGATGCGGAGGACGGTGATGACCAGGCCGTTGCGAGCCCGACGGCCAGGCCGGCGCCGATGCCAGCGCGATCGCCAGCGTCGCCGAGTGGTGCTGGCCGAAGTGCGCCGATGACGACGGCGGCCAGCGCGTAGATCGAGCCGACCGAGAGGTCGATGCCGCCGGCGACGAGCACGAGCGTGCCGGCCGCGGCGATGATCAGCGTCGCCGACTGCTGGTCGAGGATGTTGAGCAGGTTGGAGCTGCGTCGCGAAGGGCGAGCTCGTCCAGCGTCAGCAGCGCCGAAGAGGATGACGAACGGGACCAGGATGCCGAGCCCGCGCACGCGGTCCCAGCCGAGCCGCTCCGGCCACCAGCCGGACGCGCCCGACGCATGTGTGCTCACGCCGCCACCGAGTCGTCCGCGAACGCGGCGCGCAGGATCGCGTTCTCGGTCATCTCGTCGCCCGCGAGCTCGGCGACGATCCGCCCGCGGCGCATGACGAGGACCCGGTGGGCGAGGCCGAGCACCTCCTCGAGCTCGGACGAGATCAGGATGACGCCGAGGCCGTCGGCGGCGAGCTCGGCGAGGAAGTCGTAGATCGCCCGCTTGGCGCCGACGTCGACGCCGCGCGTCGGCTCGTCGGCGATCAGGACCTGCGGCTCGCAGAGCAGCGTCCGCGCGAGCAGCACCTTCTGCTGGTTGCCGCCCGAGAGCGCTGCGACCGGGGCGCCGATAGCGCGCCGCGGACGTCGCAGCGCTCGAGCATCGCGCGGGCTGCCCTGCGCTCGGGCCCGCGCCGGACGACGCCCGCGCGCGCGAGCCGGGCGAGGCGAGAGAGCGTCGTGTTCTCGATCGCCGAGCGGCCGAAGATGAGGCCCTCGTCCTTCCGCGACTCCGGGATCATCGCGAGCCCGGCGGCGCAGGCTGCGGCGCGGGCTGCGGCCGAGCCGGTGCCGTCGGCGAGCGTGACCGTCGCCGGCCGACAGCTTGGCGGCGCCGAAGAGCGCCCGCGCGAGCTCGGTCCGCCCGGCGCCGACGAGCCCGGCGAGCCGAGGATCTCGCCCGCGCGCACGCTCGAAGCTGGCGCTCGCGCGACCCCCGGCGCGGTCACGCCGTCGCACCGAGAGCAGCGACGGGCGCGTCCGGCGGCGGCGGCTGCTTCGCCGGGAACGTCGAGGTGAGCGGGCGGCCGAGCATCGCCTCGACCAGCGATTGCCTCCGTCTCGCCGGACGAGGGCGCGGTGCGGACACCTGGCCGTCGCGCAGCACCGTGACCGTGTCGGCGAGCTCGAGCACCTCGCCGAGGAAGTGCGAGATCAGGACGATCGTCGTCCCGCCCGCGACGAGCGAGCGGATGATCTCGTGCAGCTGCTCCGTCTCGTCGGCGCTGAGCGCCGCGGTCGGCTCGTCCATGACGATCAGCTGCGCGTCGCGCGAGAGCGCGCGCAGGATCTCGACCTTCTGCTGCTCGGCGGTGCGGAGCCGGCCCGCCGGCGCGTGGCCCGGGAGCTCGAAGCCCGGCGCGAGGCGGCGAGCTCGTCGTAGGCGCGCGTAGAGCTGCCGGCCGCGCAGCACCCCGGCGGTCGCCGGCTCGACGCCGAGGAAGACGTTCTCGCGCGACGGTCAGCTGCGGGACGACGAACGGCTCCTGCGCGATCGCCGCCACCCTGTGCTCGAGCGCCTCGCGCGGCGAGCGGAACGAGACCGGCTCGCCGTCGAAGAGCGAGCCGGCCGCCGTCGGGCGCGAGCGCGCCGGCGACGATCCGGCCGAGCGTCGACTTGCCGGCGCCGTTCTCGCCGACGAGGGCGTGGACGGAGCCGCGGGTGACGTCGAGCGAGACGCCCCGGAGCGCCTGGACGCCGCCGAAGTGCTTGGCGACGTCCAGGAGCTCGAGGTACGGACGACTCTCGTCGTCGGGGCCGGGAGGTGCTACCCCGGCCACTCAGCCTTGAACTTGGAGGCGTTCGCCTTCGTCACGACGCCGCCGTTCGGCAGGCCCGCGAGGACGTCGATGCCGCCGCAGCCCTTGCCGGTCTTGACCGCCTTGATCGCGCACTGCATCCCGAGCTTCCCCTCGGTCGCCGGCCGCTGCATGACCGTGCCGAACCACGCGCCCGACTTCGACGCGCCTTGAGGCCCGACGCCGCCGCCGCCGTAGCCGATCAGCGTGACCTTCTTGCCGTTCAGCGCCTGCTGCGCGCCGGTCGCGCCCTGGTCGGCGCCGACGATCACGTTCATGTCGGGCTGCGCCTGCAGCATCGTCTGCGCGGCCTTGAGCGCGTTCGCCGGGTTGTAGAAGGTCTCGCCCTCGGCGACGACCTTGATGTTGTGGCCCGTCGATCGCCGTGTTGAACGCCCTTGCGGATCGCGGTGTCGAGCGACGACACCTTGACCGAGTACAGGTAGCCGACCTTGCAGGGATTCGCCTTGAGCTTGGCGCAGGCGGCGACGACGCAGCTTGCCCTGCTTCTGTGCCGATCTGCGTCTGGACGAAGACGACGTTGCCGGACATGCCGGGCACCGGCGGCGCTGCCGTGGCCGGGTTCGTGCCGAGGATCTGGTCGATGTTCACGACCTTGATCCCCGCCTTGATCGCCTGCTTGACCGTCGGGATCAGCTGCGGCCCGAAGATCGGCTGGACGATGATCGCCGTCGTACTGCTTCGACGCGATCGCCGTCTGGAGCTGCTGCGAGCTGCTTCTTCGGGTCGTTGGCGGCGTCGAAGACGGTGACCTTCGCGCCGCTGCGCCTTGGCGCGACCGCCTTCGCGGCCGCGAGCATCGGCGCGTCGTAGCTGTTCGCGACGGCGAACGACAGGTACGCGACGTTCGTGGTCGCCGCCGTGCGGGACGGCGCACCCGATGCGGCGTTCGCGGCGATGAACAGCGCCGCGACTGCCATGAGCGCCGTCGCCATCAGGGCGACGAGGCCGATGCGAGGTAGAGCAAACGAGCGGTTCACTTCAACCAACCCTCCTGTGTAGGTGCTGCGGCCGCCAATGGCGACGGCGCCTCCCCCAGGAGTGCGCCATCGTTAGACCCCACGCTTCCGCTGCGACAAACCGGCGCGAGTGTAGGGAGGCTGAACGGCCCTCGTCAACCTGTTACCTCCACTGAACGAGCGCGCTGGACCCAGTGCGGCTGGACCTCGGTGTGGCGCGAGCAGATAGTCGAGCGACGACGCGGCCTCGTCGCGGGCGCGGCGGAGGTCGGCGCCGACGAGCTGCCCGTCGCGCTTCAGCGGCTCGCCGGCGACGATCACGGTGTCGACGTTGCGCGTGTCGGCCTGGAGCACGACCGTCGAGACCGGGTCGATGACCGGGTACGTGTTGGTGTCGTCGCAGCGGATGACGACGACGTCCGCCTGCTTGCCCGGGCGTGAGCGAGCCGGTGCGGTCCTCGAGGCCGCAGACCCGCGCGCCCTCGATCGTCGCGAACTCGAGCACCTGGCGGCTGCGTGAGCAGCTCGGGCTCGGTCTCGCTGCCGGCGGCGAAGGCCGCCTCGTGCGCGAGCAGCCGGTCGGAGGCGAAGAGGAACCGCATCTGCGTGAACATGTCGCCCGGACACGGTCGTGACGACGTCGATGCGAGGCTGGGGCGGAGGCCGTGCGGCGAGCGCCTTCGCGGTCGGCGGCGTCCCGTGGCCCATGATCATCTCGACCGACGGCGCGATCGAGACCTTGCCGCCGCTGATCGGCGATCAGCCGGAACTCCTCGTCCGAGAGGTAGTTGCAGTGGATGTACGTCGTGTCCGGGCCGAGCAGGTCGAGCTCGCTCGAGCTGCTAGACCATCGAGCAAACCGTCCGGCGTACGGGCCCATGCCGACGTGGACGCTGATCGGCGCTCCGACGTCGCGGGCGAGCTCCCAGTCGTGCCGGACGACCTCGGGCGTGCAGAAGCCGGGGCCGCGCGTGCCCATCGCGAGCGTGAGCAGGCCGGTCGTCGCTCGAGAAGTACTGGTCGCGCACGCGGCGGATGTCCTCGGGCGACTTGAGCGTGCTCGTGTACCACCAGTCGGCGAGGATCGTGTTCGGGTTGCCGTAGCAGTAGACGGCGCGCAGGCGCGCGTCGCGCGAGGCCGCGGATCGCCTCGTCGGAATGCTCGGGCGTGTTGTTGATGTGCGACCAGTCGAGCAGGGTCGTGACGCCGGCGTCGATCGCCTCGAGCGAGCCGAGGTAGTTGCCGGCGTAGACGTCCTCGGGGCGGTAGGCCGGGGCGAGCTGGTCGAGGACGAGGTCGAAGTAGCCGCCGAGGCTGACGTCGGGCGCGATGCCGCGGATCACGGTCTCCCAGGTGTGGCGGTGGGAGTCGATGAAGCCCGGGATGACGATGCAGTCCGTCGCATCGATCGTCTCCGCGTCGCCGACGTCGAGGCCGTGTCCGACCGCTGCGATGCGGTCGTCCTCGATCAGCACGTCGCCGCCGTAGACGTCGCCGAGGCCCGGATCCATGGTCAGGACGTGGCCGCCGCGGAGCAGCACGCGCTTCGGCACGGCCTCCTCCCTTCTGTTCAGTCGTGTGGAGTGTGGCTGTACTGCGGCGCGAGTCTTACCACCTTCGTGCAGGCGCTGCAATGTCTATTCCGCATTGTCAGGGGCAACGTGGCCATGCGGATCAGTTGACTGACGCTACACAGCGCCTCTATCGTCTCCGCAGTGAGCGACGGAGCGGTCGTCATCGTCGGCGGCACCGCCGGGATCGGACGCAGGCTCGCCGAGACGTACGCCGCGCGCGGCCGGGACGTTGTCGTGACCGGGCGCGACGCAGAGCGGGCGGCCGGTGTCGCGGCCGAGATCGGCGAGCGCGCGACCAGCGCAGGCTTCGACCTGGGCGAGCCCGAGACGATCGCGGACGGCCTTCGCGACGTCGGCGCGGTCGACCATCTCGTGCTGGCGGCGCTCGAGCGCGACGAGAACTCGATCCGTGACTACGACGTCGCCAAGGCGATCCGGCTGGTGACGCTGAAGCTGGTCGGCTACACGGAGGTCGTGCACACGCTGCTCGGCCGCATGACCCCGGAGGCGTCGATCCTCCTCTTCGGCGGGCAGGCGCTGCGACGTCCCGTACCCTGGCTCGACGACGGTGACGACGGTGAACGGCGGCGTCGACGGGCCTCGTCTCACACGCATGGTGGTCGAGCTGGCCCCGCCGGCGCGTGAACGCGATCCATCCGGGGATCGTCGGCGACAGCCCCTGGTGGTCGGCCAAGCCGCCGCACGTCCTCGAAGGCCATACCGCCCGCACGCCGCTGGGCCGGCTCGCGACGATGGACGAGATCGTCGACGCTGCGATCTTCCTGCTCGAGAACGGGGCCGTGAACGGCGTCTCGATCAACGTCGACGGCGGGTGGCCGTTCGGATGAGGCTCGGCCTCGTCGGTCTCGGGAAGATGGGGCAGGCGTTCGCCGAGCGGTTGCTCGAGGCCGGCCACGACCTGACCGTGTTCAACCGCACCCCGGGGCGCGAGGCAGAACTGGTCGAGCGTGGCGCCCGCGTGGGGGGCGAGCTCGGCGAGCTGGACATCCTCTTCTCGTCGCTGGCCGACGACGACGCGCTCGACGCGTGGGCCGGGCGCTTCACGGAGCTGCGTCACGGCGCCGTGCTCGTCGAGATGAGCACCGTCTCGGTCGCGGCCTCGCGCCGGCTCGGTGACGCGCTCGCCGAGGCGGGCGTCCGCTATCTGCGCAGCCCGGCGAGCGGGAACCCCGGCGCCGTCCGTTCCGGCACCGCCGCGCTGATCGTCTCGGGCGACCGCGCTGGACTTCGACGAGGTCGAGCCGCTGCTCCACGCGATCACGCCCACCGTGCGCTACGTGGGCACGGGCGACGCCGCACGCGTCGTCAAGCTGACCTTCCAGATCCTGATCGTGGGCACGGCGGCTCTGCTCGCCGAGGCGCTCGTGCTCGGCGAGGCCGCCGGCGTCGAGCGCGAGGCGCTGCTCGACGCGATCGGCGCCTCCGTCGTCGGCTCCACGTTCGTGAAGTACAAGAGCGAGCCGCTCCTGCGCGACGACTACACGGCAACCTTCACGTCGGCGCTCATGCAGAAGGACGTCGACCTCGTCTTCGACCTGGCCGAGGAGGCGGGCGTCGAGCTCCCTGCGACCCGTGAGATCGCGGCGCTGCTCGATGCGACCGCCCGCAACGGCCACGCGGACGAGGACTTCATGGCGATGCTGCTCGAGCTCAAGGAGCGGGCGGCGCCGGCCACGACCCACAGAGAGAGGTGATCCAGGTGAGCGGGACCCCCATCGCGTCACGCGGGGCGACCATGGCCGTCGACTGGGAGCAGCGCATCGACTTCCCCAAGCTGCGCGCCCACCGGCTCGAGCGCGCGCAGGCGTCGCTGCGAGGCTCCGATCTCGGCTGCCTGCTGCTCTTCGACCCGAACAACCTGCGCTACGTCACGAGCACGGCGATCGGCACCTGGGAGCGCGACAAGAACATCCGCTTCGGGCTCGTGCTGCGCGACGAGACCGCCGATCCTGTGGGACTTCGGCTCCGCCGCGCGGCACCACCAGCTCTACTGCCCATGGCTGCCCGAGTCGAGCTGGCGCGCCTGGGTGCCGCCGATGCGCGGCGCCATGCCCGACGCGACCGGCATCCCGGACCGGCTCGCCGGGATGATCTGGGAGGAGCTGCACGAGCGCGGCCTCGACGGCGAGCCCGTCGGCATGGACGTGCCGGACATGACCACGCTGCTGGCGCTCCAGCGCAAGGGCCTGCACATCACCGACTCGCAGCCGGTCATGCTCGAGGCGCGCAAGATCAAGAGCGACGAGGAGCTGGCGCTGCTCGACCACGCGGCCGGCATCGTCGACGCCGCCTACGAGGAGATCTACCGGCTCCTGCGGCCGGGGGTGCGCGAGAACGAGATCGTCGCCGCGGCCATGCAGGTGCTCTTCGACCTCGGCTCCGAGCACGTCGAGGCGATCAACGCGATCTCGGGCGACCGCTGCAACCCGCACCCGCACACGTTCGCCGACCGGCTCCTGCGCCCCGGCGATCAGGCCTTCTTCGACATCATCCACTCCTTCATGGGCTACCGGACGTGCTACTACCGCACGTTCAGCGTCGGCTACGCGACACCGGCGCAGCTGGACGCCTACAAGCAGTGCCGCGAGTGGCTCGACAACGCGATCGACCGGGTGCGCCCCGGCGTCACGACTGACAAGATCGCCGAGGTGTGGCCGACGGCCGAGGAGATCGGGATGCGCGACGAGCACGCCGCGTTCGGGCTGCAGTTCGGGCACGGGCTCGGCGTGGGCCTCTACGAGGCGCCGATGATCTCGCGTTTGCACTCGTTCGACGACCCCGTCGAGCTCGAGGTCGGGATGGTCTTCGCGCTCGAGACGTACTGCGCGGCCTCCGACGGGCGCAACGCGGCCCGGATCGAGGAGGAGGTCATCGTCACGCCGACCGGCCCGCAGGTGATCACGCGCTTCCCGGCCGACGAGCTGCTCGTCGCCGGCCGGGAGTACGTGCGCGGCGCCGACTTCGACGCGCCGCGGACCGCCGTGCAGGCGGGCGGCAACGGCCGGCCGGTCGTCGACGAGAAGGCGAGGGCATGACGTGCATCTGCTGATCCGCCGCGAGGACATCGAGCTCGTGCCGGGCGTGCCGGAGCACAGCTCCGGCCTCGCCCGCTCGGTGCTGCTCGGCGGCCACAACGGCACCACGCACACCGGCCTGACGCTGGTCGAGATGACCGACGGTCACATCGACACGCACCTGCACTCGTACGAGACCACGCTCTACGTCCTGGAGGGCGAGCCGGCTCTCTACCTCGATGCCATCGCCGTGCGGCTGCAGCCGGGCGCCTGCGGGGCGATCCCGGTCGGCGTCCCGCACGCGTTCCGCACCGACGGCGCCGCGCGCTGGATCGAGGCCGCGTCGCCCCGGCCGCGTGGGCCGGAAGGCCCCGCCGACACCTTCTTCGTCGGCCCGGCGCCCGACACCGACCCGGCGCCGCTGAACCTCCGCGACCCGCGCAACCGCAACCTCTTCCTGCTGCAGCCCGGCGACATGGACATCGACCGGCTGAAGCAGGGCGCGAGGGTCGACGAGCCCAGGGTCTCGGCGAGCATGGCGACGGCCGCGCTGGCCTACAGCGGCATCACCGTGAAGATGCTCGTCGACAAGCGGCTCGATGCGCAGCTGCAGACGATGTTCATGGTCGGCTACCAGCCCGGCGCGGTCGCGCATCCGCACGACCACCCCTTCGAGGAGTCGTACTTCATGCTCGAGGGCGAGGTGGACGTGGTCGCCGACGGGGAGCGCTACACGCTTCGCGCCGGGGACGTCTTCTGGACGGGCGTCGGCTGCGTGCACGCCTTCTACGAGGTGAAGGGCGGGACCGTGCTCTGGCTCGAGACGTCGGCGCCGGGGCCGCCCGACCGGCACTCGTACCGCTTCGACCGCGACTGGGAGTACCTGGCGGCCGAACTGCGCGACCAGCTGTCGGCGGCGGCCGGATAGCCGGTGGAGGCGCCGCTCGAGCACACGAACGGCCTCGCCGACATCAACGGCCTCGGCGCCCGCCTGCGCGAGGAGCGACACCGCAAGGGCCTCACCGTGCGCGAGATCGCGCGCCGAGTCGGCGTGTCGCCGAGCCTGATCTCCCAGATCGAGCGCGACAAGGTCAACCCGTCCGTCGGGACGCTCTGGGGGCTCGTGACCGTGCTCGGGCTGCCGATGAGCGACCTCTTTCCCGAGGGCGGCCAGCCAGGCCCGCGGCCGGTCTCTGCGGCTGCCGCGCCGAGCCCCATGACGCGGCCGGGCGACCGGGCGGTCATCAACCTCGAGAGCGGCGTCCGCTGGGAGCGGCTCACCGCCGGCAGCGACCCGCTCGTCGAGTTCCTCGCGGTCACCTACGAGCCCGGCTCCGAGTCGTGCGACGAGGACTCGCTGATGCGCCACGGCGGCAAGGAGTACGGCATCGTCACGCGCGGGCGCCTCGGCGTGCGCATCGGCTTCGACGAGTACCAGCTCACGCCCGGGATGGCGGTGTCGTTCGACTCGTCCTCGCCCCACCGTCTCTGGGCGATCGGCGACGAGCCGGCCGAGGCGATCTGGGTGGTCGTGGGCCGCCAGAACGACAGCCGCGGCCCCCTGGGGCCATAAGACCGTGCTGTAATCGGGGACGTTCCCCGAGGAGGAGGCCCCGCCATGCTGACGTTCGGCGTCACGGTTCTGCCCGACCCGCCCATGTCCCGGTTCTTCGACCTGATGCAGCAGGTCGAAGAGCAAGGGTTCGAGTACGGCTGGACCTACGACTCGCACATCCTCTGGCAGGAGTCGTACGCGACCTTCCCGGTCGTCGCCGAGCGGACGTCGAAGCTCAAGCTCGGCCACTTCGTGACGAACCCGGGGATTCGCGACCCGACGATCACGGCGAGCTGGTACGCGACCATGCACGACCTCTCGAACGGCCGGATGGTCATGGGCATCGGCCGCGGCGACTCCTCGCGCCGCGTCGTGGGGCTGAAGCCGGTGCGCGTGGCCGAGTTCGAGGCGCGCTGCGCGATGATCAAGGAGCTCATGAACGGCCGGCCGGTCGTGTGGAACGAGAAGGAGCTGCAGCTGACCTGGGCGCGCACGGACCTGCCGGACATCCCGATGTGGATCGCGGGCTACGGGCCGAAAGCGCTGGCCGTCGCCGGGCGCGTCGCGGACGGGGTGATCATCCAGCTCGCCGACCCGCAGATCATCCAGTGGATCATGGGCACGGCCCGCAAGGCGGCCGAGGAGGCGGGCCGCGACCCGAGCGAGCTCAAGTGCATCGTCGGCGCTCCGAGCCACATCGGCGACGACATGGCCGCTGCCCGCGACCAGGTGCGCTGGTTCCCGGCCATGGTCTCGAACCACGTCATGGACCTGATCGAGAAGTACGGCTGGGAGTCCGAGATCCCGACCGCGCTGACCGACTTCGTCAAGGCGCGCAAGTTCTACGACTACAAGGACCACAGCCGCGTCGGGGCCGCGCACGGCGAGTTCGTGACGGACGAGATCTGCGACCGCTTCTGCGTGCTCGGCACGCCCGAGCAGGCGATCGCGAAGCTGCGCGAGCTCGAGTCGGTCGGCGTCGACCAGTTCAACATCTACCTGATGACCGAGGGGCAAAAGGAGACGCTCGAGACCTACGGGCGCGACATCCTGCCGCAGTTCTCGACCGTGGCCGCGTGAGTTAGTGGCTGTCAGCCACTAACTCGGAACCGCACGTTTCGAGTTGACACCGCCCGGGGTCTTCTCGCTAGCGTCCGCCGCGTGGAGAGGCTCGCGCACCTCGTCATCGCCCGGCGCCGCTACGTCATCGGGCTCTGGATCGCCCTGACCGTCGTCGGCGCGATCTCGGCGGGGCAGCTGTCGAGCCGCTGGTTCCAGTCCTTTTCGATCCCCGGCTACTCGGCGTACGAGAACGGGCAGCGGATCCAGAAGACGTTCGGGAACGGCAGCCTGAACCCGGTCGTCCTCGTCGTGAAGGCCGAGAGCGGCGAAGCGACGACACCGGGTGTGCGCAAGGCGTTCGCCGCCGCGGCCGCGAAGCGGCCCGGCTCGCGCGTGAGCTCGTGGTTCACGACCCACAAGCCGGTCTACCTCTCGAAGGACCGCAAGGTGGCGTTCGAGGTCCTCTACCCGCCGGGTGAGGCGCAGTTCAACCTGGCCACGTACGACGACGTCTCCGCCACGCTCAAGCGGACGGCGCCGGCCGGTGTGACGACGTATGTGACGGGGATCGACCCGCTCTACAACGAGTCGAGCGGCGGCGAGACGAGCGGCCCCAGCATCCTGGTGGAGACGCTGATCGGCGCCCTCGGCGCCCTGGTCATCCTCCTGTTCACCTTCGGGACGCTGCCGGCGGTCGCGTTCCCGCTCATGGTCGCCGGCGCCTCGATCCTCAACACGTTCACGCTGATCTACCTGCTCACCTACATCACCGACGTCTCGATCATCGTCCAGTTCCTCGTCGCCCTCGTCGGGCTCGGCGTCGCGATCGACTACTCGCTGCTGATGATCTTTCGCTTCCGCGAGGAGATACGCCACGGCAGGGACCGCGAGACGGCGGTCGTGGAGACGATGACGCACGCGGGCCGATCGGTGATCGTCTCCGGGTCGACGGTCGCCGTCGGCCTGCTCAGCATGATCATCCTGCCGCTGCCCTTCATCCGCTCGATCGGCATCGGCGGGATGCTGATCCCGGCCGTCTCCGTGCTCGCCGCGATCACGCTCCTGCCCGCGATGCTGTTCGTCCTCGGCTACCGCATCAACTCGGCGCGCGTCCTGCCGAAGCGGCTCGTCGAGGGGAGCGACGACCCGGAAAAGGGATTCTGGAACCGCTGGGCGAAGACGGTCACGCGCCACCCGATCTCGATCGGGCTCGCCGGGCTCGCGATCGTGGGCGTGCTCGTCTTCTACGGCCTGCAGATCAACCCCGCCGACGCGCAGGCGAAAGACTTCCCGGGCGCCGGCGACGCCCACCGCGGCTACCAGACGCTGGTCGCGGCGGGGATCTCCTCGGGCGTGCTCTCGCCGTTCAACATCGTCGCCGACAACGCCTCGCCTCTTGAGCTGCAGCAGGTCGCGAGCGCGCTCGACCGGACCGAGGGCATTGCCGGCGCGGCCGCTCCGCCGGGCTGGACGCACGGGAACCTGTCCGTCATCGAGGCGTTCCCCGCGCAGGACGGCGCGGCCAAGGCGACGAACGGCGTGATCTCGCGACTGCAGCAAGAGGTCCTGCCCGCCGAGGCGCAGCAGCTCGGCGGCAACGTGAAGCTCGCGGTGACGGGCGTCGCGCCGATCTCGCGTGACTTCGTGCACGCGGTCTACGGCAAGTTCCCGTACGTCCTGCTCTTCGTCGTGATCCTGACGTACATCCTGCTGATGCGCGCGTTCCGCTCGGTGTTCCTGGCGCTGAAGGCGGTGATCCTGAACCTGATCTCGCTCGCGGCCGCCTACGGGATCATCGTGATCATCTTCCAGAACGGCCACGGCTCCGAGGCGATCTGGAACGTGCCGGCGACGGGGGCGATCATCTCCTGGATCCCGTTGATGATCTTCGCGTTCCTCTACGGGCTCTCGATGGACTACGAGGTCTTCATGCTCACGCGCATGCGCGAGGCCTACGACGAGACCGGCAACACGAACGACGCGATCCGGCTCGGGCTCGCGCGCACCGGGAAGCTGGTGACGAGCGCGGCGCTGGTGCTGATGTTCGCGTTCCTCGTGCTCTCGCAGAGCCCGGGCACCGACATCAAGCAGTTCGCGATCGGGCTCGCCGCAGGGATCATCTTCGACGCGACCGTGATCCGGGCGCTGCTCGTCCCCTCGATCATGATCGTGATGGGCCGCTGGAACTGGTGGCTGCCGGCGCCGATGGCGCGGGCGCTGCGCACCCGGCCGAGCGAGGCACTGCCCGAGGTTCCCGCGACCGAAGTCGCCTAGCCGCAGACCTCCTTCGTCGGGAGCGGTGCCTGGCAGCCGCTGAGCCCCGGGAAGACCTCGATGTTCACGGGCGTGCCTCGCTCGGGCACGGCTTTGATCTCGGCGAGCGCCGTTGCAGGCGTCAGGTGGCCGGCGGGGACAACGTAGAGGAGCGCGCCGTTGTGCAGCGGCACGGTCGCGTGCGAGTAGTCCGCAAACGTCATGATTACCCTGCGGAATCGCGGTGCGAAGCTGCCGGCGACGACGACCGAGTGAGGAGTCGGAATCCAGGTCGCATCCGCCGTGCCGGCGCCGCGACGATGCGGTGTCCCTCCGATCTCGACCCACCTGGAGACGCCGCCGTAACGCGTGGGCGCCGACCAGAGAACCGCCTCGCCGTCCGGCGACGCGGCGCGGGCGAGCGCTCGCTTCTCCGACGTCAGTACCCCAGGCGGCGGCACCGGCGCGGCGGTCGGGTCGCCGTACTCGCTCACGACGATGTTCCCGTCTTCGTCCAACGCCTCGACCGCCACCGCCTCGCGGCCGCCGACGCGGTGGTCGGCCGGCACGTCGAAGTAGAAGAACCCGCCGTCGATCGGCGCGGAAACCCACACGAGGCTCACCCGTGCGGTGGCGCCGTCGGCGAAACGCACACGCAGCGAGTCGACGAAGCGCGCGCGTACGAACCCGTCGATCTCCGTCATGACGCGCGGATCGTCCGGCCGCTTCCCCGTGGAGTCCCACGCGCCCCAGGCAGTGCTCAACGGGACCGCGCCGAGCTTGTCGCAACCACCGCCGACGTCCGCGATCTCCATGCACCAGCCGCCGCTCCGCGTCGGTGCGACCCAGAACGTCCGTACCCGGCCGGTGTTGTCGGGTACCGGGATGCGCCGTGTCTGATCTGCGATGACGCCCGGGGCCATCCCCGGCGGCGCCTGTACGTCCAGGTCAACGAACCGCTTCACGACGTCCGGTGGCGCATGCTCAGCCTGCGAGAAGTCGATCCAGTCGGCGCGGAGCGCGAGGGCCGCACCCGCCGCGACGAGGACGGCCACTCCGGCCGCGGCGGCGACGACCAGCCGGCGGCGCCCGCGCGCGACGATCGGGGTCGGCTCGATCTCTTGCCATGAGCCGGCGAGCTCGTGCGCGCGTTCGTGCAGCGGGCCGGGGAACGGATTCGCACGGGCAAGCCTCTCCATCGCGGTGCTCATGACACGACCTCCTCTCGAACCGCCGGCCGGGTTGGGTCGCGTGCGAGCAGCCGCTCGAGCCGCCGGCGCGCGCGGAACAGGCGCACACGGCAGGTCGCCGACGTCGTGCCCAGCACCCGCCCCGCCTGTGCGGGGGTGAGCCCCTCCCAGGCGACGAGCATCAACAGCTCGCGGTCGGCGGGCCGCAGGGCGGCGAGTGCAGCGAGCACGGGCTGGGCGTCGCGTGTCTGCGCCCGCGGCTCGGCGGCGAGCCGTTGCGCGACGGCGCTCTGTCGCCGCGCCGACCGGCGCTGATTCGCTAGCACGCGCCGCGCCACGCCGTAGAGCCAGGGCAACGGCTCGCGCGGGATCGCGTCGCGCCGCCGCCACGCGACCGCGAACGTCTCGGCAAGCGCATCCTCGGCGCCCTCGTGCGTGCGCCGCATGCAATAGGCGAGCACCCGTCCCGCGTGCTCCCGGTAGAGCGAGTCGAACTCATCCGGGCTCATCATCTGGACTATGTCCGGCTCGGGCCGTTCGTTACATCCGCGTCAGCCCGGAGAGAGCGCCGCCCGCCGCAGCCGCTCGCGCGCATCGGCATAGCGGATCGCCTCGTAGGCGATCAGCCCGGCCGAGATCGCCGCGACGAGGGCGAGCGTGACGAGCGCCGGCAGCGAGACCGCGAGCGGGATCAGCGCGATCAGGATCCCGGCGCACACGACGCGCCGCACGTTCCAGCTGTGCATGTTCCGGAGGCGGAACGCAACGTGGGCGAGCAGGTAGAGCGCGACGCCGCCGCAGAGCGCCACCGCCGGCACGGTGTGCAGCGGGTCCCCGACATGGGCGAGTGTCTTCTTCACGCCCACGGAGAAGAAGATGATCCCGGTGACCATCGGCAGGTGCAGGTAGCTGTACGAGTCGCGCGCGATCGCCAGCGCCTCCGACCCTTCGGCCCGGCGCAGGCGCCGCTCGGCGGCGATCGCGACGACGTCGAAGTACGCCCACCACATCGCGCAGGCGACGGCGAGGCCGAGCAGGGCGGCGGCGACGATGCCCGCGTCCAGCGGGATGCCGAGCGTCCCCGCGCCGAGCGCGACGACCGACTCTCCGAGCGCGATCAGGACGACGAGCCCGTGCCGCTCGGCGAAGTGCCCGGCCGCCAGATGCCACCCGCGGGCGCCGCCGATGACCGCGCCGAGCGCGTCGACGACGATTGCCACAGCCCAGATCGCGATCTGGGCATCTCCGCCGACGAGCGCACCCACGAGCAGCAGCACGGCCGCGGGGGCGGCGCCGTACCCGAGGCGGGCGATCGCGCCCAGCAACTCGCGGTCGCCGCGGCCGACGAGCAGGTAGAGGACGATGTGCGCGAGGCGGACGGCCACGTAGGCCACGACGAAGAGCACGGCGTCGTCGCCGAAGGCGTGCGGCACCGCGAGTGACGCGATCAGCATCGTCCCCATGGCCCCGAAGATCGCCAGCCGGATGACCGCGTCCTCGGGGTCGACGGTGCCGGTGAGCCAGGCGTAGGCGGTCCAGGCCCACCAGAGCAGCGCCAGCACGATGATGCCCTGCGCGACACCCGTCCAGGTCGGGTTGCGCGAGACCAGGCCGGTGACCTGGGTGATCGCGAACACGAACACGAGGTCGAAGAAGAGCTCGAGTGGGCTGACTCGCTCCTCGCCCTCCGCGCGGTGGCTCACCGCCATTGCGACAAGCTAGACGCCGGGCCGATGTCCAGGCGCGGCCCAGCTGTCGTAGTGTCCCTGCCATGGACGTCTTCAACCTGGGCGCCGACGAGTGGGACCGGATCGAGGAGCGGGAGGGCTGGCGCGCCAAGGACGTCTGGATCGGGCAGCGCCTGAACGCCGAGCTGATGGGCGGGAGCATGTACGAGCTCGAGCCCGGCAACACGCTGTTCCCGTACCACACGCACCACGCGAACGAGGAGTGGCTCATCGTCCTGCGCGGCGCGCCCACGCTGCGCACCGCCGACGGCGAGCAGATGCTGCGCGAGGGCGACGTCGCCGTCTTCCGGCGCGGCGCCGACGGCTTCCACCAGGTGATCAACCGCACCGAGACGCCGACACGCGTCCTCATGCTCTCGACGATGCTCCTGCCCGAGATCGTCGAGTACCCGGACGGCGGCAAGATCGGGGCGCGGAACGCGGCCGGCGAGCGCATCCTGCTCAGCCGCCCGGGGCCGATGCTCGACTACTGGGACGGCGAGGACTGAGCCGCTACCCGGGCAGCTCGAGGCTCGCGACGCCCGTGAGCTCGACGTACGTCCGGCCGGGGGCGCGCACGATGCGCAGCAGCACCGCCTCGCAGTGTCGGCAGCGCCCGACGATCCCCGGCGCGTCGCGGTAGACCTGCATCTCCGCCAGCTGGTCGTGCGCGCCGCAGGAGCGGCACACCGCCCACGCGACCGTCATCTCCGTGCCGAAGAGCTCCATCAGGTCGCCGCCGATCGCGTTGCCGTCCAGGCGCCGGCTCGTCCATCAGCCCGGTCGCTCCGAAGCGCTCGGTCCTGATCCAGCGCGGGTCGTAGCCGAGCCGCACGAGACCGTCCGCGGCCGCGTCGACGAAGTGGCGTCGACCCGCACACGTAACACGATCGGCGCATCGGCCGCCGGCCACGCGACCTCGCGCAGCATGTCGTCGTCGATCCGCCGCGCGTAGCCCGTCCATCCGGTGGCTGCGCCGCGGGTCAGCGTGTCGACGACGTCGAAGCCGCCGCCGCGCCAGCCGGTCGAGCTCCTCGCGGTAGATCACGTCGTCGAGCGTCCGCGACGGAGTAGAGCAGGCGCATGCGGCGTGTCGGCGCCGGCCATGGCCCGTGCGCGAGCCATCGCCATCAGCGGCACGACGCCCGACCCGCCGCCGACGAGCAGCACCGGCCGCTTCGTCGCCCGGCTCCCAGACGAAGTAGCCGCCGATCGGCCCGCGTACCTCGAACGCGTCACCCTCGTGCACCACGTCGACGAGGTAGGGCGAGACCTCGCCGTCGTCGAGCCGCTCGACGGTGATCGCCAGAGCGGTCCCCCGGCGCGGAGGCGATCGAGTAGGAGCGCTCCGCCTGGTAGCCGTCGTCCGAGGTCAGGCGCACGTCGAGGTGCTGGCCGGCCCGGTGGCCGCCCCAGCCCGGCACGTCGAGCACGAGCGTGCGCGTGCGCGGCGTCTCCGTGCACGGTCGCGGCCACCTCGGCCACGAGCCATGTCAGTCGCCCCAGTACCGCTGTTCCAGCCACGGGTCGCCGCGCAGGTGGTAGCCGTTCGACTCCCAGAAGCCGGGCTCGTCCTCGTCGCGCATGATCAGGCCGCGCACCCACTTCGCGCTCTTCCAGAAGTAGAGGTGCGGGACGAGCAGCCGCGCCGGGCCGCCGTGCTCCGGGTCGAGCGGCTCGCCGTCGAACGTGTCGACGACCCACGCCTTCCCGTCGGTGACGTCGTCGAGCGGCAGGTTCGTGTCGTAGCCGCCGTCGGAGTAGGCGAGGACGTAGTCGGAGTCGTCGTCGACGCCCTCCAGCAGCGTGTCGACCGACACGCCTTCCCACGTCGTGTCGAGCTTGGACCACTTGGTCACGCAGTGGATGTCCGGCGTGACGCGCTCGCGCGGGCAGGGCCTGGAACTCCTCCCAGGTCCAGCGAGGCGAGCAGATCGCCGCCGCGCTGGATCTCGAACGTCCACGAGTCCAGGTGGGTGTGCGGCGTCGGCCCGGCGGAGAGCACCGGGAAGTCGCCGGTGACGTACTGGCCCGGCGGAACCCGGTCGGATGGTTCGTCCTGGTGGCGGCCGTGGAAGCCGCGAGAGATGACGGGCATCAGCTCGCCGCCAGTCCCGCGACCGTCTCCGGCACGCCCTCGATCTCGCCGACCGGCGACAGCGCGCCGTCGGGCCCGACCGTCCAGCCGAAGAGCGCGCTGCGCGTCGGCGTCGATCGCGTAGAGGAAGCGCCCGTCCGGGGTCAGCGCCTCGTCGCGGATGCCCTTCTCGCCGAGCCGCGTCGACGCTGCGACGGCTCCAGCAGCTCGAGCGCGCCGCCGTCGCCGACCGTGTAGCTCGAGATCGTGCCGTCGCCGAAGTTCGTGACGAACGCGTAGCGGCCGTCGCGGGTCACGACCGCCCAGCAGACCTCGCTGCGGGTGTCGGCGACCGAGCCGCTCACAGGGGCGAGCCTACCCGGCTCCGCGACCGTGTACGAGGATGCAGCAGCGGCGCCGACGGCGCCGCCGAACGCCTCGGTGACGACCAGCGCGTCGCCGGCGAAGTCGAACCCGTACGGCGTGGCGCCCGACGGACGGGATCGTCGACGGCCCGTCGAGCGTGCCGTCGGCGCGCACGGCGAAGCTCGAGATGCTGTCTGGTGCCGCGCTCGGTGACGACAAGCGTCTTCCCGTCCGGGCTGAACGCGACCTGTGCGCCGTCGGCGTCGGGCGAGCTGAGTGACCGCGCCGAGTCGTCGATCGCCACCAGACCGGCGTCCTCGATCCGGAAGCCGCTGAGCGACGCCGAGCCGTTGTTGAGGACGTAGACGAGCGAGCCGTGGACGGCGACACTCGTCGGCGCCGAGCCGCCCGAGGCGATCTGGTCGGCGAGGCTGAGCCCGGCGTCGACGACGGCGAAGAGGGTGATGTCGTCGCTGCCGGCATTCGCGACCAGCAGCCAGTCGCCGCCGTCGTCGAGCAGGACGGAGCTCTGGGAGGCGAGATGCGGCTTGCCGGTGCCGCGTCCGCCGGTCGCGTACCGCTCGCCGGCGGCGAGCGCACCGTCGGCGCCGCGCGCGAACGCGAGCACCTCGTTGGTCGCCGCGTCGTTCGTCTGGACGTATACCGCTGGGTTCCGAGTCATTGCTGCTCCTTGCCGACCCCTGCTGTTTGGCGTCCAGTCCCGCGGGCGGCGCGGTCATTACACCGCTTGTAAGAACTTTGTTCGTATTGCGATGAACCGGATGGGCGTCGCACCGGCGGCGGGTACCTCCCTGCGGACAGAGACCAGAGGAGGTCCCGACACATGAAGAAGCTCATCACGGCGCTGGCGGCGGCTCGTCGCCCTGCTCGCCACCTCCGCGGCGATCGCCGAGACGGCCGGGATCGACATCAGGAAGACCGGGCCCAGCCCCAAGGCGGTGACGGTCGAAGCCGGCAACGCCGTCAGCTGGAAGAACTCCGACACTGTCGAGCACTCCGTCGTCGTCGACAAGACGACGTGCAATCTTGCGCTGCAACCGCAGCAGTCGTCGTCGTGCACGTTCGCGACGCCGGGCACGTTCACCTACAGCGACCCTGCTGCGAAGGACACGACGTTCGGCGGCACCGTCACCGTGACGCCGGCCGTCCAGCGCTCGGTGACGCTGTCGGCGAACCGGAACATCGCCATCTTCGGCGACTCGGTCACGCTGTCGGGCGCGACGTCGACGAAGACGGCCGGCGAGACGGTAACCGTCTACGTGCGGCCCGCAGGCGAGCCGGTCGCCCGCGTCGACGTCACCACGACGACCAACGGCGCCTGGTCGCTGCGCGTCCAGCCGCGCATCAACACCGATACCAGGCGCAGTACGGCGACGTCATGAGCGGCAAGCTCGCCGTCAACGTCCGCCCGCGGATCACCTTCCAGAAGGTCGGCGTGAACAAGTTCCTGATCGTCGTGCTCTCCAACAAGACGCTCGCCGGCAGACCGTGCAGGTCACCCGTTCGTGAACGGCACCGGGTGGGCGCCGCTCGGCGACGCGCAGCTCGCAACGATCGCGACGGACGGACTCGATCGCCGTCAAGACGGTCACCGAGCTCGTCCCGTCCGGCACGAAACTGCGCGCGGTGATGTCGGACGACCAGACGGGCCCGAACTACATCGACGCGCACAGCAACTTCATCGTCAAGTAGCTCCTCCGCACCAGACGGGCTGCGGCCGGCGGGGTCCCGGCCGCAGCCCGGCTTGTGACCGTGTGTGAGAGGACGGTGACCGCGCTGTGAGCGCGGGGCGCGACGCTCGGGCCGATGAGACGGCTCGGCACGACTCTCACGGCGCTCCTCCTGGCCGCCGCCCTCGCTCCGGCGGCGACCGCGGCCAAGCGGCAGCGCCCCGACGCCGTCCCGGCGGCCGCCGAGGCGGCGGCGCCGAACGCGATCCAGGTCTTCAACGACTACGTCACGCCGGCGCGCACGTACTTGTCGGAGCGCGCGGTGGTGCACTACGTGACGCTCGGGGTGAGCGCCCCGCCGCTGAACGACGACAATGCGGACGGCGTCCCCGACTACGTCGAGCGCGTCGGCGCCGCGGCCGACACGGCGCTTGCCTACTACGAGCGCCGCGGCTTCGCAAGCGTCCTCGCCGACGCAGGGGGCCCGGACGCGCGGCCGGACATCTACGTCTCGCGCTTCGCAGCCGGCTACTTCGGCGTCGCCTTCCCTGCGGCCGACGCCGAGGGCGGCGGCTTCCTCGCCGTGTCGAACTGGCTCGACCCGAGCCCGACGGCGAGCCTCGGCAGCCTTGACGGCACCGTCGCCCACGAGCTCTTCCACCTCGTCCAGTTCTCGTACTTCCACGGCGAGTCGCCGCTCGACGACTGGGTGCTCGAGGGGACGGCGGCCGCGATGGAGACGCGCGTGTTCCCGGACGTCGAGGACATCGTCTCGTCCCTGCAGCTCCGGCACTGGCTCGCCGCGCCGCGGCAGCCGGTCACCGCGCAGAGCTACGGCGCACAGCTGCTCTGGCACTGGCTCGACGAGCGGCAGCCGCCGCTGCTCCCTGCATACCTCGGCGAGATCGCCCGTCACCCGGAGCGCCAGGCGGCGGCGCTGGCGGCGGTGTACGGGCGGGTCACGCACCGGCCGTTCGCCCGCGCGTTCGGCAGCTACGCCGCCTGGGTGGCGGGCGAGTACGGCGACCGGCTCCAGCACCTGCCGGAGCTCGGCCGCGCGCGCAGCGCGTCGGTGGCCCCACTGGCAATCGACTTCGTGCGGCTTTCGCCCCGGACGAGGTCGCTCACGCTCCGGTTCACGCGCGGCCGCGGCGACGCCGTCCTCAGCTACGCCGTTGCCAGCCCGCGAGCCGGGGAGCCGTCGGTCGAGCGCCGGCTGGCCGCGCGGACGGTCGGCGGACGTTCACCTTTCGTATCCCGGCCGCGCTCCGAGCGAGCGACCGCTACGAGCGGCCGACGCTCGTCGTGGCCAACGGCGGCACGGCCGGCGCCGTCCGCTATCGCGCCTCGGCCGCGTAGAGCCGCTCGCGCGCGCGGCGCTCGGCCAGGACATACCCCATCGAGCCGGCGAGGTCCGCCGCGCGGCGCAGGTACTCAGCCTCGCGCGTCTCGTCACCTGCAAGCGCGGCGGCGTCTGCGGCGTAGAGATACGTGTCGGCGCCGAAGCTCCCCGACGGGCCGGCTGCGATCGCCGCCGTAGCGCTGTCGAGGAGGCGGAGCGCGGTCTCGGTCGCTCCGCTCCGTGCTGCGAGCGCCGCCTCGACGGTGTCGCACCAGGCGCCGACGAAGACCCCGCCGTCTGCCTCGCGCGCCCGGTTGAGGAGCGCCGCCGCCTCGGCGGCCTCGCCGAGGCGCTCGTGCGCCACGGCGAGCCGCCACGCGGCGTTGATGAGACTGAACGGCTCTTCGCTGTCCTCGAGCCGTTCGACGGCTTCGCGGAGGACGGGCACCGCGGCGGCGTAGTCGCCCGCCATGATCTCGATGTCGGCGACCTGGATGAGATCGGCGGCGGCCGTCGCGTCCATCCCCTCGTCCTCCCACATCTCATGACTCTCGCGCGCAAGGATGCGTGCCTCGTCGAAGCGGCCCTCCATCGCCTCGAGATTGGCGACGGCGCCCAGCGCGGCGCCCCGCGCGAACCGCGTCGGCGGGTCGTCGAGCACGGATTGGACGAACCGCCGCGACTCGGGGAGCGTCCACGGACCGCGTCGGGCAACTACACAGAGCCAGCTCACGGCGTAGCTCTCGAGCGAGCGCGCACCGGACAGCCGGGCATGCCGGGCCGCCGTGAGGAGGTAGTCGTGCGTCCTCCCAGACGGCCGGCTGGCGCTCGAGCGCGATGAACAGCCCGACGTGTGCGAAGGCGAGCATCTCGTGGTCGTCGGCCGCCTCGAGCACGCGAATCCGACGGCGGAGGCCGTCGATGACGTCGGCCCAGTCGCTGCGCGTCTGGTCCCAGAGCAGCAGGCACTCGCGGGTGACGGTGAGCCGTGCGAGGAGGTGCTCGTCCGCCGGATCCGCCGCTGCGATCGCCTCGTCGATCACCAGCTCGGCGGCGCGGCCTTCCCCGGTCCACGAGAGCGCGTCGACGAGCAGTGGCACGAACGCCATCCGCGCCGGGTCGTCGATTGGCAGCAACTCGGCGGCTCTGCCGAGCAGCCGTGCCGCGCCGCGGACGTCCATCTCGTTGTGCGCGCGCTTTCCGGCCGCCGCGAGGTGAGATGCCGCCGCGCGTGCGAGCTCGGCTCCCTCGGGCGCCGCTGGCGCGACCTCGGCGAGCGCACGGTACGCCGCGTCGAGGTGGCCGCCGACGACCTCCTCGACGTCGAGGCCCGAGTTCCCGGCGAGCTCGAGCACGATCGCCGCCACTCGCTCATGCAGCGTGGCGCGCCGCCGCTTGGGAATGCTCGCGTACGCCTCGTCCCGAAGCAGTGCGTGGCGGAACGCCCAGCGGCGCTCGCCGGGCATTCGCGGGACATCCGGCTCGACGAAATCCCGCCGGGCGAGCCCGTTGAGGATCTCCCCGGCGTCGCGCTCGGCCAGGCGCTCCACGATCGCGACCGGAAACGACAGGCCGCACACGGCGGCCGCCTGCACGACGCGGCGCTCGTCGTCGCCGAGCGCGTCCAGACGTGCTGCGAGCAGGGCGTGGATGCTGTCCGGGATGTCGGCGTCGTCGCGCTCGCGCGCGGCGGCGACGAGCTGCTCGAGGAAAAGCGGGTTCCCGCCGGCAGCGGCGAGGATCCTGCTGCGACGCTCGTCGGCGAGGTCTGCGCCCGCGTCGAGCTCCGCCAGCAGCCGGCGGGCGTCCGGCTCGGCGAGCGAGTCGAGGAGGAGGGTCGTCGTGCTGAGCCGTCCGCCGGCCCATTCCGGACGCGTGTCGAGGAGCTCGGGCCGTGCGAGGGCGAGCACGAGGATCGACCCACGGGCCAGGCCGGCGATGTGCTCGACGAGATCGAGGAATGCCGGCGGCGCCCAGTGGAGGTCCTCGAGCATGAGGACGACCGGCGCGCGGCGCGCCAGCGCCTCGAGCAGCCGCCGGACGGCCCACGCGGTGTCGTCGACCGGCCCGCTCGATCCGGCTTCGCCGACCGCCGCCGCGACGAGCGTCGACCGCGCCGCTCGCGTCGGCGTCGTCCGCGAGCACCTCGGCCGCCCAGGCGCGCCGATTGACCCGTCGGCGACGGGCTGCAAGGGCGTCGCGAAGCGGCGCAAAGGTAGGCGCGCTGCCCGAGGCCGGACTCTGGCCCACCAGGCATATCGCACCGGGCTCGAGGCGGGTCAGCGCCTCGCGCGCGAGCCGGGTCTTGCCGACACCGGGCGAGCCGAAGACCGTGACCAGCCGCGCCCGGCCGCTCACGTGTCGACCCGCCGGAACGCGGCGAGAACCTCGTCCAGCTCGTCCTCCCGGCCGACCAAGGGCGCATCGAGACGGCGGACGACGGCGTCGTCGCCGACGACGGCGCGGACGGCATGCGCTCCGTCGCGCGTCACGGCCTCGACGGCGTGGCGTACCAGCCTCCACGTCCGTGCGCCCACGAGCACCTCCGTGGGGGCGGCGTCCCCGCGCAGCCGGTCGGCCTCTTCGAGAGGCCGGCCGGACGCGAGCGGCTCGCCGCGTCCGGGGTCGCCTGTGACCACGTCGCCCGTCGCGACCCCGAGGCCCGCCGCGATCCCGGCGGCACGCAGGTCGCACGCCGCTCGCACTGCGCGCAGCGCGTCGTCCTCCGTGCGGCCGGGATGCCGAAGAGGCCGAGCACCCGGTCGTCGGCCGTGTGCCCGGGTTGGCCCCCGTGGCGCACCACCACGCCGTTCGCCTGCTGGCGGGCGCCGCGGAGCAGCTCGCGCCGCGCCTCGGGGTCCTCGCCGACTGCGACGAGATCGCCGAGCAGAACCGTCACCGTCTTCCGCGAGGGCCTCGACCCGCGGCGCCTCGGCAGCAGGCGCCTCGACGGGGCCGCCGAGCGCCGGATCCTGCTGCAGGATCGCGCGCTGGAGCTCCTGCAGCTCCTCGCCGGGCTCCGCGCCGAGCTGCTCGACGAGCGCCTCGCGGGCCGCCGCGTAGGCCGCGAACGCGTCCGCCTGCCGTCCCGCGCGGTACAGGGCCAGCACGAGCTGCGCGCGGAAGCGCTCGCGGAACGGCTCCTCCGCGACGAGCTGCTCGAGCTCGGGGATCACCTCGGCCTGGCGGCCGAGCGCGAGGTCGGCGTCGATCCGCCGCTCGAGCGCCTCGAGGCGCAGCTCGCCGAGGTGCGCCGCGGCGGCCGCGGCCGGCTCGCCCGCGAGGTCGGCGAGCGGCTCGCCGCGCCACAGCGCGAGCGCTTCGCGGAGGGCCTCGGCGGCTGCGGCCGGCTCCGCCGCGCGCGCCCCGTCCACGAGGCGCCGGAAGCGCTCGAGGTCGAGCTCGCCCGGCTCGGTGCGGATCAGATACCCGGGCGCCTGCGTGACGAGCCGGTCGCCCAGCTCGCGGCGGAGCCGGAGCACGTGGTTCTGGAGCGATCCTGTGGCCGAGGGAGGGGGCTCGTCGCCCCACACGCCGTCGATCAGCTGCTCGGCCGCGACAACGCGGTTTGCGTGCAGGAGCAGCAGCGCGGCGACGGCGCGGCGCTTCGCGCCGCCGAGCGCGAGCACCCGCTCGCCGTCGCCGATCTCGAGCGGCCCGAGGATCCGGAACTCCACTCGCTCCACGAAATCAGCGGGGGAGGCGGCGGTCAACACGCTGCGGTACCGTCGGCGGCGATGGGAGCATCCGAGCTCCAGCGCAAGGCCGACCTGGCCGAGCTGCTGCTGCACGTCGCACGTGAGCTTGGCGCGACCGTCGAGCCGGAGGGCGTCTACGACCGCTTCCACGAGCTGCTCGCCGACGTCATCTCCCACGACGGCGTGATCGTCTCCTCGTTCGACACGGAGACCGAGGTGATCCACTGCGAGTACGCGTGGGCCGACGGCGAGCGCCTCGACGCGTCGATCTTCCCGCCGCTCCCGCTGAACCGTGCGGGCGGCGGCATGCAGAGCCGCGTGATCATGTCCGGCGAGTCGCTGCTCGTGAACGACGTCCGCGAGCAGGTCAAGGACGAGGGCACCTACTACCAGGTCGACGCCGGGGGCGAGCTCAAGAAGATCCCCGACACAGGCCCGCCGGCGGCGCAGGCGGCCATGATGGTGCCGATCAAGCACGAGGACCGTGTCGTCGGCGTCGTCCAGCTCATGAGCGACCGCGTGACGTACGCGCCCGAGCAGCTCGAGGTGCTCGAGGGCATCGTCACCCAGACGGCGATCGCCGTCCGCCACGCCCGCCTGCAGAAGGAGCAGCGCCGCCTGGCGGCGGCCGAGGCGGCCGCGCGCGCCGTCGCGGCCGAGCGCGCCCAGGCCGCTGCGGTCCTCGAGGCGGTCGGCGACGGCATCTTCCTCGTCGACGACGCGGGCCGCGTTCGCTTCTGGAACCGCGGAGCCGAGCTGCTCCTCGGCCTGCGCGCCGCGTCCGTCCTGGACCGGCCCGCGGCCGAGGCCTTCCCCGACTGGGACGCGATCACCGAGCGGGTGCCCGCGGCCGGCGCCGGGTCGGCGGCCCATCCGGTCACGCTGCCGGTCTCGGTCGGCGGCCGCGAGCTCTGGCTCTCGTTCGTTGCCGTCCGCGCGACGCCGGGCGTCGTCTACGCATTCCGGGACGTCACGGGCGACCGGCGGCTCGACGAGGCGAAGAGCGACTTCATCACGACGATCTCGCACGAGCTGCGCACGCCGATGGCGGCGATCTACGGTGCTGCCCTGACGCTCCTGCGCGAGGACGTCGAGTTCGACCGCGGGCGCCAGCGCGAGCTGGTCGAGGTGATTGCCCAGCAGGCCACGCGCCTCAGTCAGATCACCGAGGAGGTGCTGCTGACGAGCCAGCTCGACCGCGGCGCCGCTCGCGTCGAGCCCGAGCCCGTCGACGTCGCCGAGCTCGCCCGCGCGGCCGTCCGCACGATGGCGCCCGAGCTCGAGGTCGAGGTCGAGGCCGGCGACACCACCGCATCGGCCGATGCCGACCGCCTCCAGCAGGTGCTCGTCAACCTGCTCGACAACGCGCTGAAGTACGGCGGAGAGGGCGCGGTCGCCGTGCGCGTCCAGCCGTCGAACGGGGCCGTCCGCGTGCTCGTCAGCGACTCCGGGCCGGGCATCCCGCTCGCCGACCAGGACCGCATCTTCGAGAAGTTCTTCCGCGCCGACCCGCAGCTGACGCACGCGCCGGGCGGCACGGGCCTCGGCCTCTACATCTCGCGCGAGCTCGTCGAGCGCATGGGCGGTCGCCTCGGCGTCAGCTCCGAGCCCGGCGCCGGCGCCACGTTCGTGGTGGAGCTGCCGAGGTGCGAGCCGGGGCGCGAGGACGCCCCGGCTCCGTGAGCACAGCTAGGTGACTGCAGGACGGCGGCGCTGGCCTGCGCTGCCGAACGCGAACGCGGCGCCGGCGATGATGATCGCGGCGCCGCCGAGCGCAGCAGCGCCCGGGGCGATCTCGGAGATGACGCTGTCGCCGCCCGTGGCCGGCTGCTCGTTGACGAGCCGCATGCCGGTCGACGAGTTGACGATGCCGCCGTCGGTCGGGTCGGCCTGGCCGATCGCCGGGCCGGCGCCGGATGTCATCGGCATCGCGGACGCGCCGCCGGCGACGCCGGCCGCCGCGGCAACGGCGACGGCGAGGATGGCCGCCTTCTGCTTGAGGCCGTGCGCCTCGACGTCGTCTTCGGCGAACGCCTGCTCGAGCGCGGCGCGGTCGAAGGTGAGCTGGATGCTGTCGCCGGTCGCCTCGCGGAGCAGCCGCTCGAGGTCGTCCCGCTTCCACGAGACGGCGACGCTGCGCTCCCCGGCCGGGCCGGTGACGTCGAGGACGAGCTCCGGCGGCTCCTCGAGCCGGAGCGCCTCCTCGACGGCGCTGCGAGAAATCGTGGTCGAGAGACCGCCGTGCAGATCGGACTCCGACACCATCGACGCCTGTGCGTGCTCCTGCATAACGCCACCTTTCGTCATCGGCTTCGTACCTCAGTGTCCTGGACGCAGTGGAGGCCACTGATCTTCCCACCCGCCTCGCGCGATAACAATCGCGCATGGCCGAACGACGCTTCATCGTCCGCGAGAATGTCCGCAAGCGCTTCGCGCCGCTCGAAGGGACACCGGGCCGGTCGCTCTATGCCAGCGGCGAGGCGCGCCTCGAGCTCGCCGGCGAGACCGTCACCGTCCGGCCGCCGTTCGGCCTGGCGGCCGAGGGCGAATGGGACGTCGTCCACGTCGCGCCGCTGCTCGCGGCGGTCGCCGAGGATCATCTCGTCGGCGTGCTGCTCGTCCGCCTCGGCGGCTTCGCCGCCGGCGTGTTCGAGGGCGACGAGCTGGTGGCGTCGAAGGTCGGCACGCGCAACGTGCACGGGCGCCACCGTGCCGGAGGCTCCTCGGCGAACAGGTTCCGCCGCCGCCGCGAGGGCCAGGCGCGCGTGCTCGTCGAGGCGGCCGCCGAGAACGGGGTTCGCGTGCTCGGCCCGTACCAGGGCCGGCTCCGGGCCGTGGCGCTCGGCGGCGACCGCACCGCCGTCCGCCAGGCGCTGGCTGCGAGCCGCGAGCTCGCGCAGATCGCCGCCACGACGACACCGCGCTTCCTGACCGTGCCGGAGCCGCGCCGTCAGGTGCTGGAGCGCGCGATCCACGACGTCTACGCGGTGGAGGTCGTCACCGACGCACCTTCCTAGACTGGGTGCGTGGACGCCCACGCCCTCGCCGTGCTCGAGTTTCCGGCGATCGTCGAGCGGCTCGCGGCGGCCGCCGCGACCGCCGCGCGGCGCCGCGCTCGCGCGCGCGCTCGAGCCCTCGGCCGACCCGGACGAGGTCGCGCGCCGGCAGGCGCTGACGGCCGAGGCGATCGCGCTGCTCGACGATCGCCGACGAGCCGCCGCTCGCACGGGCTCGCCGACGTGCGCGAGGCCGCGGCGCACGCGGCGCGCGGCGGCACGCTCGACGCCCGCGACGCTGCGCGAGGTCGCCGCGACGATCGCGACGGCGTGGCCTGCGCGGCGCGCTCGAGGCCCAGCGCGAGACGGCGCCGCTCCTGCGCCGAGCTCGCCGCGCCGGTCGACCCGGCGCTCGGCGCGCTCGGCCGAGGCGATCGAGCGCTGCGTCGAGGAGGACGGCTCCGACCTGCGCGACACGCGCCTCGCCGCGGCTGCGCCGGCTGCGCGGCGAGCTGCGCGACGGCCGGCAGCGCGTCGCCGAGCGAGCTGCGCCGGCTCGCCCGCTGACCGAGCTGCGCGAGCACCTGCAGGAGGACTTCGTCACCGAGCGCGGCGGCCGGCCGGTGCTGGCGGTGCAAGCGCGAGCGCGCGCGGCAGCGTGCCGGGGATCGTCCACGACACCTCCGCGCTCGGGCCAGACGCTGTTCGTCGAGCCGTTCGCGGTCGTCGAGCTCAACAACCGCCTGCGCCGAGGCGGCCGCGCGCCGAGCGCGAGGAGGTCGGCGCGGATCCTGCGCGAGCTGTCCGCGTCCGTCGGCGCGCGACGGCGACGCGCTGCGCGCGGCTCGTCGAGGCGTCGCGGCGCTCGACCTCGCGCTCGCGCTGCGGCGACGCTCTCGCGGCGCTGGCGCGGCGCGCCCGTCGAGGTCGCGGGCGACGGTGCGGCTGCTCGGCGCGCGCCACCCGCTGCTCGACCCGGCGACCGCCGTGCCGATCGACCTCGACCTCGGCGAGCTGCGCGCGCTCGTGATCAGCGGCCCGAACACCGGCGGCAAGACCGTCGCGCTGAAGACGCTCGGCCTCGCCGCGCTGCTCCACCAGTCCGGCCTGCGGCCGCCGGCCGACGAGGCCGCGCTGCCCGTCTTCGACCAGGTGCTCGCCGACATCGGCGACGAGCAGTCGATCGAGATGAGCCTCTCGACCTTCTCGGCGCACGTCGCGCAACCTCGTCGCGATCCTCGAGCGCCGCCGACCGAGCGGTCGCTCGTGCTGCTCGACGAGCTCGCGGCGGGCACCGACCCGGTCGAGGGCTCGGCGCTCGCGCAGGCGCTGCTCGCGCGGCTCGCCGCGCCAGGCGCGGCTGACGGTCGTGACGACGCACTACGCGGAGCTGAAGGAGTGGGCGAGCGCGACGGACGGCGTCGCCGAACGCGGCGACGGGCTTCGACCCCGAGACGCACGCGCCGCTCTACCGGATCGCGCTCGGCCGGCCCGGGCACGTCGCACGCGCTGCAGATCGCCGAGCGGCTCGGCCTCGACGCGGCGGTGGTCGACGACGCGCGCGGCACGGGTCGCGCCCGAGCGGCTGCGCGTCGCCGAGCTGCTCGCCGAGGCGGAGGCGGCCGAGCGCGAGGCCGTCGGCGACGCGCGACGCCGCGCGAGGAGCGCGCCGAGGCGAGCGCGCTGCGACCGAGCGCGCGCGCGAGCGCGAGGAGGAGCTGGCGGAGCGAGATCGACGCAGGTGCGGGCCTCGGCCGCGCGAGAGCGCGAGGCGCGCCCGCGCCGAGGCGGAGCGCGAGCTGGCCGAGGCGCGCGCCGAGCTCGCGGCGCTGCGCGACGAGATCCGCGCCGCGCGCGCCAGCGAGCGCGAGCGGCGGCGGCGACGCCGCCCGACGCCGAGCGCGAGCGCGACCGCCGGCTCGGCGCCGCGTCGGAGCGGGCCGCGCGCGCCGAGCGAGGCGCTGCGCGCGCTCGACGAGCCGCTGCCGCGGCCGGCGCCGCTCGCGGCGGGCGACCCGGTCGCAGGCGCCCGAGCTCGGCGTCCGCGGCACGATCGCGCGCGATCGAGGGCGACGAGGCCGAGGTGCTCGGCCCCGGGCGGCCTGCGCGTCCGCGTGCCGCTCGTCGCGCCTGCGGCCCGACGCGCGGCGCGAGCCGGCCGAGGCGCCGGAGCCCGCGGTGCGCGTCCGCGCGGCGGCGCCGCGCAGCGACGTCCCGACCGAGCTCGACGTCCGCGGCCGCGCGCGCAGGAGGCGCGCGAGGCGGTGCGCTCCTTCGTCGACGACGCGGCGCTCGCCGGGCTGCCGAGCGTCCGGGTCATCCACGGCCGCGGCACCGGCGCGGTGCGCAAGGCGGTGCGCGACGAGCTCGACCGGCATCCGCTCGTCGAGAGCCAGGAGTCCGACTCGGCGGACGGCGCCACGCTCGTGCACTTGTCCGGCTGACGCGGTCGTAGGCTCTTCCTGTGCGGGAGCTCCCGGCCGGAACGGTCACCTTTCTCTTCAGCGACGTCGAGGGATCGACGCGGCTGCTCCAGGAGCTGGGAGCCGGTTACGCCGACCTCCTGGCCGAGCACCGGCGCGTCCTGCGGGACGTCTGGGAGCGGCACAACGGCGTCGAGGTCGACACCCAGGGCGACGCTTTCTTCGTCGCATTCCGCCGCGCCTCCGAAGCCGCCGCGGCCGCCGGCGAGGCGCAGGAGCGTCTCGGGGCAGGCCCGGTCCGCGTCCGCATCGGCCTCCACACCGGCGAGCCGATCGTCACGGACGAGGGGTACGTCGGGATCGACGTGCACCGCGCTGCCCGGGTGATGAGCGCCGGACACGGTGCGCAGGTCGTCCTGTCGGAACGGACTCGATCCTTCCTGGGCGAGGACGTGGACGTCGTCGATCTCGGGCTGCACCGGCTGAAGGATCTCGGGCAGCCGGAGCGCTTGTTCCAGCTCGGCGCGGGCGCGTTTCCGCCGCTCAAGACGCTGGACACGACGAACCTCCCAGTCGCCGCGAACCCGCTACTGGGGCGTGACCGCGAGCTTGGCGAGCTCGTGGAGATGCTTTCGAACGGATCGCGGCTCGTCACGGTCACGGGCCCCGGCGGCACGGGCAAGACTCGACTCGCGCTCCAGGTCGCCGCGGAGCTCGGCGCGTCGAGTCTCGAAGGCGTCTACTGGGTGCCGCTCTCGGCCGTGGCCGACCCCGAGCTCGTCGTGCCGGAGATCACGCGGGCGGTCGGTGCGCGCGACGACCTGGTCGAGTACCTGCGCGGGAAGCGGATCCTGCTTCTGCTCGACACCTTCGAACACCTCCTCGCAGCCGCGCCTGGGCTTTCCCCGCTGCTGGCCGCGTCCGGCGAGCTCCGGATCCTCGTCACGAGTCGCGCGCCGCTGCACCTCTCCGGTGAACGGGAGTACCCGCTCGAACCGCTGCCGACGGAGGACGCGGTCACGCTCTTCGTCGAGCGCGCCGAGGCAGTGGGCCGGCGCCTCGCTCCGACACCGGTGATCGAGGAGATTTGCCGGCGTCTCGACGGGCTGCCGCTCGCAATCGAGCTCGCCGCGGCACGCATGAAGCTCCTGACCCCCGAGACACTGCTAGAGCGTCTCGACCGCCGGCTGGCGCTCCTGACCGGCGGCGCGCGCGACCTGCCCGACCGGCAGCAAACGCTGCGTGCCACCATCGAATGGAGCCACGACCTGCTGGACGGCGACTGCCGGCGGCTGTTCGCCTCGCTGTCCGTCTTCGCGGGCAGCTTTCCGCTCGACGCCGTCGATGCCGTCTGCGATGCCGAGCTCGACCTTCTCGCCGCGCTCGTCGACGTCAGCCTCGTGAAGTCGATCGGCGAGGACCGGTTCCTGCTGCTCGACACCATCCGCGAATACGCGGGCGAGCAGCTCGCGGCCGGCGGCGAGGAGGATGCACGGCGCCGCCGTCACGCCGAGTTCTTCCTCGCGCTCGCCGCCGACGCCCACGCGCACCGCTTCGACGAGGAGGAGCGGTGGTCGAGTCGGCTCGAGCTGGACCACGACGACCTGCGGGCGGCGCTCGTGTGGCTCGGCCGAGAGGACGCCGACAGTGAGCTCGAGCTCGCCGCCCTGCTGGGCTGGTTCTGGCTCGCGCACTCCCATTTCGCGGAAGGCAGGCGCCGCCTGGTCGACGCGCTCGGCCGCTCCGCCGCCGCCGGGCCGGCGCGTGCGCGAGCACTGGCGAGCGCCGGCGCGCTCGCAGGGTGGATCGGGGATTCCGACGAGGCGCACACGTGGTCAGAGGAGGGGCTCGAGCTGTGGCGGGCGGCCGGCGACCGCGCCGAGCTGGCGTCGGCACTCGACGCATACGGCTGGGCGCTCTTCGCCTGCGCGGACGCCCGGGCCAGTCTGGCTGCCTTCGAAGAGAGCCTGGAGCTCCGGCGTGACCTGGGCGATGCCGCCGGAGAGCTGCGCTCGCTCGTCGGCGTCTGCCAGCTGCTGATCGCGACCGGCGACGTCGAGCGCGCCGAGCCGCTGTCCAGGGAGCTGCTCGAGCGCGCGGGTGGTGACCTCCGGGCAGAGCACTTCGCGCACCACTTCACCGCCGACTGTGCACTGATCGCCGGCGACTGCGAGCGGGCAGTGGGGTGCTACCGCGAGAGCCTGCGTGCGGCGCTGTCGCTCGGCGACGTCATCGAGACGAGCTTCGAGGTGCAGGGCGTCGCGATGGCGTCGGCCGGCCTCGGCGACGCAGGGATGGCACTCCTGCTCGCCGCATCGGTCGAGGCGCTTTGGGAGTCGCTCGGCGTGAGCCTGTCCGTGCCGTTCTGGGACGCCCTGCTCGACCGCTACGTCGGCGGCGCGCGCAGGGCCGCCGGGGCCGGCGGCGAGGCCCTTTGGGCCGAGGGGCGCGCGCTCCCCTTCGACGACGCAGTCGTGCTGGCGTTGGGCTAGAACGGCCCGGCGCCCTCCGGCGAGACCGCCAGGACCTCCACCAGGACGTCCGGGAACCGAGCGTCCAGCTCGGCCGCGCACGTCTCGACGGCGCCGGTGTCCGCCCACACCAGCACGGTGGGTCCCGAGCCGGACAGCGAGGCGCCGATCGCGCCCACGGGGAGGTCCGCCCGCACCGCTTCGAGCAGCGGCGCGTCCTTGGCGCGGTAGGGCTCGTGCAGCCGGTCGGCGAGCGCCTGCGCGAACAGGTCGGCGGACCCGTTCGCGAGCGCTGCGCCGAGCATGGCCGCGCGTCCGGCCGTGAAGGCGGCGTCGCCGTGCGGCACCGACTTCGGCAGCGCCGCCCGCGACGCCGAGGTCGAGACGGTCGTGTCGGGGATGAGCGCAACCGGGACGGCGGGCGCCGTGTCGGCGATCCGCTGGATGCGGCCGTCCCAGGTCAGGCAGGCGCCGCCGGCCAGGGCCGGCGCGAGGTTGTCGGCGTGGCCCTCGAGGTCGACGCCCTCGTAGAGCAGCCACTCCGGGTCCGGGTCGCGGCCCTCGGCGAGCGCGCCGGCGACCAGGCCGAGCGCGACGACCGCGGCGCTCGAGCCCAGTCCCCGCGCGCGTGGGATCCGGTCGACCCAGTCGAACGATCGGCCGCGTGGCGACGAGATGCGCGCGAAGGCGCGCACGCCGAGATGGCGCTCGTCCGGCGCGCTCGAGCCCTCGCCGACCTCGACCTCGTTCCAGAGATCGAGGGCGATTCCGGCGCAGTCGAAGCCCGGGCCGACGTTCGCCGTCGTGGCGGGCGCGCGGACGCGGATGGTCACGCGACGGCGGCGATCGCGTCCGGGTCGGCGTCGACCGCGATCGGCTGGGGGCTCAGCCGGGACGCCGTCTCGGGATCCTTCAGGCCGTTGCCTGTGATCACGATGACGGCGCACGCGCCGCGCTCCGGCTCTCCGGACATCAGCCCGGCCAGGCCGGCGGCGGAGGCCGGCTCGCAGAAGACGCCCTCCTCGTGTGCGAGCAGCCGCCAGGCCTCCAGGATCTGGTCGTCGCTCACGGTCACGATCTCGCCGCCGCTGCGCTCGAGCGCAGCGGCGACCTCGGCGTGGTGCACCGGGTCGGCGATGCGGATCGCCGACGCGGCCGTCTGCGAGCGCTCCGCCGCCTGGACGGCAACGATGCGCGGCAGGTCGTCCTCCTCCTCGAACCCGATCTCGTAGGCGCAGGTGTTGCCGCCGCCGCCGTAGGGGAGCGCGAGCACGTCGGGCGCGTTGCCGAGCTCGTCGACGATCTCGAACGCCGCCGTCTTCTGCCCCTGGATCCGGTGCGGGTTGAGCGAGTTCACGAGCGCGTGGGTGCCGCGGTCGGCGAGCGCGCGCGCCGCGGCAAGCGCCTCGTCGAAGGTCCCGCGCACCTCGAGCACCTTTGCGCCGAGCGCCATCGCCTGCGCCACCTTCCCGAGCGCGACCGCGCCGGCCGGCTGCAGGACGAGCGCCGGAAGCCCGGCGCGCGCCGCGTACGCCGCCGACGACGCGGCCGTGTTGCCGGTCGATGCGCACACGACCGCGCGCACGCCCTCGGCCTTCGCGAGCGTCACGGCGACGGTCATGCCGCGGTCCTTGAACGAGCCGGTCGGGTTCGCGCCCTCCCACTTGAGCCAGACGTCCATGTGCAGGCGCTTCGACAGGCGCGGCGCCCAGAGCAGCGGCGTCGAGCCCTCGCCGAGCGTCACCAGGTCCACGTCGTCACCGACGGGGAGGCGGCCGCGGTAGCGCTCGATGAGCGGCGTCATCCGCGCTCGGCGACGACGCGGATCACGTCCGGCTCGCCGTGGACCTCGGGCAAGTGGGCCAGCGCAGCGGCCGCCGCGCGGACGCTGCCCGCAGAGGCCTCGTGCGTGACGATGTCGAGCGACGCCGAGCCGTTCAGCTGCCGCTGGCTGAGGCGCGCGACGGAGACGTCGTCGGCGGCGAGCCGCAGCGCGACATGGGCGAGCACACCGGGGCGGTCGTCGACCTCGATCGAGAGGTAGTACGGCGAGCGCAGGTCGCCCGGCGGAAGCCGCTCGAGCGTGCGCCACGACGCATCGTTCTGGAGGAAGCCCGTGCCCGTCGTGCCGATGACGCTGACCATATCCGCGACCACGGCCGAGGCCGTCGCCAGGCCGCCGGCGCCCGGGCCTTCCAGCGTGATCTCGCGGATGGCATCGCCCTGCAGCATCACCGCGTTGAACGGCCCGTCGACGGCTGCCAACGGGTGGTTGCGGTCGACGAACGCGGGCTCCACCCGCACGTCGACGGCGTCGCCGATCAGGGTTGCCGAGCCGATCAGGCGCACGGCCATGCCGAGCTCGTGCGCTGCGCGCACGTGGTCGGGGCGGATGCGCTCGATGCCGTCGTAGGAGACGTCGTCCAGGCGGACGCGCGAGCCGAAGGCGACGGTCGCGAGGATCGCCATCTTGGCCGCGGCGTCGGCGCCGTTGACGTCCTCGGTCGGGTCGGCCTCCGCATAGCCGAGCCGCTGCGCCTCGGCGAGGGCCTCGTCGTAGTCGTCGCCCGCCTCCATGCGGGTGAGCATGAAGTTGGTCGTGCCGTTGACGATGCCGAGGATGCGGTGGACGTTCGTGGCGACGAGCGCCTCGCGCAGGACCTTGATCACCGGGATCGCCGCGCACACGCTCGCCTCGAAGCGCAGTTGCACGCCCGCCTCGGAGGCGGCTGCGAAGAGCTCGTCGCCGCGCCGCGCCACCAGCTGCTTGTTCGCCGAGACGACCGGCTTGCCGGCGCGCAGGAGCTGCAGCACGTGGTCGCCGGTCTCGTCGACGCCGCCCATCACCTCGGCAACGACGGCGATCGACTCATCTCGAAGGATCGACTCGAAGTCGGTCGTGATGACGCCTTCGCCCGCCGGGAACGAGCGCTCCCGCCCGGTGTCGCGGACGAGCGCGCGCACGACGCGCACCCGGTGGCCGGTCGCGCGCTCGATGTCGTCGGCGCCCTCGGTCAGCAGCCGGTTGACGGCGGCGCCGACCGTGCCGTAGCCGAGCAGCGCGACGGGGACGTCAACGCTGCCCATACGCCTCCTCGAGGACGCCCGGCTCCGCGAGCCGGAAGCGGTCGTGCACCGCCTTGACCGCCCGCTCGACGTCGCCGGCGCGGATCAGGACCGAGATCCGGATCGTCGACGTCGAGATGATCTCGATGTTGATGCCGGCCTCCGCGAGCGCGTCGAACATGTCGGCCGCCACGCCGGGGTGGGTCTTCATGCCCGCGCCGACGAGCGAGATCTTGGCCACGTCCTCGTCGGTCGTGACGTCGTCGCCGCCCACGGCGCGTGCGATCTGCCGGAGCACCGGCTCGGTCGTCGCCAGGTCGGACTTCGGCACGGTGAAGGACACGTCGGTGTGCCCGGCGGCCGAGACGTTCTGGACGATCATGTCCACGTTCACGTTCGCGTCGGCGAGCGGCCGGAAGATCGATGCCGCGATGCCCGGCTGGTCGGGCACGTTGCGAATCGTCACCTTCGCCTCCGAGGTGTCGTGCGCGATGCCCGAGATGACCGCCTGCTCCATTCCTGCCTCCTCCTGAACCCAGGTACCTGGGGTATCGGCGAACGTCGACCGCACGTGAAGCGGCACCGTGTTGTTGCGCGCGTACTCGACCGAGCGCGCCGCGAGCACCTTCGCGCCCGACGCGGCCAGCTCCAGCATCTCCTCGTAGGAGACGCGGTCACGCTTGACCGCCTCGGGGACGATGCGCGGGTCGGCGCTGAAGACGCCCTCGACGTCCGTGTAGATCTCGCAGACTTCGGCGTCGAGCGCCGCAGCGAGCGCGACCGCGGTCGTGTCCGAGCCGCCGCGGCCGAGCGTCGTCGTGTCCTGCGACGGCGAGATGCCCTGAAAGCCGGCGACGATGACGAGCTTGCCGGCGTCGAGCGCCTCCGTCACGCGGTCGACGCGGACGTCGACGATGCGCGCGCGTCCGTGCGTCGTGTCGGTGTGGATGCCCGCCTGCGCGCCGGTCAGCGAGACCGCATCACGGCCGAGGTCGATGATCGCCATCGAAAGGAGCGCGATCGAGATCTGCTCGCCGGCGGAGAGCAGCATGTCCAGCTCGCGCGCGTGCGGCGTCGGCGAGACCTGCCCGGCCAGGCCGAGCAGCTCGTCGGTCGTATTGCCCATCGCGGACGCGACCACGCAGACGCGGTCGCCCGCCTCGACGGCCCGCTTCGCGACGTGGCGGATCCGCTCGGGCGTGCCGAGCGACGAGCCGCCGTACTTCTGGACGAGAACGCGCATCGCATCTCATCCTGGCTGATCCATCGAGCCTGAAGCGAGCCCTACGAAAACCGTTCGGAACGCGATAGCGTTTTACAACTGCGGTGATGCCGACCCGGGGAGGGCACGTGTTCGTCAGAACGTTGGTCGGCATTGCAATCGGGCTGGTGCTTGCGCCCACCGCCGGGGCCGCCGGGATGCAGTGGTTCGACTGGCGGGGCGCGGCGCGCATGCCGCAGACGCCGTTCGGGTCGACGGCCGTGATCGGCGTGACGACGATGGCCGGGGTCCCCGCGCTCCGAGCCCGCTACGACCTCCACCGCGTCGAGGCGCTGCCGCAGCTCCGCGCGATCGAGGCTCGCGTCGGCCACGCCGCGCTGCGCAGGCTGATCGCCCGTGCGCCGACGGACCCGCTCGTCCGCTACGTCTCGCCGCTCGGAGCGGTGCGCCGGCCGCTGGCCCTCCCGAACGACCCGCTGCTCACCGCGATCGACCCGGCCAGCGGGCTGCCCTTCGAGTGGCAGTTCACCGCCGCGCACGTCGACCGTGCGCTCGACTACACGGCCGGGAGCCCGGGCGTCACGGTCGGGACGATCGACACGGGCGTCGCCGACGTGCCGGACCTGACGGGCAAGGTCGACAGCCGCTGGGACATCGCGCGCGACGGCACGGTGACGCAGGCTTCGGGAGGCAACGACGACTCCGGCCACGGCACCGCCGTCGCGTCGCTGATCGCCGCGAACGTCGGCGACGGGTTCGGCATGGCCGGCTTCGGCGGGGCCGCCCACGTCGTCGCGATCCGCGCCGGCGACAGCGGCTTCACCGACACGGCGGTGGCGATCGCGCTGACGAAGCTCGACTCGCTCGGCGTCCGCATCGTCAACATGAGCTTCGGCGGCCCCGAGCCCGACGCTCCGATCGTGGTCGACGCGATCCACAAGGCGGCCGCGGACGGCATGCTCCTCGTCGCGGCCATCGGGAACAACGACGGGTTCGCCGGCTATCCGGCGGCCGACCTCCAGCCGCCCGGCGGCGCCCGAAGCTACGGGCTCGCGGTCGGCGCGTCGGACGGCGTCGGCACGCGCGCGAGCTTCTCGAACTCCGGCCGGCACCTCTCGCTGCTCGCGCCCGGCGTCGAGTCGGTGCCGTGCTCGGGCGTGCTCGTCGCCATGGCGCCGACGAGCGAATTCGACCGGACGTGCTACTCGATCTTCACGCGCAGCGCCGGCGGCCGCTACGCGTACCTCGCGGGCACATCGTTCTCTGCCCCCGAGGTTGCGGGCGTCGCCGCCCTCGTCTGGTCTGCGCGCCCCGGGCTCAAGAACTACCAGGTCGCCGACATCATCAAGCAGGCCGCACAGCGCGGCCCCTCGACGGGGTGGACGCCCGGCATGGGCTGCGGGCTCCTCGACGCCGGAGCGGCGCTGGCGCTCGCCACGAGCCGCTCGGACACCGCCTGGGCGGCGAAGCGCGCGCCCGGCGCCGAATCGTGCTCGGTCACAGGCGACCGCGAGGCGGCCTGGCCCAGCCGGGACCCGATGCCGACCGTTCGCGCCGTCCTCGTCGACGGTGAGTGGGGCCGTCCGGTCACGCTGCGGTTCCGTGTCGACGAGGACACGCATCGGATCTCGGCGGCGATCACCGTCCGCCGGAACGGCGTCACGGTCGGCCACGTCTCGAGCGGGCTCTTTCGCGTCGACCCCGGGGCGGTCTACGGCCTCCTCTGGCGCCCGGCGCACATCCAGCGCACGGGCGCGTACACCTTCTGCGTGACGCTCGCCAACCGGTTCGCGCAGCGGAGCGGCCGCAGCTGCGCGCCGATCGTGTTCAGCCGCTGATCAGCGTGTTCCCGCATGCGGCGGCGCCGGCTATAGGAGATCCTCCGAGCTTCGCGACCCAGGGAGGGACCGATGGCGACCATCCTCTGCGTGCTCTACGACGACCCGGTCGACGGGTACCCGCCGTCCTACGCGCGCGACGGCATCCCCGAGATCACGCACTACCTCGACGGGCAGATCGACGCCGACGCCGAAGGCGATCGACTTCACCCCGGGAGAGCTGCTCGGCAGCGTCTCGGGCGAGCTCGGGCTGCGGCCGTTCCTCGAGGCGGCCGGCCACACGCTGATCGTCACCGCCGACAAGGACGGCGCGGACTGTGAGTTCGAGCGCGAGCTGCCCGAGGCCGACGTCGTCATCTCGCAGCCCTTCTGGCCGGCGTACCTGACGGCCGAGCGCATCGCCAAGGCGCCGAACCTGAAGCTGGCGATCACGGCCGGCATCGGCTCGGACCACGTCGACCTGCAGGCGGCGATCGACGGCGGCGTCACGGTCGCCGAGGTGACGTACTGCAACAGCATCAGCGTCGCCGAGCACGTCGTGATGATGATCCTCGTCGCTCGTCCGCAACTACCTGCCGTCGCACGAGTGGGTGGTCGACGGGGGCTGGAACATCGCCGACTGCGTCGCGCGCTCGTACGACCTCGAGGGCATGCAGGTCGGCACGGTCGGCGCGGGTCGGATCGGCTCGGCGGTGCTGCGGCGGCTCAAGCCGTTCGACGTCGGCCTGCACTACACCGACCGTCACCGGCTGCCGGCCGAGGTCGAGCAGGAGCTCGGCCTCACGTTCCACGAGACGCCGCGTCGCTCGTGCCCGGTCTGCGACGTCGTGACGATCAACGCGCCGCTGCACCCGGAGACCGAGCACCTGTTCGACGACGAGCTGATCGGGAAGATGAAGCGCGGCGCCTACCTCGTGAACACCGCGCGCGGGAAGATCTGCGACGCGCGATGCGGTCGCGCGCGCGCTGCGAGAGCGGGCAGCTGGCCGGCTACGCGGGCGACGTCTGGTTCCCGCAGCCGGCCCCGGCAGGACCATCCGTGGCGCTCGATGCCGCACCACGGCATGACGCCGCACGTCTCCGGGACGTCGCCTCTCGGCTCAGGCCCGCTACGCCGCCGGCACGCGCGAGATCCTCGAGTGCTGGTTCGACGGGCGGCCGATCCGCGACGAGTACCTGATCGTTGACGGCGGCGCGCTCGCGGGGACGGGAGCGCACTCGTACAGCGCGGGCGACGCGACGCGCGGCGCCGAGGAGGCGGCTCGCTTCACGAAGTAACGGGAGTACATTCGGCGGGTGCTCTGCGCAGCCTGCGGTAGCGAGAACCCGGACGGCTTCCGCTTCTGCGGCAGCTGCGGGGCGGCGCTGGCGCCCGCCGAGGCTCTCCGTGAGGTCCGCAAGGTCGTCACGATCCTGTTCTGCGACCTGAGCGGCTCGACGGCGCTCGGCGATCGCATCGACCCGGAGGCGCTGCGGGCGACCATGCGCTCGTACTACGAGGAGATGCGGGTGATCCTCGAGCGCCACGGCGGCACGGTGGAGAAGTTCGTCGGCGACGCAGTCATGGCCGTGTTCGGCGTACCGGTTGCGCACGAGGACGACGCCCTGCGGGCCGTGCGCGCGGCCTGGGAGATGCGGGAGGCGGTGCCGGCGCTCGGCCTCGCGGCGCGGATCGGCGTCAACACCGGCGAGGTGGTCGCCGGCGAGGGCGACACGCTGGTCACCGGCGACGCCGTGAACGTCGCGGCGCGGCTGGAGCAGGGCGCGGCGCCCGGCGACGTGCTGATCGGCGCGCAGACGCGGCGGCTCGTCCGCGACGCGGTCGAATGCGAGCCGGCCGCGATCCAGGCAAAGGGAAAGGGCGCGGTCGATGCGTTTCGCCTGCTCGCGGTCGACCCCGTGGCACCGGCCGTCGCGCGCCATCTCGACGCTCCGCTGGTCGGGCGCGAGCGCGAGCTCGAGACGCTGCACCAGGCCGCGGACCGCTCGGTGCGTGAGTCCGGCTGCCACCTCTTCACGCTGCTCGGCACGGCCGGCGTGGGCAAGTCTCGCCTGGTTGCCGAGTTCCTCGTGGGCACGGGAGCAACCGTGATCCGGGGCCGCTGCCTCGACTACGGCGAGGGCATCACGTTCTGGCCGGTGGTCGAGGCGCTGAAGCAGCTTGGCCCGCGTGCCGACGCGACCATCGACGGACTGGCCGCAGGCGCTGCCTCGCCGAACGAGCTGTTCCTCGCCATCCGCCGGCTGCTCGAGGAGGTCGCCCGAGATGGCCCGCTCGTCGTCGTCTTCGATGACATCCACTGGGGCGAGCCGACGTTCCTCGACCTGCTCGACCACATCGCGGACCTCTCGCGCGGCGCGCCGATCCTGCTGCTGTGCCTGGCACGGCCCGAGCTGCTCGACGAGCGGCCCGGCGTGGGGAGGTGGCAAGCTCAATGCGACGACGCTCCTGCTCGAGCCGCTGACGGCCGACGAGTGCGCGCGGCTCATCGAGGAGCTCGACGGAGACGTCGATGCCGCCACGCGCGCCCGCATCATCGAGACGGCGGATGGCAACCCGCTGTTCGCCGAGGAAATGCTCGAGTTCGCACGTGAGGGCGGCGACATCGCTGTCCCGTCGACGATCCAGGCCCTACTGCAGGCACGGCTCGACCGGCTGGGCGCGGACGAGCGCGCCGTGATCGAGCGCGGAGCCGTGGAGGGCCAGGTGTTCCACAGCTCCGCCGTGCGTGAGCTCGGGCCCGAGGCCGCACGAAGTGGCGTCGACCAGAGCCTCGTCGGCCTGGTGCGGAAGGAGCTGATTCGCCCGGACGAGCCCATGTTCGCCGGGGACGACGCGTTCCGGTTCCGCCACCTGCTCATTCGCGACGCGGCCTACGAGTCACTGCCCAAGGAGACGCGTGCCGATCTCCACGCGCGGTTCGGTGACTGGATCGAAGGCCGCAGGGAGCTGGTCGAGCTCGACGAGATCGCCGGCTACCACCAGGAACAGGCGGTGCTGTACCTGCGGGAGCTCGGCCGTGACGACCCGGAGCTGGCCGCGCGCGCCGGCATGCACCTCGGGCGCGCAGGCACGTCGGCGCTCGGCCGCTCGGATTTTCACGCCGCCTGCAACCTGCTCGAGCGTGCCCTCGTCCTCCTGCCGGCGGTCGTGGAGCGCGATGCGGCTGGATTCACGCTCGCGGAGGCATGCATGCATGCGGGCCGGTACGACCTCATGTTCGAGCTGCTCGGGCCCCTGACACGCTCGACCGAGCCGCTGATCGCCGCCCAGGCGCGGATCCTCGAGGCGCACGCGCGGATCCAGGCCGACCCGCACGGGGCCGCGGCTCAAGCCCGCACGGTGCTCGACGAGCTGCTGCCGCAGCTGGAGGGCCGCCGCGACGACGGCGCGCTGGCCCGCGCCTGGCTGCTCGAGTCGATGCTCGCGTGGCTCTCGAGCCGGGCCGAGCCCGCCGCGCGTGCATCGCGTCTAGCGCTGGCACATGCGCGGCGGGCCGGCGACCAGCGCCTGCACGGCGTGGCCGCCTACACCCTCGCGGCAGCGGCCGCGTGGGGCCCGGCCCCGCCCGCTGAACAGGAAGCCCTGATCCGCGAGCTCGAGACGGAGCACGGTGACTCGCCGGCTGCGCGAACGGGCGCGGAGTATGTGCGGACCACGTACCTGATGAACCGCGGGGAGCTGGACGCCGCCCGCGAGGCGAGCGAGCGGTTGCTCGCGGCGCATCTCGAACTGGGCGAAGAGGTGCTCGCGGCCACCGTTGGGGAGGAGCGCGCCCTCATCGAGCGCTGGGACGGCGAGACCGCCGAAGCCCTTCGGGTCGTCGAGGGCGCGCGCCGTCGCCTGCTCGAGCTTGGCGCGACGTCGTGGGGATCAACGGTGACGCTGCACGTCGCGGAGGTGCGCTACGCCCTCGGCGATGTCGACGCGGCGGAGCGGATCGCGATCGAGGGCGAGGAGCTCGGCAGCCCGGAGGACGTGGTCAACTTCGCGATCGGCAGGGGCCTTCGGGCCCGCATCGCCGCCGATCGCGGAGAGCGTACCGCTGCCGAGGAGCTCGCCGGCGACGCGGTTCGGTACGCGCTGCTCACGGACTTCCCGATCATCCACGGCGACGCGTACAGCGCGCTGGCCCACGTCCACAAGGTCGCCGGCCGCGTCGACGACGAGCGGGCCGCCCTCGAGCAGGCGCTCGCCGCTTACCGTCGCAAGGAGATCCTCCCGATGGTCCGCCTGACCGAGGAGCTGCTCGCCGCTACCAGAGGTTGATGTCGCTCTCCGTCGCGTAGCGGTCGATCTCGGCCAGCTCATCCTCGGCGAAGTCGAGCCGATCGAGCGCGGTGACGTTCGCCTCGAACTGCTCCAGGCTCGACGCGCCCGGCAGCGTCGACGTCACGCGCGGATCTCGCAGCGTCCAGGCGAGCGCCATCTGTGCCAGCGTCTGGCCGCGCCGCTGCGCGATCTCGTTCAGCGCACGGATCTTGGCCAGCGCCTGGTCGGTGAGCATGTCCGGCGAAAGCGACCCGTGCTGCGTCGCGCGCGAGCCCTCCGGGATCCCGTGCAGGTACCGGTCGCTGAGCATCCCCTGCGCGAGCGGCGAGAAGACGATGCAGCCGATCCCGAGCTCGCCGAGGACGTCCAGGAGCCCGTCCTCGATCCAGCGGTTCAGCATCGAGTACGACGGCTGGTGGATGAGGAGCGGCGTGCCCATCGCCGTCAGGATCCGGTGCGCCTCGCGGGTCTGCTCGGGCGAGTACGACGAGATGCCGGCGTACAGCGCCTTGCCCTGGCGCACGGCCGTGTCGAGCGCGCCCATCGTCTCCTCGAACGGCGTCTCGGGGTCGGGGCGGTGCGAGTAGAAGATGTCGACGTAGTCGAGCCGCATGCGCGCGAGCGACTGGTCGAGGCTGGCGAGCAGGTACTTGCGCGAGCCGAACTCGCCGTACGGCCCCGGCCACATGTCCCAGCCGGCCTTCGTCGAGATGACGAGCTCGTCGCGGTACGGACGCAGGTCCTTGTCCATCAGCGTCCCGAACGTCTCCTCGGCGGAGCCGTACGGCGGGCCGTAGTTGTTGGCGAGGTCGAAGTGCGTGATCCCGAGGTCGAACGCCCGGCGCACGATGGCGCGGCTGTGCTCCAGCGGGCGCTCCCCGCCGAAGTTCTGCCAGAGGCCGAGCGACATGGCGGGGAGCTTCAGGCCGCTCCGGCCGGAGCGCCGGTACGGCATGCGGTCGTAGCGCTCATCGGCGGCGACGTACGTCACGAGCCCGCCGAACGGTAGAGGGCCTCGATGGCGCGTGCCTGGCCGAGGGCGTCGTCGCGGCCGAGCAAGAGCGGCGCGGCGCCGCTGATCGCGTCGGCGACATTCTCGAGCTCGAGCTGGTAGCTGTCGGCGCGCGGGACCTCGATCCGTTCGACGCCGTCGCCACGGTGCAGCTCAATCAGCGGGTCGGTCGGGTGCCACGGGCTCGGGACGACGATCACGCCGTCCTCGCCGGCCACCTCGATGCCGGCGCGGTACGGCATCACGAAGCCGCAGTCGAAGTGCGCCAGCACGTCGTCCGGGCAGCGCGCCGTGCCGGTGAACACGACGTCGACGCCGCTCGCGCCGAGCAACTCCTCACCGGCGAGCGAGCGCGGCTCGCCCGCGATCGCCCTGATCGCGCTGACGCAGTAGCAGCCCACGTCCATCAGCGCGCCTCCCTCGAGCTCCGGGTCGAGGCGGATGTCGGCTGTGTCGGAGAGCACGAAGCTGAACTGCGCTCGCACGACCCGGACCGGCCCGACGGCGCCTTCCCGAACGAGGCGCAGCAGCTCGTGCGTCTGGGGGTGGTGGCGCCACATGAACGCCTCCGAGAGCACGAGCCCCTCGCGCTCGGCGACGTCGAACGCGTCCTCGACGTCCTCGGGATGCGGCGAGAGCGGCTTCTCGCAGAGCACGTGCTTTCCGGCTTCGAGCGCGCGGACGCTCCACTCGACGTGCATGGAATTGGGGAGCGAGATATAGACCGCATCGACCTCTGGATCGGAGAGCAGCCCCTCGTAGCTCGCATGCGCGCGTGTGATGCCGTTCTGACGCGCGTAGGCCTGGGTGCGCGCGCCGTCGCGGCCGCCGACGGCCACGACCTCGGCGCGGTCGGACAGCGCGGCGCCTGCGAGGACGCGCGCGTTGATGCGCGCGGTGGACATGAGCCCCCAGCGCAGGGTCGAGGTCACGGACGCCGTCACGGCGTGGTAGCGATACCACAGTGGCTGCGTTCGGCGGCATCGAGACCGGCGGCACGAAGTGGCTGTGCGCGGTCGGCACGGGGCCGGACGACCTGCGCGCCGAGGCGACGATCCCGACGACGACGCCGGACGAGACGATCGGCCGCGCGGTTGCGTTCTTCCGCGAGGCCGAGCCGGTCGACGCGGTCGGCATCGGCTCGTTCGGCCCCGTCGACCTGCGGCGCGGGCGGATCACGACGACGCCGAAGCCCGGCTGGGCCGACACCGATCTTGTCGGGCCGATCAGGCGGGAGCTCGGCGTGCCGGTCGTATTCGACACGGACGTCAACGCGGCGGCGCTCGGCGAGCACCGCTGGGGCGCCGCGCGCGGGCTGGACACCTTCGCCTACGTCACCGTGGGGACGGGTATCGGCGGCGGGGGGATGGCCGGCGGCAGGCTGATGCACGGCCTGGCCCATCCCGAGTTCGGCCACGTGCGGATCCCCCACGACCCGGAGGACCCGTTCCCGGGCACCTGCCCGTTCCACGGCGACTGCTGGGAGGGGCTCGCCTCGGGGCCGGCGATCGCGGCTCGCTGGGGCCGGCGCGGGGAGGAGCTGGACGATCCGGCGGCCTGGCTGCTCGAGGCTCGCTACCTCGCGCTCGGCCTGGCTGCGGTGGTGGCCGTGCTCTCGCCGCAGCGGATCGTGCTCGGCGGCGGCGTGCTGAGCCGGCGCGGGCTGCTGGATGCCGTCCGTGACGAGCTGGACGGCGTGCTCGCGGGCTATGTCGAGGCGCCGGCCGTGGTCGCGCCCGAGCTCGCCCCGCGGTCGGGCGTGCTCGGGGCGATCGCGCTGGCTTCAGGCGGCGAGCTCGCGCCGTAGCGCGGCAACGGCGGCAGGGCGGTTCGCCGCGACGGCGCCGACGAGCGCGCCGGAGCGTGCGCGGTAACGGGCCACGAAGTCGGCCGGGCCGCCTTCCAGCTCCACCGTCGACGCATGCGCCGGGTCGCCGACGAACTGGAGTCGAAGCCCGAACTGGTCCGACCACACGAATGACGGCTGCGCCGGCGGCGGCTCGAGGCCGAGCAGGCGCCGTGCGAGCGCCACGCCGCCGGTCGCTGCGTCCGTCCAGTGGCCGTGCCCGCCGGCTGCGTCGCCGACGACGTGGACGCCGGGCGCGCGGTTGCCCGCGAGCTCGTCGGCGCGCTCGGCGCCGATCGCGACGAGCACGACGTCGCACGCGACCATGCTGCCGTCGTTGAGGACCACGCCGGAGACGCACCCGTCCGCGTCCGAGCGGAATCCCGCCGCCTGCACGCCGGTGCGCAGGTCGACGCCGTGCTCGCGGAAGCGGGTCGCCAGCGTCTCCGCCAGCTGGCTGCCGACCAGGGCGGCGAAGGGCGCCGGCCCCAGGTCGAGCAGGGTCACCTCGACGCCGAGGCTCCGGGCGGTCGACGCCACCTCGGCGCCGACGAAGCCGCCGCCGATGACGACGAGTCGGGCGCCCGGAACGAGCGCCTCGCGCAGCGCGGCGGCATCGGCGAGCGTACGGAGCTCGTGCACGCCCGCCGGGGCGGGGAACGGAAGCCGCCGCGGCCGCGCGCCGGTCGCGACGATCAGCGCGTCCCATGCGTACAGGGCGCCGGCGGCCGTCACGGCGACTCGCGATCCGTTGTCCACGCCGATCACCGGATCGCCGAGCTTCAGCTCGATGCCGTGCTCGGCCCAGAAGCCCGGCGGCCGGAGTAGTAGCCGTTCCGCCGGCTTTGTGCCCGCGAGGAACTCCTTCGACAGCGCCGGCCGCTCGTACGGGGCGACGGGCTCGGCGCCGAGGACCGTGAGGCGGCCCTCGTAGCCCTCGGCGCGGAGCGTCTCGGCGCAGCGCGTGCCGGCGAGCCCGGCGCCGATGACGACGACGGAGCGCAGCGCGGTCATGCCGCCGCCTCCTCGATGATCCGGATCGCGGCCATCGGGCAGGCCGCTGCCGCCTCGAGCACCTGCGGGTCGTCGGACTCTCCGACGCGCAGCGGGGCGGTGCCGCTGCCGTCGAGCTCGAAGATCTCGGGGGCCAGCTCGGCGCAGGCGCCGAAGCCGCTACACAGTGACCGGTCGATCACGATGCGGTACATGGGTTGCTCCTTTCTGCTTGGTGGGGCGGTGTGAGCGCGCGCCAGGCGGTGGCGGTTGCGACGGCGAAGACGGCGCCGAGGTAGAGGCCGAAGACCCAGGGCTGCGACGAGTCGGTGCCCGCCGCCAGCCCGTGGGCGGTGGCGAGGGCGAAGATCGCCGTACGTCGCCCAGTGCAGCCGGCGCCACGTCCGCTGCGCCGATGCGCTTGCGGAGCGGAGAACGAGACGATCGATCGAGCACCATCAGCTCCGCGGCGAGCGACGCCGAGGCCGACGGCGAGCCGGGCGGTAGGCGAGCAGTCCCGGGGACGAGCAGCGCGGCGAGGCCGATGTGCACCGTCGAGTCGAGCACCAGCGTCAGGCCGTGCACCGCGACCGCGCCGAGCGCGAGCATCGACGAGGAAGCGGTGCATGTCGATCACGGACGCGGCCTTCACCGCCCGGCCGAACGGGCCGCGACTTGACGCGTGAGCCCGGCGAGCACCGACGTCGGTGAGCAGCACGTACGCCGTCAGCCCGCTCGCCCGCGCGAGGATCCAGAAGGTCGGGTCCTTCATGCGAGCCCCCCGGCGACGCGAGTGCGTGCCGTCAGCGGCGACGAGCACCGCCGCGAGGCCGCGCTCGTCGGCCTCCTCGGCCGCGCTCCGAGCGCCGGCGAGGAAGAGCGCCTTCGCCGCACACCTCGGCCTCGACGGCGTCCGCCGCGATCGCGGTGACGCGGAGGAGGTCGGTCTCGGCCGGGGCGCCGGTCTGCGGGTCGATCAGGTGGTGGAGCTCGCGCCCGCCGCGCCGCCAGTGCCGCCGGTCGCGGCCGGAGGTCGCGAGCCCGCCGCGCGGTCAGCTCGAGCGTGTGCCATCGGCCGTCTCGACGCCGACCGGCCAGCTGCCGCCGCGGACGGCGATGTCGCCGCCGGCGTTGACGAGGCACGGGCCTGCGGAGCGCGAGCAGCTCCGCGGCGCGATCGGCGGCGTAGCCCTTGCCGATGCCGCCGAGGTCGAGGCGGACGCCCGGCTCGAGCTCGATCCGGGTGCCGTTCGACGCGGACGCCGTCCGCCGCACGCGGCCGGCGCCGCGGCCGGCGCCGTCGGCGGCGACGTCGCTCGAACGAGCGGTCGTAGCCGGCGGCGACGAGGGCGTCGTGCACCGTCGGGTCGAAGCGGTCCTCCGGTGCGCTCGCGCGCGGCGAGCGCGAGGCTCGAGTCACGCGGCGACGAGGTCGGGGCCGGCGTCGAGCGCGCCGTCGCGGTTGAGCCGGCGAGAGCTCCGAGTCCGTCGCGGAAGCGCGAGAGGAGCGCCTCGAGCCGGTGGAACTCGGCCTCGGCGGCGTCGAGCGTGCGCGTCGACGGTCGTCGGCGTCGACGAGCAGCTCGATGTCGGTGCCCATCGCCCTGAAGGTGCGCCGCTGCATCACGACGTCCTCGTGATCGTCAGCGGCGGCAGGTTGACGACGCGGACGGCGGCGGCGACGGCCGCCGGTCGGACGCGTGACGCTGCGCTGCCGCGGCGGCCGCGATCTGCGTCTCGCGCGTGTGCAGCTGCGACCCGGTAGACGCGCCCAGCGCCGCTGCGACGAGCCGGTTCGACGAGCGATGCTCTCGTGGCGCAGGCGCTGCTCGCGGGCGGCGAGCGCGGCGAGCCGCGGGTCGGCCGCCGCGGCTGCGTCGCCCACGGGTGCGCCGCGATCGCCGCCCAGGCGAGCGAAGAAGACGACGAGCGCGAGCGCGAGCGCGTAGAGGCGGCCGGTGTGGCTAGTCATCGCCGCCGCCTCCTCCCTCGTGGCCGTCGCCTTCGTGGCCGTCGTCGCCGTGGTGGGTGTGCGTGACGATCACGATCGGCGCGCGGGCGGTGGTAGACGACGCGCGGTGCGGCGGCGCTGCCATGACCGGCGGCGCCGGCGCCGGCGGTGCGGCGGCCGGAACGGCCGGGGCCGCAGGCGGTGCCGCCGGTGGCGGACCGCAGGTACGCGGGCAATGCGGGCGGCCGGCTCTGGCGAGCGCTTGGCGAGTGCCCGCTCCAGCTGGCGGAGCTTCGCTGCGCGCCCGAAGTCGTGCGAGGCGGCTTCGACGCCTTCGCCTGCGCCGCGGCTCCGAGCGCCGTCGTGCGGGTCGCCGCGACGACGCCGAGGACGGCGGCGACGCCGAGGAGTGCGGCGACGGCGAGTACGTGGATCTTCTTCATCGGGTACCTCCTTGGATCGATCGCCTTCGACGGTAGGCGGGCCGTCGCAAGGCGTGGGCGAGCGCGCGGCAAGGCTTCGGCCAGCGAATGGCAAAGATTCGGCAAAGTCCGGATGCCGCACCGGCCGCCTGCGTGCGTCAGGATCAGCGCATGCGCGTCCTGGTCGTCGAGGACGAGGACGCGATCGCCGAGCCGCTCGCCGAGGGTCTGCGCCGCGAGGGCTTCGAGGTCGAGCGCGCGGCGACCGGCGCCGAGGCGCTCGCCGCCGGCGGAGCCCGACCTCGTCCTGCTCGACCTGCGCCTGCCGGACATCGACGGCCTCGACGTCTGCCGGCGCGCTGCGCGAGCGCTCGGACGTGCCGATCATCGTCGTCACCGCGCGCGGCGAGGAGGCCGACCGCGTCGTCGGGCTCGAGCTCGGCGCCGACGACTACGTCGTGAAGCCGTTCGGCCTGCGCGAGCTGATCGCGCGCATCCGCGCCGTCACGCGGCGCACGCACGAGCCGCGGTCGCCCGACGCGCCGCTGCGCGTCGGCGGCGCTCGAGGTCGACGAGCGCGCGCGCCGCGTGCACGCTCGACGGCCGCGAGCTCGAGCTGACGCCGAAGGAGTTCGACCTGCTCGCCGCGCTCGCCCGCGATCCCGGGCGCCGTCGTCAGCCGGCGGCGGCTGCTCGAGGAGGTCTGGGACACGACCTGGTACGGCTCGACGAAGACGATCGACGTCCACGTCGCGGCGCTCCGGCGCAAGCTCGGCGACCCGGGCCTGGATCGAGACGGTGCGCGGCGTCGGCTTCCGCCTGCGCGCGGCGTGACGCCGGCGGCTTCCTCGCTCGGCTACCTCGGGCTCACGCTCGTTCGTGCTGCTCGCGCTCGAGGTCCCGCTCGGGGTCCAGAACGCCCGCACCGAGCGCCGCGACGCTCGAGGCGAAGGTCGAGCGCGACGCGACCGACGCTCGCGTCGGTCGCCGCAGGACGCGCGTGCAGACGCGGAGACACCGGCCGCAGCTCGCGCCGCTCGCGGCGATCGCCTACGGCTACCGCACGCGACACCGGCGGCGCGCGTCGTCGTCGTCGACGCGCACGGGCATCGCGGTCGTCGACACGAGCCCGCGCGGCACGGGCGCCGAGAGCTTCGCCTCCCGGCCCGAGATCCGCAGCGGCGCTGCGCGGCGGCTATCGCCGCCGGCGACGCGGCCGTCGCGGACGCTCGGCACGAACCTGCTCTACGTCGCCGTGCCGGTCGCGCCGGGCGGGCCGTGCACGGCGCCGTGCGGATCACCTACCCGACGTCGACGGTCGACGCGCGCATCCGCCGCTACTGGCTCGTGCTGGCTGGCGATCGCGGCTGTCGTGCTCGGCGCTGGCCGCCGTCGTCGGCGACCGGCCTCGCCGCGTTCGTCGTGCGGCCGCTGCGCCGCCTCGAGGGCGCCGCCGACGCGGTCGGGCGCGGCGACCTCGCGGCCCGGGCGCCCGAGGGCGAGGGGCCGCCCGAGGTGCGCTCGCTCGCCCGCGGTGTTCAACGAGACGGTCGCGCGCCTCGAGCAGCTCGTCCGCTCGCAGCGAGGAGTTCGTCGCCGACGCCTCGCACCAGCTGCGCACGCCGCTGACGGCGCTGCGGCTGCGGCTCGAGAACCTCGACCGCGACGTCTCCCGACCGGGCAGCGCGGAGCTCGAGGGCGCCTCGGCCGAGGTCGAGCGCCTGGCGGGGCTCGTCGACGGGCTGCTCGCGCTCGCGCGCGCCGACGCAGGCGCGGCGCCGGCCGGCGAGACCGTCGACCTGGTCGAGCGTGCGTGCGCGAGCGCGTCGACGCGTGGTCGGCGCTCGCCGAGAGCGCGGGCGTGCGGCTGACGTCGACGGCGGACGGCGACGGTCGCCGCGCATGCGCTCGGCCGACGCGCCTGCGCCAGGTGCTCGACAACCTGCTCGAGAACGCGCTTCGAGGTCTCGCCCGACGGGAGCCGCCGTCACGGTCGACGTGCGGCGCGGCGACGGCTGGGCCGAGCTCCGCGTCCGCGACGAGGGGCCGGGGATGACGCGCCGAGCAGCGCGCGCGTGCCTTCGACCGCTTCTGGCGCGGCCGCAGCGGCGAGGGCGGTCCGGGCTCGGGCTCGCGATCGTGCGCGGCCTCGTCGAGGCCGACGGCGGCGACGGTCGAGCTCCTCGACGCGCCGGGCCGGGCCCGGGCTCGAGGCCGTCGTGCGCCTGCGGACGGGTTAGTTAGTCGTCGCTCCCGTCGTGGCCGCGCTCGCCCTCGCGCGGCCGGATCACGTTGGCCGGCGCCGCCGGCAGGCCGGCCTGGATCACGAGCTTTCCGACCGGGTCGCTGCGGTCGGCTGCGTACCCGAGCAGCGCCAGGTTGGCGACCCCGGCTGCGGCGGCCGCGATCGCGACGACGAGCGCTGCCAGCACGATCGTGCGCACGCCTCAACGGTACTCCGAAATGCGACGGGGCCGGCTCTCGCCGGCCCCGTGAGGCGAAATGCGGTGTCGCCGCGGATCAGGTGACGTTCAGCAGCCCCGTCATCCCGCGGTCGGCGTGGAACGGCACGTCGCAGACGTACACGTATCCGTTGGCCTTGGCCGCGAGGCCGACCGTCCACGTCTCCGTCTGGCCAGGGGCGATGATCGCGCCGGCCTTGACGCCCGAGATGTCGAAGTTGTGCACCTCGTTGCCGTCGTTTTTGATCACGAACGTGATCGTGCCCTGCGGCACCGTGTTCTGGGACAGCGTGAAGGTGTACTCCTTCATCGACACGTTGATCGTCGTCGCCGGGCCGGTGACCGAGGTCGTCGTGGTCGACGTCGAGGTCGACGTCGAGGTCGACGTCGAGATCGGCTTGGCACCGACGTTGAACGTGCCCTTCATGCCGAGCTTGGCGTGACCGGTGACGGTGCACTGGTACGCAAAGTGGCCCTTCTTGCCGAACTTGATCGTGATCGTCTGCGACTTGCCGGGATTCAGCAGCTTCGTCTTCTTCCCGGCGATCTTGAAGTCGTGACCGATCTTGCCCTTGTTGGTGACCTTGAAGGCGACCGTGCCCGTCTTCGGGATGGTCGACTTCGACAGCTTGAACTTCCACTCGGATGCCGTGACGTTGATCTTCGTCACCGAGACCGACGCCTTCCCCGGCACGGCGCGACCGGTGCCCACGAGCAGGCCGCCGACCAGCGCGGCAAGCGCGAGCGTGGTGATTGCAAAGACCCCAAATACTCGACGCATGTTCTTCCGAAACCCCCTCGAGATCGTCGTGCCGGATTCCGCGGTTTTGAACGCGTACGGCAGGTTCGCCGAGACGCAGGCCGCCAACCTACCAGGGAACTTGCGCCCACAACGTTAGGAAAACGAAAAGGGGCGGGCGCCGGTGAAGGCGCCCGCCCCTCGGTGTGCCTTGGTTACGGCAGCGCGAACGTGTAGATCGCGTCGTCGCGGAGACGCGCCGGGTTGGTGAGACCCAACGGCCGCGACACGTCGTTGTGGCTCTCCCCGCCGACGGCGACGGAGATGTACTGCTTGCCGTTCACCGAGTAGGTGACCGGGGCAGCACCCACCGGTGCCGTCATCAGGTCGGACTTCCACAGTGATGCGCCGGTCTTCGTGTCCTGCGCCTCGAGGAAGCCGTGGCCGTCCTGGGCGTTGCCCTGGCCCAGCCAGCCGATGAACGTGATGCCGGAGGCAGTGTTCATCGAGCCGCTGTAGCACGGGGCAGGCCAGTGCTGGTGCCACGTGAGCTTCCCGGTCTGGACGTCGAAGGCCGAGAAGTTCCCGGTGTTCGCCGTGGACGTGTCGCCCACGCCGAGGCGGCCTGCGCCGATGCCGCCGGCGGAGCCGGCGACCTGCGAGGCCTTCGGGATCTGCTCGAACGAGCCGGCCCGGTCGGTGACACCGCACGTGATGAACGTGTGGTTCTCCGGGCTGTACGAGCTCGCCGGCCAGTCCATCATCTCGAACGGCGTGACGACGTACTGCGTCGTGTCGTACGGGTCGTAGGCGCACCCGATCTTGAACGGCTTCCCGTCAGGCGCGGTGGCCTGCGAGTACGGGATGTACGCGTTCGTCTGCGACACGGTGCCGTCGGTGCACGGCAGGCCGCTCGAGTTGAGCTTGTTGAAGAGCACGTTGTCGGACTGCGGCACGGGCTGTGTGGGCCACGTGTTGACGTCCGGCGCCGAGCTCTGCGGGACCTTCACTTCCTTGACCGGGATCAGGGGCTTGCCCGTCTCCGCGTCGAGGACGAAGGTCATGCCGTACTTGTTGACGAAGGCGACGGCCGAGCGCTTCGTCGGCACGAGCTTCGTCTTCTTGACTGTCTTGGTCTTCCTGACCCTGACGAACTTGCCGTGCACCTTCACCCGCTTGAAGTAGTTGACCTTGACCTTGACCGTCTTCGGCCACTTGTAGGTGCCCGTGAACTCGACCCCGTTGTTCGGCAGGTCGGAGTCCCAGAGGTCGTGATGGGCCTGCTGGAAGTACCAGACGAGCTGGCCCGTGTAGACGTTCAGAGCGACGATCGAGTCGGTGTACAGGTTCTTGCCGGGGCCGCGGGAGTTCCACGGCACCGGGTTGCCCGTCCCGAAGATCGCCAGGTTCAGCTTCGGATCGATGATGGGGGACTCCCACATCGCGCCGCCGCCGTAGTTCGAGTCGGCGCCCGACCAGGTGTCGCCGCCCGGCTGCCCGTGCGCCGGGACGATCGCCCACGTCCAGAGCTCGCGGCCGGTGCTCGCGTCGTACGCGTGCATCCCGTTTGACGCGGAGCCGCCGTCACCGCCGGAGTCCCCGGTGAGGACCATGCCGTTGTAGTAGATCGGAGCGTCCGAAACCCGGCCGCCCTTCTTCCACGGCAGCACCTCGGTCTTCCAGACCGTGGCGCCGAGCATCTGGTCGATGGCGACCAGGTACCCGTCGCGGGTCGGCGCGAAGACCTTGCCGTCCGCGATCGCGACGCCGGGCTGCCGACCGCCGGTGCCCACGTTGAACGCTGGGTCGTACGTCGGCGTCCAGTGCCAGAGCTGCGCCCCGGTCGTGGCGTCGAGCGCGAACACGTCGCTCTTCGGCGTCTGGATGTAGTAGACGCCGTTCGCGACCGCGGCGTTCGCCTCGTTCGACCCGCAGGTCGCGTTCTTCGTCGGACAGGTGCCCAGGTTGATCTTCCAGGCCAGCTTCAGCGTCCCGACGTTGGCCGGGGTGATCTGCGTCAGCGACGAGTGCCTCGTGCCGGCCAGGTTGCCCATATTGCTGAGCCAGTCGTTGGCCGGATCGGCCGCGAGCTGGTCTGCCGTATAGGCGGGCGATGGGGTGATCGCCATCTTGCTGCCCGTCGCGGCCGTCGCCGCGGTGGCCCACACGCCCACCGCCACGATTGCCGTGACTCCAGCTAGTACGACCCCGCGCATGCACACCTCCATGGGTTGACGGGCGCCAGAGTACTCGTAAAGCCTTTGTGTTTTCAATGTTTTTTTCTGATGAACAGGGCTTGTGCATATCACCCGGACCGTGACTAGACTCCGGCCGTGCTTCGCGTGCCGCTGCTTGCCCTCATTGCCGCTCTGGCGCTCGCCGCCGGCACGGCGTTTGCGTCGTCGCGCCCGGCCGTCTCGAGCGCGCCGGCGGCCCGCACGGCGGACAACGTCCAGATCTGGGTCAAGTCGCGAGGCGGCCCCTGGACGAAGCGGCTCTCGCTGAGGCTGCGCAAGGCCCAGCTCAGCGTGTTCTACGTCTGTGCGACGTACAACACGGCGCTGGCCCCCCGCGCAGCGTGCGAATCGGACACGGCGCTCGACAAACCCGGCACGCTGCTGAAGATCGAGCAGAGCCCGGTCAAGAAGGCGCAGAAGCGGCCGGAGAGCCCGGGCTGGGGTCTCGTCGCCGCGGGCGACAAGAAGATCGTCGGCACCGAGCTCTCGAACCTGGTCACGGGCGACAACTTCGGGACGTTCAAGTACCGCGCAACGCTGCGCAGCCTCGATGGCAAGCAGATCGCGGTCTCGAAGGTCGTCCCGGTCGTCTGGCACCGCTAGCCGCTCGGGCTGAACGCGACCAGCTCGGGCACTGAGCCCGGCCGCGGCACGCCCGCACCGGCGAGCAGCAGGTCACCGGCCACGGCAGGGCACGAGTTCACGCGCGCGCGCAGGCGCGTGGTCCAGAGCGTCCGCCCGTCGCCCGCCGCCAGCGCGTAGAGCCGGCCGTCGTAGGTCGGCGCGAAGACGACGTCGTTGGCGACGGTCGCGCAGCCGAAGAGGGCCGACGGGAACCGGCGCGTCCAGACCCGCGTCCCGGTGTGGGCGTCGAGCGCGACGAGCTCGCCGTGTGCTCTCGTCGGGTCGACCGTGTCCAGCGACTGGGCCGTCGTGGCACTCCCGCGCGCGCAGAGGTCGACGACGGGGACGAAGACGCGGCCGTCGGCCGCGGCCATCGGCGTCTCGACCCCGCCGAGCAGGCCCGGGCAGATCGGGACGTCGTGTCGTGGGAGCGGCCCGGCGTCGTTGCGGTGCACGCCGACGCGGCTTTCCCAGACGCGCGCATGCGTCCTGGCGTCCCAGGCGATCACGCGCCCGGCCTTGCCGGCCCCGACGATGCGAGCGCCCAGGAGGATGGGAGTCGCCTCGAAGTCGTAGTCGCGGATGTCGTGCGGCGTGACCTGGTCGCCCCAGAGCGGAAGGCCCGTCCGGGCGTCGAGCACGACGAGCGAATCGGTGAACGGCACGGGCCCCGGGAAGGCGGCCCCGTTCGGGTACTGCGTCGTCCCGCCCCAGGGCGCCGGGTTCGCCGTGCCGGCGTGGAGGCGCCCGGCGTCGTCGATCGACATGGGCTGCCAGACCCCGCCGCCGCCGGCCACGAGCGGGTGCTCCCACGGGTCTTCGACGGTGTTGAACCGCCACCGGATCGCCCCGGTCGTAGCGTCGAGTGCATAGATCTTCCCGCGCCCGCCGGGCGGATAGCCCGTCGTCGCCGTGAAGACGAGCCCTTCCCAGGCGATCGGCGCGACGTCGACGAACTGCTCGGTCGCGCTCGTCAGATGCCGCCGCCAGAGCGTATGGCCGTTGCCGGCGTCGAGCGCGAACGCGTCCGAGTCCGTCGCGCCGTAGACGCGGCCGTCGGCGACGGCGAGGCCGTTCGGGCCGTCGCTCGCCGCGTCGAACGGATGCGTCCACCGCACGGTCCCGTCGCTCCGAGCCAGCGCGAAGACGTTGCTCTTCAGGTCCTGGATGTAGACGGTGTCGGGGTCGGCAACGGGCGTAGACGCGAACGCGCCGGAGTACCGCGTCTGCGCACGGAGAGCGAACCGCCAGAGCGGCCGCAGCGTGGCGACGTTGCCGCTGTCGATTGACGATGCCGTGGCCGCCCGGGTGCCCGCCAAATCCCCGTTCGGAAGCGGCCAGGTTCCCGTTTTGCCGTTGCCGCCGCATCCGGCGAGGGCAACGGCGAGTGCGACTGCGAGGACGCCGAAACGCACCCGCGTTTGCCTGTCTAGGCTCACAGACCGTTGCTACGCTAGCGCCCGTGAGCAGGCGGTTCGTCGCATTGTCACTGGGTTCCGCCGCCGCCGCCGGGACGGTCGCGCTCGGCGCCTACGCCGCCACGGGCCCCCAGACGACGGCTCCACCGCCGGTGGTGGATATCCGGGTGCGGGTCACCGACAAGGCGATTGTGATGAGCCCGAAATCGGCGTTCCGCGGCGTGTATGCGCGGTTCACGCTCGTCAACACCGGCAAGGAGACGCACAGCATCCTGTTCGGCAAGACGCAGAAGCGCAGCGGCGTCCAGACCGGGTTCCATGCGGCGCTCAAGCCGGAGCAGCAGAAGATCCTGCTCCTCTTCCTCGACTACCGCGGGGGCGTTCCCTACTACGGGACGCTTCCGGCCGATCGCAAGAAGCCCGGCTTCAAGGGCACCTTCACCATCAAGTAGTAACAGGGTCGTTTGGCTCGGTCAGCGAGGTCGTTTGGCTCGGTCAGCGAGGCTGCCACGCCGGCGCCGCGTCGCCCTGCGCGATCGGCGTATCGCCGAAGTCGAGTGTCGTCTTCTTGCCGGTCTTCACCACGTCGAAGACGAGCTTGAACTTCGCGACGTAGACGATGGTCCTGCCGTCCGGCGAGAACCCCGCCGGGCCGGCGTCATTCGCGATCGTGACCCGGTGGCCGGTCTTGGCCGAGGCGCCGTACAGGGCGAACTGCGGGCACGGGGACTCGCCGCAGTCCTCCGGTCCGTTCGCCGGGCGTGACCCGATGAACGCGAAGTTCGTCCCGTCGGGCGCCACCGTCGCGCCCTGCGAGACGGCGAGGTCGAGCCTTGCCGAATACCGCTTGACGGCACGGCCGGTCCGTGGATCGACCCGGATCATGGCGCCGCCGGAGGGCATGAAGATCGACTTCCCGTCGGCCGCCCACGTCGGGCGACCGGCGGAGGGTGCAAGGCGCAGGTGGCGGACTGCGCCACCGGAGGCGTTCATCACGAAGAGGCCCCAGTCTTTCCCGACAATGCGCGTGAAGGCGATCTGCTTGCCGTTCGGCGACCAGCCCGGGTAGCCGTCGCGGCCGTTGCGCGTGAGCCGCTTGAGGCCGCTGCCGTCGAGGTTCATCCTGTAGATGCCGGAGCCGAGCCGCGAGAACGCGATCTGCTGCCCGTTCGGCGAGAACGCCGGCTGGGTCGCCGCGGTCGTCCCGGTTGTGATCTTCTGCAGGCCCTTGCCGTCGGTCTGGATCCGGTAGAGCTGCGGCTGGTCGGTCGCCCCGAGGCGCGCCGCGAAGACGAGCCAGCGCGGCGCCGCCGTCGCGGCAGGCGCCGTCGCCTGCAGCGCCACGAACACGCCTGTCGCCAGCACGGCAACAACAGCAATCCATCTGACCCCGGCCCTCACGGCGGCAAACAGATACCACAAGCTTGTTCACGATCCATACGATCTCGCCGTGAGCGCGCCGCAGACCGAGCCCGCCGACCCCGCCTTCGCGCGCGCCACCGAGATCGCCGGGCGGTTGCTTGCGAATACCGAGACGGTCGTGCACGGCAAGCGCGAGGAGATCCGCATGGTCCTCGCCGCGCTGGCCTGCGGCGGGCACGTCCTGTTCGAGGACGTGCCGGGGACGGCCAAGACCGTCCTTGCCCGCGCGATCGCCGGGCAGCATCCAGGGCGCCGTCTCGCAGCGCATCCAGTGCACGCCCGACCTGCAGCCGACCGACGTCACCGGCCTCTCGGTCTACAACCAGCAGACGCGGGAGTTCGAGTTCCGCCCGGGGCCGATCTTCGCCAACATCGTGCTGGTCGACGAGATCAACCGGGCGATGCCGAAGACGCAGTCGGCGCTGCTCGAGGCGATGGCCGAGCGGACGGTGACGGTCGACGGGGTCACGCGGGCGCTGCCCGACCCGTTCCTGCTGATCGCGACCGAGAACCCGATCGAGCAGGAGGGCACGTTCCCGCTGCCGGAGGCGCAGCTCGACCGCTTCTTCCTGAAGATCGCGCTCGGCTACCCGGACGAGGACCAGGAGCTCGTGATCATGCGCGAGCAGCGGCACGGCCATCCGCTGGACGATCTGCACACAGCGGTGTCGGCGGAGGAGGTGCGCGAGCTCCAGCGCGCTGTCGAGGACGTCTACGTCGACGAGCTGCTCGAGCGCTGGATCGTCCGGCTCGTGCGCGCGACTCGCGAGGCTCGAGGGCGTCGAGCTCGGCGCGTCGGTGCGCGGCAGCCTCGCGCTCGACCGGACGGCGCGCGCCTGGTCGCTGCTGCACGGCCGCGACTACGTGACGGCGCAGGACGTCGAGCGCCTGTTCCTGCCCGTGCTCGGGCACCGGCTGCTGCTGACCCCGTCGTTCCTGGCCGAGACTCGCTCCCTGCGCTACGAGGACGCACTGGCGATCGTGCGCGACCGCTGCTTCCAGGTCGCGCCGCCGCCGGAGCCCGATTGGGACGGGAAGCCCCGCCCGGTCGCCCAGCCCGCCCGCGAGTGAGCCCCGAGGAGCGCCGGCCCTTCCCGCTCGTGCCGCGCTGGCGGCTGACGGGACTGCCGTTCGGCGAGCGGCCCAGCGTGCGCCGCGGCCCTGGCTCCGACGTCGCCGGCTCGCGCGAGTACGTCCCGGGCGATCCGATCAGCAGCATCGACTGGTACGCGTCGGCCCGCCTCTCGTCGGCGCGCGGCCGCGAGCAGTTCATCGTCCGCGAGCACTTCGAAGACGAGGCGCCGCGCGTGGTCGTGGTCTCGGACCGGCGGCCGTCGATGGCGCTGTACGACGCCTCGCTGCCGTGGCTGTCGAAGCCGGCGGCGGTCGCGGCCGTCGTCGACGCGATCATCGTCAGCACGCTGGTCGCGCGCGGCGAGGTCGGGTACCTCGACGAGACCGGCGACAGCGAGTACCCCTACTGGCTGCCGCCGCGCGCGGGCCGCGGCCGCTGGGCGATCGCCGACCGCGTCCGGGAGGCCGGCTGGGACGCGCCGCCCGACACGCTCGAGCGCGAGTTCGCCCACCTCCACCGCGCCCGTGCCGCGCTGCCCCCGGGGAGCTTCGTGTTCGTCGTGTCGGACTTCCTCGGCGAGCTGCCGGCGGCGGCGCTGCTGCGCGCGACCGCCCTGCGCTGGGACGTCGTCCCCGTTGTCGTCCAGGACCCGGTCTGGGAGCAGAGCTTCCCCGAATTGCCCGCCGTCGTCGTCCCGTTCGCGGATCCGGCCACGGGAAGAGTCCTCGACACAAGGCTCCGACGCGGCGAGGCGCGCGAGCGCCGGTTGGCGCACGAGGAGCGGCTGAGGCAGCTGCACGAGGACCTCGTGCGGATGGGCCTCGAGCCCGTCGTCATCGGGACCAGCGACCCGGTCGAGATCGACCGCGAGCTGCTGGCCTGGGCGGACCGCCGGCGCCGCGCCGGGAGGCGGCGCCGGTGAAGCTGCTCCTCGCGCTCACGGCCGCGCTCGGGCTCGCCGCCCCGGCGTCCGCGGCGACCACCCTGTCGCCGAACCCGGCCCGCTTCGGCGATGTCGTGACGGCGACGCTCGTCGCGCCGAAGGGCGCGCGCATCGAGGCCGAGTTCGGACCGTACGCGCCGGTCGCCGCCCCGAAGCGCTCGGGCACGACCGTCACGTACCGGCTCCAGTGCCTCAACGAGGGCTGCGTGCCGCCAAAGGCCGTTCACTTTCCGCCGGCCCGGGTCGACGGTGCGCGCGCCTCGTGGCCCGCGCTCCGCGTCGCCGGCCGGGTTCCCGCATCGGCGCTGGCGAAATCGCCGCCCGGCTGGCGCGAGCAGACGGCGTTGCCGGCCCCGTCCTACCGGATTCGCCCGGGCGTGCTCGCCGCTGCGCTGGTGGCCGTCGCCGCCCTGCTCGTCGCAGGCGCCGTCGCGCTCGCCGCCGTCGAGCTCCGCCGCCGGCGGCGGCTCGAGGAGCGGCGCATCGCCGACGCGCGCCCGCCGCTCGAGCGTGCGCTCGCACTGCTGCGCGAGTCCGAGCGGCGGCCGCCGCCCGACCGGCGCAAGGCGCTCGCGCTCGTCTCTCGTGAGCTGCCGCCCGACGATGCGCTCGAGGAGACCGCCACTGCGCTCGCGTGGCGGCGAGGCGAGCCCGGCGCCGAGCGGATCGAGGAGCTCGCCGATGCGCTCGAGGAGGAGCTCACGTGATGGAGCGAGTGATCCCGCTCGCCACCACGCGGGAGCTGCTCGGCCCCGCGCGCCGCACGCAGGTCGTGCGTGCCGCCGCCGCGCTCGGCCTGCTCGCGCTCGCGCTGACCGCCATCCTCGTCTCGCGGCATCCGCGCACCCGCGAGATCCGCTTCCTGCCCGCGGGCTCGAACGGGATCGTCGTCCTCGACCTGTCGGCGAGCATCTCGTCCGACACGTACTCGCGGATCGGCCAGACGCTCTCCGACCTGAGCAAGAGCCGGGGCCGCTACGGTCTCGTCGTCTTCTCGGACAGCGCCTACGAGGCGCTCCCGCCGGGCTCGCCGGCATCCGCGTTCCAGCCGCTGGTGCGCTTCTTCACGCTGCCGCCGCAGAAGCGGCCAGGCGTCGCGCCCACGTTCCCGGACAACCCGTGGTCGGACTCGTTCAGCGCCGGCACCAAGATCTCGACCGGCCTCGACCTGGCGCGCTCCATCCTGATCGGCGACCGGCTCGCGCGGCCGGAGGTGCTCCTGATCAGCGACCTGGACGACGACCCGAGCGACCTGCCCAATCTCGGCAGTGTGGCCACCGCCTACCGGCAGGAGCACATCGGCCTGAACGTCGTGGGGCTGAACCCGTCGCAGGAAGACCAGCAGCTGTTCCAGAAGTTCGTCGCCGGCAGCGGGACGCTCTCGCACGCGCAGCTGCCGGGGGAGGGTGGGCAGGCGGCCGCCGGCTCGCCGTTCCCGTGGACGCTGGCCTTCGTCGCGCTCGCGCTCGTCGCCCTGCTGGCCCTGAACGAGCTCTGGACGGCGCGGCTCACCTGGAGGCAGGCGTGAGGCCGGGACGGCTCATCCTCGCGGGCGCCGCGCTGCTCGTCGCCGGCGTCCTGCTGCTGCTTGCCGCGGACGTGGTGCGCTGGCGCGACGCGATCGCGCACGGGCGCCGCGCGGACGCCACGGTGCCGTTCGCCGCGGCCCGGCGGCTGCTCGCACTCGGCGACGACCTCGCGCTTCGGCGCGCGGTGCTCCTGTACGGCGGCGTCGCCCGGCAGGCGAGGAGCTATGACCCGACCCTGGCGCGCCGCGCGCGGATCGAGGCCGAGATCGCGCTCGCGGACGTCGCTGCGTCGCAGTCCGGCTCCCAGGCGTCGCAGGCCGACGACCTGCTCGGCATTCTCGCCTTCGCCGACTCGACCGCGAGCGCGGACACCTCCCCGTTCGGGTCGGCCTTCGGCAGCGCGACGGCAGGGCCCCCGGCGCCCGTGGAGGCCAGCGTGGGCGCGTTCCAGAACGCCGTCCAGCTCGACGGTCACAACGAGGCGGCGAAGTACAACCTCGAGCTCGTCCTCCGCCTGCTGAAGGCTCACGGCCAGCGCGCCGGCGGCACGCCGTCGGCCGGCCCGCGCGGCGGCGGCAGGCGCGGCGCGGGCGGGGGGACACCGGGGCGGGGCTACTGATGAGCGTCTTACATTTCCTCACGCCATGGGCCGGGGTCGTCGTGGCGGCGGCAGTCGTCCTCCCACTCGCAGCGCTGGCCCTGGCCGAGCGCCGCCTCGGCCTCGCCCGTCGGCTGCTCCAGCTGCCGGATCCCGGCGCGGCGGGCCGCGGCGCGACGATCGCGGCGCTCGTCGCCATCCCCCTGCTCCTCGGCCTCGCCGCGGCGCAGCCGGTGATTCGCCGCGACCACGGCCGCACGGAGCGCACCGACGCGCAGGCGCTGTTCGTCCTCGACATCTCGCGCTCCATGGCCGCTTCGTCGCGCCCCGGCGCACCGAACCGGCTCGCGCGGGCCCGCGCCGCCGCCCTCGACATCCGCTCGGCGATCTCCGACGTACCTTCCGGTGTGGCGACGCTCACCGACCGTGCGCTGCCGAAGCTGTTTCCCCTTGGCGATATAGGGGCGTTCGACTCGACCGTCGCGACCACGGAGATCGAGCAGCCCCCGCCGGAGGCGGTGTCGTCGACTGCCACGACGTTCGGCCCGCTGGCCGGCGTCGCGCGCGACGGCTACTTCGCGCCGGGCACGAAGCGGCGGGCGATCGTGCTGCTCACGGACGGCGAATCGCGCCCGTTCAGCGCGAGCGCGGTCGGGCGGGCGCTCGACGGCACCTCGCTCGTCGTCGTCCGCGTCGGCGACCAGGGCGAGCGCGTCTACCGGGCCGACGGGACGCCCGAGGCCTACCGGCCCGACCCCTCGGCCGCCGCGACGGTCGCCCGCCTGGCCTCCGCGACCGGTGGCCGCGTGACCGCGCCCGCGTCCGCGGGGAGCGCCGTCCGGGCTGCGCTCGGCAGCGGCCCTACCGCCATCCGCGGGCGGGAGCGCAGCACCACCACGCTCGCGCCGTGGCTGGCCGCGCTGGCGGCCGTGCTGCTCGTCTTCCTGCTCGTGCGCCGGCGGCCGAAAGTGCAAATTGCTTTCCAAACATCAGCGAACTAGGCTGCCAAGGTTTCGAGGATGAGAACGAGGGTCTCGTTTCTGCTGCTAGTCCTTGCCGCAGTCTGTCTTGCGGTTGCCGCGGCGACCGCGGTCGCGGCTGACAACGGCAACTGGACGGCGTGGGGCCGCACGCCGGACCAGGTCCGGCACTCGCCGCTGACGCAGATCACGAAGGCGAACGTGGACTCGCTCCAGCGCGTGTTCACGGTCGACTTCCGCGCGATCGACGCGAGCGTGCGCCGCGGCGAGCAGTCGTACCCGCTCGTCATCGGCAACAGGCTCTACATGACGACGAACGACGACAACGCATGGGCGCTCGACGCGACCACGGGGAAGGTGCTGTGGCGGTACAAGCCGGAGAACCTCGCCGTCTTCCGCAACTTCGGCATCGTCGCGAATCGCGGCCTCGCCTACTGCGGCGGCCGGCTGTTCATGGCGACGCTCGACATGCACCTTGTCGCCCTGCGCCCGTCCGACGGCCAGCTGCTGGCGCGCGTCCCGGTCGGCTCCGCGGTGCCAGGCGCGGCCGCGAACTTCGGCTACTCGCAGACGAGCGCGCCGATGTGCGCGAACGGCGTCGTGGTCATGGGCGCGGCCGGCTCCGAGTACGGCGTCCGTGGCTTCGTCATGGGCTGGCGCACCGACCTGACGCCCGCGTGGGCGAACCCGTTCTGGACGATCCCGCCGCCGCAGACCGAGTGGCGCTCGCGCGGCCGGCTCGTCGGCGGCGGCGCCGTCTGGACGCCGGTCTCGATCGACGCGACCACGAACACCGTCTACTTCGGCACCGGCTCGGCGACGCCGCTGTACGTCCCGAGCCTCCGCCCGGGGCCTGCTCCCCGCACCGACTCGCTGATCGCGATCGACCTGCACACCGGGAAGCTGAAGTGGTGGCAGCAGCAGCTCGGCCACAACGAGTGGGCATACGACACGGCGCAGCCGCCCGTCATCTACACGGCGAAGGTCGGCGGCAAGACGCGGCGGATCGTCTCGGTCGCGACCATGGAGGGCGTCTGGTTCGCCTACGACGCGAAGACCGGCGCGCCGATCTACCAGCGCGTGAAGGTCATCGACCGCGTCGAGCACCCGTCGCTGAAGCCCGGCCAGCCGGTGGCGATCTTCCCGGCGTCGATCGGCGGCCTGAACTTCTCGCCGGCGGCCTACGACCCGACGACGAACTACCTGCTGAACGCCGCCGCCGAGACCGGGGCGGTGCTCGTGCAGGCCAAGCTCACGCCGACTCAGAAGAAGCGCAAGCTCATCGGCGACGTCTTCCTCGGGCTTGCGAACGGCAACTTCGGCGTCCCCGCGCCGGGCTGGAAGGACCACGGCTCGATCAGCGCGATCGACGTCAACACGGGCAAGCGCGTGTGGAAGTTCGACACGCCCGAGCCGGAGCGCGGCGGCATCTCGACGACGGCGACCGGCGTCGGCTTCGCCGGCGGCGGCGACAGCCTCCTGCGCGCCTTCGACACCAAGACCGGCAAGGTGCTCTGGACCTTCAAGACCGGCGACCCGATCGCGTCCGGGCCGACGATCTACTCGGTCGACGGCAAGGAGTACGTCGCGATCACGGTGGGCGGCACGCCGACCTCGTCGGCCGGCGGCACCGCGACGAAGCTGATGGTCTTCTCGCTCGGCTCGAGCGGGTACCGGGCGCCGGCCGCGCTCGACGAGCTCTCGCAGGTCACGACCGCGCCGCAGTCCGCGCCCGCCGCGGCCGCGCCTGCCCGCGTCGAGGCACCGGCCCACGTCACGCGCGTGGCCCAGAGCGACTCGGCCGCCCGCATCGTCATCGAGGGCCACAACATCGTCCGCGCCTGGCAGGCGACCGGCTCCAACGAGCAGATCGCGACCGGCCGCCTCTTCCTGGGCAGCCGGCCGGTGCAGGGCGCGCGGATGCGCGTCGACACCTACACGCTGCCGGCTGCGACCGACGCCAACGGCCGCTTCGGCTACCGAGCAGACGTGACCATCGCCCGCCGCCACCCGATCAGCGTCGCGTCGGTGGACAAGGCCACCGTCGGCGGCAAGCGCCTGAGCGACGCCCAGCAGGCGGCGGTCAAGCAGGCGCTCGGCGGCTTCAGCGTCGGCTACAAGCTCTCCGGCGTCAGCACGAAGAAGATCGCGGGTGGCCGCATCCTCGTCAGCGGCCGGGTGAGCGGGCCGAACGGCACCCCGCCGCCGCCGGTCGTGCTCTACACGTACCGGCTCACCGGCACGATCACCGACGCGAGCGGCAACCCGGTCGCCGGCGCCGTCGTCGTCTCGCGTACCGGCGACCGCGACTTCTGGACGTTCTCCGAGCCGAGCGACGGCTCCGGCCACTACGTCTCGTTCTTCACGGCCTCGGACGAGATCGGCGCTGACCCGGTGACGATGGCGGTCGGCGTCGCCAGCGGCGACACCTCCTACGGCGGCGTCACGGGCCAGAACGCCAACTTCGCGCGCCTCAAGAGCGCGACGATGGACATCAAGCTGCCGGCCACGGCGACCGGGACGATGAAGTTCTCCGACCCGACCTCGTATCCGGGCGCCATCTACGACGGCCTGATCGTCGGTGTCTCCTCCGGCGACAAGAACGCCACCATCCGCCCGGTCTCGGCGAAATGGCCGGATGCGAAGGGCAACTTCAGCATGGTGCTCCCGGCCTCGGCGCGCGGGAAGGCGGCGTCGTTCTGGATGGACGACCGGCCGGTCTTCTCGGGGACGGTCGCCGCGCCCGGCGCCGCGGTCGCTCCCGGCCTCTACCCGTCCTCGCCCAGGAACCAGGCCCCGCAGGGGCTGCTCCGCATCCGGCTGCCGCGGTAGCGGCGTAGCGCCAAGGCAGCATGGGTCTCGTGCGCCGCCTGGCCGCGATCGTCGCCGTGCTCCTGGCCGCCTGCGTGTGGGCGCCGGCCGCGTTCGCGCATGCGAACGTGATCAGGACGACTCCGCCCGACGGGGCGATCGTCGCCACCGCGCCGGACGCCGTCAGCATCCTGTTCGACGACCCGGTGACGGTCGCGCCGGGCAACGCCGTCGTGTCGAGCGGCCACAGCTCCGTGATGGACGGCGATCCCCGCACCGAGCTCGGCGGGCACCGGCTGGTGCTGCCGTTGCTCAAGCTCTCGGGCGGCGACTACAGCGCACGCTGGCGGATCGTCTCCGACGACGGGCACCTCGAGTCCGGCGTGCTCGCTTTCCGGGTCGGGTCGGGCGGCGCCAAGCCGCAGTCGGTGCTGAAGGCCGCGTCGAACAACCCCTCGACGCTCGACGTCGCCGCGCGCTGGCTGCTCATCGGCGGGATCCTCGTCGCCGGCGGTTCGGCGCTGTTCGTCTTCCTTGTTACACGCGCGCGCGAACGGGACGCCGCGCTGACTGCCGCGATCGCGCTCGTGGGCGCGGCGGGCGGCGGCGTCTGGCTGCTGCACGCGACGAACGATGCGGCGACGCGGTTCGGGCACGTGACGCGGGCGACCATCGTCGTGGCTGCCCTCGGCGCCGTCGCCGCGTCGCTCGCGTGGGCGCTCGGCCGGTACGTGCTCCCGGCACTCGTCCCGGCGGCGCTGCTCCTCCTGGCGCCGACCCTGGCCGGGCACGCATTCCGGCCGGCGGGGAACGAGCGGCCGTTCTCGACGGTCGCCGACCTCGTGCACGTGACCGCGGCGGCGTTCTGGATCGGCGGGCTCTTGCAGCTCGGGATCGTGCTCCTGCGCGGCGGCGCGCCGGAGGCGCCGCGACGGTTCTCCCGGCTCGCCTTGCCAGCGGTCCTGCTGATCGCCGCGTCCGGCGTGGCACGCGCGGTCGTCGAGCTGAGCTCGGTGTCGCAGCTCTGGTCGACCGGGTACGGGCGCGCGATCGTCGTCAAGACCCTGCTGCTCGCCGTGACGGTCGCGATCGCGTACGGAAGCCGACGCTCCCTGGCGGCCCCAGTGCGTCTGCTGCGCAGCGTGTCGGGGGAGCTGGCCGTCCTCGCGGTGCTCGTCGTCGCGGTCGCGGTGCTCACGGCCCTGCGCCCGGGCCGCGACTACGTCCCGGCGATCGCGGCGCCAGCGCCGGCCGAGACCGCGTACCCGCCGCTCCCGGGCCGGGGCCAGGTCGTGTTCGCCGGCGAGGCCGGCAAGCTCGCCGTCGCCCTCGGCGTCCGTCCGGGCTCGCCCTTGCGCATGACGGCGACAGTGCTCGGCCAGAGCGGGTACGGCGTCGACGGGCTCTCCGTGGCGCTCTCGGCGGCCGACAAGCAGGGCTCGCGGACCGCGCAAGCGGCCTCATGCGGTCACGGCTGCTACACCGCACGCGTCCCGCTGAAGGATCCGCGCCAGTTCGCGGTCACCCTCGTGGGCAACGGTCGATCGCATGCGCTCCGCTTCGGGGTGCCGGGTGCCTGGCCGCCGCCGCCCGGCACCTCGTTCCTGCGCCAGGCCACCCGGGTGTTCGACGGCCTGCACTCGGTGCAGCTGGTCGAGCGGCTCTCGTCGGCGCCGGGCCGGACGCTGCACACGCACTGGCAGCTGCTCGCGCCGCACAGCCTCCGCTACGACATCCGCGGGACCGGCAGCGGCATCGTCATCGGGCGGCGCCGATGGGACCGCCTCGGCCCGAAGGCGCCCTGGAAGGAGTCGGAGACGGTGATCCTCCCGCAGCCGACGGCGCCGTGGGGCAAGCAGTGGCGTGACGTCCGGGTGTTGAAGGCAACTCCGCGGCGGCTGACGGCCTCGTGGGTCGACCCGTCCGTGCCAGCCTGGTTCACCGCGACGTTCGACCGCGCGACCGCGCGGCCGGTCGACCTGCACATGACCGCCGCAGCCCACTTCATGCACCACCGCTACTTCGCCTACGACGCGCCCATCCGCATCGCTCCGCCGCCAAGGAGCAAGTAGGATTCCGCGCTGTTCACCAACCCGACCGAAGGGGTCAGATGACTAGACGCTCCGTTGCTGTTGCCATCCTCGTCGTGCTCGGCGCGCTTGCGCTCGTGCCCGTCGCCACCTCCAAGTCGACCGCGACCACCACGGTCAACGTCACCGCGCTCGACACGCTGAAGTTCAAGCTGTCGAAGACGTCGGCCCCGGCCGGCAAGGTGGTGTTCAAGGTCAAGAACGGTGGGAGCCTCAGCCACGACTTCAAGATCGCCGGCAAGAAGACGGCTCTCCTCAGCGGTGGCAAGACCGCCACGCTGACGGTCACCCTGAAGAAGGGCAAGAGCTACCCGTACATGTGCACCGTCCCCGGTCACGCCGCGGCGGGCATGAAGGGCGTCTTCAAGGCCAAGTAGCACCCTGCGGCAGCGGCGCGGGCCCGACCCCGGCCCGCGCCCGTCGCGTCTCCTCAACGTCGGTCCGCCTGCCCCAGAACCGCAGGACGGATCAGCGCCTCCGCGGATTCGCGCCTGCCGGCGCGGCGGGACGCTGCGGGCGAGTTCCCGACAGTCCGAATGTCGGAATGTCCGAATGTGGATGGAGGCATCATGGCCACGACCCTGAAGGAAGCCGATCTCGCGGGACCGGGGATCGGCGACTACGCCGTGCTCGAGCACGTCCTGCCCGGTGACTACGAGGCGCTGCTCGGCCCGGCCGAGACGATGCGCGCGCTCTATGCCGCCAAGCGGCACATCGAAGACGGCCTGTGCGCCGCGCTCGACCTGATCCCGGTGCAGGTGCCGCTCATCGTCGACCGCTCCAGCGGCGTGAACGACTACCTCGACCGGGACGGCACCCGTACGCCGGTCGGGTTCCGCATCGCGAACGACCGCGGGCGGCACCCGATCGACGCGGAGGTCGTGCAGGCGGCGACGAAGTGGAAGCGGATGGCCCTCCGCCAGTTCGGCATGGAGCCGGGCGCTGGGCTGCTGACCGACATGCGGGCCGTGCGCAAGGACTACTTCCTCGACCACGACCACTCCGCGTACGTCGACCAGTGGGACTGGGAGCGGGTGATCACCGACGAGGACCGCACGCTCGCCTATCTCACCGAGACGGTGGAGTCGATCTGGCATGTGCTCAAGGACACCGAGCGGATGCTCCACGCGCGCTGGCCGGTCCTGGCCGCCGCCCACCCGCCGCTTCCGGACGAGCTCGTGTTCATCCATGCGGAGGACCTCCTCGCGCTCTACCCGGACCTGCCGCGCAAGCAGCGCGAGACGCAGCTCCTCCAGGAGCACCCGGCCGTGTTCATCTACGGGATCGGCTGGCAGCTCGCCGACGGGCTGCCGCACGAGCTGCGCGCGGCCGACTACGACGACTGGTCGACCGAGACGCAGTCGGTCGACGGACGCCCGATGCACGGGCTCAACGGCGACATCCTGGTCTGGAACCCCGTCACACGGCGGCGCCACGAGTTGTCCTCGATGGGCATCCGCGTGACGAAGGAGGGCCTCGTCCGGCAGCTCGAGATCGCCGGCCAGCTCGACTTCCTCGAGCTGCCATACCACCGGGCGATCATGGAGGACCGGATCCCGCTCTCGATCGGGGGCGGCATCGGCCAGTCTCGCGTGATGATGCTGCTGCTCCGCAAGGCGCACCTCGGGGAGGTGAGCGTCAGCGTCTGGCCGCAGATCCTGAAGGACATGTGCGCGGCCAGGAACATCCACGTCCTGAGCTGATGCACGGCTTCCGGACGATCATCGAACCGTTCCGGATCCACTCCGTCGAGCCGCTCCGCCTCACCACCGAGGCCGAGCGGCTCGACGCGCTCCAGGCGGCGCACTACAACCTCTTCGGCCTCCGCGCCGCCGATGTGCTGATCGACTTCCTCACCGACTCCGGCACGGGCGCGATGTCGCGCGACCAGTGGGCGGCGATCCAGCACGGAGACGAGAGCTACGCGGGCTCGCCGTCGTGGGACTGCTTCCTCGATGCCGTGCGGACACTCTTTCCGTTCCGCCACGTCATCCCCACGCACCAGGGGCGGGCGGCGGAGAAAATCCTCTTCTCGGTCATCGGCGGGCCCGGGAAGGCGATCCCCAACAACACGCACTTCGACACGACCCGGGCGAACATCGAGTACACCGGGGCCGAGGCGGTCGACCTGCTGATCCCCGAGGGCCGGGACCCTGCGTCGGAACATCCCTTCAAGGGCAACGTCGATCTCGCGGCGCTCGAGCGCTTCCTTGCCGGTCGGGAGCCGGGCTCGGTGCCGGCTGTGTTCGTCACGATCACGAACAACACGGGCGGCGGGCAGCCCGTCTCGCTCGAGAATCTCCGCGGCGTCCGCGCCCTCTGCGACCGCTTCGGCGTGCCGCTCTTCCTCGACGCATGCCGGTTCGCCGAGAACGCGTGGTTCGTACGCGAGCGCGAGCCGGGGCAGTCGGGGCGACGGGTCGCGGACATCGTTCGCGAGTTCGCCTCGCTCGCCGACGGGATGACGATGAGCGCGAAGAAGGACCCGCTCGCCAACATCGGCGGCTGGCTGGCGCTGAACGACGACGAGATCGCCGAACAGTGCCGCACGCTCGAGATCCTCACCGAAGGCTTTCCCACCTACGGCGGCCTCGCCGGCCGCGACCTGGAGGCGATCGCGCAGGGCCTCACGGAGGCCGTCGACCACGACTACCTCCACTACCGCGTGTCCTCGATCGCGTACCTGGGGCGGGGGCTGGAGCAGGCGGGGATCCCCGTCGTGAAGCCGTTCGGGGGCCACGCCGTCTACATCGACGCGCGCGCGCTGCTCCCACACGTGCCGCCGCTCGAGTACCCGGGGCAGGCGGTCGCAGCCGAGCTCTACCTTGCCGGTGGCGTCCGGGGCTGCGAGATCGGCACGGTGATGTTCGGCCGCCGTCCCGACGGCAGCGAATCGCCGGCGGCGATGGATCTCGTGCGCCTCGCCGTGCCGCGCCGCACGTACACCCAGAGCCACGTCGACTACGTGATCGAGGTCGCAGAGCGCGTCGCGAGGCGCGCGCCCGAGATGCGCGGGTACCGGATCACGTCCGAGCCGGCGGCGCTCCGCCACTTCACCGCACGCTTCGAGCCGGTGTAGGCGTGCAGGCGGGCGGCGCCCGCCGCGATGGAGCGGCGGGCGCCGCCGCGGGTTCTCGCTCGTGCCGTTACGGCGCGCCCGCGGTCGGAATCCACGCGGGCGGCTGTGTCGCTGGATACGCCGTCGCCGGCGCAGTCCCTGACTGCACCCACATGTACCCCGTGGACGCCCTGAAGGCGGGCGCGGGGCCGATGGGCACGGTCGCAGGCGGCTGTGTCGGTGCGTACGACGTGGTCTGGGCGGGCTGCGGCGCCTGCGAGGCGGGCAGCACGCCGGTCCACACGGGTGGTGTCACCCACGGGTACGACGCCGTCTGGATAGCGGACGACGACCCCGAGGCCGCCGTCGGCACCAGGCCGGCGACGGACGCAGCGGCGAGCACAACGACGAGCTTGCGTATTGCGGGCATGCCCACCTCCTTGTCCGCCCGGATCGTGACCCGGCGGGGCTTGCTGCGCATCCGGTCCGGCCCCGACCGCCCTGCCCGAAAGTCGTGAGGCGGCCGGGTCGGGGGATCCTCCGATGGGCGATCAGGTTGGGCTCCGATGCCTGCGTGCAGCCCTGTCACGATGCTCGCGGCACGCCGCATACCCCGCGGCGCGAACCGCTTCTCGAAAGGAGTCGCTATGGCAGTTCTCGAGAAGACGGCGATCTACGAGGCGCCCGGCGAAGCCGGCAGCCCCGTCGACCTGAAGGCCCGGTACGACAACTTCATCGGAGGGCACTGGGTGCCACCGGTGAAGGGCCAGTACGCGGAGAACCTCACGCCGGCGACGGGGAAGCCCTTCACCGAGGTGCCCAGGTCGACGCCTGAGGACGTCGAGCTCGCACTGGACGCGGCGCACGTCGCCAAGGACCCGTGGGGCGAGACGTCGACGACCGACCGCGCGCGTGTGCTCAACCTGATCGCGGATGCGATCGAGGAGCACCGCGAGCTGCTGGCCGTGGCGGAGAGCTGGGAGAACGGCAAGCCCGTACGGGAGACGCTGAACGCGGACATCCCGCTCGCGGCCGACCACTTCCGCTATTTCGCAGGCGCGATCCGTGCCGAGACCGGGTCGATCTCCGAGATCGACAAGGACACGGTCGCGTACCACTTCCACGAGCCGCTCGGCGTCGTCGGGCAGATCATCCCGTTCAACTTCCCGCTGCTGATGGCCGCGTGGAAGCTCGCCCCGGCGCTGGCTGCGGGCAACGCGACGGTGATCAAGCCGGCGAGCCCCACGCCGTGGTCGCTCCTCAAGCTGATGGAGCTGATCGAGGACATCGTCCCCGAGGGCGTCATCAACGTCGTCAACGGGCCGGGCGCCGAGGTTGGCATGGCGCTCGCCTCGAGCAAGCGGATCGCGAAGATCGCCTTCACGGGCGAGACCGCGACCGGGCGGCTGATCATGCAGTACGCCGCCCAGAACCTCATCCCGTCGACGACCGAGCTCGGCGGCAAATCGCCGAACGTCTTCTTCGCCGACGTGATGGACGAGGATGATGCGTTCCTCGACAAGGCAATCGAAGGGCTCGTGCTCTACGCCTTCAACAAGGGCGAGGTTTGCACGTGCCCGTCGCGGGCGCTGATCGAGGAGTCGATCTACGAGCCGTTCATGGAGCGCTGCCTCGAGCGGATCAGGCAGATCAAGCAGGGCCACCCGCTCGACCTCTCGACCCAGGTCGGGGCGCAGGTCTCCGCGGCGCAGCTCGAGAAGATCGAGCACTACGTGCAGATCGGCCTCGACGAGGGCGCCGAGCTGCTCGTTGGCGGCATGCCGGCGAACCTCGGCGGCGAGCTCGAGGGTGGCTACTACTTCGAGCCGACCGTCTTCAAGGGCCGCAACGACATGCGGATCTTCCAGGAGGAGATCTTCGGGCCGGTGCTGGCCGTGACGACGTTCCGGAACGAGGCGGATGCGCTCGCGATCGCCAACGACACGATGTACGGCCTCGGAGCCGGTGTCTGGACGCGTGACACGAGCAAGGCGTTCCGCATGGGCCGCGCCATCAAGGCGGGGCGCGTGTGGACGAACTGCTACCACCTCTACCCGGCCCACGCCGCGTTCGGCGGCTACAAGGTCTCGGGCGTCGGGCGCGAGAACCACAAGATGATGCTCGACCACTACACCCAGACCAAGTGCCTGCTCGTCAGCTACAGCCCGCAGCCTCTGGGGCTGTTCTGAGGGAGGACGCCGGTGGAGCAGGTCAGTGCAACCGACGCGGCGCTCGCCGAGCTCGCTCGGCTGCGTGAGCGATTCGGGCCGCTGACGCTCCTGCAGTCCGGCGGTTGCTGCGACGGCAGCTCGCCCTTGTGTGTACGCAAGGGCGAGCTGCTCGTCGGCCCTCCGACCGACCTCTACCTCGGCGACCTGGACGGCGTCTCGTTCTGGATCGACAGCGACCAGTACGAACGCTGGAACCGGCCGGCGTTCGTGCTCGACGTCGCGCCCGGCGCGCCCTCGAGCTTCTCGCTCGAGGGCCTCGACGACGTCCATTTCGTCTCGCGGCCACCGCTCGCCCGCGACTGAGCCTGTCCGCCGGGGTCGGTGGATTCTCCGATCAGGGATCCGTACCGAGGCGGATGGCGGTGCACATCGTCGGGGGCCACGCTCGGAAAGACACTGTGGAGAGAGGAGACGACGATGACGACCATGACGATCGACGTGCACGGGTTCCACCAGGCGCACGAGGGCATCGGGCGCCTGACAGCCGAGCTGCGCCTCGCCGCGCGGACCCTGCCGATGCTGACCGCGGCCGAGCGCGAGCGCATCCGCAGCGACGTCCTTCGGCTCCTGCACGAGCAGGTCGAGCCGCACACGAAGCTGGACGAAGAGCTGCTCTACCCGGCAGCCGCGGAGCGGCTCGGCGACGCGCTGGTGACTGCGTCCATGAACTACGACCACCTGGCGATTCGTGACTGGATCGCACAGATCGAGGCCTGCAACGTCGACGAGCCTTCATACCTGCAGGAGCTGCTGTACGGGCTCGACGCGCTGATCCGCGTCCACATCTGGAAGGAGGACGCGCTGTTCCTGGCGCCGCTCGAGTCGGACTGGCCGGCCGCGTAGCGATTCCCGATTGACAACACCTGCCCGTCCTTCATAGGCTCGCGCACCCGCGCAGCTCCTCCATGACGAGCTCGAGCCGACGGGCGCGGAGCGCCACGGCATCGCGCCGAGCTAGGAAACGTCGAGCAAATCCACTACGAACACGAGCGGCTCGTGCGGCTTGATCACGCCCCCGGCGCCGCGCGCGCCGTAGGCCATCGCGGACGGAATCGTCAGCCTGCGGCGTCCGCCGACCCGCATGCCCTGGACGCCGGCGTCCCAGCCCTGGATGACCTGTCCCTTGCCGAGCCGGAACTCGAACGGCTGCCCGCGGTTCCACGAGGCGTCGAACTCCTCGCCGGTCGAGAACGAGACGCCGGCGTAGTGGACGGACACTTTCGAGCCGCTGGTCGCCTCGGGGCCGTCGCCGACGACGATGTCCTCGATCCCGAGCTCGAACGGGATGTCGCCTTCGGGCGGGTCGATCTCGGGGCGCTCGAGTGCCATCGGCCCCGGCACCCTAGCGTCCGCCGTCTCATCTGGCTGCCAGCGCGTCGTCTTCGGCTCGGCGGTCAGGGGATCAGCGTGTCGTCGCGGTGCTCGCGCTCCTCCTTGCGCCACGCGTCCTGGTAGCGCTCGGCCTCCTCGAACTCGTGCTCCGTCCGCTCGCGCTCGGCGTCCGTCTCGCCGGCAGAGTGCTCCGCACGCCGGTTGCGGCTCATGGCGCCGGCGCCGACTACGAGGAAGAGGACGGCAACAACGCCGAGGATGAGCCATGGGAGCATGCCCACCACCCTACGCGGAGCCACTAACCTGATGCACTGGAAAGGGCGCTAATGCTGAGGGTCTGCATAGCCGCGCTTGTGGCGGCGATCGCACTAACCACTGCTGCATCGGCAGCCAAGGATCCCTCGCGGCCGCAGGCAGCCGGGCACCGGAGGGTGACGGTCGTCGCTCGCGGCGTACCGACTCCGACCGAGTTCGCCGTTTTCGCCGGACGGCTCTTTGTTGCCGGCTACGGCGACGAGCGGAACACCAAAGTAGCGGGTGGCGTCTACATTCTCGCCGGCGGCAAGGCCATCAAAGTGCCGGGCTCGCCGCACCATGTGTATGGCCTGGCGGCGGCGAAGAACACGCTCTACCTGAGCACCAACCGGGCGCTCCTTGCGTGGAGCGGCTGGAACGGAACGCGTTTTCAGAAGACACGCCGCGTCGGGACCAAGGCCCCTTATGGAAACTTCAGGGCCCCGGCTGTCGGGCCCGACGGGCTCATCTACGTCGGAGCGGATACCACTCTCCCCCCGCCGGGACCGAACTACAGCGCCTCGTTGGTGGCCGTCGATCCGGCAACCGGTTCGATCACCGGCATCGCAAGCGGGATGCGCCAACCGTGGGTGCCGCTCTTCGTACCCGGCCGCGCATTACCTCTCGTCTCCGATCTCAACCAGGACAACCTCGGCCCGCACCGCCCGCGCGATTACCTCCTTGCGATCAAGCGTGGCGCGAACTACGGCTTCCCGACTTGCCCGGCGGCTCCGCGGACGTGTGTGATCTACTCCCAGCCGCTCGTCGAATTCCCTGCACATGCCTCCCCAATGGGGCTGGGCTACCTGAACGGCAAGGTCTACGTCGCGCTCTACGGTGGCCTCGGCAAAGGCCCCGTTGTCGTGTCGATGCCGCCGAGCGGCGGTAAGGCGACACCCTTCCTGTGGGGGCTCCCTGCTCCCGTGATCGCACTCGGCACTGCCAACGGCAACCTCTATGCCGGCGTTCAGAGCGGCGTGATCTATCGCGTCACGCCCTGACAGACGCATGGCGATGGAAGAAGTGCCCCCGGCAAGAATCGAACTTGCGCACGCGGTTTAGGAAACCGCTGCTCTATCCACTGAGCTACGGGGGCCGCGGCTGGAGAGTTAAGTCTAGACCGGGCTCAACCGGCTCCCCGCAGGGTCGCTGATCAGCTCGAGGAAGATCGTGGGATTCCCGCGCGGCGCCGGTCACCGGATGTCGAACTGCTCCCAGCGCACCCGGCTCGCGGGGATTCCGAGGCTGCGGAAGCCTTCGGCGAGCGCCGTCGTCATAGCCGTCGGGCCGCACATGTAGACCCAGACGCCCGCGCCTGCTGCCCGGCCGGTCATGGCCGTCGCTGCGGTCAGGAACCCGTCCTGGTCGGTCTCGACGAAGTGGACGCGGAACGTCGGGTGCGCCGCGGCGGCAGTGTCGAACTCGTCGAGAGAGAGCGCATCGGCCTTGTGTGCGACGGAGTAGAAGAAATCGACGCTTCGGTCAAACGCGTCGTCGAGCGACCGGATCCAGCTCAGGAACGGCGTGACGCCGATACCGCCGGCGATCCAGATCTGGTCCTGCCCGCCACGGCTGAAGTCGAAGCCTCCAAACGGCCCGGCGACCCTCGCCGGAATCCCCGCCTCGAGCCACTCGTGGACGGCACGGGTGTAGTCGCCCGAAGCCTTGATCGACACCTCGAGCCGCCTCTGGGACGGTGCGCTCGAAACCGAGAACGGATGCCGCTGCCAGGCGCCAACGCCGCCGAACGCGAGCACGACGAACTGACCCGGCTTGAAGACGAGCGGGGCGCCCGCCGGTTCGAGCGAGACGTCGACCGTCAAGGTATTCGGCCGTTGAACATCGGCGACGACGTAGTCGTGGATTGGGATGACGTAGCGGGCCAGAAACTCTCGGTAGAGGTACGCCGCGATGCCGATGCCGCCGACCACGAGGAAGACGGCCCGAAGCGTCGTCGAGCGATGAAAGACGGGGTCGACGATCGCGCCGTGCGCGACGGCCGCGATCACGAACAGGCCCGTGAGACGGTGGGCCGTCAGCCACTTCTCGTAGCTCACGCGCGCGAGCTGGCGGATCGGGCCGGGCACACGGGCGGCCCGCAGCTTCGGCGCGAGCGCCCACACCGCAAGCACGACCAGCCCGAGCAGCGCGAGGCTACCGAGGGCCGACCCGACTGTCGTCGCGTAGGGGTCAGACGACGAGGCGACGAAGGCGAGATGCGGGAGCAGGAGCAGAACGGCGGCGACCGCGACCCGCTTGTGCCACACAGCAACGCGATCGATGCCACCGAACGCGCGCTCGATCGGCGTCAGCAATGTCGCGAGCACGAGACAGCACGTCAGCAGCAGCACGGCCTCGGTGCCGCACATCTCCCCGAGATAACGGCCCGTTGGCTCGTTCGCGGGTCGTGCGAACAGCCAGAGGAGCGGGTAGCTGACCGCTACGGCGACGAGGACGGTCGAGCCGACCGTGGGCGTCAAGCGCAGCCGGAGCTCTCTTATGTTCATCACCTCCGCCGGCAGCTCCGGCCTCTGACTCGATGATGTCCGGCGCCTGAGAGCGACGAACGACGTCGCGCGGCGCCGGGCGACCCTAGCAAGGCTCCGCGTCGATTCAGCCCAGGGCGGTCAGGGGAGCGGCGCGGACGAGGAAGCAGGTCACAGCGGCATCAGGCTTTTCTCGTTCGGGCCCGTCGCGGCGGGCATCCGCGAACACCCTGATGGTACGAGCACGGTCGGCATGAGCAGGAAGAGAGCCGCCGCTCGGGCGACTCTCCTCCTGCGCCATGCCTGGGCCGGGCTAGTGGTGTCCCCAGCCGTCGAACTGGTCGAAGTAGCGCGACGTCGGCGCGCCCACTCCGGTCACGTCGTCCCAACCCCGGCCCGTCATCAGCGACGAGTCCTGGTCGAACGTGCGGACGGAGTAGGCGATGCCGTCATCGGCGTTCTCGCCGTTCACGAAGTCGGCGCGGGCGTTCCCCTCGTCTCCCTGGGGCGTGACGTCGTAATAGACGCCCCGGGAGAGGAGGCCGTAGATCAACGGGTTCGCGAAGCCGATTCGCGACCGTCCCTGCGCGACCGCCTGGACTCCGGCCATCAACGGCGACGACAGGCTCGTCCCGCCGATGCGGTACTCGCCGTAGTGGATGCCCGCCGGGCCGTAGCGGCTCGGCAGGTCGAAGTCCTGCGTCTCGCCGACGAGCATGCCGGTCGTGGGATCACCGACCATCCCGATGTCCGGAACGGCCCTGCCGCCCGTCGGATTGTTGCGAACGACGCCCTTCTGGTACCAGGGCTGCGGGAAGACCTGGCTGAACCCGCCGCCGGCCCCGTAGAGGAACGGCACGGTCTGCACCCACGAGCTCGAGTCGGCCGACAGCGCCCACTTCGAGGTGCCCCAGCCGGTCTCGAAGCTCCGCCGGTTCTTGCGGTCGACCGCGAGCGAGGTGCCGCCCACCGATGTCACCCACGGGTCACCGGTCGGGAACTCCGGATGCTTGACGCCGAACTCGTCCAGATCGTCGCCCGCGTCGCCCGAGGAGAAGTAGAAGCCGATCCCCTGGACGGCGCCGTGCTTGAAGACCGACTCGTACGCGTTGACCAGGTTCTGGTCGATCGTCGAGCAGATGTAGTCGGGCGGCGGACAGGAAGGATCGACGAAGAACGTCGGGTCGCCCCAGGAGTTGGTGACGATCGAGGCGTCGTTGTCGTGCACGATCTGCGACAGCTCGGCCAGGAGATCGTCGTCGAAGCAGCTCGTGGCGCCGTAGTAGAGGACGTTCGCGCCCGGGGCCATTCCGTGGACAGCCTCGACGTCGAGTTGCTGCTCGCCGTACCACCCGTTGCCGCCGCAGGCGTCGATCACGTCCGGGTCGCTCGACTCCGGAGCGCTGCGGTCCTGGAACTGGGACGGCGCGAACCTGTCGTCGCCGTGGCGCTGCGAGTACGTGTTCGCGTCCTGCTTCAGCCTGGGCGAGTCGAACGCGTCGGTGATCGCGACCGTCGCGCCTCTGCCGAGGCTGCTGCCACCCGAGGGGTCCTCGCCGTATGCACCGCGCAGCTGCGACGGAACGTAGCCGCAGACCGCGTACGGGAGCGTCCGGTGGTCGAACCTGGGCAGGTTCCACGCATCGAGCTGGTCGTAGTAGCTCGAGCACGGGGTCGCGTTGACGAACGCAGGCTCCGGGCCGAGATCGGCCGGCTTCACCTTGTGCCCGAACGTCGAGAGACCCGAGACCGCGAGGACGCTGTCGGCAACCGTGCTCGGGACCGACAGGTTCGTGGTCGGGGCCTGCTCGGGCTTCCCGCTCATGGCGTACGTGCCGAGCTGCGTCCCGAACGCTGTGTTCATGGACGCGGCTGACCCGGCGACGGCGAGATACTGGTTGTCCGGTCCGACCGAGCTGATCTGCAGGCCCGCACCGGCGAGCCAGTCGATCGCCGCCGAGACCTGTGCGCCGGTCGGGGCGAACTGCGCGTTGTACTGGGCGTCCGAGATGAACTGCCCGTACTGCGCGCTGGTGGGATCGCTGACCGCCTGCGCGAGTGCGTCGAGCTGCGCAGCGTTCCTCGGGGCAAGCCATACCCTGGCCCGCACCGGCTTGCCGGCAGCCACGGTTGCGATCCGCGTTGCGACAGCCGTCCAGGACGGCTTGCTGCCCTGCAGGACGGTGCGCGACTGCGACGACTGCCCGCCGCCCGCCGCCGTGGCGGCCGTTGCAGAGCACATGACAATGAGCCCGATCGCGAGCGCGATCGGGAGGAGCAAACGCGTTCCCATCTCCCTCCCTCTTTCTCTTCGCAACCGGCAGAATCCGGTTGCGCAAGGATCCTCGCGCAGATCATGCTGCCGTGCAAGGTGCGACTCCACGCTCGACCGAGACCGCAGGCGGTGACAGCGCTGGCCGCGCTCGGAAGCGGCCTGGCGCTCGCGCTCTGGGTGGGCGCGGCGGCGGCGCGCGCGACGGACTCTGCGACGGTCAGTCTCTCGAGCAACCGGGCGGGAGTAAGTCCGGTAGCGCTGGCGATCACGCTCCGGACGGAGCTGCAGTGCGGGCGCGTTCCCGCCCGCATGGTCTCGCTGCGCCTGCCGGCACAGGAACGCGTGCCGGCGTCGATCCCGCCGGCAGCTGTCTCCGTCGGCGGCGTCCGGGCGGCGCGCGTCGACGTCCTCGAGCACACGCTGAGGATCGTGCTCCCGCGCCGGCGCGGGATGACCTGCCTGTCGATCGTCTTCGGCCCCGCCAGGATCGCCGTGAGCCGCACCGCCGGGCTCGGCAACCCGAGCGGATCGGGAACCTACGCGCTGGTCGTCAGCGCGGGCAAGGTCACGGCCGTCGCGAGATTCACGATCCGCGTCTGACGCCGACCGGCTGCTACGCGCCGGCGATCTCGCCGCGCCGTCCCGGGCCGGATCCGAAGCGGAGCGACTCGGGATACGGGAAGAAGTCCATCAGCTCGCCACGCTCGTTCCGGCGCTGGGCGGACTGCCAGAACTCGGGCTCGAGCAGGTCGGCATGGTGACGGAGGAACAGCTCGCGCAGCCGGGGGTCCCCGAGCAGGAACGTCCCGAACTCCTCCGGGAAGACGTCGTTGCGCTCGACGCCGTACCACGGCTCGGCCGAGAGCTCCGATTCGATGTCCGGGGCTTCCGGGATGCGTCGGAAGGTGACGTCGGACAGGTATTCCAGCTCGTCGTAGTCGTAGAAGACGACGCGCCCGTAGCTCGTCACCCCGAAGTTCCGCCAGAGCATGTCGCCCGGGAAGATGTTGGCGCAGGCGAGATCGCGGATCGCGTTGCCGTAGTCGGCCACCGCCGCCTCGAGCTCCTCCGGCGACGAGCGGTCGAGGTAGAGGTTCAGCGGCACCATGCGCCGCTCGACGTAGCAATGGTGGATCACGAACGGGTCGCCCTCGGAGATCATCGAGGGCGTCAGCTCGCGGAGCTGCTCGAGCAGCTCGGCCGAGAAGCGCTCGCCCGGCAGCGCAAGGTCGACGAACTCGAGCGTGTCGGCGAGCCGGCCGACGCGGTCGACGTTCTTGACCAGCTCGAACTTCGAGCGGACGGTCGCCCGGTCCATGTCCTTCGCGCCGCCGAACCGGTCGCGGATGATCTTGAACACGTACGGGAACGACGGCAGCGTGAAGACGAGCATCACCTGGCCGCGGATGCCGGCCGCCTCGACGAACTGGTCGCGGGAGTGGCGCAGGTGCTCGAACAGCTCGCGGACGAAGAGCGTCTTCCCCTGCTTCGCGAGGCCGAGGAGCGTGTAGAGCTCGGACGGGGCGCGCCGCGGCGCCATCGAGCGCAGGAACGCCACGTAGCCGGACGGCACCTCCATGTCCACCATGAAGTACGCGCGCGAGAGCGAGAACAGGATGTTGATCTGCAGCGGGTCGAGCAGCACCGCGTCGAGCTCGAGGCCGTCCTCTCCGTGCAGCACGGGCACGACGAACGGCACGACGTCGTGCCCGTTGACGACCTTGCCGAGCACGTATGCAGCCTTGTTGCGGTAGAAGGCCGAGCCCAGCACCTGGATCTGGTAGTTCGGCTCGTGGTGCGTCCACGGGCCGCCGGGCCGTCCCACAAAGGCGGTCAGCACGCGGTCGACGTCGCGATGGAGGTCCGCGAACGGGCGACTCCAGCCGAAGTCGCGGAACAGCTCGACGAACGACGCCCGCTCACCGCCTTCGAGCGGGTAGTAGCTCCGGTAGATCGGCGGGTCGGACTCGATGTGCTCCGTCGAGATGGCCGCACGCACGAACATGAGGTCGTTCTCGTAGTAGGTGCGCCGCATGATCCGCGTGACGACCGAGTTGAAGAACGTCTCGGCGAGCTCGGGCTGGCTGTGCTCGACGAGCAGGCCGATATAGGAGAGCTTCGCGTCGCGCCACGTCTCGTCGCTCAGGTTGTCGACGTCGAAGTCCGCGCGCAGGCGCTCGACGTACTCGCGGACCCGGTCGTCGTAGAAGCGGATCCGCTCCTGGACGGCGTGCTGCTGCTCCGCCCACGCGCCGGCCTCGAAGGCTTCCTTGGCGCGGGCGCTCGCGGTGCGGAAGAGGCGGTAGTGGCGGTCAAAGCCCTCGAGCAGCACGCTCGCGATCCGTCGTGCCGCATCGGTGGGGCGGCTGCGTTAGCGTGAGCGGGCTTTCCCACGAGAGAAACCGTAGGCCATGTCCGTAGCCACTCACATCGAGATCCCTGCCGGCGGCGCCAAGATCGTCCCCGGCGAGCCGACTCCGGACAACCCGATCATCCCGTTCATCGAGGGCGACGGGATCGGCGTCGACATCACGCCGGCGATGCGGATGGTCGTCGACGCCGCTGTCGAGAAGGCCTACGGCGGCGCCCGGCAGATCCACTGGATGGAGATCTACGCGGGCGAGAAGGCGACGCGCGTCTACGGCAGCGACGTCTGGCTGCCCGACGAGACGCTGCAGGCGGCCCGCGAGTTCTCCGTCTCGATCAAGGGGCCGATGACGACCCCGGTCGGCGGCGGCATCCGCTCCCTGAATGTCGCCTTGCGCCAGGAGCTCGACCTCTTCGTCTGCCTGCGGCCCGTGCGCCACTTCCCGGGCGTGCCGAGCCCGCTCAAGGACCCGTCCAAGACAGACATGGTCATCTTCCGCGAGAACACCGAGGACATCTACGCGGGCATCGAGTGGCAGGCCGAGTCGGAGGGCGCCCGCAAGGTGATCGACTTCCTCCAGCGCGAGATGGGCGTGCGGAAGATCCGCTTCCCCGAGACCTCGAGCATCGGGATCAAGCCGGTCTCGCGCGAGGGCACCGAGCGGCTCGTCCGCAAGGCGATCCAGTACGCGATCGCGAACGGGCGCGACTCGGTCACGCTCGTCCACAAGGGCAACATCATGAAGTTCACGGAGGGCGGCTTCCGCGACTGGGGCTACGCGCTCGCGCGCCGCGAGTTCGGCGCCGAGCCGATCGACGGCGGCCCCTGGCTCGCGCTCGAGCACGAGGGGCGCCAGGTCACGATCAAGGACGTGATCGCGGACGCCTTCCTGCAGCAGATCCTGACGCGGCCCGCCGAGTACGACGTGATCGCGACGCTCAACCTGAACGGCGACTACATCTCAGACGCACTCGCCGCCCAGGTCGGCGGCATCGGCATCGCGCCGGGCGGCAACCTCTCCGACGAGGTCGCCATGTTCGAGGCGACCCACGGAACCGCCCCGAAGTACGCCGGCCAGGACAAGGTGAACCCCGGCTCGCTGATCCTGTCCGCCGAGATGATGCTGCGCCACATCGGCTGGTCGGAGGCCGCCGACCTGATCATCAGCTCACTCGGCGCCGCCATCTCCGACAAGCAGGTGACGTACGACCTCGCCCGCCTGATGGACGGCGCGCACGAGATCTCGACCTCGGCGTTCGCCAGGGCGATGGTCGAGCGGATGTAGCGCAAACCGCTCGGCCACCTCGGCACGGCCTCGCTGCGCTTCACGACAAGCTCGCATCCGTGGTCGCCGGCGCAGCCGACGACGCGGTCCGGCTACGCGAGCGGCTCGGCCGCGAGTCGGTCGCCGACCTCGACGCCGCGCCGCGCGGCCTCGCCGGCGCCGACCTCGAGCACCGCCTTCGCGCCGCGGTGGCTGCGCATCCGCCACGGCCTGACGTCCGGCGCGACCTTCAGCACGACCAGGTCCTCGTCGAGGAACACCGCGTCGATCGCGAAGCGCATGAACCAGCAGTGGATCGCCGACGCGGGCCGCAGCAGGATCCCCTCGCCCGTCCCGAGCTCGCGCCGCCCGAGCAGCCCGCGCATGCGCCGCCACGGTGACGAGGCGACGACGCACCGCCCGCACACGACGGTGCCATCGGGCCGGCGCAAGGTCACGGCGCCGATCCAGGCCGGCGCGACGGCGCTAGGACTCGCTGTCATCGACGAGCCTCGTGCCGGTCACGTCGGAGGCGATCTGCGTGAAGATCGTCTTCAGCTCGCCGGGGCCGGGCTTGTTGTAGAAGGTGTCCGGGCTGGTCGCGATCGCGCTCAGCGCGTCGTACGCAGAGATCGACGGCGTCTCCAGGTTGCCCCACGAGTCCTCGCACGTGTTCGCGCCGCCGTCGAGCGCGTCCAGGTCGTACCCGATCGAGTAGATCAGCGTCCCGCGCGACTTGACCTCATTCGCGGAGGCAATGCCCTGGTGGCACGGCTGCACCCGGTAGGGCGACGTGTCGCCGTAGTAGGAGGGCCCGTAGTTTGCGGCGCCGTCGGACAGGAACACGATCACGTCCTGGACGTTCGGCCGGCCATGCGCGTCGAGCTCCGCCTGTGCGGCCTCGAGCGCGGTCGCGTACGAGGTGCCGCCGCCGCCGACGACGCAGTCGATCGTCGAGACGAGGTCTGACGACGGGTCGAGCGCCCCGTCCTTCGCGTAGTCGGTCGACATCGGGCTGATCACGTAGGGCGCCGAGCCGTCGTCGTAGCTCGACAGGTCCGGCGGCTTGCTGCAGCGGTCGGCCATGCTCACTGCCGGGGGCAGGACGGCGAGTCCGACGCGCACGGCCGATGGGTCCATGAACTGCAGGAACGTCTTCATCCCCTCGCGCGCGTTCTCGAGGTCCGTGCATGCAGGATCGGGATGGCCGTAGTGGTCCCAGCACATCGACCCCGTCCGGTCGAGCACGAGCATGATGTCGAGCGGGCGGGTCTCGCACGGCGAGCACGCCGTCGCGCTCGCGGTCACGCCGATCGAGTCGACGCCGACGACCCGCGCGAAGAACGTCGACACGTCCGTGTGCTCCTTGACGACCACCGCGTTGACCGGGTTGCACGGCGCCTGTGCCAGGCACTTTGTCGTTGTCGTCGTCGCGACGCCGGGAATGTTGTCGCGCACGTTCTTGCCGTCCGGGCTGCCGCTGTAGGCCTGCGCCGTCGCCACGGCGTTGGCCGCGCTCGGCAGCTCGTTCGCCCCGGCCGTCGCTGCGGCGTCGGCGTCCGCCTGCAGCGTCCGTTGCACGAAGTACGCGTGGCCGACGTCGATGACGAGGCCGACAAAGCCGATCAACACGACCAGCGAGATCGCGAACAGCACGAGCACCTGGCCCGATTCGTCGCGGGTGTCCAGGCGGCGCCGCACGGCCTAGAAGAGCTTGAAGAGGTTGATGAACGCCGGCCCGAGGATGACGAGGAACATCGACGGGAAGATAAAGAGCACCGTCGGGATGAGCATCTTCACGGGCGCCTTCATGGCCCGTTCCTCGGCGGCCGCCTGGCGCTTCAGGCGAGCGTCGGTTGCCTGGACGCGGAGGATCCGCCCGATCGACATCCCGAGCTGGTCGGCCTGCACCATCGCGCGTACGAAGCCCGAGACGACGGCCACGTCGGTCCGCTGCGCGAGCTTCTTGAGCGCGTTCTCGCGGCTCTCGCCGATCCGCATCTCCTGGAGCATCAGCTGGAGCTCCTCGGTGAGTGGGCCTTCGGTGCGCTCGGTGAGCCGCGCGACGGCAGCGTCGAAGCCGAGCCCGGCCTCGACGCTCACGGCGAGCAGGTCGAGCGCGTTCGGCAGGTCGGCCGCGATCCGGTCGCGCCGCGAGCGCGTCTTCATCGTCACGTACGTGTCCGGGAGCAGGTACCCGAGCGCTGCGCCGCCGACGGCGAAGAACAGCGCCGCCGTCCCGCCCGGGCCGGCTGCGCCGAGGAGGCCGCCGCAGACCAGGCCGACGACCGCGGAGACCGCCTTGGTGGCGAGGAAGCCGTACGGCGTGAAGCGGCGCGTCAGGCCCGCGCGCTGGAGCCGCGTGCCGACGACCGCGACGGTCGTCTTCGGGCTGAGCCGCAGGACGAGCCCGCCGAGCCGCTGGCGCAGCGGGAGCACGACGCGCCCACGGAAGCTCTCCGGGGTCAGCGTGTCGTTGTAGACGCGCCTGCCGTAGCCGGCCGCCAGCCGGATCGAGCGCATGCGCTCGCGGCCCGGCTCGGCTGCAACTTCGCCGACCATCAGCACGGCGGCCACGAAGCACGAGATGGCGAGGATCAAGAGCAGCACGTCATCACCCCCTGAACGAGACGATTTTCTTGAGGAAGAGCGAGCCGATCAGCATTCCGGCGAGGCCCATCGCGATCAGCGTGTGGCCAACCGACGTGCTGTAGAGCGGCTTCATGTAGCCCGGGTTCACCAGGGTGAGCGCGACCGCGAGGATGAATGGCAGCGCGATCAGGATCAGCGCCGACATGCGGCCCATCGCGGTCAGGCTGCGCACCTTGCGGTGGAACTGCTGGCGGCTGCGCACCGTGTCGGCGACCATGTCGAGCAGCCCGGCGAGCGCGCCGCCGACCTGCCGCTGGACGGTCACCGCGGTGACGACGTAGTCGAAGTCCTCCGAGTCGAGGCGGCGCGCCATGTCGCCGAGCGCCTCCTCCATCGGCCGGCCGAGGCTCGCCTCGGTGACCACGCGCCCGAACTCCTTGCGCGCGGGCTCGTGGCCCTCCTCGACGACCGCGCGGATGGCCTGGCGGAGGCCGTGGCCGGCGCGGAGCGACGCCGCCAGCGTGATCAGGACGTCCGGCAGCTGCGCTTCGAACGCCTGGATCCGCTTGCGCGCCTTGTGCCACGCGAACGTCACCGGGGCGGCCGCGCCGCCGGCGAAGCCGAGCACCGCGACCCAGACGGGCAGGCCGACGATCCCCAGGAGGATCCCCACGATCAGGCCGCACGCGACGGACAGCCAGGCGAGCTCGGCGGTCCTGAGCGGCAGGTCGGCGCGCTCGAGCAGGTGGTCGAGCCGGTGCCAGGTCTCGCCGTCGCCGAGCTTCTCCTCGGTGACGCGGTAAAGCCCGGCCAGCGAGCGGGACCGCTGCCGCGGCGACTTCTGCTGCGGCTCACTGCCGGCCGTCTCGACGTGCGGGGCCACGCGCTCGTTCGCCCAGGCCCCCTTCGGCCGAGAGAGCACCATGCGGACGGCCAGCAGAATGAGCAGGCCGACAAGGAGCGCGAAGAGCAGCTGCGCCCAGATGCTCCGCAGGGCCAGGTTCGGCAGGAACGAGTCGCCGGCGGACGCGGCGGCGCCTCTCTCGGCCGGCATGCGGATTGCGCCGGCCGCCGTGCCCTGGCCGGGCACGGTCGCCCGGAGCCGCACGCGGTCGCCGGGCCTTGCAGCCGTGACGTACTGGATGCGCCACGTGAGCCGGAGCTCCGCGCGCGATCTGCGCATACATCGCGCCGAGCTTCCCGGTCGAGGCGACGCTGCGGTACGAGCCGCCCGTCTCGGAGGCCAGCCGGTGGAGCGGCCCGGGCGAGAACTGGTCGCTCTCGATCCCGATCGGGTACACCGTTGCCCGCGCCGCGCGGGCGGCCGCCACCGCCCGCGCCAGCGTGGCCTTGCTCGCCGCATCGCGCCCGTCGGTCAACACGATGATGACCCGGGCGCCCGCCGGCTCCGAGCGGAGGGCCTGCGACGAGATGCGAATCCCGTCGTAGAGCGCCGTCCCCTCTTTGGGGTCGACGGTAAGCGAGCGAAGCGCGCTGTCGGCGTCGATGGACGCGGAGGAAAAACCGGTGAGGGCGACTGCGGTGGATCCGAAACCGACGACCTCGATGCGGTCGTCGGGGTTCTTGGTCGCGATGAAGGCGCGCGCGGCCGCGATCGCGTCGGAGAGCGGCTGCCCGGCCATGGACTGCGACCGGTCGATCGCCAGGACGACGCTGCGGTTCTTGCCGAGGTTCTCGGCCTGGAGCCCCGAGACAAGGCGCCCGTTCTCGCGGACGACGGGCGCCTTCGCGGCCGGCGTGCCGGTGACGACGACGGCCCGCACGGTCGGGTAGCCGTGCACGTCGACGCGCTTGAGGTCGACCGGGCCTGCGAACGCGCCGCGCGGAAAGGCGAGCAGCGCGAGCGCCGCCGCCGCCAGCATGAGCTGGCGCCTGTTCACGCCGACTCCCATCCGTTCCGGCGCGTCGAGAACGCCGAGGGGAAGTGCTCGTCCTCGACGGTGTGGAAGAACTCGGTCGGCAGCGACACACCGCTGACGCCGAGCTTGCGCAGGAACTGCGGCTTGAGGCCGGTGGACTCGAGCGGCCCGAGCAGCGTGGCCATGGAGCCGTCGCCCTCCGTCGGGCGTACGGGCCGATGAACACGTCCTGCAGCGTGACCACGTCGGACTCCGTGCCGATCACCTCGGTGACGTGGCTGATGCGCCGCGAGCCGTCGACGAGGCGGGTGAGGTGGACGAGGACGTCGAACGCGCCGGCGATCTGCTCGCGGATGGCGCGCAGCGGCAGGTCGACGCCGGCCATCAGCACGAGCATCTCGAGCCGGGCGAGCGCGTCGCGCGGGGAGTTGGCGTGGATGGTCGTCAGCGAGCCGTCGTGGCCCGTGTTCATCGCCTGGAGCATGTCCAGCGTCTCGGCGCCGCGGACCTCGCCGACGATGATCCGGTCGGGCCGCATGCGCAGGGCGTTGCGGACGAGGTCGCGGATCGTGATCTCGCCGCTGCCCTCGATGTTCGGCGGGCGCGTCTCCAGCCGGACGACGTGCTCCTGCTGGAGCTGGAGCTCGGCGGCGTCCTCGATCGTCACGATCCGCTCGTCGCCGGGCATGAAGGCCGACAGCGCGTTCAGCAGCGTCGTCTTGCCGGTGCCGGTACCGCCGGAGATGAGGATGTTCAGCTTCCCGCTGGACGCAGCGGTCAGGAGCACGCCCGCTTTCGGCGAGAGCGTTCCGATCGCGACCAGGTCGTCGATCGTGAACGGGTCGCGTGCGAACTTGCGGATGGTCAGCGACGGCCCGTTCAGCGACAGCGGCGGGATGATCGCGTTGACGCGGCTGCCGTCGGGGAGGCGGGCGTCGACCAGCGGCGAGCTCTCGTCGATGCGCCGGCCGACGCGCGAGACGATGCGGTCGATGATCCGCAGGACGTGCTTGTCGTCGAGGAACGTCGACGGCGTGCGCTCGATCTTGCCGTCGCGCTCGACGTAGATGCTGGCCGCGCCGTTGACCATGACCTCGCTGACCGAGTCGTCGCGAAGGAACGGCTCGAGCGGGCCGTAGCCGAGGATGTCGTCGGCGATCTCGCGCTGGATCTGCTCGCGCTCCTCGCGGCTGAGCGGAGTCCGGTCGAGCGCGAGCTCGCTGGCGACGACCTCGAGCACGCGGTCGGTGAGGTCGTCGTTCGCGTCGTCGTGCAGGAGCAGCTCGGTGCCGAGCTTGGCGATGCAGGCGCCGTGGACCCGGGACTTGAGATCGGCGTACGGGTCGGCACCCCGCGCCGGCGGTGACGGCGCCGCCTGCGGGGGCGTCGGCGGGGCGGCCGGTGGCGGCGTGGCCGCGGGCGGCTCGACGACCATCGTCTCGCCGGTCGGGTCGCCGCCGTTCGAACCTGCGTGGGCGATGCGGTCGTTCAGGCCCATGGCTAGCCCTTCCGCAGCGGCCAGCGCCGCTGCTTGCCGTTGTCGCCGGTGCCGTTGCGCGGCTCGGCGCCGATCGACCAGGCCCGCTTCGACCGCCGCGGGACGAGCTCCCCGGCCATCTTCGAGACGGCCTTCGCGAACCCGCCGCCGGAGAGGACGAGCGGCTTGCCGAGCCCGATCGAGGCCGGGACCTCGGCGTCGTAGGGAACCTCGAACCGCACGCGCGAGCCGAGGGCGGCCTCCAGCTCGCTGCGCTTCATCGCGCGCGTCGGGCTCGGCTGGTTCAGCACGAGCGAGATCCGCTCCTCCGGGACGCGCAGGAGCTGGAGCGTCTCGAGCGTGACCCGGACGTTCTTGAGCGTCGCCATGTCCAGCTCGCAGACCACGAGCAGCGCGTCGCGTCCGGTCGACGGCGGCGAGCACCGTCCCGTGGAACGATGCCGGCGTGTCGACCACGACCGCGTCGTACGCGTCCTTCGCGACGTCGAGGATCCGGGCGACCTTCTCCTCGGTGACCAGCTCGGCCTGCTCGCGGCCGGAGCGGGGCGGGGAGGACGTCGAGCCCGCTCGCGTGCCGCGTGGCGTAGCCGCGCAGCTTCTCCTCGTCGAGCGCGCCGGGCGCGGCGACGAGGTCGTAGATCGTCCGCCGCGGGTCGGCGCCCAGCATCAGCGCGTCGTCGCCGAGCTCGAGGCCGAGGTCGACGAGCAGCGTCGAGACGCCGTTCAGCGCGAGCGCGACGCCGAGGTTCGTCGCGATCACGGACTTGCCCGTGCCGCCCTTCGGCGAGAACACCGTGAAGAAGCGGTTCTGCGTCGCGGTCGCGTCGCCGGGCTCCGAGCCGCCGCGGAGGCCGGCGACGACGTGCGCGACCTGGTCGATGTCGTCGGGCAGGAGCATCGCCGCGGCGACGTCCGCATCGGGCAGCGGCGCGGTGTCGGTCAGCAGCACGACCGGCGCGTCCGTGTAGACGCGGATCGCCTCGAGCTCGGCGTCCAGCGTCTCCGGGTCGGCGTTCGCGTGCAGGACGGCGGCGGGGCCGCGTCCGAGCAGGCCGGCGGCCTCCTCGATGTCCTCGCACCACCCGCGCAGGTCGAGCTCGGGGTGGGCGGCGAGCGACTCGCGCAGCTCGGCGAGGCCGTCGCAGCTCCCGGTCATGACAAGCCGGGCGGCGCTCGGGCGCAGTCTGCGGCGTGTATGTCTCGAGGGAGGTCACTGGTTCCCCCTCGACCAGCCGCCGGTGAGCTGCGCCTGCTGGCCGGGCTTGAGGCCGTCGCCGAGGATGGACTCGAGCGTGTCGACGCTCTCCGGGCTGTCCTTCGGGTGGTTCTTCGGCCGGAGCTGGAACGACCAGTCGGCGTTCTTCATGACGTAGAAGAGCTTCTGCGCCTGGGCGTCCGTGACCGCGAGAATCGCGTTGTACGAGTTGTTGCTCCCGAGCGTGCTGTCGCTCGTCGGAGCGCTCGGCGCCTGAAGAACGCGCAGGTCGCGCAGGACGATGCGGCTTGCGGTGCGGTCGATGTCCGCGCCGGCGGCGCCGCCGCTCGAGTCGCGCACGCGGTACTTGACCGAGGCGACGACGTCGATGCGGTCGTCGGCCTTCAGGGTGCCCGCGAGCAGCTGGTTCTGGTCGCCCGGCACCTGGAGTGCGCGCTGGTTGCCCTTCAGCTCGCCGACGATGCCCTGCTCGGCGGCGGGGACGAAGCGCAGCGTCGTCACCTGCTCGCCGGCGTAGATCTGGTCGGCGGCGACGAGCCCGGAGACCTCGCCCTTGTTCGTGATCGCGCCCGGCACCACCGCGCGCCGCGGCACCTCGCGCGGCGACAGCGCGGCGTCGTTGCCGGGCGTCCCGGCGACGATGTCGCGCACGGCGACCATGACGCGCACGAGCGAGCTGCCCTGCTGGGCGTCGTTCCTGACATTGCGGACGTACGCCAACGTGAGCAGGACTGCGACAGCGGCGAGCGCGCCTGCGATGGCGGTGTTGCGAGCGCGGTAGGAATTCATCTCGTCTTCTCCGATCGCGGGTTCGATTGGCAGGCGCGCGTCACTCGACGCGCTCCGTGGTCGTGCTGGTCATCCGGCCCGACTTGATGACAAGGCCGAGCAGGCTGATCGAGTAGGGGTACGACGTCGTGACGGTGACGTCGGAGCCTCGCGTGAAGCTCGAGCTGACCGTGACGTCGAGGTTGCTCTGGTCCAGCCCGCTCGCGGAGGAGCGCACGCTGGCGGTGGCGGACGCGGCGGGGTCGGGCAGGTCGCGGCTGACCGCGGCCTTTCGGGCGCCGGCCCGGGTGGCGTCTGTGATCTGGACGTAGTTGTAGAAGACGATCCCGAACTGGAAGATCGCGAACAGCAGCATCGCGAGCACCGGGAGCACGAGCGCGAACTCGGTCATCGATTGCCCTTTTTCGCTGCGGAATTTGAGTCGTCTGGTCATGGCTGAAATGGGTGAGTGGCCGGAACGGTGGGCCCCTGCGGGAGCGGGGGCCCGCCGTTCCAGGGCGATCTACTTGATGACGTTGGCCACGTTGTTGATCGCCGTGTTGATCTTCCCGGACAGCAGTGCGAACGCCCCGACGAGCGCGACCGTGATCACGGCCAGGACGACGCCGTACTCCGCCATCGTCTGCCCCTCTTCCCGCTGAAGGCGAAGGAAGAAGAAGTTGAAGATGCGATTCACCCGGCTCACCTCCTTGTTGATCTCGACAGATATCTGCCGACGTTTCTCACGCAAGAACGAGTCTGCAAATTCGCGGCGGAGGTTTCGCCTACTGAACGGGTAGTCCCCGCTATCTTTCGGCGATAAATCCGGCTCGCTCCGCTCGCCAGTGACGATTTTCCGCCGGAGATAGAGCAGTAGACGCGACTTCGCGCGCACGTCGCTGCGGCGGGGGACCCGCCTCCGCGGATTCCTAGACCGTGGACAGGTAGGCGTGGAGGAGCGGTTCGCCGGCGAACACTGCTACCGCGGCGCCGAGCGCCAGAAACGGCCCGAAGGGCAGCGTCGACCGCGGGCCGCGCACCGCCAGCACGACCACCGCCGCGAGCGCGGAGGCCAGCACGGCCACGACGAGCGCCACCGAGACCGCGGCGCCGAGAGCGGCGCCGAGCAGGAGCGCGACCTTCACGTCGCCCATGCCCATGCCGGGCGGGTACGCGACGTGCAGGACGAGGAGGCAGAGCGCCGCGAGCAGGGCGCCCAGCACCCAGGCGAGCGCATGCTCCGGGAAGAAGACGAGCTGCGCCGTGAGCACGGCCGCCGTGGCCGGCAGGACGATGCGGTTCGGGAGGATCCGGCGGCGGACGTCGATCACGGCCAGGACGGCCATGACGACCAGCAGCGCTGCGGCGACGGCGGCGTGCGTCACGCCGGGCTCAGCCTCAGGTACGCGCGCCGGACCGCGTCGCCAAGCTCTTCCAGCGCCGCCCACTTCGGCAGCACCGGCAGCGCGCGCGCCTGCGGCCCGCGCTCGTCGCAGACGACGATGACGCCGATTCCGGGATACAGCGCCTCGAGCTCCGCCGCGGCGCTCGCGGCGTTCGCCAGGGAGGCGGTCGCGTCGATCACGACGACGTCGACCCGCTGCCGCAAGAGCTCGAAGAGGTCGCCCGGCCGGTTCGACGACTGCGCCTCGAGACCGTCCCGGGCGAGCAGGAACTTCGCCATGGCCACGAACGGCCGGTCCCGTGAGACCACGAGCACCCGGATCGGCCGCAGCACACGGACGTTCTCCTCCCGACCCACCGCGATGGCCATGGTCGAAGCAGACCACGGCGCGCGTGCGGCGACGACCGCCGAACGGTCAGTGCTGCGCTACCGGAGGGATAGCGATGGCTACGCACTCCCGAGCAAGCCGTGCTCGTACGCGTAGCGCGCCGCCTCGGTGCGATTGGCCACGCCGAGCTTGCGGTAGACCTTGTGCAGGTGGAACTTGACCGTCTGCTCGCTGAGCCAGAGCTTGCGGCCGATGGCGTCGTTCGAGAGGCCGGCTGCGACCTCCTTGAGGATCAGGATCTCGCGCTCCGTGAGCCCGCTCGCCTTCAGCGCGCTCGTGTCGCCGCCGTTCGAGAGCACGTAGTAGAAGGTGCCCTCGACCGCCTGGCGGAGCGCTGACGGCAGGTCGCGCGGGTCGATCGTCTTGACGATGTAGCCGCACGCGCCCCGCCGGAGGGCAGCGTCGATGTGCGCCGGGTCGTCGAAGGCCGAGAACGCGACCGCCTTCACCTTCGGGTAGCGCTCGCGGATGCGGTCGAGGCAGGCGAGCCCGTCGAGCTGCGGCATGCGGATGTCGAGCAGGACGACGTCGGGATTCGTGCGCCCGATCAGCGGCAGGACCTGGCTTCCGTCCGTCGCCGCGCCCACGACCTCGATGTCGTCTGCGCTCTCGAGCGCCCGGCGGACGCCCTCGAGGGTGAGGCGGTGGTCGTCGGCGAGGAGCACTTTCATGGCTGTCCTTTCGTTGCGGGCTAGGCCCAGAGCACGTTTTCTTCTGAGGGCTGGTCGGCGTTCGCCGCGTCGAGCGGCCGCCACTCGGGAAGCGTCACCGCGATTCGCGTCGGGCCGCCGGGGGCGCTGTGCACGTCGAACGCGCCGCCGAGAAGCAGCGCGCGCTCGCTCATGCCGACGAGGCCCATGCGGCCGCGCTTGGCGGCGCGGACGAGCGTGCGCTCGAGCTCGAACCCGCGCCCGTCGTCATCGATCTCGGCCCGGACGGCGCCGTTCGTCCGCACGACGGAGAGGCGCACCCGTGCCGCCCCGCTGTGCTCGCGGATGTTGCTCAGCGCCTCCTGGACGATGCGTACCAGCGCGATGCGCTGCGAGCCCGTGAGCGAGTCGAGGTCGCCCTCGAGCCGCACGTCGACCTCGATGTCGCTCGCCGCGACGAAGCTCGTGATCTCGGCCTCCAGCGACGTCCGGAGCGGGCGCGAGAGGATCGCCGGCGACTCGGCCGACTGTGCCAGCTGGCGAAGCCGCAGCTCGCCGCCCGTGACCATCTCCTCGAGCCGCTCGAGGTGCGCCCGCGCGGCGTCCGCCTCCGGGGCCGCGCCCAGCAGCCGGGCGAGCTCGTCGCGGAGGAGGAACAGCTCGCGCCGCGCGGCGCCGGCGTCCTGGAGCGGCCCGTCGTGGAGGTCGTAGCCGAGGCGTGCGAGCCGGCGTTCGCCCGCCGCCACGAGCGAACGCTCCCGCGAGGTGCCCCGGTCGAGCACCGACTCGCGCTCGACCGCCGGCCCGAGCATCCGCGCCGTCTCGCGTACGTACGTCGCTGCCTCGAGCATGTGCGCGTCCGGCGCGTGCGCGGCGACCACGCCGCTCACGTGCTGCCAGCGCCGGACAGCGGTCGCGGTCGCCTCGCCTCTGACCGCGGACCCCGAGCGGACGGCCTCCTCGGCTGCGGTGCGCATCCGCCGCGCGCCCGCGCCGATGCGGACGGCGCAGCGCACGGAGTTCGCCGGGTTCACGACCCAGAACGAGGCCGCGGCGACGGGAGCGAAGGCGAGCAGGAGGCGGAGCGACGTCTGGATCGAGAGCCCCGGCGGGAGGCTCTGGAGGCGCGGGTCGCCAAGCGCTTCCCGGAAGAGCGCGAGCCGGATCTCCTCCTCAGGCACGCGTGTGGCCTCGGCGACGTGCGTGACGACATGGCTGATCGCGCCGGGCTGCCAGGGCCGCTCGACCGCGAGTGCCGCAACCAGTTCCCCGGCACATGCAAGCGCGGCGTCGCGCTCGTTCTCGAGGCTCTCCGCGCGCTGGACGGCCGTATCGACGATCTCATTGCCGTCCCAATCGCCGGGTGAAAAGCGCAAAACGGTATCCCGCGCGATATCGACCGTGCTCGGACGCCCGGCGTCGAAGGCGAGAAAATCGAGAGGCTCCAGCAAGCTCGACATCGAGGCGGCCTTTCTTCACGTCCAACCCGTGAACGCGAACGCGAGACGCCTCGGCGCGTGGCCGGAGGGGCATCCGAGCTGGCGGACTCGGGCAAGACGCTCCACGTCAAAGTGGAACTATCGGGGACTGACGGCGGTGCCGATAGTACCCCGAGAAACATGGAGATTCAAGAGGAGAGTTCCATTTCGATTTGCACGCCGATAAAGCGCACGAGTTATGTCAAGTTCCCGAGGCCGTCCGGCGAGGCCGCTAGCGTCGTTGGGCCGTGGCGCGGGGCCTAGGCAACCACCATGACCCGCCGTTCCGACGAGGCGGGTCGAGATCGCGATTCCGCATCGTGCTGCTCGGCCTGCTCGCGGTCGCCAGCCTCACGCTGGCCGCGCCGACGCCGAGCGCCAACGAGGCACCGCGGGGCTACATGGAGCTCTGCAAGGAGACGCAGGGTGGCCTGACCGGCAGCTTCGACTTCACGTTCGCGGGCCGGACGGCGCGGGTCACCGTCGCGAACGGCTCGACGCAGCCCGTCTGCACGCCTGGCCAGCAGGTGCCGGCGGGACAGGTGAACGTGACGGAGAAGCCGGTGGCGAACACCGAGGTCTGCGGCGTCCGGACGATCCAGCCCGGGCGGCTCGCCTGGGTGAACGGCGCGACCGCCTCCGTCGTCGTGCCCGCGGGCGGGCCCGAGACGGAGTCGACGGTCGTGTTCTGCAACCGCCCGGCGCCGAAGGGCTCAGTCGAGGTCTGCAAGGAGACCCAGGGCGGCCTGACAGGCCTGTTCACCTTCGACGTCGCAGGCAGGGGCACGAGCATCCGCGTTTCGCCCGGCGCCGACCAGCCCGCCTGCTCGAAGCCAGTCGACGTCACGGCCGGCCGGGTGACGGTCAGCGAGCGAGGCGTCGCCGGGACGGCGCTCTGCGGCATCCGCACGCTGCCGGCCGGGCGCAGCACGCCGAACGGCACGGCGTCGGCCTCGGTCGCCGTCGCCGCGGGCGACACGACGCGGGTGATCTTCTGCGATCGCCCCGCGCAGCCCGGTGACGTCCAGATCTGCAAGGTCGCCGGGCCCGGGGTCGCGCCCGGAACGAGCTTCACGTTCACGATCCGCGACACCTTCACCGGCGCGATCACGAAGGTCGTGGTGCGCGCCGGCGAGTGCATCCCGGCCGGGAAGTTCGGCGACGGGACGGTCATCGAGGTCACGGAGACGCTGCCGGACGGCACGCAGGTGACGAGCAAGGTCGTCGTCCCGGCCGATGCGATGCGCCCGTGCGGCGTGGCGCGCCCGGAACGTCTGTGCGCGGTCGTAGCCGGCGGGACGCTGACCACGCTGACGTTCACCAACGGCTCCGGCCCGTCGACCGGCACGCTCGAGATCTGCAAGGTCGCGGGCACCGGGATCGCGCCGGGCATGGCCTTCACCTTCGCCGTTCGCGACACGGCTGCCGCCACGGGCGCGGCCATCGTCGTCCCGGCCGGGCAGTGCGTGTCCGCGGGCACGTTCGCCGACGGCGCCGCCGTGGAGGTGACGGAGACCGCTGCCGGCGGGAGCGCCGTGACCGAGCGCGCGGTGCTGCCGGCCGACCGGCTGGCGATCTGCGCGCAGCCGCAGGCGAACCGGATCTGCGCCCGGATCACCGGCGGCGCGACCACCCAGGTCCGGTTCACGAACGCGGTGCCGCAGGGGCAGCTGAAGGTCTGCAAGGTCGCCGGCGACGGCGTGGCGCCCGGGACGGGCTTCACGTTCGCCGTGCGCGACACGGCCACGGACGCTTCGGCGTCGGTCGTCGTCCCTGCCGGTCAGTGCGTTCTCGCAGGCCAGTTCGCCGACGGAGCGACCGTCGAGGTGACGGAGGCTGTCCCGGCCGGGATCGAGGTCTCCGACCGCCAGGTGACGCCGATCCAGTGGCTGCAGACGTGCGCGGCGCCGCAGTCCAACCGCGCGTGCGCCCGCATCGGCGGCGGCCAGGTCACCCACGTGACCTTCACCGACCGCAAGCCGCCGACGGGCCCGAAGACCGACGTCAAGATCTGCAAGGTCGCCGGCACCGCCGGGATCATCGGCACGTACTCGTTCGGCGTTCGCGCGCTGCCGAACGGGCCGGTGCAGCCGTACACCGTGGCGGTGGGCGCCTGCTTCACGATCCCGAACCTCTCGGTGAGCACGACGCTCGAGGTCACGGAGGCCGTGCCGGCCGACCAGACCGCCGTCCTGAGGGTCGACCCAGCCGAGGAGGAGCGCCCGTGCCCGACGCCGGCGGCCGGCCGCGCCTGCATCAATGTGTCCAGCACCGGGACGAAGGTGACGGCGACGAACAGCAAGATCGGGCCGGCCGCGGCATCGCTCCACCTCTGCAAGGTCGCGGGCGCCGGGGTGGCCAACGGCGTGCCGTTCTCGTTCTCGGTCCGCATGATCGCGACCGGGCAGACCGTGTCCCAGACGGTCTCCACGGGCGACTGCGCGACCGTGCCGGGCATCCCCGGCGACTCGACCGTCGAGGTCACGGAAACGCTGGCCTCGGGTTTCATCCTGCCGCCGCTGATCGCGGTCGATCCGGCGAGTGCCGTGCGGACGTGCGCCACGCCGCAGTCGACGCGCGCCTGCGCGAACGCCGCGGCCGGCACGACCGTCGAGATCCGCTTCACGAACCGTGTACCGGGCTAGCCTCGCCGTTTTCGCCGCCACGCTGCTGTGCGCCTCCGCGGCGCCGGCCGGCGTGTCCGGCGGCAGCGCCGCCGAGCGGGCGGCGATCGGCCGCATCCTCGCCCGGATGCCCGGCACGCGCGTCACAGGGGTCCGGGTCCTCGGCGCGCCGCCGGGCGCACCCGCGAGCACTCGCACGCTCGGCGTGGTCGTCGGCGCGCGCAAAGGCGACCCGCCGCTCGACCGCCGTGCCCTCCAGGCCCGCGCCGGCTGGGAGGCCGAGATCGTCGCGGGCGCCATCCGCGACGGGTTGGCCCGCCGCGGCTTCAGCCGCATCGCCGCCTTCATCGCGGTCACCTCGCCGTCGCAGCTCAACCCGCGCTTCTACCGGCCGCTCGGCCGCCCTGGCTGGGGCCTCGGGCGCTGGGAGGTGCGCGACGGCATCCGCTCGGCCGGCAAGGCGCGCGACGGTCGCTGGTCGGCGCTCCGCACCCGGTTGCTCGCCGATGCGCGGCGGTTCGGTCTCCACCTGCGGCTCGAGCCGTACAACCCGTTCGGCAAGGCGCCGGTCGTCACGGTCAGCGTGCGCTCGCCGGAGCGGTTCCTGCGCAGCCGCGCGCTCGGCGCGCTGCGCGCCGATCTCGGCATCGGCCGCCACCGCTTCGACGGCGCCTTCCTGAGCGTGGTCGGGGGCGGCCGCACCTTCTTCTCCGCCTTCTCGACGTACCGCACCGCTGTGACGACTGGCTGCGCCGTGTACGTGCGCAGCCTCGCCGGGCGCGCGTGCCGCACCAGCTAGAGGATCTTCGAGAGGAACTGCCGCGTCCGCTCCTCGGCGGGAGCGGTGAAGAAGTGCTCGGGCGTGCCCTCCTCGATGATCCGCCCGTCGTCCATCATCATCACGCGGTCGGCCGCCTCCCGGGCGAAGCCCATCTCGTGCGTGACGACGATCATCGTCATACCGATGTCCGAGGCAAGAGCCTGCATGACGCCGAGCACGTCGCCGACCAGCTCCGGGTCGAGCGCCGAGGTCGGCTCGTCGAAGAGCATCAGCGACGGATGCATCGCCAGCGCCCGCGCGATCGCGACGCGCTGCTGCTGCCCACCGGAAAGCTGTGCGGGGTAGTTGTCCAGCTTGTCGGAGAGGCCGACCCGCTCGAGCAGGGCGCGCCCCTCTGCGAGCGCCTGCGCCTTCGGCACCTTCTTCACCCGGATCGGCGCCTCGACGACGTTCTCGAGCGCGGTCATGTGGCCGAAGAGATTGAAGCGCTGGAAGACCATGCCGATCTTGGCCCGCGCGCGGCTGATCTCGGCGGTCGTTGCAGCTCGTAGAGCTTGTCGCCCGACTGGCGATAGCCGACAAGCTCTCCATCGACCGACAGCCGGCCCGCGTCGATCTTCTCCAGGTGGTTGATGCAGCGAAGGAACGTCGACTTCCCTGACCCGGACGGCCCGATCATGCACACGACCTCGCCGCGTCCGACCTCGAGCGAGACCCCTTTCAGCACCTCGAGGCGGCCGAACCGCTTGTGGACGCCCTCCGCCTTGACCATCGGGCCGTCCATCGCTACTGGTGGAAGGTCGTGAGATTCCGGCGCAGCCGCTGGAACGCGGTCGGCGGCAGCTTCCGCTCCGTGCCGCGCGAGTAGTACCGCTCGACGTAGTACTGCCCGATCGATGAGCACCGTCGTGACCACCAGGTACCAGATGCTCGCGACGATCAGCAGCGGGATCGTCCGGTAGTTCACCGAGTAGATGAGCTGCACCGAGTACAGGAGCTCGGTGACGGCCGAGGACGCTGACGAGCGAGGTCGTCTTCAGCATCGAGATCGTCTCGTTGCCGGTCGGCGGGATGATCACCCGCATCGCCTGCGGCAGCACGATCCGGCGCATGGTCAAGCAGCCGCGTCATGCCGAGGCTCTGCGCCGCCTCGGATCTGCCCCTCGTCCACCGAGATGATGCCGGCGCGCACGATCTCGGCCATGTAGGCGCCCTCGTTCAGCCCGAGCGCGAGCATGCCGGCGACGAACGGGGTGATCAGCGAGTTGGCATCGGCGCTCCGACAGCTCGGGCCGAACGGGATGCCCGAGCGAGAACGCTCGGATAGAGGGCGGCGATGTTGCCCCAGAAGAGGATCTGGACGAGCACCGGCGTCGCGCGGAAGAACCAGATGTAGGTCCAGCTCGCGCCGGAGACGAGCGGATTCGGCGACAGGCGCATCACCGCGAGCAGGACTCCGAGTCCGATCCCGATCGCCATCGAGGTCACGGTCAGCTCGAGCGTCAGGACGAGCCCGTGGAGCACCCGGCTCGAGAAGAGGTAGTCGCCGACGACGCTCCACTCGAAGCGCGGGTTCGTGGCGACCGACTTCACGATCGCGGCCGCGAAGAGCACGACGAGCGCGGCCGCGACCCAGCGTCCGGGGTGGCGGACCGGGATCGCCTTGATCTCGTCCGGCCGGACCGTCCGCGACGTCGGTCCACAGTCGTCAGCCCGACGCCCGGCCCTCGGGGCCTAGCTGACTGCGCGCCGTTGATCTTCGGGCTCCGTGATCGCGCCTGCTGAATCCCCCACTTCGGCGAGGATCGCCGTGTAGGTGCCGTTGGCGATCAACACCTTCAGCGCGTCCTGCATCGGCTTCGCCATCCCGTTGTCCTTGGGGATCGCGATCCCGTACGGGAACGGCCCGTACGGCGTGCCGACGAGCTTGAACTTGCCGCCCGAGACTTCTTGACGATGTAGCCGGCGACCGGCGAGTCGGCCATGCCGACCTCCTGCCGCCCGGTCGAGAGTGCCAGGTTCGCCGCGTTCTGGTCCGGGTAGACGGTGACCGTGACGCCGGCTTTCCTGCCTTCTTGCACTTCGCCGACTGCGCGGTCGCGTCGTCGCCTGCGTCGTTCCCGCGCTCGACTGCGACCGAGTGCCCGCACAGGTCTGCGAGGCCGTTGATCGTCGGGCCGCCCGGTTGCCTTACGTAGAACGACGTGCCGGCCGAGAAGTAGGTGACGAAGTCGACGACCTTCTCCCGCTCCTTCGTGTCGGTGAACGAGGACATGCCGAGGTCGTACTTGCCGGCGGCGAGGCCGGGGATGATCGCGTCGAAGGTCGCGTTGACGACCTTCACCTTGAGGCCCAGTACGGTCGCCGAGCGCCTTCGCGAGGTCGGGATCCATGCCGACGACGGTCTTGCCGTCGGTGCCGATGAACTCGTTCGGCGCGTAGGTCGCGTCGGCCGCCACGATGAGCGTGCCCTTGCTCTTGATCGCAGCGGGCACCTCGCCTGCGATCGTCGAGTCGGTCGTGACAGTGGGCGTGCTCGAGGTCGTGCTGGTCGTCGTGGAGGTCGTACTGCTCGAACTGCTGCCGCCGCAGCCGGCGGCGGCCGCGAGGGCGAGCGACAGGGCAATCAGGGCGAAGACGGGACGCATTGCAGACCTCCGGGACGGGAACGAGTTGGCCGGGAATCCTAGTCACCGGCCGCATGGAAATTGCCTGAACTGGGAATGGCGGGCGGCGATCCGTAGTTCTTCCCGACAACAGCCGCCACCCGAACGAGGAGGACCCCATGAGCGTCACCGACGAGCTACTTGCCAACGCTGATCGCTATGCGCAGCAGTTCGACAAGGGCGAGCTGCCGCTGCCGCCCGCGAAGAAGGTCGCCGTCGTCGCGTGCATGGATGCACGCCTCGACCCGCAGAAGGTGCTTGGCCTCGGGGAGGGCGACGCGCACGTGATCCGCAACGCCGGCGGCGTCGTCACCGACGACGAGATCCGCTCGCTCGCCATTTCGCAGCGCCTGCTCGGCACCCAGGAGGTCATCCTCATCCACCACACCGACTGCGGGATGCTGACCTTCACCGACGAGCAGTTCAGGGACCAGCTGGAGGCGGACACCGGCTCGAAGCCGGAGTGGACGGCGAACTGCTTCGACGACCTCGAGGGCAACGTGCGCGAGTCGATCGCGAAGATCCGCTCCAGCCCGTTCATCCCGAACAAGGACTCGATCCGCGGCTTCGTCTACGACGTCAAGAGCGGCCGCCTCAACGAGATCGACGACTGACTAGCCCGTGTTGCGCAGCGCCGCGGCGATGCCGGCGATCGAGCGGAGCAGCGGGCGCGCCGCGCTCGCGCTCCCGTCGTCGCCGCCGCGGTAGCGGCGCAGCAGCTCGACCTGGATCGCGTTCATCGGGTCGACGTACGGGTTGCGGAGCTGGATCGACGCGCCGGACGACGGGGTGCCGGTCGAGCAGCCGCGTTCCTCGACGATCGTCGAGCACCGCCGCGACCGTGCGCTCGTGCTCCTCCGCGATCGGCGCCGAAGAGCCGTCCGGCTCGAGCTCGGCGGCACGAGCTCGAGGTACTCGCGCGCGACCTCGAGGCTCGACTTCGCGAGCGTCATCTCGAGGTTGTCGACCAGCGAGCGGAAGAACGGCAGCTCGCGATAGAGGCGGCGCAGCTCCGTCGCCGGTCGGCGGCCGGCGAACGCGGTGCCGCAGCCGTACCAGGCCGGCAGCAGCGTGCGGTTCTGCGTCCAGGCGAAGACCCACGGGATCGCGCGCAGCGAGCCGAGGTAGTCCTCGTCGCCCGGGCGCCGGGCCGGGCGCGAGCCGATCGCGAGCAGCGCCGAGCTCGTCGACCGGCGTGAACGCGCGGAAGAAGCTCGACGAAGCCGGCGTCCTCCCAGACGAGCGCGCGGTAGGCGGCCTCCGCGCGCGCCGCGAGAGCCGCTCCAGCATCTCGCGCTCGCCCTCGCCCGGCGGCTCGCGCGCCGGCGACCGCGGGAACGCGCTCAGCACCGTCGCCGCGAGCGCCGCCTCGAGGTTGCGGTAGGCGAGCCCGGGCAGGCCGTACTTGAACGAGATCGTCTCGCCCTGCTCGGTCAGCTTGAGCCGGCCCGGCGGATGCCCCGGCGCCTGGGCGAGGATCGCCGCGTGCGTCGGGCCGCCGCCGCGGCCGCGCTGCCGCCGCGGCCGTGGAAGATCGTCAGCTCGATCCCGGCCGCGCGGCGACCGCGGCGAGCGCCTCCTGCGCCCGGTAGATCGCCCACTGGGCGGCGAGGTAGCCGCCGTCCTTGCCCGAGTCGGAGTAGCCGACCATCACCTCGAGCCGGTCGCCGCGCTCGCGCGACGCGCTGCGCCGTAGCGCGGCGTCGGCGAGCAGCTCGTCGACGATTGCCGGCGCCGCCCGAGGTCGGCGATCGTCTCGAAGAGCGGCACGACCGACGACCGGCTCGTCGGTCAGGTCGAGCGCCGCCAGCACGTCGTCGGCCGACGCGCGTCGCCGAGACGATCACCGTGTCGAGCGCCTGCGGGCCGTGGCGCTCGCCGCGCCGCCGCGACCGCCTCGAAGACGCCTCGAGTGCGCTCGCGTCGGCGCGCGAACCTCGCGCGCGTGGAGCCGCACGTCGAGCTTCGCGAGGTGGAAGCCGAACAGCTCGACCCGCCGCTCGAGCGCGGCGAGCGCGCCGTCGGCGATCCGCGGCGCCGCGGTGCGCCTCGAGGCTGCGGCGTCGATCAGGGCGAGGTCGGCGAGCAGCTGCGCCGGGCGCGCGTAGCCGTCGTTGCCGAGCCGCCACCACATGAACGAGAGCTTCCGCCGGTACGGCTCGCTCGTCGTTCTGCGCACCGATCGCGGCGGCGTAGTCGGCCAGCTCGCGCTCGTCGCGCGCGATCGACTCCGAGCAGCTCGTCGGAGACGCCGACGAGCGAGCGGCTCGATGCGAGCGCGCCGGCGAGCTCGCGCACGTCGTCGCGGTAGCGGCGCGAGCGCCAGCCGCCGCGCCCGTCGAGCGCCGCCGCGATCGTGCTCGCGGCCGACCGCCGGGTTGCCGTCGGGTCGCCGCCGATCCAGCGTGCCGAAGCGAGCGGCAGCGGCGCGCCCGGCAGCGCGCGCCCGGTAGTCGCGCGAGCAGGCGCTCGCGCCGCGTCGAAGAGGCTCTCCTCGAAGAACCAGAGCCCGTGCCGGATCTCGTCGACGACGCGCGGCCGCTCGTCGCGCACCTCGTCGGTCTGCCAGAGGATCGTGATCTCCTCGGCAAGCCCTCCTCGAGCTCGGCCTCGTCCGAGCGCGGCAGTCGCGGGTCGTCGTGGCGCGTGAGCAGCGTCCGCGATCCGGACGTGCGCGCGCGAGGAGCGTGCGCCGCGTCGCCTCGGTCGGGTGGGCGGTGAGGACGAGCTCGAGCGAGACGTGTCGAGCCGCCGGCGCGAGCTGTCCTCGGCACCGCGCAGCGCGTCGAACGCCTCCTCGAGCGACTCGCGCGGCGTCGCGCTCCTCGTGCTCGTACTCGCGCCGCCGGCGGATGCGGTGGTGCTGCTCGGCCGTGTTCGCGAGCTGGAAGTAGAGTCGCGAACGCGCGCAGCATCTTGCCCTGGGTCTCGGGGTCGAGCGCCTCGACCGCCTCGCGCAGCTCCGCGGGCGCGCTGACCGCGCGCGGCCGGCGCGTGACAGCGCGCGGATCCGCTCCTCCGGTCGAGGAACGCCTCGCCCTCCTGCTCGACGAGCACGCGGCCGAGCAGCGAGCCGAGCAGGCGGACGTCGCGGCGCAGCGGTGCCTCGCCGTCGGTGCTCACCCGCCGCATTCTTGCGGTACCCTCTGAGCACGGCGCCGACGTGTGGCGCAGACAGGCGATGGAGCCTCTGGTGGGCGGTATGCCCTCCGGGGGCTTTTTTTGTGGACCGAGAGGAGGCGGCGTGGAGGATGAAGGAGTTCCGATCGGCGAGCGGCTCTTCGGCGCCGCCGGCGCGCCGCGCGTGCTGATCGCCGAGGACGAGCCGATCGTCAGGCTCGACCTGGCCGCGCTTCTGCGTGACAACGGCTTCGACGTCTGCGGCGAGGCGCGTGACGGCGACGAGGCGGTCGCGCTGGCGCGGGAGCATCGCCCGGACGCGGCGATCCTCGATGTGCGCATGCCGGGTCTCGACGGCGTCGAGGCGGCGCGCCGCATCTACGCCGAGCACCCGCTGCCGATCCTGATGCTGACCGCTTACTCCGACCGGCGCACGGTGGAAAGCGCGATCGCCGCCGGCGCGTTTACGTATCTCGTGAAGCCCTTCACCGAGTCGGACGTGGTCCCGGCGCTGCGCGCGGCAATCGCCCGGCACGAGGAGCTGCTCCATGCCCGCCGGCGCGTCGGTGCTGCCGGCGGCGCCGCCGTGGACGTCGAGCTCCCGGCGCAGGGCGGCGGCACGTGGCCGCTGCGGCTGGCGCGGAGCGCCGACGGCTCGACGCGTGTGACCGTGACGCCGGAGGAGCAGCGATGACGGGCTTGCGCGTGCGGGGCGGCCGCCCTACACTCGGTGGCAATGGCGCGCGTGGCGATCTTTTCGATTTGCCTTATGGTCGTGCGCCCGCACGAGCGCTAGCCGGCGTTTCGCTCACACCGCCCGGCCGACTAGCGAAAGAGGAGGCGGAGGCGAGATGAGGGCGGAGCTGCGCTGCCGCGTCTGCGAACGGACGCAGCCGCTCGCGCCGATCGCGGCGTGCCCGGACTGCGACGGCCCACTCGACGTCGGCTACGGCCTCGAGACCGTGATCCCGCGCCGTGACCGCCGCTCGATGTGGCGCTACGAGGACCTGCTCCCGCACGCGCCCACCGACCCGGGCACGCCCGGGATGACGCCGCTCGTGCCGGCGCCGCGCCTTTCGCGCGCGCTCGGCGTCGAGCTCCTGCTGAAGCTGGAGAGCGCGAACCCGACCCATTCCTTCAAGGACCGCATCGCCGCCACGGCGATCTCGGCCGCCCATGCTTTCGGGCTGCAGACGCTCTGCTGCGCCTCGACGGGCAACCTCGGCGAGGCCGTCGCCGCACGCGCGGCTGCCAACGGGATGGAGGCGGTCGTGCTCGTCCCGTCCGACCACCTCGAGGTCGCGCCGACCGCGTCCTACGGCGCGCGCGTCCTCGCCGTCGACGGCTCGTTCGACGACTGCCGCCGGCTCGAGGAGGAGCTCGGGGCGCTGTTCCCCTGGGGCTTCCTCGGCGGCAACCTGCAGCCGGTCGCGTCCGAGGGCGCGAAGACGATCGCCTACGAGATCGCCGAGCAGCTCGACGGGACGATGCCGGACGCCGTGGTCTCGCCGGTCGCCTCGGGCGTGCTCTTCTCGAAGCTCGCGCAGGGCTTCGCCGAGGCGAAGGCCGTCGGCCTGGCCGAGGGCAGCACGCCGAGGCTCTTCGGCGCGCAGGCCGCCGGCTGCCCGCCGCTCGCGGCAGCCTGGGCCGACGACCGGCCGCTCTCACGCGTCCGCCCCCAGACCGAGGTGCGCTCGCTCGCCGTTGGCGACCCGGTCTTCGGTGACCTTGCCGTCGGTGCGGCGCGCATGTCGGGCGGCGCGATCCGCCCCGTGCCCGAGGACGAGATCGCCGACCGCACCGCACTCCTGGCCGAGACGACCGGGATCCTCGCCGACTCGGCCGGCGGCGTCGCGCTCGGCTCCCTGATCGGGCTGATCCGCGAGGGCACGATCGTCGAGGGCGAGCGCGTCGTCCTCGTCGTCACCGGCACCGGGCTCAAGCCCTACGCCGGCGAGGTCGACCGCGACGCGACCGACGTCGACGGCGACATCGACTCCGTGCTGTCGGCGCTCGGCGTGTGAGTTAGTGGCTCTCAGCCACTAAGTCAGGCGGGGAGGAGCCAGGAGCGCGCGTACGCGGTCATCGCTTCGATGACCGGCAGCAGGTCGCGCCCCTTGTCCGTCAGCTCGTACTCGACGCGCGGCGGCGACTCGGGGTAGCTGTGCCGGCGCAGGATGCCCTCGCGCTCGAGCGTGCGGAGCCGCTCGGCGAGCGTCCGGCTCGAGATGCCCACACAGAGCTGCTCGAGCTCGCGGAAACGCCGCTTGCCGCCGCCGAGGTCGTAGATGATGAGCGACGTCCACTTCGCACCGATGATCTCCGATGCCGCAGCGACTGCTTCGCGCCGGACATCGGTCGCCTCAGAGACGTGCAGACCCACGTACGTCATCGTACCGCTTTACAAGGGAAAGGCGCTAGGCCGCGATCGCTTCGGCGTCGGGATCGCCGCTCTCGGTGCCCTCTGCGGCCGCCTCGATGCGCCCGACCTCCTCGCGCGGGCGCACCACGCGGAACGCCTCGACCGTCCGAGGCCAGTCGCCGAGCAGCAGGGCCGCCCGCTTCGACCCGGTCAGCTCGGCGTGCCGCTCGAGCAGGTCGCGCAGGCGCTCGGCCGAGGCCGCGTCGAGCTCGGCGGCCTCGACGAGCTGCGCGTTGAGCCGCACCGGGAGCCGTCCGTCCGGGTCGTGGACGTAGAGCTCGCCGCCGGTCATGCCGGCCGCAACGTTGCGGCCGAAGTCGCCGATGACGACCACCGTGCCGCTCGTCATGTACTCGCAGAGGTTGCTACCGGCGCCCTCGACGACCGCAGTCGCGCCCGAATTGCGGATGGCGAGGCGCTCGCCCGCGGAGCCGGCGCAGAACAGCTCGCCGGCGGTGGCGCCGTAGAGGACGGTGTTGCCGACGAGGCACGGATCGCCCGCGTCGGAGGCGGGCGGGCGCACGACGATGCGCCCGCCGCTCAGGCTCTTGCCGACGTAGTCGTTCGCCTCGCCTTCGAGGACGAACTCCACGCCGGCGGGTAGGAACGCGCCGAAGCTCTGGCCGGCCGTGCCGGTGAAGCGAACCGACGTCGAGTGCGGGGTCGGCCCGCCGTCGCGGGCGAGCCGCCCCGCCAACCGTGCGCCCACCGCGCGGTCGCGATTCGAGATCGGGTATGAGCCCTGCGGCTCGGCGGCGACCGTCTCGCCGAGCTCGCCGCCGTGCACGTCCGGCAGGTCGGAGCGCTGGAAGCGCGCCTCTCCTGGCGCCGGCGCGAGCAAGGCGTCCAGGTCGAGCAGCCGCGCGCGGCCCTCGACGGCGCGGGGGCGGAGCAGGTCGCTGCGCCCGACGGCCTCGTCGAAGCTGCGCAGCCCGAGCGCGGCGAGGTGAGCGCGCACCTCCTCGGCGACGAGCAGCAGGTAGCTCTCGATCATCGCCGGCGTCGCCGCGAACTTGGCGCGCAGCTCCGGTCGCTGGGTGGCGATGCCGACGGGGCAGGTGTCGACGTGGCACGAGCGCACCATCAGGCAGCCCTCGGCGATCAAGAGCGCGGTGCCGAAGCTGACCTCGTCGGCGCCGAGCAGCGCCGCGACGATCACGTCGCGGCCGGTCTTGATGCCGCCGTCGACCCGCAGGCGGACGCGGCCGCGCAGGCCGTTCTCGGCGAGCACGTGCTGCGTCTCCGCGAGCCCGACCTCCCACGGCAGGCCCGCGCTCTTGATCGAGCTGAGCGGGCTCGCGCCGGTGCCGCCGTCGGCGCCCGCGATGTGGATCACGTCGGCGAGCGTCTTCGCCACGCCGGCTGCGACGACGCCCACGCCGGCCTCGGCGACGAGCTTCACGGAGACGTCCGCCTCGGGGTTCACCTGGCGGAGGTCGAAGATCAGCTGGGCGAGGTCCTCGATCGAGTAGATGTCGTGGTGCGGCGGCGGCGAGATCAGCGCCACGCCGGGCTGCGTGTGCCGCAGGCGCGCGATCTCGGCCGTGACCTTGTGGCCGGGGAGCTGACCGCCCTCGCCGGGCTTCGAGCCCTGGGCGATCTTGATCTGCAGCTCCTCCGCGAAGGCCGCGTACTCGTTGGTCACGCCGAAGCGGCCGGAGGCGATCTGCTTGATCTTCGAGTTGCGCTCGGTGCGGAAGCGCGCCGGATCCTCGCCGCCCTCGCCGGAGTTGGAGCGCGCGCCGAGGTTGTTGAACGCCTGTGCGATCGCCTCGTGGGCCTCGGGCGAGAGCGCGCCGAGCGACATGCCGCCGCTGGAGAAGCGGCGCACGATCGCCTCGGCCGGCTCGACCTCGTCGAGCGGCGCCGGCTTCGCGGCGGCAGCGAGCTCGAGCACGTCGCGCAGCTCGATCGGCTCGCGGCCGTTGACGAGCGCCGCGAAGGCGGCGTAGCCGTTGCCGTTCGGCTGCTTGACCGCGCGCCGCAGTGCGTGGGCCGCTTCGAGGTCGTTCGTCTTGACCGTCTGCTGGAGCGCCTCGACGACGTCCGGGTTCGTCGCGTGCGGCTCGCCGCCCTTGCGGAACTTGACGTAGCCGGGGTTCTCGAGCCGCGGGCGCGCGGCCGCGGCCGCCTCGGCTCGCGCGAGCGCCTCCTCCTGGAGCTCGGCGAGCCCGATCCCGCCCGTCGCGGAGGCCGTGCCGGGGAAGCATGTCTCGACGAGCTCGTGGTCGAGCCCGAGCGCGTCGAAGATCTGCGCACCGCAGTAGCTGGCGACGTCCGAGATGCCCATCTTGGACATGACCTTCCGCACGCCGTCCTCGATCGAGCGCCGGAAGCGCGCCTGCGCCTCGGCCGGGTCGGGCCGGTCGCGGCCGAGCCGGTCGTTGGCCGCCAGCGCGGCGACCGTCTGCAGGGCCAGCCGCGGGGAGATCGCCTCGGCGCCGAAGCCGAGCAGGCAGGCGAAGTGGTGCACCTCGCGCGGCTCGTCGCTTTCCACGACGAGCGTCGCCATCGTCCGCAGCCCCGACCGGACGAGCCGGTGATGGACGGCCGAGGTCGCGAGCAGGATCGGCACCGGCGGGCGTTCCGGGGACGCGTCGGCGTCGGTCAGCAGCAGCATCCCGTGCCCGTCGCGCACGGCGGACTCCGCCTCGTCGCACGAGGCGGGCGCACGCTGCGGCGAGGCCCTCGCCCGGATCGAACGTGGCGTCGAGCCGGACGAGGGCGAGCTCGCCGAGCGCGGAGGGAAACAGGAAGAAGCTCTCGAGCTCGATGCCCGCCGCCCCCTCGGGCACCTCGAGCAGGAGCGGCGCACGGCCGCCCAGCAGCGTGCCGAGCGACATGACGAAGCGCTCGCGGATGTGGTCGATCGCCGGGTTCGTCACCTGCGCGAAGCGCTGGCGGAAGTAGCTCGGCAGCGGCCGCCCACGGCCGCTCGAGGAGCGGCAGCGCGGTGTCGTCGCCCATCGACGACGTCGGCTCGTGCCCGCCGGCCGCGGACGGGCGGACGATCACGGACAGCTCCTCGCGCGTGTAGCCGAAGAGCACGTGCCGCGGCGTCGAGCTCCTCGTCGCCGGGCGCGACCGGCTCGCCGGCCGAGCCCTCGCCGCCGCCAGGCGCCGAGCCAGCGGCCGTACGGCGCGCGCGCCGCAAGCTCGCGCTTCAGCTCGCGATCGTGCAGCAGGCCGCGGTCCGGGTCGACGAGCAGCAGCTCGCCCGGGCCGAGGCGACCGCGCTGCACCGGCCCGTCCGGCAGGTCGAAGAGCCCGGCCTCCGAGCCGCAGCAGACGAGGTCGCCGGCGACCGTGTAGCGCAGCGGCCGCAGCCCGTTGCGGTCGAGCCCGGCGCCGACCACGCGGCCGTCGCTGAAGACGATCCCGGCCGGGCCGTCCCACGGCTCGACCAGCCCCGCGTGGAAGCGGTGGAACGAGCGGACGTCGTCCGGCAGCTCCGGGTCGTCCTGCCACGCGGGCGGGATGAGCATCGCGAGCGCGTGCTCGACGTCGCGGCCGCCGCGGACGAGCAGCTCGAGCGCGTTGTCGAGCATGCCCGAGTCCGAGCTCGTCTCGTCGAGCAGCGGGCCGTCCGCGAAATGGTCGCGGCCGAGCGCGCCGGTGCGGGCGCGCATCCAGTTCACGTTGCCGCGGATGGCGTTGATCTCGCCGTTGTGGCAGAGCATCCGGAACGGCTGGGCGCGCTCCCACGACGGCGCCGTGTTCGTCGAGAAGCGCTGGTGGAAGACGCCGAACGGCACCGCGAGCGCCGGATCGGCGAGGTCGCGATAGAACGCGGCCAGCTGGTCGGCGGCGCAGAGCGCCTTGTAGACGACGGTCCGGAACGACAGCGAGGCCACGTAGACGTCGTCGCGGCCGTCGAGGCGGCGGCGGGCTCGGAAGGCGCGGAGCTCCGGGTCCATGCCCGGGCGCGCCTCGAGCACCGCCTGGTCGATCCGCGGCGCGCTGGCGCGAGCTTCGCGCCCGAGCGCGTCGGGGTCGACGGGGACGGAGCGCCACGAGCGGACGCGGATGCCCTCGGCGACGCACGCCTCCTCCACCGCCGCCCGGGCGCCGACGCCGCGTGCGAAGACCATTGCCAGCCCGAGGCCAGAGGGAGCGAGTGCCTCGGGCAGAGGCAGGAGCACGCCCGCACCGTCCCCGGTGCGGTGGTCGGCGGCGACGGCGCCCCGGTGCCGCACCCTTGTAAGCGCCTCGAGCACGCGGTCGAGCACTGCGCGCGAGGGCTCGCCGCCGACGGAGGCGACGAACCCGATGCCGCAGGCATCGCGCTCGAGATGGTGCGGGGTATCGGTGAGGCTGCGTGACATGCACGCCTTTCCTGTCGAGGTCTGCCGCCCGTTTGCTTTCAGCTAGCCGGCGTGGGCGAGGCGAGTCGCCGGCTAGCGCGCAAGGACGCGCGCGGCCGTAAAGACCGAAATCGACGAGACGCGCGTCGTGGGCATGCGTCCAGAGTAGTGGCCCCGACGGACGTTCGCAACCGCAGATACCGCTTGGACGCAAATTTCTGTTCTCGGTAAAGCGGCTTGACAGAGTAAAGCCCTATCCGTCACGATAGGGCCACGATGCGAGACGAGCTGAGCCGCGACGCAACACCGGTGCGAGTCATTGATGGCTCGCTTTCGCTCGTGCTCATCTCGATTCTCCCCCTCTAGGGGGAGCACGCGAACACGCGCTTCGGGCGCACACGCCGACCGTTCCCACCACAAGTGCGCCCTCGTGCAGAGGCCGCTCGAGAGGAGTGCCGTGAGTTCGCGCAGGATCGCAGTCTTCGACACCACGCTTCGCGACGGCGAGCAATCGCCGGGCATCGCGCTGCGGCCGCAGCAGAAGGCCGAGGTCGCCGTCCAGCTGGAGCGGCTGGGCGTCGACGTCATCGAGGCCGGGTTCGCGGCCGCGTCGCCCGGCGACGCCGAGGGTGTGCGCGCCGTCGGCCGCGCCGTCGGCTCCGTGACCGTCGCGTCGCTCGCCCGCACGCGCCGCGAGGACATCGACGCCGCCGTGCAGGCGCTCGAGGAGGCGCCGCGCTCGCGGCTGCATGTCTTCCTCGCCACCAGCCCGGTTCACATGGAGAAGAAGCTCCGCATGACGCCCGACGAGGTCGAGGCTGCGGCCGCGGCCTCCGTGGCGTACGCCCGCGGCCGGGTCGACGAGGTCGAGTTCTCGTGCGAGGACGCGACCCGCTCGGAGCCCGCGTTCGTCGCCCGCGTCTGTGCCGCAGCCGTCGATGCCGGCGCCGACGTGATCAACCTCCCGGACACGACCGGCTACGCGCTCCCGACGGAGTACGCCGCGTTCATCCGTGAGGTCGTGCGCCGTTGCCCGTCTCTACGGAACGTGACCCTTTCGGCCCACTGCCATGACGATCTGGGTCTCGCGGTGGCCAACTCGCTGGCCGCAGTCGAGGCGGGCGTGGGCCAGGTCGAGTGCACCGTGAACGGCATCGGCGAGCGCGCCGGAAACGCCGCGCTGGAGGAGATCGCGATGGCCATGCGCGTCCGCGAGCCCCTGCTGGGAGCGGTCACGGGGGTGCATCCGGCCGAGATAGGCCGCACGTCGCAGCTCGTCGAACGCTTAACGGGATACGCAATTCCGCCGAATAAAGCAATCGTGGGCGCAAATGCTTTCGCGCACGAGGCCGGGATCCATCAGGACGGCGTCCTGAAGGACGTCTCGACGTACCAGATCATGGATCCGGGCGAGCTGGGCGTCGCGATGACGCTCCCGCTCGGCAAGCACTCGGGCCGTCACGCGTTCGCGCGGGCGTGCACCGAGGCCGGGCTGGAGCTCGACCGTGACGGGCTGGCCGCTGCATTCGCCCGCTTCAAGGCGCTCGCCGACCGCGGCGAGCGCGTAACGCTCAACGACGTCTTCGTGGGGGTGACGGCATGAGCCGCAAGCGCTACTCCGTCGCCTACCTCGCCGGTCACGGGATCGGCGCGGAGGTGACGGCCCAGGCGTCGCGGCTCGCCGCCGCGGCCGCCCAGATGCACGGCTTCGTCCTGGACGACGAGCACGTCCCGTTCGGGTCCGACGCCTTCGTCCGCTACGGGAACCCGTTCCCGCCGTCGTCGCGCCGCGCGGTGGCGAGCGCCTCGGCGGTGCTGGTGCCCGCCGACGACGAGGGCGCGGTCGAGGCCCTCCAGCCCGAGCTGGACCTGCGGGCCGTCATCGTCCGCGTGCGCGTGGACGCGAGGTCCCAGGTCACGCTGATCGCGCCGATGAACGAGGCGGGGGCGGCATGGACGGTTGAGCGGGCCTTCGAGATCGCGCACTCGAGCCGCGCACGGGTCACGCTCGTCCGTGCAGACGACGACGTGCGCCGCCTCGCGGCCGCGGCCGCGCTGGAGGCGGACGGGATCCAGTTCGAGCGCATGGAGCTCGGCGACGCCGTTCGCCGGCTCGTCGAGTCGCCGGGGACGCTCGACGTCGTCCTCTGTCGGCTCGAGGACGTCGCCACGGCCGCCGAGGTCGCAGGGTGCACGTCGACGACCCGCATCGCGGCGTGGGGCCGGGTCGGCCCGCAGGCGCCCGGCGTGTTCGGGCCGACGCACGGCGCCGCCATCGACATCGCCGGACAGGGCGTCGCCGACCCGCGGTCGATGCTGCTGGCCGCCGCGCTGATGCTCGGCGAGGGGCTCGGCGAGCGCGCCGCGGCCGAGACGCTGGCCGGCGCCGTTGCGCGGACGCCGTCCGAGCAATCGACTGCCGATGTCGGCGACCGCGTGCTCGCGGAGCTGCCGCACGGCCTGCGCTTCGAGTTCGGAGGTGCCGTCGCGTGAGGATGAACGGCGCCGACGCGATCCTGCGCTCGCTCGAGGCCGAGGGCGTCGAGGTCGTCTTCGGCCTGCCCGGCGGCGCCATCCTCCCGACCTACGACGCGTTCGCGCGCGGCACGACGATCCGGCACGTGCTCGCCCGGCACGAGCAGGGCGCGGGGCACATGGCCGAGGGCTATGCGCGTGCGTCCGGCCGCGTCGGCGTCGCGATCGCGACGTCGGGGCCGGGCGCCACCAACCTCGTCACCCCGATCGCCGACGCGTGGATGGACTCGACGCCGCTCGTCTGCATCACCGGCCAGGTGCGCTCGCACCTGATCGGCACCGACGCGTTCCAGGAGTGCGACATCACCGGCATCACCATCCCGGTGGTCAAGCACTCGTGGCTCGTCTCGGACGTGCAGGAGATCCCGCACGTGATCAAGGCTGCGTTCCACGTCGCGCGCACGGGCCGCTGCGGCCCGGTGCTCGTCGACATCCCGCGCGACGTCCAGGAGGCCGAGCTCGAGTTCGAGTACCCGAGCGCGGTCGACCTGCCCGGCTGGCGCCCGCCGCGCCGCGGCCACCCGCGCCAGATCCGCGAGGCCGCCACCGTTATCGCGGAGGCGCAGCGCCCGATCCTCTACGTCGGCGGCGGCGTGCTGAACGCCGACGCCTGCGAGGAGCTGCGCGAGCTCGCCGAGGTCGGCCGGCTCCCCGTCGTCACCACGCTGATGGCGAAGGGCGGCTTCCCCGAGAGCCACGCGCTCCATTTCGGCTGGCCCGGCATGCACGGCCCCAAGTGGTCGAACTACGCGCTCAACAAGGCCGACGTGGTCGTCGCCGTCGGCGCCCGCTTCGACGACCGCGTCACCGGCAAGCTGTCCGCGTTCGCGCCGGGCGCGACCGTCGTGCACCTCGACATCGACGCGGCCGAGATCGACAAGCTCCGCCACGCCGACGTGCCCGTGGTCGGGCCGCTCAAGGACGTGCTCGCCGGGCTTGCGGCCGAGCTGGCCGGGCTGCGCCGCGACGGCGCGACCGACGCGTGGCTCACCGAGATCGCCGGCTGGCGCGAGCAGTTCCCGCTGCGGTATGGAAATGGAGGCATGCTCAAGCCCCAGGCAGTCCTAGAGACGCTTCAGGCGATCACGGCCGGCTCGGACGTCGTCTGGACGACCGGCGTCGGCCAGCACCAGATGTGGGCGATGCAGTACCTCGAATGCGACCGCCCGCGCTCCTTCATCACCTCGGGCGGGCTCGGGACGATGGGCTACGGCATCCCAGCCGCGATCGGCGCCAAGGCCGCGCGCCCCGAGGCGACGGTCGTGTGCGTCGACGGCGACGGCTGCTTCCAGATGACGTGCCAGGAGCTGGCGACGTCGGTGCTCGAGCAGCTCCCGATCGTGATCGTCATCGTCAACAACGGCCACCTCGGGATGGTCCGCCAGTGGCAGGACATGTTCTTCGACGAGCGCTTCTCGCAGGTCAACCTGACGCACCACGTCCCCGACTACGCCGCGCTGGCCGACGCCTACGGCGCGAAGGGCTTCGTCGTCGAGGACGAGGGCGCGCTCGGGCCGGCGCTCGAGGAGGCGATCGCCTGCGGGCGCACGGCCGTCGTGGACTGCCGCGTTGACCCGGCCGAGCACTGCTTCCCGATGATCCCCGCCGGCGCCGCCGCCATCGACCTCGTCGAATACCCGTCCGGCGACGAGGAGGCCGTCACCGCATGAAGCACTGCCTGTCCGTCCTCGTCGAGAACAAGCCGGGCGCGCTGACCCGGATCACGACGATGTTCGCGCGCCGCGGCTTCAACATCGACAGCCTCGCCGTCGGCCCGACCGAGCGGCACGACATCTCGCGCATCACGCTCACGGTCGACGCCGACGAGCACTCGCTCTCCCAGATCCAGAAGCAGATGCACAAGCTCGTCAACGTCCTGCGCATCACCGAGCTCCCGCCGGGCGAGCGGCTCGAGCGCGAGCTCGCGCTCTTCAAGGTTGCGGCGCCGCCCGAGCGCCGCGCGGAGCTGACCGCGCTACGCGACGTCTTCGCTGTTCGCGTCGTCGACGTAGGGCAGCGACGCCCTCGTCTTCGAGATCTGCGCGACGCCCGAGGAGGTCGACGCCTTCGAGGAGCTCGTCCGCCCACACGGAATCAAGGAGGTCGTGCGCACGGGGCGTATCGCGCTCGGCCGCGCCTCGACCGCGTCCAGTCCCCGCACGCAGCTCGTCCTGCACTGAAAGGAGCCACCGCATGGCCACGATTCACCGCGAAGGGAACGTCGAGCTGCTGAACGGCAAGGTCGCCGTCATCGGCTACGGGAGCCAGGGGCACGCGCACGCGCTGAACCTGCACGACTCGGGCGTCGACGTCGTCGTCGGCCTCCGCGAGGGCAGCTCCAGCCGCGTCGCCGCCGAGGTCGCCGGGCTACCGGTCGCGTCGATCGGCGACGCCGTTCGCGGCGCGCGGCTCGTCGCGGTCCTGCTCCCCGACCACGTGCAGAAGGGCGTCTGGGACGCCGAGATCGCGCCCAACCTCGAGCCGGGAGCGGCCGTCCTCTTCGCGCACGGGCTCAACATCCACTTCGGGCGGATCGTCCCGCCGGCCGATCACGACGTCGTCATGGTCGCGCCGAAGGCCCCGGGCCATCGCGTCCGCGAGCTCTTCGAGGTCGGCGCCGGCACGCCGGGCCTCGTCGCGGTCGCGCAGGACGCGAGCGGGCAGGCGCTGCAGCTCGCCCTTGCGTACGGGACGGCGATCGGCTGCGGCCGCGTCGGCATGCTCGAGACAACGTTCGCGGAGGAGACCGAGAGCGACCTGTTCGGCGAGCAGGCCGTGCTCTGCGGCGGCGTGACCGCGCTGATGAAGGCGGGGTTCGAGACCCTCGTCGAGGCGGGCTACCAGCCGGAGATCGCCTACTACGAGTGCATCAACGAGCTGAAGCTGATCGTCGACCTGATCTACGAGGGCGGCTTCGAGTACATGCGCTACTCCGTGTCCGACGTGGCCGAGTACGGCGACCTGTCCCGCGGCGAGCGGGTCGTCGACGATCGCGTGCGTGAGACGATGCGTGGGATGCTCGAGGACATCCGCAGCGGCGCCTTCGCGCGCGAGCTCTTCGCCGACGACGACGCCGGCCGGCCGGGCTTTGCCGCGCTCCGCGCCCGCCACACGGGCGGGCAGCTCGAGGAGGTCGGCGCCGGAGCTGCGGGCGCTCGCGGGCAAGCAGGGTCTGCTCGGAGCGGAGCCGCAAGAGGTTGGCTGACCCGTACTCGCGTCCATCCGATCCGGCGAAGCGCCATAGCGCCGCACTGACGGACGGCGTTGCCCGCGCGCCTGCGCGCGCGATGCTGAAGGGCACCGGCTTCACCGACGAGGATCTCGCGCGCCCGCTGATCGGCGTTGCGACGTCGTGGATCGAGACGATGCCGTGCAACCTGAACCAGCGGAAGCTGGCCGTGGACGTGAAGCGCGGCGTCCGCGCGGCCGGCGGGACGCCGATGGAGTTCAACACGGTCGCCGTCTCGGACGGCGTCTCGATGGGCAGCGAGGGGATGCGCGCGTCGTTGGTGTCGCGCGAGGTGATCGCCGACTCGATCGAGCTGGTCGCCCGCGGGCACCTGCTGGACGGGCTCGTCGTGCTGGTCGGCTGCGACAAGACGATCCCGGCCGCGGTGCTGGCGCTGGCACGTCTCGATCTGCCCGGGTTGGTCTCGTACAACGGTTCGATCGCGCCGGGCCGCTTCCGCGGCCGAGACGTGACCATCCAGGACGTGTTCGAAGCGGTCGGCGCGCATGCCGCCGGGTCGATGTCGGCCGAGGACGTGCACGAGCTCGAGGGCGTTGCCTGCCCCGGCGCGGGCGCGTGCGGCGGGCAGTTCACGGCGAACACGATGGCGCTCGCGCTCGAGTTCCTCGGCATCTCGCCGGGCGGCCTCGGCGACGTGCCTGCGTTGGATCCGGCCAAGGGCGGCGCGGCGGAGCGGGCCGGGGAGATGGTCGTTCGCCTGGTCCGCGAAGACGTGCGGCCGTCCTCGATCATCACGCGCGAGGCGCTGGAGAACGCGATCGCCGCGATCGCCGCGACGGGCGGCTCGACGAACGGCGTCCTGCATCTGATCGCGATCGCGCGCGAGCTGGGCCTGCCGCTCGAGCTCGACGACTTCGACCGGATCGCATCGTCGACGCCGGTGCTGGCCGACCTGAAGCCGGGCGGCCGGTTCGTCGCGACGGATCTGCACGACGCCGGCGGCGTGCCGCTCGTCGCGCGCGAGCTCGTGCGGGGCGGATTGGCGCACGGCGACGCGCGGAACGTGGACGGCCGGACGCTGGCCGAGATCGGCGAGGCGGCCCAGGAGACTCCAGGGCAGGAGGTCGTCGTCCCGGCCGACCGCCCGCTGAAGCCGACGGGCGGCCTGGCGATCCTGCGCGGCAACCTCGCCCCGGGCGGCGCGGTCGTGAAGCTGGTCGGCCACGAGCGGACATTGCACCGCGGTCCGGCGCGCGTCTTCGATTCGGAGGAGGACTGCTTCGCAGCGGTCTCCGCGCGCTCGATCGAGCCAGGCGACGTGGTCGTGATCCGCTACGAGGGCCCGGCCGGCGGCCCGGGCATGCGCGAGATGCTGCACGTCACCGCCGCGCTCGTCGGCGAGGGCCTCGGCGACTCGGTCGCGCTGGTCACGGACGGCCGTTTCTCGGGCGCCACGCACGGCCTGATGGTCGGCCACGTCGCCCCGGAGGCCGCGCACGGCGGCCCGCTGGCGGCGCTGCGCGACGGCGACATCGTCGCGGTCGACGTCGACAATCGCGAGCTCCGCGCGGAGCTGCCCGAGGGAGAGCTGGGGCGGCGGCTGGCCGAGTGGACGGCGCCGAAGCCGCGCTACGAGTCGGGCGTGCTCGCCAAGTACGCGGCCCTCGTCTCGTCCGCTTCGGACGGGGCGATCACCCGCGCGCCCACCGCTTGACGCTGATCCCGGCAGGCCTCTGCCGGGCGACTTCCCTGCCGGCCGGCATGAGTTTCCGGCGAGGCCGATGATGCAACACGGGCGCGCCTACTTGCACTTCGCGTTGTTCAGGAAGGTCGTCGTGTTGGGGCCGCGGAGGCTCCACGAGTGGCCGTCGACCGTGGCGGCGATGCAGTACGCGGTTGGAGTGGTCTTCGACGACACGATCTTCACCGTCGGCGACAGGCCGGCGTCGTAATGCTTGCGCAGAAGGGCTACCGTCATGCCCTTGTAGCCGGAGGTGGCGGGCTTCTTGTCGATGTCACTTGTAGTGCCGACGTTGTCCGACGCAAAGCTCTCGGCGGCGGGAAGCGCGCTGCGGACGTTGGCCTTCGCGGCAGCATCTGCTGCCTGCGTGCCGATATCAGACATGGCTGGTACGGCGATGGTGACCAGGACGGTCAGGACGACCAGCGTGAGCAGAAGCTCCACGAGCGTGAATCCACGGTCGCTTGCGCCGGCGTGGGCCGACTGCGGACGGCGGTTTCGGGTGAGCGAAATCACAGGTGTTTGTATCGGATCACGATGTGTATGACTTGAGAGGCCAGGAAATCGTGCAAGTCGAGCACAGCGGGTCGACCGTCGTTCAGTACACGACAAGCCGGTCGCGGTGCACGGCCTCGAGCCCGCGCGGTCGCCCGGCGAGCTCCGCTGCCCCGGCGCTGGCGATGCCCTTCGCGAAGACCGCGCCGTCCGGGCCGGCGAGCTCGACCGCGTCGCCCGGCACGAACGTCCCCTCGCAGGCGGTGACGCCCACGGCCAGAAGGCTGCGCCCGTCCTCGACGAGTGCCTTGCGCGCCCCGGCGTCGACGACGATCCGCCCCGCCGCCGGCTTCGCATGCCGGAGCCAGAGCCGCCAGGCGCTGTCGCCGCTCTCGTCGGCGCTGAACCGCGTCCCGCGATGCTCGCCGGCCGCGATTGGCCCGAGCACGTCAGCGCCGTGGCCCGAGGCCACGATCGTCGGGACGCCCGACCCGGCCGCGAGCTGCGCGGCCGCGATCTTGCTCGCCATGCCGCCGCGGCCGGGGCCGGTCGAGGGGCCGATGACCGCGTCACCGACGCTATCGCCCTCGGCCAGCAGCGTCGCGCCCTCGGTCGCCGGATGCTCGCTGTACACGCCTTCAACCTCCGTGAGCAGCACCAGGAGACGCGCACGCACGAGCAGCGCCGTGTGCGCTGCGAGCGCGTCGTTGTCCCCGAACGTGATCTCGTCCGTCGCGGTGGCGTCGTTCTCGTTCACGACCGGGACGACACCGAGCCGGAACAACGCGTCGAACGCGTTGCGCAGGTTCACGTAGCTGCTCCTTTCGGCCACGTCGCCGGCGGACAGCAGGACCTGGGCCGTGCGGAGTGGGGTGAACGCCGCCGCCCACGCCGCCTGGAGCCGGGCCTGCCCGACCGCGGACGCCGCCTGCAGCTGCGGTGTCGCTGTCGGCCGGCGCTCCAGCCCGAGCTCCGCGATGCCCAGTGCGATCGCCCCCGAGGAGACGACGCACACGTGCTCGCCGCCGCGGATCAGTTCGGCCACCTCCGCCGCGCGCGCCCGCAGCAGCGAGCGCCGCACGCGGCCGCGCCCGTCGACGACGAGCGTCGACCCGAGCTTGACGACGATCGTCACCGGTGCTGCGTGCCGTCGCCGACCACGCGGTACTGGCGCAGCCAGAGATCGCGGTACGTGACCGGGCCGCGCGGCCCGGGCGTCGAGTCGACGTTGATGCCGGTCTCCGGCGTGCCGAGGAGCGCGAATCCGTCCGTGAACCGGGTCGGCGCGTTCCAGAACGCCGCCGTGCCGCGGTAGCCGTCGAGGAACGCGCGCGCAGCCGCCTCGTCCTCCGTCACAATCGTCGCGGCGAGCCCGGAGGTCTCGTCGTTCGCGATCCGCAGCGCGTCGTCCAGGCCGTCCACGACGTCGAGCGTCACGGTGCTCACGCGCCCGGGGTCGCTGGCCCACTCGTGCCCGATCCGCGTGTCGAGCGGCGCCACGCCGTCGAGCCCGGCCGCGCGCTCCGTGGCGCGCACCTCGAGGCCGTGCTCGGCGAACACCGGAAGCAGCGCCGCCGCCTGCTCGCGCGAGTCGGCGAGCGCAAGGTTGAGCCGGTTGCAGACGCCGAGCCGGTCGAGGCTCGCCCGCGCCAGGGCGGTCGCCTTCGCCGGGTCGGCGGCCGAATGGACGTAGAGCACGCCGCCGCCCTCGGCGTGCGCGAGCGTCCGCACGCCATGCTCCGCCGCGCGCCGCGCGAGCGCCGCCGTCGACGGGCCGCTTCCGCGCAGGATCACGAGCGGGATCAGGTGCGGCAGGGAGACGAGCGCCTCCGCGCCCGCGCGCTCGGGCGTCCGGACGAGGCCGACCGCAGCCGGCGGAATGCCCGCCTGCTCGAGCGCAGGCCGGAGCGCCTGGTCGACCAGCGCAGTCACGGTGCGCAGCGCGGCGCCGCCGGTGCGCAGGACGACGGTGTTGCCGCTCTTCAGGACCTGCGAGGCGACGTCGGCGGCGACGTTCGGCCGCGCCTCGAAGTTCGCGCCGATCGTCCCGACAGGCACGCGCCGTTCGGAGATCTCGAGCCCGTTTTCGAGCCGCCACGAGCGGACGTCTCGGTCGAGTGGCGGGAGCGACGCCGTCTCCGCCAGCGACACCGCGATGTTCTCGACCCTCGCGTCGTCCAGCCGCAGGCGGTCGAGCGAGCCGGCGTCGAGGCGGCCCTCTGCGGCCGCGACGTCCTCGGCGTTGGCGGCGAGCAGCTCGGCGCGGCACTCGCGCACGAGGCGGGCCGCATGCCCCAGGGCCACCTCGACCGTGGCGTCCTCGACGCCGGGGAGCGCCTGCCTGGCGGCAGCTGCCTCCCCGGCGACGAGGGTCGCCACGTCGTCGTAGGTGGTCATGCGCTGGGTCGCTTTACTTTATACTGTTTTGCCACAGGGCGGGCGATCCCCGCTCGGCATCGAGAGAGGTCGAGGGAACCGGCCCGATGACGCCTCGGCAACCGACCCTCCTGGGCACGGTGCCAAGCCGGCCGAGCTCCACGGCTCGGACGATGGTGAGCGAGACACGAAAGGGAGCCTATGCCAGCCACCCATCTCCGCTGTACCCAGTGCGGCACCGAGACCGCCCTGGAGGCCGTGTCCGCCTGCGAGCGCTGCTTCGCGCCGCTGGAACCGGTCTACGACGTCGGCCCGATCACTCGCGAGTCGATCGCCGCCGGCCCGCCGTCGCTGTGGCGCTACGCGCCGCTACTGCCGGTCGCACCGCCCGAGCCGGCGCTGCTCGCGCCCGGCTTCACGCCGCTCGTCGCCGCACCACGGCTCGCCGCGGAGCTCGGCGTCGGCGAGCTCCACCTCAAGCTCGACACCGCGAACCCGACCCATTCGTTCAAGGACCGCGTCGTCGCCGTCGCGACCGCCAAGGCCCAGGAGCTCGGCCTCGAGGCGCTCGCGTGCGCCTCGACCGGGAACCTCGCCAACGCCGTCGCGGCGCGGGCCGCGGTCGAGGGCATGCCTGCGGCCATCTTCTGCCCGGCGGACGTCGAGCGCGAGAAGCTCCTCGCCAGCGCCGCGCACGGCGCGACCATCTACGCCGTCCGCGGCAACTACGACGCGTGCAGCCGGCTGACGATCGAGCTGTCCTTCGAGCTGCCGTGGGCCTTCGTCAACGTGACGCTGCGCGCCTACTACGCGGAGGGCTCGAAGACGCTCGCGTACGAGGTCGTCGAGCAGCTCGGGTGGGAGCTGCCGGACGTTGTCGTCGTCCCGGTCGCCTCGGGCTCGCTGCTCCAGCGCACCGAGCGAGGGTTCGAGGACTTCCGGTCGCTCGGGCTCGTGGACGGGCCGGCGCCGCGCCTGATCGGCTCGCAGCCGGACGGCTGCTCGCCGGTGGCAACCGCGTTCGCCGAGGGCCGCGACGTGCAGCCCGTGCGGCCGGACACGGTCGCGCGCTCGCTCGCGATCGGCAACCCGGCCGACGGCGACGCCGCGATCGCGGCGGTGCGGCGCTCGGGCGGCGCGATCCACGCCGTGGCCGAGGAGGCAATCGGCGAGAACATGCTCCTGCTCGCCTCGACCACCGGCGTGTTCGGCGAGACGGCGGCCGGCGTCACGCTCGGCGCGCTGCGCGCCGCGATCTCCAGCGGCGACGTCGGGCCGGGCGACCGCGTCGTGCTGTTCGTGACCGGCGACGGGCTCAAGACGCTCGAGCCGGTTGGCCACCGCCTGCGCCCCATCGAGATCGAGCCGGATGCCGACGCGGTCCTGGAGGCGCTGACCGTCGCGGCGTGACGATGATGCCCCGGTGAGGATCGTCACCCTCCCCGGCGACGGGATCGGCCCCGAGGTCACGGCCGCCGCCGTGCGGGTGCTCGAGGCGCTGCCCCTCGAGGTCAGCGTGGAGGAGCACGTGTTCGGCGGCGCCGCCATCCACGCGACCGGCAACCCGCTGCCGGCCGAGACGCTCGCCGCCTGCCGCTCGGCCGACGCCGTCCTGCTTGGCGCGGTCGGGCTGCCCGAGTTCGACGGCGCGCCGGTGCGGCCGGAGCAGGGGCTCATTCGCCTGCGCGGCGAGCTCGACGTCTACGCGAACCTGCGGCCGACGCGGGGGCCGGGCGTCGACCTGCTGATCGTGCGCGAGCTGGTCGGCGGGCTCTACTTCGGCGCCAGCGGGCGCCGCGCGGACGGCAGCGCGTTCGACACGTGTGAGTACTCGCCGGCGCAGGTCGAGCGCATCGCTCGGCGCGGCTTCGAGCTCGCGCGCGAGCGCGGCGGCCGGCTGGCGTCGGTCGACAAGGCGAACGTCATGGAGACGTCCCGCCTGTGGCGCGAGGTGGTCGTCGGGCTCGCGCCCGAGTACCCGGACGTCCGGCTCGAGCACGTCCTCGTCGACACGGCGGGGCTGCTGATCGTCCAGGACCCGGCACGGTTCTCGACGATCGTGACCGAGAACACGTTCGGCGACATCCTCTCCGACGTCGCCGCGGGCACCAGCGGCGGGCTCGGGCTCGCGGCCTCGGCGAGCCTCGCCGACGGCGGGCCGGGCGTCTTCGAGCCGGTGCACGGGTCGGCGCCCGACATCGCGGGCCGCGGGATCGCGAACCCGGCCGCCATGCTGCGCTCGGTTGCGCTGCTGCTGCGCCACGGCGCCGGCGAGCCGGGCCTGGCGGCCGCGCTCGACGAGGCGGTCGACGCGGCGCTCGAGACCGCGCCGACGCCCGACCTCGGCGGCAGCGCGACGACGGCGTCCTTCACGGACGCCGTGCTTGACCGCCTCGCCGCATGACTGTACTTTGTACAGCGTGAACGGATCCGCGCCCCAGACCGAGGCCAGGGCAGATCTCTGCAGCTGCGACCGGCCGATCCCGCGGGAGCGCGCCGAGCACAAGTGGGCCGCACGAACCTACTGTGCGAAGTGTGGCCTCGACATGCCGCTCCGCTGGAGATGACCTCGGTCGCATACGCGGGCGGCGCCGGCGCGCACAGCGCCGCGGCTGCTGAGCGGCTCTTTCCGTTCGCGTCCGCGCTCGTCGGCGTGGACACGTTCGCCGACGTGATCCAGGCGACGGTCGAGGGCGAGGTGTCGTACGGCGTGCTGCCGATCGAGAGCTCGCTCGCCGGGCCGGTGAACGAGACGCACGACCTGCTCTACGAGACGCCGGTCTCGATCGTCGCCGAGACGTCGATCCCGATCCGGCATCACCTCGTCGCCCGTGAGCCGCTGACCCTGGAGGACATCCGGGTCGTCAAGTCGCACCCGGTCGCGCTCGAGCAGTGCCGCGAGCTGTTGCGCTCCATCCCGAACGTGCAGGCGATCGCCACGTCGACGACGGCCGCTGCCGCCGCCGAGGTGGCTGAGTCCAGCGAGCCCGGCGAGGCGGCGATCGTCGGCGAGCGCGCCCTCCGGCTCTACCCACTGCACGCCGTCGTCCGCGACGTCGGTGACCACCCGGAGGCGTACACACGCTTCGTCTCGCTGGCGACACACACGCGCATCGACCGCGTGCACATGGACTGGCGAACCGCGTTCTCGTTCGTGACCGACCACCGCGCCGGCGCGCTGCACCACGCGATCGAGCCGTTCGGCCGGCATGAGATCGACCTCGTCCAGCTCGTCTCGCGGCCGATCCCGAAGTCGCCCTGGCGGTACCGCTTCGACGCGGTGCTCGCCGGGCACCCGCTCGACGCCGAGACCCAGGGCGCGCTCGCCGAGTGCCGCCAGCGCGTGCGGCAGCTGCGCGTGTTCGGGTCCTACCCGGCCGGCGTCTAGAGCGAAAGCGTGTCCACGCGGCCGGCGGTTGCCGCCTCGTAGCGGTCGATCTCGTCCGCGCGGCGCAGCGTCAGCGCGATCTCGTCGAGCCCCTGGAGCAGGCACTCGCGCGAGAAGGGATCGATCTCGAACCCGAGCTCCCGGCCGTCGGGATCGACCACCACCTGGCGCTCCAGGTCGACGGTGATCTCCGCGCCGCCCGCGCACGTCGTCATCAACCCGCGCACTTCGTCGGCCGGCAGCTGCACCGGGAGCAGCCCGACCTTCAACGCGTTGTTGCGGAAGATGTCGCCGAAGCTCGGCGCGATGACGACGCCGAAGCCGTAGTCCTGCAGCGCCCAGGCCGCGTGCTCGCGCGACGAGCCGCAGCCGAAGTTGCGGCCGGCGATGAGGATCTCCGCCGTGACGCACTCGGGCCGGCGGAGCTCGAACTCGGGATCCTTCATCCAGTCGAAGAACAGGAACTGGCCGTAGCCGGTGCGCTCGATCCGCTTCAGGAACTGCTTCGGGATGATCTGGTCCGTGTCGACGTCGACGCGGTCGACGATTGCGGCACTGCTGGTCAGGCGGCGGAAGGCCCTCACAACGCCCTCGGGTCCACGAAGTGCCCCGCGACGGCCGTGGCCGCGGCCACGGCAGGAGACACGAGGTGCGTCCGCCCGCCGGCACCCTGGCGGCCCTCGAAATTCCGGTTCGACGTCGAGGCGCAGCGCTCGCCCGGCGCCAGGATGTCCGGGTTCATCCCCAGGCACATCGAGCACCCGGCGCGCCTCCACTCGAAGCCGGCCGCCGTGAAGATCCGGTCGAGGCCCTCGTCCTCCGCCTGGCGCTTCACCGCCGCCGAGCCGGGGACGACCATCGCATGCACGGATGGGTGCACCTGCCGGCCGCCGACGATGGCGGCCGCTGCCCGCAGGTCCTCGATGCGCGCGTTCGTACACGACCCGATGAAGACGCGGTCGACGTGGATGTCCTCGATCCGTGTGCCGGGCTCGAGCGCCATGTAGGCGAGCGCGCGCTCGACGGCGCTGCGCTCGTCCGGGTCGGCAAACGCCGCCGGGTCGGGCACCTCGCCGAAGACCGGTGCGACCATCTGCGGGTTCGTCCCCCAGGTGACCTGCGGGGCGAGCGACGAGACGTCGACCGTCAGCTCCCGGTCGAACGCTGCGCCCTCGTCAGTCGGCAGCGCGCGCCACTCGTCGAGCGCCCGCTCCCAGTCGCGCGGCGCCCCCGGCCGGCCTTCCAGGTAGGCGAACGTCGTCTCGTCCGGCGCCACGAGCCCCGCCCTCGAGCCCCATTCGATCGACATGTTGCAAACCGTCAGGCGCTGCTCCATCGAGAAGCCGCGCACGATGTCGCCCGCGTACTCGACCACGTGGCCGACACCGCCCGAGACGCCGACCTGGCCGATCAGCGCCAGGATCGCGTCCTTCGCCGTCACGCCGCCGGGCAGGTCGCCCTCGAACGTGACGCGCATCGTCCTCGGCCGCTGCTGCGGCAGCGTCTGCGTTGCCAGCACGTGCTCGACCTCGGACGTGCCGATGCCGATCGCGAGCGCGCCGAACGCGCCGTGCGTGGACGTGTGGCTGTCACCGCACACGATCGTCATCCCGGGCTGCGTGACGCCGAGCTCCGGGCCGATGACGTGCACGATGCCCTCGCGGCCGCTCCCGGTCGCGTACAGCGGGACGCCGAACTCCTCGCAGTTGCGGCGCAGCGCCTCGAGCTGCTGCTGCGCGAGCTCGTCCGGCGGGCCGTCGGCCGTCGGCACGTTGTGATCCATCGTCGCGAGCGAGCGGTCCGGCCGGCGCACGGGGCGGCCGGCGAGGCGCAGGCCCTCGAACGCCTGCGCCGACGTCACCTCGTGGATCAGGTGCAGGTCGACGTAGAGGAGGGCCGGCTCGCCGGGCGGCTCGGCCACGACGTGGCGCTCCCAGATCTTCTGGAACAGCGTCTGCGCCACCGAGAAACTGTACAAAAGAAAGCTTCGCCCCAGGCAGAATCCCACCAGCGTGATCCCACTTCGCCGCATCCCCGATCTGCCGCCCTACGCGTTCGCGGAGATCGACGCGCTGAAGCTGCAGCTGCGCCGGGACGGGGTCGACGTCATCGACCTCGGCTTCGGCAACCCGGACATCCCGTCGCCGCAGATCGCCGTGGAGAAGCTGACGGAGGCGGCGGCGAAGCCGCGCAACCACCGCTACTCGGCGAGCCGCGGGATCCCCAAGCTGCGCGAGGCGATCTGCGACCTGTACGCGCGCCGCTTCGGCGTCGAGCTCGACCCGGAGCGCGAGGCGATCACGACGATCGGCGCGAAGGAGGGGCTTGCGCACCTGCTCTGGGTGCTCGTCGAGCCTGGCGACGCCGCGCTTGTGCCGGCGCCCAGCTACCCGATCCACATGTTTGCGCCCGCCTTCGCCGGGGCGACGGTCGAGCAGGTGGCGATGGGCCCGGAGGAGGACGTGCTCGCGAACCTGGACGCCGCCTACCAGGCCACGCGGCCGCGGCCGCGCGTCGTGATCACGTCGTTCCCGCACAACCCGACGACCACGGTCGTCGAGGCGGACTTCATGCAGGCGCTCGTCGACTTCGCCCGGGCGCGCGACCTGGTCGTCGTCCACGACTTCGCCTACGCCGACATCGCGTTCGACGGGCATCGCCCACCCTCGATCCTCGCGGCCGATGGCGCCAGGGACGTCGCCGTGGAGCTCTACACGCTGACGAAGGGCTACTCGATGCCGGGCTGGCGGGTCGGCTTCGTCGTCGGCAACGCCGACATCGTCGCGGGCCTCGGCCGCCTGAAGTCGTACCTGGACTACGGCACGTTCCAGCCGATCCAGATCGCCGCCACGGTCACGATGCGCGACGACGAGTACCCCGTCGAGGTGTGCGAGCTGTACCGCTCGCGGCGCGACGCGCTCTGTGACGGCCTCACGCGCATCGGCTGGGACGTGCCGCGCCCGCGCGGGACGATGTTCGTCTGGGCGCCGATCCCGGACGAGCTCAAGCCGCTCGGCTCACACGCGTTCGCGCTGCGCCTGCTCCAGGAGGCCGGTGTGTCGGTCAGCCCGGGCGCGGGCTTCGGCCCGGGCGGCGACGGCCACGTCCGCTTTGCGCTTGTCGAGAACGAGCAGCGGATCGGCCAGGCGATTCGCGGGATCCGGCGCGTGCTCGAGGGCGCCGGGGTCAACGCGGCTGTCGGTCAGGCTGCCAGCGCCCGCTCCTTGTAGGAGCGAATCGCGTCGACCGTCATATCGAGGTCCATGTCCAGGCCGCCGACGCCGCTTGCGCACGTGTCCGGGCCCACGTCGTCTCTCCACACGACCGCGCCCGGGTCGCCGGGTGGCGACTGCGCGACGGCGGGGATCTCGAAGCCCCAGGGGTCGAAGAAGCGCAGGCGCTCGTCGACGCGGTAGCCGCCCTCGTGGAGCATGCGGTGGTGGCGGCGGCAGAGCAGCACGAGGTTGCTCAGCGAGGTTGGCCCGCCGCGCGCCCAGTGGTGCACATGGTGGGCGTCGACCCAGCGGTGGTTCTCACAGCCCGGGAAACGGCAGCCTCGATCGCGCGCGCGTAGCGCGCGGCGCACCGCGGGTGGGATCGTGCGGGTCTTTCGCCCGATGCGCACGGGCTCGCCGCCCCGCTCGCTGATCGTCACAACGCTTGCGTCGCACGCGAGGCGCCGCGCGGTCTCGGGCGCGAGCGCAGGCCCGTCCTCCAGCGCGCACTGACCCTCGCCGTCGTCGCCCGCGAGGGTCTCGTGGTCGACGTGGACGATGACCTGATGGCGGTCGCCCGACGTCGGCGCCTTCGCGCTGAGCGCGGTGTCGGCGATGTCGACGAGCGCCTCGGCATGCGTCCTCGGTGGTTCCGCGGAACCGCGCTCCCAGCGGATCCGACCCTGGAACGTGTCGAGGGCGCGCAGGAAGAGCGCCCCGTCCTCGGGCGCGAGGCGGCCCTTGATGATCACGCATCCGTCCTTGTCGGTCCAGGCCGAGAGGTAGGCCCCGAAGTGGTGCGCTTCGGACTCGTCCGCGGTCACGCGGCGGTACGCGCGTACGGCCCGCTCGAGCTGCGCCGCGGTGAGGCAGCGCGCGAGCCCGAGCAGCTCTTCCTCGGAGTCCGCATCGGCGATGCGGGTGATCGCCCGCACCTTCGAGTACGAGAGCTCGCCGCGCGCGAACGCGGCGTGGATGCGCGGCAGCTCCGGGAGGCTCCGCGCGACGCGGACGTGCTCGCGCGCCGTGCGGGGCAGCAACGCACACCGCCACGCCAGCCAGTCCGCGCACGAGCCGCCGCCGTACTCGTCCCAGTCCCCGCGTTGGTCGAGCTCGCCGACGAGCTCGAGGAAGCGGCACGTACCCGCATAGAGGTGCGAGGCGAGCGCCGCGAGCTCATCTTGCAACTCCCGAACGGACATGTCCGTTGTTGTCAAGTCAGCCAACAAGGAAACGGTACCGAAGCCGCCGGACGGACCGGGGGCCCGTCTGAGCAATACCTACGTGACGTTGGCCGCCAAATCGTGGTAGGCAGGAAGGAGCTCCTCCCACCGTGCCTCGGTGTCGCCGCGCTCACGCCCGGCGAGGTGGGCGGCGAGATTTTCGGCGTGGATCTGCCATCCGACCCCGTAGAAGGCGATCTTGTCGAGGGGCATGCCGTGGACCTCGACGACCAGGATGGTCTGGTCGCCGTCGGCGGTCAGGGCGGCCTCGATCGCCGCGTCGAAAGGAGGCACGCCGTGACCCTTCCGCCAGGACTCGTCCGTTTCCCTGATCGTCACCAGCAGCCTGCGTGGGGGCTCGCAGGCTTCCACGCGGCCTGTGCCGTCCCAGCCCTCGGATTCGAGGGATCGGCGGAACTCCCCGCCGGGGCGCAGGTCGCCTTCTACCTGCCCGTGCCAGCGGGCCAGGCGGCGCGGATCGGTCAGGGCCGCCCACAGGTCGTCGATATCGGTGTCGAAGCGGTCTTCGATGCGCACGATGCCCTTGCCATCGGCCGATCGGAGGCTGCCCAGGATGCGGCCGCCTCGAGTCGCGTCGCCGGCCATCTAGCTCTCCTCCGTCACGTCGGCCGCCAGGTCTTGATACGCGGGGACGAGCTCCTCCCACCGTGTCCGCACGTCGTCGTCGCGCTCGCGCCCGCCAAGGTAGGCGGCGAGATCTTCGACGTGAATCTGCACGCCGGCGCCGTAGGCGGCGAGCTGCTCCAGCGGCATGCCCCGTTCCTCGAGGACGAGGATCGTCTGCCCGCCCTCGGCCGCCAGCGTGGCCTCGATGACGTGCTCGTCCGGCTCGTCCGGGTCCCTGGTGACCACCTGCAGCCGCTGCGGGGGCTCGCACGCTTCCACGCGCCCCGTGCCTTCCCATCCGGTGGCAAAGAAGCGTGCGCGGAACGCACCGCCGACGCGCAGGTCACCGTCGACCTCGCCGAGCCAGCGGGCGAGACGGCGGGGATCCGTGAGGGCCGCCCACAGGTCGTCGATGTCGGTGTCGAAGCGGTCTTCCATGCGGACGACGCCCTTGCCGTCCGCCGACTGCAGGCTGCCCAGGATGCGGCGGCCTGCGTGTGCGTTGCTGGTCATCTGGCGCTCCTTCGTTCGCGTTTCCCGCGGGCGACCTCGGTGTGCAGGGCATCCAGCCGCTGCTCCCACAGGGCCCGGTACCGGGCCAGCCATTCATCGACCTCGGCCAGCGCCCCGGGGCGAAGACCGTAGACACGCCGCTGCGCCTCCTGGCGAACCTCGACCAGCCCCGCTTCCCGCAGGACTCGCAGATGCCGCGACACGCCGGGGCGGGCTATCGGTAGCAGCGCCGCCAGGTCGCCCGCGGTTGCCGGACCGCCGGCCAGGGTCTCGAGCAGCGTCCGCCGGCTCTCGTCCGCCAGCGCCCGCAGAACAGCCTCCATACTGCGAATGTACCAAGACGGTTACGTAACCGTCAAGGTACATAGAGCAGCGGCGCGCTACTCCTCGATGACGGGCGAGACCACGACGCCGTAGCCCTGGCCCTCGAGCAGCTCGGCCGCGCGCGCAGCCTGGGTTGCGCCCGAGACGAGCAGCGTCACCGTCCCGCCGCGCTCGGGCGAGATGTGCTCGAGCTCCATGTCCTCGATGTTGATCCGCTCGGCGCCGAGCGCCTGGGTGATGCCCGCGAGCACGCCCGGCCGGTCGGTGACGTGGACGATCACCCGCTGCAGCTCGCCCGGGTCGTCGAACGCGCCGGCCAGCATCCGCCTGCGGTTGGCGCCCGCTTCGCCGATCCAGCGGGCGAGGAAGCCGGCGTCGCCGGCCTCGAGCGCGCGCTCGAGCCGCTCGAGCTCGCGCCGCTGCTCCGCGAGCAGCGTGCCGACCACGTCGGCGTTGTCGAGCAGGATGTCGATCCAGATCCGCGGGTTTGCGCCGGCCACGCGCGTCATGTCCCGGAAGGACGCGCCGGCGGCGGCGAGCGGGTCGTTGCCGTCGATCCGCGTGCCGCCCGCCTGGTTCACGAGCACGTTGGCGAGCACGTGCGGGACGTGGGAGACGATGCCGACCAGGCGGTCGTGCGCGTCCGGGTCGATCGCGAACGGCGTCGCGCCGAGCTCGCCGACGAAGCCGTGGACGAGCCGGTAGCGCTCCGGATCGGTCTCGGCGAGTGGCGACAGGTACCAGGTGGCGCCGTCGAAGAGCGTCGCCGTTGCGTGTTCCGGCCCATGCAGCTCGGCGCCGGCGATCGGGTGCCCGCCGACGAACCGCGACGACCCGCCCGCGGCGGCGCACACAGCCGCCTTGGTCGACCCGACGTCGGTGACGGTGCACGGACCGCCCGCCGCGAGCGCCTCGCGCACGAGCCCGGCCAGCGATGCGACGGGCGCTGCCACGACGGCGAGCTCTGCACCGCCGAGGGCGTCGGCGAGCGTCGGCGCCTGCTCGTCGACGGCGCCGCGTTCCGCAGCGACCTCGAGCGCCCGCGCGTTCGGATCCCACCCGGCGACGTCGGAGATGCCGGCCCGCTTCGCCGCGAGGCCGACGGACGCCCCGATCAGGCCGGTGCCGACGAGTGCCAGCCGGGAAGGGGGCACTCAGCCGATCTGCTTGCCCATCAGCGCGGCCAGGTCGCGGATCGCCGCCGCGAACTCGCCGAACGCCGCGGTGGGGATCTGCTGCGGCCCGTCGCAGAGCGCCTCCTCGGGCCGCGGGTGGACCTCGACGATGATGCCGTCGGCGCCCACGGCCGCGGCCGCGCGCGCCAGCGGGAGCACGAGCGCATACCGCCCGGCCGCGTGGGACGGGTCGACGATCACCGGCAGGTGCGTCTCCTCCTTCAGCACCGCGACGGAGCCGAGGTCGAGCGTGTAGCGGGTCGTGCGCTCGAACGTCTTGATCCCGCGCTCGCAGAGGATGATCTGCTCGTTCCCCTCCTTGGCGACGTACTCCGCCGCCATCAGCAGCTCCTCGACCGACGCCGACGGCCCGCGCTTCAGCAGGACGGGCTTGTTCGCGCGGCCCACCTCGGCGAGCAGGAGGAAGTTCTGCATGTTGCGGGCGCCGATCTGGATCACGTCGGTCGCATCGAGCACCTCCTCGACGTGGCGCGGGTCCATCAGCTCGGTCACGACGGGCAGGCCTGTCTCCGCGCGCGCCTCCTGGAGGATCGTCAGCGCCTCGGCGCCGAGCCCCTGGAAGGAGTAGGGCGACGTGCGCGGCTTGAACGCGCCGCCGCGCAGCATCGTCACGCCCTCGGCCGCGACGGCGCGCGCCGTCTCGAGCGTTTGCTCGCGCGTCTCGACCGTGCAGGGGCCGGCGATCAGGCCGAAGAACCCGTCGCCGATGCGGTGGCCGTCGACCTCGATGACGGTGCCCTCGGGCACGAACTCGCGCGAGACGAGACGGTACGGCTTCACGATCGGCACGACCTGCTCGACGCCGGGGTAGGCCTCGAGGGGCAGCGTCGCGAGCAGCTCGCGATCGCCGATCGCGCCGATGACGGTCGCCTCGCGGCCGCGAGTCAGGCGCGCCTCGGCGCCGGCCTCCTGCAGCCGCTCGACCACGTGGTCGGCTTCGGCCGGAGACGCCCCCCGGGCCATGACGATGAGCAGCTCGGGCGAGCCGTTGACGGCCATTGGGCGAGTGTAGAGAGAACTCGACTACGCTCCGGAGGTGAGCGAGGGCCAGGACTCCGATCCCGTCATCCGCCAGATGCGCGCGCAGATCTCGGACACGGATCGCGCGCTCGTCGAGCAGATCAACAAGCGGCTCCGTCTCGTTGCGCGGCTCAAGGAGTACAAGGAGTCGCGCAAGATCGACTTCGTCGACCCGGCGCGCGAGGCCTGGATGATCCAGGACCTCCAGCGGGCGAACCGCGGACCGCTGTCGGCGGATGGCCTCAAGGAGATCTACGAGGAGATCCTCGCCATGACGAAGCGCGAAGTCTCGTAGGGCCATTCGCCCTGAGGGCGAATGGCTAGCCTCGCGGCATGAAGCCGCCCGCCGACGGGGCGATCTCCGCGTTCCCCGATCACTTCGCGGACGCCGTCCTCGTCGTCTCGTTCGGGGGCCCGGAAGGCCCGGACGACGTGATGCCGTTCCTCGAGAACGTGACGCGCGGCCGCAACGTCCCGCGCGAGCGGCTCGAGGAGGTCGCCCACCACTACGATGCGCTTCGGCGGCGTCAGCCCGATCAACGCGCAGAACCGCGCGCTGATCGCGGCGCTCGAGCGCGAGCTCGCCGAGCACGGGATCGACCTGCCCGTCTACTTCGGGAACCGCAACTGGCACCCGTTGCTCGCCGGACACGCTGCGCGCAGATGACGCGGCGACGGCGTCGAGCGTGCGCTCGCGTTCTTCACCTCGGCGTTACTCGAGCTACTCCGGCTGCCGCCAGTACCGCGAGAACCTCTTCGTCGCGCAGCAGCGAGGCGTCGGCCCGGACGCGCCCGAGGTGCTGCGGCCTGCGCATGTTCTTCAACCACCCGGGCTTCATCGAGGCGAACGCCGACCGGCGTGCGCGACGCGCTCGTCCGAGAGCGCAGGCGCGGCCGCACGTCGCGTTCACCGCGCACAGCATTCCGGTCGGCGATGGCCGAGCGCTGCGCGCTACGAGGCGCAGCTCGCCGAGGCGGCGCGGCTCGTCGCCGAGGCGGTCGGCGTCGCGCGAGCACGCGGTCGTCTACCAGAGCCGCAGCGGGCCGCCGCAGGTGCCGTGGCTCGAGCCGGACATCCTCGACCACCTGCGCGAGCTGCACGCGCGCGGCGTCGAGGACGTGGTCGTCGCGCCGCTCGGGTTCCTCTCCGACCACCTCGAGGTGCTGTACGACCTCGACGTCGAGGCGGCCGAGCTCGCCGCCGAGCTCGGGCTCGGCTTCGTCCGCGCCGACGACGCGCCGGGACGCACCCGCGCGTTCGTCGCCGATGATCCGCGAGCTGATCGCAGGAGCGGCTCGATCCGGCGGCGCCGCGCCGGACGCTCGGCCGCCTGCCGGCCGAACCCCGACGTCTGCGCGCCCGACTGCTGCCGCCCGGGGACGGGGCGGCCCAGCCCCTGGGAGGAAGCCGTGGCGGCGGCTTGACGTATCGACATCCGTCTATATATTGAGGATACTCGATGGATGTCGCGTGTTGTGAGCCACTCTCCGCGCCAGCGCTGACCGACGAGGCGGCTGCGGCGACGGCGGACCTGTTCAAGGCGCTAGCCGACCCGGCGCGCGTTCGCATCGTCAACGTCATGGCGACGAGCAACGGCCCGGTCTGCATCTGCGACCTCATCGAGCCGCTCGGCCTCGCACAGCCGACGGTCTCCCATCACATGAAGAAGCTCACGGACGCCGGCCTGGTCGCGCGCGAACAGCGCGGCAAGTGGGCCTACTTCACGCTCCGTCGTGATGCCGTCGAGACGCTCGCGTCCGTGACCGACCTGAGAGGAGCGTGTTGTTGATGCCATCGACCGCCGAAGCACTTCGTGAGGACGTCCGCCGCCACTACGCGGCGGCGGCGCTGGCCGTTGACGAGTCGGGAGGGTGCTGCGGGGGCGGCGCCGGTTGTTGCGGCGACGGCTCGAGCTTCGCCGAGTCCGGCTACGGGCAAGGCGAGCGCGACGAGCTGCCCGAGGCGGCGGCGCTCGCATCGCTCGGCTGCGGCAACCCCACACAGGTCGCAGGGCTGCACGAGGGCGAAACGGTTCTCGACCTTGGTTCGGGCGGTGGGATCGACGTGATCCTGTCCGCGAAGCGAGTCGGCCCGCACGGAACGGTCTACGGGCTCGACATGACCGACGAGATGTTGACGCTCGCGCGGCGCAACGCCGACGAGGCCGGCGTCCGCAACGTCCACTTCCTGCGGGGCGAGATCGAGCACATTCCGCTCGCGGCCGCCTCCGTCGACGTCGTGATCTCGAATTGCGTCATCAACCTCTCCCCCGACAAGGCCGCGGTGCTCGCCGAGATGGCACGCGTCGTGCGGCCGGGCGGGCGCCTCGGCATCAGCGACGTCGTCGCGGAAGACGACCTGACGCCCGCCGAGCGCGCCGAACGCGGCAGCTGGGCCGGGTGCGTCGCCGGCGCGCTGTCGCGCGAGGAGTACGTCGCCGGTCTCGGGGCGGCCGGATTCGAGGACGTCACCGTCGAGTTCACGTACGAGGCCGCACCGGGAATGCACGGAGCGATCGTGAAAGGCGTCCGCTCCGCGTGAACGTGCTCAGCGAACGAGCTTGAAGACGTTCGCCTGCACGGTCACGCCGGTGTTCCGGCGGATCAGCTGCGCAAGCGTCGTGCGGTAGTCGATCCCGTACAGCCGACGGATCCGCGCGAGCTCGGGGTCGTTGGCGTAGAAGAACCGGTCGCCGTCGCGGAGCGCCGTGAACTGGCGCTTCCACGAGGCGAGCTGGAGCGGGCCGAACTCGGTGCCCTTGACGTGCGGCTCGGAGACCATGCCGACGTACGCGTCGAGCCGGCTCACGTCGCCGTAGATCGCCTCGAGCCGGGCCGCCAGCGTCGTCCGGCGCACGCCGCTGACCGCGTCCTCGAGCGCCTGCTCGGTGCCGGGAGCGATCGACGTGCCGTCGCGGCTGCGCAGGGTGACGAACTGGAGCGACGCCGGATCGTCGATCCAGTCGGGCTCGGACGGGAGCGCAGCCTCGCGCTCGCCCGTGACCGCCGCGAACGTGGTCTGCGGCGACAGCCCGTACGCGTGGCGGAGCGTGTTGTAGGAGGGGATGCCGTGGTCGCGCGACCGCGCGAGGTCGATGGCGGCGAGGTCCTCGACGCCCGAGAAGCACTCGGGGTTCACGAAACGCGGGTCGCTGCACGCGGCGGTGACCGTCTTCGGCACCTGGAAGAGCACGCTGCGGAGCGCGTCGTCGACCTGCTCGTCATTGCGGTACTCGCGCTCGCTGCCGAGCCCCTGGAGCACCGGGCCGGCTCCGATCGCGTGCAGCAGGTCCGGATTGCCGAAGGTGAGATCGAGCGGGACGTCGAGCAGGTACCGGCCACGGGCCGCGTCGACCTGGATGCCCGAGGAGCGGAAGGAGGCGAGCTGGGCGGCCGACCAGCGCCCCGCCGGCGCCGAGATGTTGAAGTCGCCGTGCACCATGCTGTGCCCGCGGTAGCCGACCGTCGCGAACTCGTTGGTCACCGCGGCGTCCACGGCCGGCCGGTAGCCGCGGTAGGGCGGTAGGTGCACGCCGAACGCGTGCAGGAACTGGCCGTACGTGACGTACTGCTCCTCGGCGCCGACGACGCGCCGCGCGATCTGGAACCGGGTCTCGTCCGACAGGGCGCGTGGGAGCAGCCCGACGATGCGGTTGTGCTCGCGCGCCATCAGCGTCTGGATCGCCGTCAGCGCGACGTTCTCGTTCGCCCGGACGTCGCCGGCGACCATGGCCTTGCCGGGCGTCGCCGTGAGCGGGCCGAAGAGGTCCATCGGCGGCGCGGACGTCCGCGCGCTCGCGCGCGGCAGGTACCGGTCCGGCGTGAGGAGGAGCCGCGAGCCGTCGCGGAGCCAGGTGAGCCGCCCGCGCGTCGTGCCGTAGACATTCGACGCGTCGATGTAGCTGCTCACCGTGTTGAGCTGCTGGCGCGGCGAGGTGACGCCGGTGCCGGGCGCGGCCGGCGTGCGCGAGAAGCCCATCAGGCCGAGGTCGTCGGTGAAGCGCTCGAGCGGGTCGGCCGCGCTGAACGCGATCGGCGCGTCCTCACCGGGGCGCTCGTCGGCGAGCCCGATGTCGTGATCCACGAACTGTGCCCACGCCCAGCCCCACTGGGTGACGTCGTTCTCGGAGAAGAGGTTCTGGCCGACGTCGTTGAAGATCCGGTTGCTGACGTACCGCGGCGACGGCCCGGCGACCATGGACCCGATGCCGTCGGCGTAGTCCGGAGGAGCGATACGCGGGTAGATCGTCCCGGCCACGCCCCAGGTCGGATGGCGGAGGTTGTTGCCGCTCCCGTCCAGCGTCCGCGACGCCGCCGCCGCCGGTGCGGCGAGCGCGAGGGAGGCGACGACGACGGCGAGCACCCGCATCCGGCCGTTCTAGCGGAAACGGCGGGCCCACCTGGGCCCGCCGTACCTCGAGGGGGGAGGATTGAGGGGAGGAGCTACGAGGCCTGAGCAGGCCTCGTCCCGAGCGTGACCGTCACGCTGCGCGAGGAACCATTGCGCGTGATGGTCAGCCGGACCTTGTCCCCGGGCCGGTGTGCGTCGATGAGGCTCTGCAGCTCGGCCGCGGAGGAAACTGACTGCCCGTCGATGGCGGTGATCACGTCGCCGCCCGTCGGGTATTGCTGGCCGTTGATCGTGCGGGCGCCGGTGGCGGCCTTGAGGCCGGCCTTCTGCGCGGGCGTCCCGGTGAGGGTGCGGACGGCGACGCCCGCCGACTCTCCCAGCTGGCTGGACACCGAGGAGGGGATCTCGGAGATCTCGACGCCGAGATAGGCGTGCTGGACGTTGCCGCTTCGGACGAGCCGGTCGGCGATCGACTTAACCGTGTTGGAGGGGATGGCGAAGCCGATCCCGGCGTTGTCGCCGGAGTCGCTCTGGATCTGCGCGTTGACGCCGACGACCTCGCCGCGCAGGTTGAAGAGGGGGCCGCCGGAGTTGCCGTGGTTGATGGCGGCGTCGGTCTGGATCGCGTCGTTGATGGTGAAGTTGTTCGGCGCGTCGATCTGCCGGTGCAGCGCGCTGACGATGCCGGCCGTGACGGTGTTGGCGAGGCCAAACGGGCTGCCGACGGCGACGACGGGGTCGCCGACGACGAGCTGGCTGGAGTTGCCGATCGCGAGCGGCTTCAGCACCGATGCGGGTGCGGTGACCTTGATGACCGCGATGTCGGTCGACGGGTCGGTGCCGACGACGGTCGCCTTGTAGGTGCCGCCGTTCGGGAAGTCGACGCTGACCGAGTTCGCGCCGCTGACGACGTGGTCGTTGGTGATGATGTAGCCGGTCTTCGAGTAGACGAAGCCCGAGCCCTGCGCCTCGCCCGTCTGGCCGAGCTGCGAGGTCGTCTCGACCTTGATCTCGACGACGGAGTTCTTCGCGCGCGTCCAGACGCCGTTCACGCTCAGCGCGCTGGACGCGGACGACGACGTCGGCTGCGCGTTCGTGACCGTCACGTTCCGGGTGACCGTCTGCCCACTGGAGGAAGCGAGGGTTGCCGTGACGACGGCCGCCGTGGTGGCGCCCACCGCCGCGGCGGCGAGGAGCGCGGTCACGGCCGTGCGAAAGCGGATGCGCTTCTCGTTCGCCGGCGGCTCCGGCGTTGCCGGTTGAGCGGGCGGGAAGGGGGAGGGCTGGGACGGTGGGAACATGGTCGGCTTCGGTTTCCTCTCGTTCTATCGGCGCGGTCTGTCGCATAGTGGAGCAGTCACCGTTAAAACCGCGGTGAACTGCACCTAAGACCCGGGTAAGACTTTCCCACCGGCGCGCCGTCTTAACGCTGGTTCACAATCGGGCGGCAGACTGCGTGTCATGCGGATCCTGGTCGTCGACGACGAGCGTGCGGTGCGTGAATCGCTCCGGCGTGCACTCCAGCTCGAAGGGTACGAGGTGGAGCTGGCCGAGGACGGCGCGGACGCGCTCGCGAAGCTGAACGGCGGTAGCCCGGACGCCGTGATCCTCGACGTGCTCATGCCGACGATCGACGGGCTCGAGGTCTGCCGGCGCATCCGCCGCGACGGCAACTCGGTGCCGGTGCTGATGCTGACGGCCCGGGCCGAGGTCGAGAGCCGCGTCGCCGGGCTCGACGCCGGGGCGGACGACTACCTGCCGAAGCCGTTCGCGCTCGAGGAGCTGCTCGCACGCCTGCGCGCGCTCCTGCGCCGGCTCGGGCGGCACCGACGAGGTGCTGCGCTTCGAGGATCTCGAGCTCGACCCGAGCACGCGCGAGGCACGTCGCGGCGGCGAGCTGATCGAGCTGACGCGCACCGAGTTCAACCTGCTCGAGCTCTTCATGCGCAACCCGCGCCAGGTGCTGACGCGCTCCACGATCTTCGAGCGCGTCTGGGGCTACGACTTCGGGTTCGCGTCCAACTCGCTGGACGTCTACATCGGCTACCTGCGCCGCAAGACCGAGGCAGCCAACCGCCCGCGCCTGATCCAGACCGTGCGCGGCGTCGGGTACGCGCTCCGCCCGCAGTGAGTTTCCGCGTCCGCATGACCCTGCTCGCGACCGGCGCGGTCGCGATCGCGATCGTGTTCGCGTCGGCGGGGCTGTTCGTGATCGTGCGCAACCAGCTGTACGGCGGGATCGACTCGTCGTTGCGCAACGACGCGAACGCCATCGCCGACGTGCCGCCGCAGGACTTCTCCGAGAACTTCTACCGCGCTCCGACCCTCCGGCTCAGCGGCGCCTACTCGCAGGTCGTCGAGTCCGCCGACATCACGCACATCCCGCCGGGCCAGTTCGTCGGCCTGCCGGTCGACGCCGCGACGCTCAGCCACGCGCGCAAAGAGGGCAGCCCCTACTACCGCAATGCCGACGTGGCGGGCCACCACCTGCGCATCCTGACGGTCAGCTACCGCTTTGCCCCGATTGCGATCCAGGTTGCGCGCCCCCTCGACGAGGTCGACCGCGCCGTGAATCGGACCCGCACCATCCTCTTCATCGCCTCGCTCGCCGGCATCGGCCTGGCCGCGATCCTCGGCATGCTCGTCTCCGGCGCGGCGATCGCGCCGATCCGGCGGCTCACGCGCGCATCCGAGCGGGTGACCGCCACCGGCGACCTGTCGCAGCGCATCGAGGTGCACGGGAAGGACGAGCTCAGCCAGCTTGCCACCCGCTTCAACGAGATGCTCGCCGCGCTCGAGGAGTCCACGCGCGCGCAGCGTGCGCTGGTGGCAGACGCGTCGCACGAGCTGCGCACGCCGCTGACGAGCCTGCGCACGAACATCGAGGTGCTCGCCCGCGACCGGCCGCTCCCGCCGGGCGAGCGCGAGCGGCTCCTCGACGACGTCGTCGAGCAGCTCGGCGAGATGACGGCGCTGATCAACGAGCTCATCGAGCTGGCGCGCGGCGAGCAGCATGTCTCCGAGCCCGAGGACATGAGGCTCGACCTCGTCGCCCTGGCCGCCCTCCAGCGCGTCCAGCGCAACCGCCCGACGGTCACGTTCCTGACGCATTTCGAGGAGTCGCCCATGGTCGGCGTCCCGGCGACGCTCGAGCGGGCGATCGGCAACCTGCTGGACAACGCCGCCAAGTGGAGCCCGCCCGGGGGGATCGTCGACGTGACGGTCCGGAACGGCGAGGTGCTCGTGCAAGACCAGGGGCCGGGGATCGCCGACGAGGACCTCCCCTACGTCTTCGACCGCTTCTACCGCTCGACGGCCGCGCGCGGCATGCCCGGCTCCGGGCTCGGCCTCGCCATCGTCCGGCAGGTGGCGCACGCCCATGGCGGCGAGGTCACGGCCGAGCACGCCGAGGGCGGCGGCACGTTGATGCGGCTTCGCCTCCCGGTCTCGGCACCGCTGGAACCGGTTCACAGCGAAGTCACAGCCGTGTCTTAAGGGCGACTTACACCGCCCCGGTTAGCTGCTGTCCATGGCAGGCAGCAACCAACACGGAGGTGTTAGAACATGATCAAACGTCACAAGCGGTCGGTGGCCGCCGGCGCGGTCGCGCTCTTCGCGATCGCGGGCGGCGGAGCAGCGGTCGCCGCCACCCAGAGCAACTCCCCGCAGGCGCAGAGCAACGCGATCGTCGCGGACGCGGCGGGCCAGCTCGGCGTCACCTCGACGCAGCTGTCCGACGCGCTCAAGCAGGCGCTCTCCAACCAGGTCGACGCCGCCGTGAAGGCCGGGACGATCACCCAGGCCCAGGCGACCGAGCTGAAGTCACGCATCGCGGCCGGCGACGTCCCGCTCGTCGGGCTCGGCCCGGCGGGCGGCGGGCACGGCTTCGGCCACCACGGCCCCGGCCCCGGCCTCGACGCCGCGGCCACTTACCTCGGGCTGACCCAGTCGCAGCTCATGACCCAGCTGCAGTCGGGCAAGTCGCTCGCCGACGTCGCGAAGGCGAACGGCAAGACGGTCGACGGGCTCGTCGCCACGATGGCCGCGGACGCGAAGCAGCACATTGCCGCCGACGTCAAGGCCGGTCGCCTGACGGCGGCTCAGCAGACCCAGATCCTGTCCGATCTGGAGCAGCACCTCACCGACATGGTGAACGGCACGATGCCGCAGCGGCCGGACTTCGACGGGCCGCCGCCCGGCGCCCCGCAGCAGTCCTCGTCGGTGGGGACGGCAGCCTGATGGAACCCGCCCGCCCCTCGCGCATCGAGGCGGCGCGGCATCGCGCGTCGAGGGCCAAGACGGCCCTCGGCGCCGGCGCCGCCGTCGCGTTCGCCGCCGCAGCCGGGCTCGCCTGGTCGGGCCACTCCGGCACGACGGCGAGCACGTCGTCGTCCTCGGCGAGCACCTCGTCCCCTGTCGCTTCCTCGGACGACGGCAGCTCCTACTCCTCGAACGACGACAGCGGCTTCAGCTTCGGCTCCGGCTCGGTGAGCCCGAGCTCCGGCTCGCAGCCGCAGGTGGGCACGAGTGTCTCCTGAGAGCTTCCGCAGCATGGGCGTCGACGTCGTCGTCGGCGGCGCCACCGCGGCCGAGCTCGGACGTATCCGGCGCCTGTTCGACGAGTGGGATCGCATCTTCAGCCGGTTCCGGCCCACGAGCGAGCTCAGCCTCGTCAACGCCGTTCCCCGCGACACCGTCCTCGTCTCTCCCCTCTTCGCGCATGTCGTTCGCGTCGCGCTGGACGCTGCGCGGAGCACCGGCGGCCTCGTCGACCCGACCCTCGGCGGGGCGATCGAGGCGGCCGGGTATGACCGCGACTTCGCCGCGCTGCCGCACGACGGCGCGCTCGGCAGTCCCCAGCGCGGTCGCCCCGACGTTGTGGGCCTCGCCGGGCGGATTCTCTCGCGCCCGGTGGGGCTCCGGCTCGATCTCAACGGTGTGGTCAAGGGCATGGCCGTCGACCGCGCGCTGTCGCTCATCCCGCGGGACGGGTACGTCTCGGCCGGCGGCGACGTGGCCGCCCGTGGCGGCGTGATCGTCGCGCTCCCGGGCAACGGCTCGGTGCGCCTCGACGCCGGCGGCATCGCGACGAGCGGCAGCTCGCGCCGGCACTGGATGCGCGGCGGCGCCGAGCAGCACCACCTGATCGACCCGACCACCGGGCGTCCTGCGCACGTGCCCTGGGACGAGGTAACCGTCGCGGCCGGCACCTGCGCCGCGGCGGACGTCGCTGCGAAGGCGGCGTTCCTCCTCGGCTGGGACGGCCCGGGATGGCTCGACGAGCGCGGGCTTCCCGGGAGGTTCCTCACCGGCGCGACCGTTGTCCTGAACGAAGCGTGGCGCGCTTCGATCGAGCGGCGTGTGGCGGCGTGAACCTCGCCTGGTACGTCGCGCGCTCGGGCGGCATGGTGGCCTTCGGCCTCTTGACCGCCTCGGTGCTGCTCGGGATCCTGCTCGCCGGCCGCAAGACGCTGCCGCGCTGGCCGCGCTTCGCGGTCGAGGACGTGCACCGGTTCGCCGGCACGCTGACCTGGACGTTCATCGGCGTGCACGTCGCCGGGCTGCTCGTCGACACCTACATCGGCTTCTCGCTGCGCCAGGTCCTGATCCCGTTCACGTCGTCGTACCGGCCGGCGGCGACGGCGGCCGGCATCGTCGGCGCCGAGCTGCTCGCGGCGATCGGGATCACGAACCAGCTGAAGGACCGCATGCCGCACTCCTTCTGGCGCCGCACGCACTACCTCAACTTCGCGGTCTGGGCGCTGTCGCTCGTCCACGGCGTCACCGCCGGCACCGACACGCACGCCGGCTGGGCGCAGCTCCTCTACCTGGTCTCCGCGACCTGTGTGGCGGGCGCGGTCGCGTGGCGCGTCGCGCGCCGCCGCACCGCGGGGCCGTGGGCCGTCCGGCTCGCGCCGGTGATCGGCGGCCTCGTTGCGGCGGAGTTCACGCTCGCGCTGATTCTTATGTGATTCCCAGCGTTTTCTTAGGCAACGGTGATTCCCTTTGGATTGTGAGGTTGCACAAGGGGACCCTCCTCGCGATCGGCGCCGCCGTTCTGGCTGTCGCTGCCGGCGGCGGCGCCATCGCCGCGACGAAGCTCAACGACCCGAAGGCGAACCAGCAGGCGATCATCGCCGACGCCGCGGGCCAGCTCGGCGTCACGCCCGCGAAGCTGAGCGCGGCGCTGAAGCAGGCGGTCGAGAACCAGATCGACGCCATGGTCAAGGCCGGCACGATCACCAAGGCCCAGGGCGACGCGCTCAAGGCGCGCGTCGAGGCGGGGAACCTGCCGCTCTTCGCCGGCCCGCACCGCGGCTTCGGTGGCCCGGGCGGCTTCGGCGGGCCGGGCGGCTTCGACCATCACGGCGGCCCCTTCGCGCGCGGCCTGGACGGCGCGGCCGCCTACCTCGGCATGACCGAGGCCCAGCTGCACCAGGCGCTCGAGGGCGGCAAGACGCTCGCGCAGGTCGCGAAGGACAAGGGCAAGACGGTCGACGGCCTGGTGACGGCACTCACGAACGATGCGAAGCAGAAGCTGAACACGGCGGTCACAAACGGCCGACTCACCCAGACGCAGGCCGACCAGTTGCTGAAGGACATGCAGTCCCGCATCACCGACCTCGTGAACGGGACGCTCCCGAAGCTCCCGGCTCCCGATCACTTCGAGCACCGCGGCTTCTTCCGCGGCGGCGCGCCAATGCCGCAGCCGCCTGCGTTTCGTCACGCCTGACCGTTAGCTTCCCGCGGTGGTCATCGGCGGCACTCGTGAGTTCGCTGCTGCGCGCGAGCGCGTCTGGGAGCTGCTCGTTGACCCGGAGGTGCTCGCCGACTTCCTGCCAGGCGTCCAGTCGCTCGACGTCAGGGACTCGTCGCACTGGTCGGCCGAGATGCGGCTGCCCAAGTCGCCCTTCGCGTTGACGCTGTACTTCGAGCTCGTCGAGCAGACGCCGCCGGAGCACGCGCTGCTGAAGGCGAAGGGCAAGCGGCTCGGCGCCTCGGTCGACGTGCGGACCGCCTTCGACCTGACGGAGGCGGCCGGGCGAACGGCGATGGCCTGGGCGGCCGACATCGACCTGGGCGGGATGCTCAACCGGCTCGCACCGGCGATCGAGCCGGTCGCCGAGCGCCAGGCGGCGAAGTTCCTGGACGACCTCGAGCGCCGGTTGGGTCGCTAGCCCAGGATCTCGGTCAGCGCTCGGTCGCGCACCTCGCCGCGGGCGAGCATCGCCGCGAAGCGCCCCTCCTCGAGCGGCTTCGCGAAGTGGAAGCCCTGGCCGGCCCGCACACCCATGCCGACGAGCGTCCGCGCCTGCTCGGCGTCCTCGATGCCCTCGGCGATGATGTCGAGGTGCAGGCTCTGGCCGAGCTGCACGATGCTGCGCACGAGGTTGACGCTCGACGACGACGGACGCGCGTGCTCGACGAACGACCGGTCGATCTTGAGCATGTCGATCGGGAAGCGCTGGAGGTAGCTGAGCGCCGAGTAGCCGGTGCCGAAGTCGTCCACCGCGAGCCGGACACCGAGCGCGCGCAGGCGCTGGAGCCGCATGCGCGGCGCCTCGCTCTCGTCGGCGAGGAAGCTCTCGGTGATCTCGAGCACAAGCCGGTCAGAGGTCACGCCCGCCTCCGCGAGCGCGTCGCGCACGTGCTCGACGACCTCCGGGTCCTCGAGCTGGCGCATCGAGAGGTTCGCGCTGACGTAGAGCGGCAGCGCCGGGTATGCGTCCTGCCAGCGCCGCAGGGCGCGCGTGGACTCCTCGAGCACCCAGCGGCCCATCGGCGTGATCAGGCCGGTCTCCTCCGCGAGTGGTAGGAACGCACCGGGTGGCAGCAGCCCGCGTACCGGGTGCCGCCAGCGGATCAGCGCCTCGGCGCCGAGGATCGCGTTCGACTCGAGCGCGACGATCGGCTGGAAGTGCAGCTCGAACTGGCCCTCGTCGATTGCCCGCTGGAGCTCCCCGCCGAGCTCGAGCCGGGTCAGCGCGACCCTGTGCATCTCTACCTCGAAGAGGCGTGCCTGCGCGCCGCCGCGGCGCTTTGCGTCGTACATGGCGAGGTCGGCATTGCGCATGAGCTCGGCCATCGTCTCGCGGCTGCCCAGAGCCGGCGCCACGCCGATGCTGGCGGTCACCGCCAGCTGCCGGCCGTCGACGTCGAACGGCGGCTCGAGCGAGGCGAGCAGCCGCTGGGCGGTCTGGAGCGCGGCCTGCGGTTCGGGCACGCCCTCGAGCAGCAGCGCGAACTCGTCGCCGCCGAGCCGTGCCGCCGTGTCGGAGCCGCGCAGGCCCTCGCGGAGCCGGTCGCCGACCGCACGCAGGAGCACGTCGCCCGCCGCGTGGCCGAGGCTGTCATTCACGGTCTTGAAATCGTCGAGGTCGACAAAGAGGACGGCAACGCCGGCGTCCTGGCGGGCGACGCCCGACAGGGCGTGCTGGAGGCGGTCCTCGAACAGGGCGCGGTTCGCGAGCCCGGTCAGGTTGTCGTGGAAGGCCAGGTGGCGGAGCTCGCCCTCGAGCCGCTTGCGGTCGGTGACGTCGCGGCCGGTGAGGATGCAGCCCGCATCGTCCGCGAGGTCGCCCCGCACCCACTCGAGGACGACCCACGAGCCGTTCCGCGTGCAGAGGCGGCACTCGAAGCGGCTCGCCGGCACTCCGGCCGCCGCGTCGCGCAGCGCATCGGCGTCATCGGGGTGCGCGAGCTCGAGCAGCCTCCGGCCGACGAGGTCGCTCGCCATCAGGCCGAGCACCGGCAGCGCGGAGTCGGTCGCGTACGTCACGGTCGTGTCGGGCTTGACGACGACGATGAGCTCGGAGGCGTTCTGGACCAACTCGCGGAACCAGCGCTCGCTCTGGCGCAGGGCCCGCTCGTCCGCGTCGGCGAGCGAGCGGCGCGCCCCCTGGAAGGCACGCAGGAGCAGGATGCTGAAGAGGGCGGCCAGGGCGACGAGGACGCCCGTCGCGGCCGTTGCCTGAAACGACGCCGACTGGGCCCTCGATGCCGAGTCATCCAGCGTCCGGCGCAGGACGCTCTGGAAGCGGTTCAGGCTCGGGTCGACACGCTGCTCGCCGACGGTGAGCGCCGCGTCGAGCCGGCCCTCGGCGAGCAGGCGCAGCTCGTGGCGCAGCGCCTGCTGGTGGATCGTGGCTGCGTCGACGAGCTCCGGGTCCGGTCGCTCGCCGAGCGCGGACAGGCGCGCGAGCTCGGCGTCCATCGCGTGCCGGCGCGCGCCGATCTCCTTCGCGAGCACGTTCGCCCCCGCACCGTGCGCGGCGACCGCCTGCCACTCCAGGCTCGACTGCTCGTTCGTGAGCGAGCCGAGCCGTTCGAGGGCGAGCTCCTGTCCGCGTGCGAGGTCGGCCTGCTCGCGCAGCTTGAGCACGCCGACGACGGCACCTCCGGCGAGGGCGAGAACGGCGAGCGCAGCGAGCCAACCGGGGAGCGACCGGCGCACGGGCTGCCTCACCCCGCCTGTACGACTGGTTGCACCAGGCCCGAGATCGAGAGGTTGTGCGCCTTCGCGGCGCTCGGGTCGAAGACCTCTACGAGCGTGTTCGAGCCCCGCGCGGCGATGTAGACGCTCGTCGGGCGCGACGTGCGCCACACCGCGATGCGCCCGTCGGTCAGCTTCACGTGGCGCGCGCCGCGCTCCAGCGCAGCCTGCTGCGCGACCTGCCAGGCGTCCGCGACCGGGTACGTCGCAATCGTCAGCGTCTTCGCGTGCGTGCCGGCGTTTGTCGCCGGGGGCAGATACCGGACGAACGACCCGCTCTTGGTGGTCGTGACCTCGAGCCGGCGATCGGGGAAGGAGCCGGCCCAGTAGATCGGGGCGGTCGCCCCCGACAGGGAATCGAGGTGGTCGGCGGTCACGACGACCGGGACGCCCGGCTCGAGCAGCGTCCTGGCAGGGCCGTTACCGCCGTGGACGAGCAACACGATCCCGCCCACCGTCGCGCCGAGAAACAGCGTCACCGAGATGACGAGCGTGCGGACGGTGATCGCTATCCGGTCACCGCCTCGGTCGTCGCGTTCTCGACCTGGACCGCGATGATCTTGGTGCCGTGGGCGACGTAGTTGCCCTTGTTGGTGTCGCGCATGCAGCGGAGGACGATCGAGCCCGGCGCGGCGAGCGTCACCACGAGCTGCATGTTCAGCGTGGCGCGGTTCGCGTGCGGGTCGGTCTCCGCCGTGTCGGTGCTGCCGCCCCCGGCGTCGAGCGTGCAGCTCATCGTGGGGTTGGCGCCGTCGCCGCCCGAGAGCTGAATGAGCGTCGTCTTCGCCGTGACGACGTAGGAGCCCGCCGCGACGTTGGTCATCGTCGCCAGCGTCACCACGGTGGCGTCGGGAAGATTGACGTCGGCGTCGCGGTGCACCTCGCGTGCGTCCGACGAGCCGCTTGGGCCCTGCGGTCCTGCGGGCCCTTGCGGGCCGGCCGGGCCCGTCGGCCCCTGCGCCCCGTCCGCCCCGGCGGGGCCTTGCGGGCCCGTCGCTCCCTGCGGGCCGGTCGCTCCCTGCGGGCCGGCCGCGCCCTGGGCGCCGGTCGCGCCCTGCGGCCCCTGCGCGCCGGTCGCGCCGGTCGCTCCGGTCGTGCCCGCCGGGCCGGCGGCGCCGGTGTCGCCGGTGAGGCCCTGAATGCCCTGCGGCCCCGCGGGGCCTTGCGCACCGGGCGTGCCGGTCGTGCCCGCCGGGCCGGCGGCGCCGGTGTCGCCGGTGAGGCCCTGGTTCCCCTGCGCCCCCGCGGGGCCCTGCGCACCGGGCGTGCCGGGCGTGCCGGGCGCGCCCTGCGGGCCCTCGGGCCCGCGCGGGCCTTCCGGCCCGGTCAGACCCTGGAGCCCCTGAACGCCGGGCGGCCCGTCGACGCCGGCGAGGCCCTGAACCCCCTGGTCGCCCTGTGCCCCGGCCGCGCCGTCGTGACCGGCCGGCAGCTGGCCGCCTGCGAAGTCCGCGGCCGTCAGCGAGCCGTCCGAGACCTTCGCCGAGGTGACCGCGCCGTTCGCGATCGCGTCCGTCCCGACGGCGCCATGCGCGATCGAGCCGGCCTTGACCTCGCCGGGCTCGAGCTTCGAGGCCTGCAGGACGGCCTGGCGGATGTCCGCGCGCGCGACGGTCGCGGAAGGCTGTCCGGCGCCGAATCCCGCTGCGCCCGCGTTGGCCGGGGGTCGGTCCAGGGGCGACATGACCGCGAATGAACCGGCTCCGACGGCTGAGGCGGCGGCCAGTCCCGCCGCTGCTTGCGCGAGCTTGAATGTCATGCCGCAATACGCGCGGGTAGGGTCCGCGCACAGCCTGTATCGGCGGCGAATGCCGCTTTCTAGTGCCCGATCGAGTGATGGGAGCTAGTGCTCGGACGGCTCCCAGCGGAAGCGCCGGACGGCGAGGATCAGCCCGAACAGGCCCCACGCCGCGACGATGGTGAGGTCGTCGAGCACGTTCCACACGTGCGCGTGCTGGACGATCACGTCGCGGACGAGCCGGATGAAGTGCGAGAGCGGCAGTACGTCGGCGAGCCAGCGCAGCACCTGGGGGAACGACTTCGTCGAGAAGAACGCCCCGGCGAGGAACGCGGCCGGCAGGTAGATGGCGTTGATCACCGCGGACGACCCCTCGGCGGTGCGGATGAACGTCGACGTCGCCACGCCGAGGGCGGTGAACGACGCGGCGCCGATCAGCAGGACGACGAGGAGCGACAGCCAGCGCGTTGGCAGGCCGACGCCCCAGAGCGTCCGCGCGAGGACGACGAGGATGACCGCCTGGAGCAGGTAGACGAAGACGAACGAGCCGAACAGCCCGGCCAGGTAGGTGGCGCCGGGGAGCGGCGTCGCCCGGATCCGCTTCAGCGTCCCGGCCTCGCGCCGCAGCACGAGCAGGATCCCGAGGCCGGCGAAGGTCGTCGCCGCGGCGCCGTAGCCGAGCAGCCCGCTGAGCAGGTACGTGTAGCCGCGCACGCCCTCGACCTTGTCGTTGCCGTAGGCCGCCCCGAGCAGGACGAGGAAGATGATCGGGAACAGGAAGGTGAAGAAGGCGAGCTCGCGGCTGCGCCAGAAGAGCAGCTGCTCGACGCGGAGCTGGTGGCGGAGGAGCCGCATCGCGTTCCTACTCCTCCTCGGTCAGCGTCAGGTAGATCTCCTCGAGCGTCGGGCGGCGGACCTCGAGCTCCTCGAGCGCCGTACCCGCGGCCAGCGCCTCGCCGGTCAGCTCGTGCAGGACCCGCGTCGGTTCCTCCGTCTCGACGACGACGAGCTCGCCGTCGCGGCGGTAGCGGATCTCGGTGGCGGAGCCGGCGCTGATCAGGTCGGCCGGCGTGCCCGAGGCGACGATCTCGCCCTTTGCGAGCACGGCGACGCGGTCGGCGAGCTGCTGCGCCTCCTCGATGTAGTGCGTCGTCAGCAGGATCGTCTTGCCGAGGTCGCGGAGCGACCGGATGGTCTCCCAGGCCGTGCGCCGTGCGGCGGGGTCGAAGCCGGTGGTCGGCTCGTCGAGGAACACCAGCTCCGGATCGCCGACGAGCGCCACGCCGAGGTCCAGGCGCCGCCGCTGCCCGCCCGAGAGCGTGCGGTAGCGGGCGTCGCGCTTGTCCTCCAGGCCGACGAGGCGGAGCACGTCCTCGGGGTCGCGCGGGTGCGGGTAGTAGGCGGCGAACAGCCTCAGGTGCTCGATCACGCTGAGGTTGGGGAAGAGTTCGCCGGTCTGCGGGACGATGCCGAGGCGGCCGCGCCACTCGTCGGGGGCGTCTGCCGGGTCCGTGCCGAGCACCGTGACCGTGCCGGCGTCACGGAGCCGGTAGCCCTCGAGGATCTCGACCGTCGTCGTCTTGCCGGCGCCGTTCGGGCCGAGCAGGCCGAAGACCTCGCCGGCGGCGATCTCGAAGCTGATCCCGCGGACGGCCTCGTTCCCGTCGTAGGACTTGCGGAGCCCGCTGACCTCGACGGCGTTCAACTCAGAGCTCGACGGCGACGATGCCCGCCGGCGGGAAGTCCGGCGGCGGCCCGCCGGTCAGCTGCGCCGCGATGCGCGGGAGGTCGGGCTGGTGGCCGACCGCGAGCACCGTCTCGCCGCGCCCGTCGACCGCCTCCGCGACGCTCTCGACCGTTGCGCCCGGGCCGAGCCGCTCGTCGATCTCCACGGGGACGCCCACGGCGAGACTGACTGCGTCCGCGGTCTGCCGGGCCCTGACGAGCGGGCTGGCGAGGATGACTTCCGGCCGGATGCCGTTGGCGGCAAGCTCCATGCCGAGCGCGCGGGCCTGGTCCCGGCCGGCCGGCGTGAGCTCGCGCAGCGCGTCCGGCTCACCGGGCGCCGCCTCGGCATGGCGGACGAGGAAGAGCCGCATCGGCGGAACCTTAGGCGCTGAGCGCCCGGGCCAGCGCCGCCGCGGCGTCCTCGGTCACAGGCTCACCGTGGGACGGGAGGATCAGCTCGACCGGCAGGTCGAGCAGCGGCGCGAGCGCTGCGCGGACATCGGCGAGCGTGACGTCGGCGGACAGCCACGAGGCGGGGAGTAGGCGCGGGCCGCCGTGGATGACGTCGCCGGTGATGAGCGCGCGGTGCTCGGGCGACCAGAGCACCACCTCGGGCTCCCAGCGCGCCCAGAAGGGAACGAGACCGCCGGGCAGGGCGTCGCCCTCCGCGAATGAGTCGGTGACCAGCTCGACGTCGTCCACGCCGGCCTCGTAGACCCAGACGCGCGTGCCGGCGTAGCGCTGCACGACCTCGGCGGTCGAGCGCACGTGGTACGGGACGGTCAGTACCACGTGCGGCGCCCCGTGGTGCTCGACGTCGCGGTCGACCGCGCGCCAGAACCGCTCGGCGTCCTCGCCGGGCGGGGCAAGCGGGTCGATCAGCACGAACTCCTCGTCGCGCACGAGCGCGGCGCAGGCGACCTCCTGGTCCCAGTCCGCCCCGGGGGTCCAGTCTGGATGGGGCGCCGTCCAGCGCCAGAGGTGGGGTCGAATCTGCACGAGCCGCATCGGCGCGCAGCGTAATCGCCTGCCGCCGTTCCTCCGTAGTTTCCCCCTCCGGGTTCAGTCCGCCCCCTGATTGCGCGGCGCCGGGCCGGCGCGATGGTGAGCCCACAACGGAGAGCAGCCCCGGGGTCTCGCGGAGAGGCTCCGGGAGAAGGAGGAGTCATGAAGAAGGTAATCCAGTGGGGCGGCGTCGCAGCCAGCGTCATCCTCATCGCATTCGGCATCGGCGCGCTCGCCATCGGCCTGCAGGGCCGCAGCGAGGTTCGCTCGGACGTCTCGCGCGAGGCAATCGTCGGCACGCCCGACATGACGCCCGCGGCGATCACGTCGGAGGCCCAGAAGGCAGGGCTGACCAACATCTCCCTGCCGACCTGCACGGTGGCCAACCAGAAGATCGACACCGGAGCGAAGGCCAAGTGCTTCGCCTCGTACATGCGGATCCACACCCTGGAGTCGACCGGCGGCCAGACCTACTCGCAGATGGGCCGCTACGTCACCGCAGCGGGCAAGGCCACGAACGACCCGACGCAGGCCGCGATGGTCAACGGCCAGCCGAAGGAGAACCCGCTTCGCAACCTCTGGGTGACGGAGACCGCGCTCAGCACCGCGCTGAACACCTCGTTCTTCGCGGAGCAGGTCGCGCTCTTCTCGGTGGTCATGGGCATCGCGCTCCTGCTCACCGGGATCGGCTTCTTCATCCTGACGCTCGGCGGTGCGCTCGGCGCCTTCGCAGTACCGCGCCGGAAGACGCAGCCCGAGCCCAGCGGAAAGCTGCTCTCCGCAGGGGGCGAGTCCTAGCCGAGTCGCATCGGCACGGGGCTCAGCCTCGATCCACCCGCGGGCCCCGCTTCGGCGGGGCCCGCGTCGTTCTCCGGGTAGGCTCAGCCGGGTGCCGACCCTGCGCTACGTGCTCGCAGACGTCTTCACCGACCGCCCGCTCACCGGCAACCAGCTCGCTGTCTTCACCGATGCGCGCGAGCTCGCCGAAGACCGGATGCAGCCGCTCGCGCGCGAGCTCAACCTCTCCGAGACGGTGTACGTGCTGCCGGCAGAGGGCGAGGGCCACGCGCGCATCCGCATCTTCACGCCCGCGCGCGAGCTGCCGTTCGCCGGCCACCCGGTGCTGGGCACGGCGTTCGTCCTTGCCGCGCCGCTGCAGCTGGACGAGATCCGGCTCGAGACGGGCTCCGGCGTCGTCCCGGTCCGCCTCGAGCGGGACGGCTCGGCCCTCGCGTTCGGCCGGATGGCGCAGCCGATCCCGAAGTTCACGCCCTTCGACGGCGACGAGGAGGCGCTGCTCGAAGCGATCGGCGTAGAGCGCTCGGAGCTTCCGGTCGAGGTCTACGACAACGGCGCCGTGTTCGCCTATGTCGGGCTGCCGAGCCGCGAGGCGGTCGCGGGGCTCACGCCCGACTTCAACGCGCTGGCCCGGCTCGACCTCGTCGGCGTGATGTGCTTCGCCGGCGCGGGAACCTCGTGGAAGGCGCGGATGTTCGCCCCGGGCTCGGGCGTGGCCGAGGATCCCGGCACCGGCTCGGCCGCCGGGCCGCTGGCCGTTCACCTCGCGCGCCACGGGCGGATCGGCTTCGGCGAGGAGATCGTCATCGAGCAGGGCGCCGAGGTCGGACGGCCCTGCATCCTGCACGCCCGCGTGGACGGCTCCCCCGACGCGATCGAGCGCGTCGAGGTGGGCGGCTCCGCAGTGATCGTCGCGCGCGGCGAGTTCCGCTTCCGTTAGCGGATCTCGACCGCCTCGATCTCCGGTAGCTCGAGCGCGAGCGCGCGCCAGAAACGGCCGCCGTCCTCCGAGATGTAGAGCCGGTTGCGCCCGGCGAAGACGACCAGGTCGGGATCGTCGGCGCAGAGCGCCACCGCACGGCCTTCGGGGAGCCCGCCGCCGGCCTCGTGCCACGTCGAGCCGGCGTCGTGCGAGACGACGAGCGGCGGCCGGCGGTCGACGACGGCGATCACCGTCGACCCGGCAGAGGCCGCGGCGACGACCAGCGGCAGCTCCACGCGTACCGCATCCGCCTCGACGGTGCCGAGCGGGTCGTGCTCGACCCACTCCTCCTCGAGGTCGACGACGAAGACGCCGTCGACGGTTGCCGCCGCAACCCGTGTCACTCGGCGCGCAGGCGTGCCGGGGAGAAACGGCGCTCCGCGGCGACGGCGAGCCCGGCGAGCGCGAACGAGGCGGCGAAGCTCGGCAGCGACGCCGTGAAGTCCCACGGCGCCGGATGCGTGCGGTCGACGATGTCCAGCCACCAGCTCGGGCCGACCGGCGACAGCCACTGGTAGAGCGCGAAGCCGGCGACCCAGGCGACGAGCATCGCGGGCCGCACGCGAGGCGCCCGGAAGACGTCGTCGCGGGTGTAGTGGCGGCCGCCGAACAGCCAGTCGGCGAGCAGCACGCCGAAGAGCGGGACGAAGAGCGAGCCGAGCAGGTAGAGGAACGTCTGGTAGCTCGTGAAGTCGAGCACCAGCGCCCCGAACGTCGCAACCACGGTGACGGCCACGACGAGCAGCCGCTGCGAGACCTGCGGGAAGAGGTTCTGCAGCGAGACGGCGCCCGAGTAGACGTTGGCGAACGCCTCGTCGCTCTCGTCGACGGTCAGCGCGAACAGGGCGAGCAGGCTGGCGATCCCGCCCGCCGCGACCGCCGCCGGCAGCGCGGCGGCGTTGGAGATGCCACGGTCGAGCAAGAGCACGGCGCCGAGGCCGAACATCCAGATCGTCGGCACGAAGTAGCCGCCGCCCGCGCCCCAGAACGCGGCGCTCCGGTTGCGCGAGAAGCGCGTGTAGTCGGCGGCCAGCGGCGTCCACGAGATGATGCTCGCGATCACCAGATCGACGGCCTGCCAGAAGCTCGGGAAGCCGCCCTTGCCGCCCGCGTTCCAGAGTTCGTGCAGCGAGGCGGCGTGCAGCGCCCACCAGGTCAGGTAGACGAGCGACGCGAGCACGACCCAGCCGGCGAACTTGCGGATGTAGCGGCGGATGAAGCCGACCGGGCCGAGGAAGGCGAGCGCGATCGTGATCCCGGCGAAGACCAGTGTCCAGAGCCATTTCGCGCGCACGCCGAACAGCTCGTCCGAGAGCGCCGCGGCCGCCGTGGCGATGATCAGCAGCTCGAACGTCGCCCAGCCGACGCACTGGACGATGTTCAGCCCGGTGGCGAGGTAGGAGCCGCGCCGCCCCAGCGGCGCGCGCAGCAGCACCATCGCCGGCACACGTGCGTCGTTGCCGATCAGCGCGGCTGCGCCGAGCATCACGTTGCCGAGCGCCGCGCCGACGACGATCGCGAGCAGCGCCTCCGGCAGCGACAGCGCGGGCACGAGGATCGCGCCGGCGACGATGACCAGCAGGCTGACCGAGAGGTTCGCCCAGAGCAGGCCCGTATCGAAGAGCCCGAGGACGCGGAGGCGGTCCGGCACGGGCTCGATGCCCCAGGCGGGCGTCTCGGTCTCCAGCACGGCGGGGGCAGCCTAGCCCGGGCGGCCTGAAACGACCCGCGTGCCCGTGGCCTTGAAGGTCGCGAACGCCTGGCGGCCGGGCTCGAGCCCCAGCCGCTCGCGCGATTCCGCGGTCACCTCCGCGGTGACCGGCCCGATCGTGATCCGCACGCGGTTGCCGAGCTCGGTCACGTTGCGGATCGGGGCCTCGATCACGTTCAGGGCCGAGTCCTCCGCGACTGTGGTGGCGACCGTGATGTCCCACGGGTACACGGCGACGACGACCTCGCCGTGGGCGGGGTCGGTGGTGATGATCACGCCGCCGCCGGCGAGCCGGACGCGTGTGTTGGCGCCGGCCGGCTCGGCCTGGCCGTGCAGCAGGTTGGCGCCGGTGAAGGAAGCGACGAAGGCGTCCGCGGGCGCGGCGACGAGCTCGGCCGCGGTGCCGAGCTGGCGCAGCTCGCCGTCGACGAGGACGCCGATCCGCTCGGCGAGCGCCGCCGCGTCCTCGAAGTCGTGAGTCACCAGGAGAACCGGGAGTCTCGAGCTCGGCGAGCAGGTCGTGCAGCTCGGCGCGGACGGATGCCTTCGTGTGCGCGTCGAGCGCCGACAGCGGCTCGTCGAGGAGGAGGACGGCCGGATCGCGCGCGAGCGCGCGGGCGACCGCGACCCGCTGGCGCTCGCCGCCCGACAGCCGCGCCGGCCGCTCGTTCGCGAGGTGCGCGATCCCGAAGCGCTCGAGCAGCTCGCCGCCCGGGTCTTGCCGCCGTACTCGACGTTGCGCCGCACCGTCAGGTGCGGGAAGAGCGCGTAGTCCTGGAAGACGAGCCCGACCCGCCGCTGGTCAGGCTCCAGGTCGATCGCCCGCAGGGCGTCGAACCACGTCTCGCCGCCGGCCGCGATCCGCCCGGACTCGGGCCTCGCCAGCCCGGCGACCGCGCGCAGCACCGTCGTCTTGCCGGCCCCCGACGGCCCGACAAGGGCGACGGTGCCCTCGACCTCGAGCGTCAGCCCGACGTCGAAAGCCCGAAGAGGGAGCGCGATGCCGGTCGAGGACGAGCGCCACGACAACGCGAGGTGGAGGCCGGCCAGAAGGAGGATGCTGACGACGACGAGCACGCCGCCGATCGCGAGCGCCGGGTCGAAGCCGTCCGAAGGCTCGAACTCGGCGTAGATCGCGAGCGGCAGCGTCTGCGTGACGCCCTGGAGGCTGCCGGCGAACATGATCGTGGCGCCGAACTCGCCGAGCCCGCGGGCGAAGGAGAGCGCGAGGCCCGCGATCAGCCCGACACGGGCCAGCGGGAGGACGATGCGGAAGAACGTCCGCGCCGGCCCGGCGCCGAGCGTGCGCGAGGCCGCGACGACGTTCGGGTCGACGGCCTCGAAGGCCGCGATCGCCTGGCGGATGTAGAGCGGGCTCGCCACGTAGGCGACGGCGAGGGTCACCGCCGTCTGCGTGAACGGGATGCTGAGGCCGAACGCGTCGAGCGTGGAGCCGAGCAGCCCCATGCGCCCGAACGCGGCGAACAGGCCGAGCCCGGCGACGGCCGGCGGCAGCACGAGCGGCAGCTCGACGAGGACGACGGCGAGCGGACGCCCGCGGAAGCGGCGGGTGGCGAGCAGGTAGGCCGTCGGCGTCCCGAGCAGCAGGATCAGCGCCTGCGCGATGCCGCTCGTCTTCAGCGTGACGACGAACGCGTCCTGCACGACCGGGCTCGAGAGCTGGTCGAGCAGTGTGCCGCGGCCCGGTGCGCACGAAGATCGCCGCGATCGGCAGGAGCAGGAAGCCGAGGGTGAGGGCCGCTGCCGCGAGCGGCACCCAGCCGAGCGCGCGCCGCCGCATTACTTCTTCTTGGTCTTCTTCGGCGGCGCCGGCTTCACGCGCGGCAGGAAGCCGGCCGCGAGCAGCTTCGCCTGGCCGGCCTTCGCGAGCACCCGGTTGACGAACGCCTGCGCGTCCGCCTTGTTGCCGCTGCTCGACGACGACGCAGATCCCGTACTGGACCTTCGGCTGCGCCCAGGCCGGCACCTTGACCACCTTCACCTTGCCGGGCACGGTCCTGGCGTCGGTGGCGTAGACGAAGCCGGCGTCGGCCTCGCCGAGCGCGACCTTCGCGAGCACCTCGCGCACGTCCGTCTCCTGGCTGACGACGTTCTTGAGCACGGCCGACGACAGGTTCATGTTCTTGAGGATCTGGAGCGTGTAGCTGCCGACGGGCACGCCCGAGCCTGCGACGACGAGCTTGATGCCGCTCCGCGTCAGGTCGTAGACGCTGTGGATGCCGGCCGGGTTCGACGTCGGCACGACGATCACGAGCGTGTTGCGCGTGAAGACGACGGGCTTCGAGCAGAGCCCCTTCGCGTGCAGCGCGTTCGGGAAGCGTCATGTTCGCCGAGGCGAAGACGTCTGCCGGCGCGCCCTGCTGGATCTGGGCCGACAGCGTGTTCGAGCCGCCGAACGAGTAGCGCTCGCCGCTGTCGATCTGCGGGAACACGTCCGTCAGCGATGCGGCGGCGAAGACCGTGATCTGCGCGTGCGTCGCGGCTGAGGCCGCTCCGGCGAGCACGCCCAGGAGCACGAGCGCGGCGAGCAGCCGGCGCATCAGTCGGACACCATCACGTTGGTCGCCTTCACGATCGCGGTCGTGGCCATGCCGGGCTTGAGGCCGAGCTCCTCGACTGCGTCGCGCGTCACGATCGCGACCAGGCGCACGGGCTCGCGTACGACGATCTCGACCTGCGCCATCAGTCCGTCCTTCTTGACCTCGGTGACGGTCCCGGGGAAGCGGTTCCGCGCGCTCAGGTGCGCACTACCGCCGTCGCCGCGCAGGCGGTCGATCTCCTCGGCGCTCGACCACGCGCCGGTTGCTCGCGTCGCGCGTGACGGTGACGCGGCCGGCCTTGTCCCAGCGCCGCAGCGTGTCGAGGCTGATGCCCAGCGCCGATGCGGCCTCGCTTGCGGTGTAGACCTGCTTCGGCATCAGCTCTCGTACCGGTCGAGGGCGGTGGACACGGCGTCGATCGAGAGCGCAGGCGCGAGGGCGGGGCCGATCACCGGGCCGCCGCGCCAGTGCGCGACCGCGCTCGCGTGCTGTGCCTCGTTGGCCGCGATCTGGGCGAGGGGCAGCCGGAGCTCGGGCGTCGTCACCGAGGCGAGCGCCCCGATGTACGCGCCGATCAGGAGCGCCTCGATCGCCGTTGCCTGCCGGAGGGTCGCGCCGTCCGACGTAAACGTCTTCGCCGGGTACGTGAAATCGACGTCGTCCGCGGTGGCGGGCACCTGACCCGCGTTGGTCAGCAGCCCGGACAGGCTGTCCAGGTGGCGCTTCTCGTCCTCGAGGATGCGCTTGAACACATGCTTTGCCCGCGAGGGGAGCTCGGCCTGCGCCTGCGTCGAGAAGTCGACCGCCAGCAGCTCCGCGCCGACGAGCAGGCGCAGGTAGGCGAGATCACCGTCGGGCGTCGCCGCCTCGGCGGCGGGAACGAGCAGGGCGAGCGGCGACGCAGCAATTGCGGCCGCCAGCCCCCCGCCGGCGCCGCGGCGCAGCACCGCCGCTCGTGTCAGTCCCTGCATAGGCATCGCCCACGCAGACCCTACATACGGGCAGGCCCTCTAGTCGACGGTGCAGTCGGCGGTGTCGGTGCGCTCGCCGCCCGGCAGACGGGCGATCAGCCCGGACAGCGTCGCGAGCTCCTTGCGCGTGAAGCGGCCGGTGAACTGCGACGAGATGCCCGCGAGGTGCGTGTCGGATGCCTCGCGGAGCTTGCCGCGCCCCTCCGGCGTCAGCCGGGCGTACGAGACGCGCTTGTCGGCCGCGCAGTCGACGCGGCACACGTAGCCGGAGCGCTCGAGGCCGGCGAGGAGGCGGGTGATCCCCGACGGCGTCAGCAGCACGCGGGCCGCAAGCTCGACGGGCTTCAGGGTCCCCTTCGGCGCCTTGGCGAGATGGAGGAGCACCTCGTAGTCGTTGATCGTGAGGCCGTGCTCGGCGACGAGCTGCGCGTTGAGCTCACGCGTGACGGCCGCGTGCGCGCGCAGCCACTGCACCCAGGTTTCGAGTTCGGTACTCTCGGGAGAAAGAACTTGCGTGCTCAACATTCACCTGCTACTGTAGTTGACGAGTCAAGTATATCGCAGACCCCCAAGGAGGGAACACTCATCATGACGGAGCTTGCAACCCAGCCCGGCGTCGCGGGCCTCATCCCCGCCGGCACATGGAATGTCGACGGATCGCACTCGACGATCGAGTTCGGCATCAGGCACCTGCTCATCACCACGGTCAAGGGCAACTTCGGCAACTTCGAGGGCACCATCGAGGTCGCGCCGGACGGCACGGCCAGGGCGACCGGCGTCATCGCGTCGGAGAGCATCGACACCCACGAGCCGCAGCGCGACACCCACCTGCGCTCCGCGGACTTCTTCGATGCCGCGACCTTCCCCGAGATTCGCTTCGAGTCGACCGAGATCGGCCGGGTCGACGGCACCGCGTTCACGGTCGCCGGCAACCTGACCATCCGCGGCATCACCCGCGCGATCGAGCTCGAGGCCGCCTTCGAGGGCGCCGCCAGGGACCCGTGGGGCTCGGACCGCATCGGCCTGACCGTCAAGGGCCATCTCGACCCGAACGACTACGGCGTCGACTGGAACCAGGAGCTCGAGGCCGGCGGCAACCTGCTCGGCGACCGCGTCGACTTCACCGCGTCGATCTCGGCCGTCAAGGCGGCGTAGCGAGCATGCGCGTCCTCGGGATCGCCGGCAGCCTCCGCTCCGCCTCCTACAACCGTGGGCTCCTGCGCGCCGCGCAGGAGCTCGCACCCGACGGCATGACGGTCGAGATCCACGAGATCCGTGACCTGCCGTACTACGACGGCGACGTCGAGGCCGCGGGCGTCCCCGAGCCCGTCCAGCGCCTGCGGGACGCGATCCGCGACGCAGACGCGGTCCTGTTCGCGACGCCCGAGTACAACCGCGGCACGTCGGGCGTGCTCAAGAACGCGATCGACTGGGCATCACGCCCGCCGCGGCAGTCGGTGCTCGACGGCAAGCCCGTCGCGCTGATGGGCGCCACGACGGGCATCAGCGGCACCGCCAACGCCCAGCGTCAGGTACGCGAGGCGCTGCTCTTCCCCGGCGCGCAGACGCTCCCGGAGGAGGTGCTCGTCGCGCGCGCGGGCGAGAAGTTCGACGAGAACGGCGAGCTGACCGATCCCGAGGTGCGCGCCGAGGTGCGCGTGCTGCTCGAGCGCCTCGAGAGCTGGGTCGCGCAGGTGCACCAGGCGCTCGAGCTCGCCGCGTAGCCGTCAGGCGGAGACGGCGCCGACCTTCGGTTCCGGCTCGAGCTTGTAGCCGACGCCGTACCTGGTGTGGATGAACACGTGGTGCGGGGCGCGGCGGTCGACCTTCTCGCGCAGCTTCCGAACGAAGACGTCGACGGTGCGGTCGCGCCGTGTCTGGCGGCGGCCCCAGAGCCGCTGCATCAGCTCGTCCCGCGTGACGACGCGGCCACGCTCGCGTGCGAGCGTGTAGAGCAGGCGAAACTCGGTGAGCGTGAGCCCGGCGCTTTCGCCGTCCACGAACGCCTGCACGACGGCGGGGTCGATGCGGAGCTCCTCGACCTCGATCGCGTCGCCGCGTGACACCTGCTCGGCGCGGACGCCGCGCCGGGCGGCGACGCGGACGCGGGCGACGAGCTCCTTCATGGAGAAGGGCTTCACGAGGTAGTCGTCGGCGCCGAGCTCGAGCGCGTGCACGCGGTCGTGCTCGCTGCCGCGCGCGCTGATGACCACGATCGGCGTGCCGATGCCCTCGTTGCGCACCGTCTCGATCAGGTTCCAGCCGTCGAGGCCGGGCAGCATCAGGTCGAGCACGCAGACGTCCGGCTGCTCGAAGCGGAGGCGTGCGAGCGCGAGGTTGCCCCGGTCGACGCGGACGGCGTCGAATCCGGCGGCCTGGATGTGCCCCGCGATCGCCTGCGCGATGACGGCGTCGTCCTCGACGATGAGCACCTTTGCCATCCCGGCCATCCTGACCCCCTGCGACGGGTTCCGGGGTACCCCGGTGGTGAAGATCAAGTCTCCGTCTGGTGAACCCCGGCTACGGGATCGCGCAGCGGCCCACGTACGATCCGGGAATGGCCCCGCACACCCAGCTCGAGCGCGAGCGGAAGCTGCTCGGCAGCGCGGAACTGCTCGACCGGCTCGGCGGAGAGCCGATAGAGAGTCGGGTGTTCATCTCGACCTACTTCGACACGGCCGACCGCCGCCTCCTTCGCCGCGGGGTCACGCTGCGCCGGCAGGTCGAGCACGGCCGCTCGCAGTGGCAGCTCAAGCTGCCGGAGGAGAACGGGCGGCTGCAGGTCGAGGCCGACGGCGGCCCGGTGCCGCCGATCGAGATCTACGAGCTCCTGACCGCGTATCTCGGCGGCCGGAAGCTCGGGCCGGCGGCGACGACGCGCACGCGGCGTCAGGGCGTGCGCGTCCGCAACGGCCACGGCGAGGCGGAGGTGTCGGCCGACCGGGTGGCGATCCTCGAGGGCGAGCACGAGGTGGACGTGTTCGACGAGCTCGAGGTCGGGCTGGTCGACGGCGACGACGCGCTGCTCGACGCGCTCGAGCGCCACCTTCACGAGGCGGGCGCCTCGAGCCGGGGCAGCGACGTGGAGCTCGAGCGTGCGCTCGGCAGCGTGCCGCCTGTCGCCGAGGTGCGGCCCGCCCACGACGCGCCGCCGCTCGAGCATCTGCTCTTCCAGATCCGCACCCAGTACGAGGCGATCATTCGCAACGACCCGGGCGTGCGACTCGCCATCGATCCGGAGGCGGTGCACGACATGCGTGTCGCCACGAGGCGCCTGCGCGCGATGCTGCGTGCCGCGGCCGACATGGTCGAGCCTGAATGGAGCGAGCCGCTGCGCGACGAGCTCAAGTGGCTCGCCGGCGAGCTCGGCCCGCTGCGCGACGCCGACGTGTTCGGAGAGTACCTTCGCGCCGAGACGTCCGGTTTCGAGGATGACGACCGCGCGGGAGCCCACCGGCTCGTCGAGCTCGTCGAGGAGGACCGCCGCGCGGCGCATGCCCGTGCGATCGCGGCGCTGCGCGGCGAGCGCTACCTCGCGCTGCTCCAGGAGCTCGACCGCGCGGCGCGGGCGCCACACGCCCGCTCCGCGAATGTGGCGCTCGAGGGGATCGCGCGGGCCGAGTTCCGCAAGCTCCGCAAGGCGGCGCGCCGGATCTCGGCAGAGTCATCGGACCACGAGGTGCACGCGCTTCGCATCCAGGGCAAGCGCGCGCGCTACGCGGCCGAGCTCGCCGAGACGGCGGTCGGGGAGCGGGCGCGGGATTTCCTCAAGCACGCGAAGCGCTTTCAGGACGTCGTCGGCGAGCACCAGGACGCCGTGGTCGCCGAGGAGCACCTTCGCCAGCTGGCCGGGAGGGCCGGCCACGAGGCGGGGTTCGCTGCCGGACGGCTCGCCGAGCAGCAGTGGATCCGCCGGCGCCGCGCGCGCGGCGAGCTGGAAGGGGCCTGGGCCGAGCTCGACCGCGCCGGCCGGAGCGCCTGGCGCTGACCGTTCGGGCCGCAGGCGGCGTCGTCGTGCGCGGGCACGAGGTGCTGCTCGTGCACCGCCCGCGCTACGGCGACTGGGCGTTCCCCAAGGGCAAGTGCTCGGGCGGGGAGAGCGACGAGGCGTGCGCGCTCCGCGAAGTCGAGGAGGAGACGGGGCTGCGCTGCCGGCTCGGCCGCGAGCTCCGCTCCACGTCGTACACCGACGGGCGCGGGCGACCCAAGGTCGTGCGCTACTGGCTGATGGAGCCGCTCGGCGGAGTGTTCGCCGCGAGCGACGAGGTCGATGCCGTGCGCTGGGTCGACGCCGAGACCGCGCGGACCCTGCTGTCGTACGGGCGCGACGACGCAGTCCTGCGGGACGCCCTGGCGGATTAGGCGGCGAGCCGCTCGCTGAGCAGCTCGCGGACGGCGCCCTCGCGGATGCCGCCCGTGCCGAGCCGGAACGGGACGGCCAGCCGCCGCTGCACCTCGGCCAGGATGATCGTGCCGGCGAGCAGCGTCTCCGCCCGCTGCGGCGCGATCCGGAACCGCGACGCCATGTCCTCGCGGCGCCGCGAGGAGAGGATCTCGATCGCGCGCTCGAGCTCGTCCTCGCCGAGCTCCGTGCCGACGATCTTCGCCACCGCCCGCGCGCTGCCGCCCACCGCGAGCGCCGCCTTCGCGGCCGGCGGGGTCAGCCAGTTCAGCCCGCGCTCCGACTCCATGCGTGCGGCCTGGACGCAGGCCGTGTGCGGCGGGTTGCCGGGGAGCGAGCGGCTCGTCAGGCGCAGGGAGCCGATGTCGAATGACCGCGCCCAGGCCACGCCCCCGTCCGGGGTGCCCACGACCACCTGGGTGGAGCCGCCCCCGACGTCGCACACCGCGACGCTCTTCGGCAGCTTGCGGCACCCGCCGACCGCCCCGGCGTAGCCGAGCACAGCCTCCTGCTCGCCGCTCAGCAGCCGTACCGGGGCGCCGGTCGCGCGCTCGAGCGTCTCGACGATCGCGCGCGGGTCCTCGCTCTGCCGTCCCGGCGACGTGAGCAGCACCTCGAGCCGGTCGCAGCGCAGCTCGCGCGCCCGCTCCGCCTGCGCCGCCGCCTCGACGGCGAGGTCGGCGAGCTTCGCGTCCGAGAGCCGGCCGAACTGCTCGATCTCCTCGCCCATGCCGAGCCGCACGCGCTCCTCGGCGACGGTGGAGAGCTCGCCGCGCTTCTCGCGCACCACCAGCAGCCGGAGCGTGTTCGCCCCCGCGTCGATCACCCCGACCCGCATCGCGCCGGATTCTGGCGCTGCCGTCGGCCGACGCTCCTCGGAGAGCGCCGTCACGCGGGCCGGCGAACCCGTCTCCGACGCTTCGCGCGCGATGCCGCGGCGCGCATGAGCGCGCCCTGGGCCGTCACCGCTCTGCGGCCCTTGGCGGGCTGGAGACGCGTCCAGGCGCCGTCGCCGTTCAGCTCCCATGCCTGGGCGTTGTCGGACTGGAGCGTGTCGAAAACGTTGGTGAGCTCGGCCTGGGCCCGCGAATCCTCGACCGGGGCGAGGATCTCGACGCGATGATCGAGGTTGCGCGGCATCAGGTCGGCGCTGCCGATGAAGAACGCGCGCTCGTCGCCGGCCTCGAAGGCGCACATGCGGCTGTGCTCGAGGAAGCGGCCGAGCACGCTGCGCACGGTGATGTTCTCGCTCATGCCTTCGACGCCCGGGCGCAGTGCGCAGATGCTGCGGGCCACGATCTCCACCGTCGCGCCGTCGCCCGACGCAGCGTAGAGCTCGTCGATGATCGCCGGGTCTGTCAGCGCGTTCACCTTGATGCGGATGCGGGCGTGCTTGCCGGTGCGCGCCGCCTTGCCGACCGTGCGGATCTCCTCGATCAGCCGCTTGCGCAGGTCGAACGGTGCCGCGAGCAGCTTGCGCAGGCGCTGCGGCCGCCCGTAGCCGGTCAGGTAGTTGAACAGGTCGGCGATGTCGGCACAGATGTCCGGGTCGGCGGTGAAGAGCCCGAAGTCCTCGTACAGGCGCGCGGTGACGGAGTGGTAGTTGCCGGTGCCGACGTGCGCGTAGCGGCGCAGCGTGTCGCCCTCGCGGCGCACCACCAGGGTCGTCTTGGCGTGGATCTTCAGGTTGGGGAACCCGAAGACGACGTGGACGCCGGCCTGCTCCAGTGCCCGCGACCACTCGATGTTCCGGTGCTCGTCGAAGCGGGCTTTCAGCTCGACGAGGCAGACGGTCTGCTTGCCCTCCTCGGACGCCGCGATGAGCGCCGGGATGAGCGGCGACTCGTCGTTCGTGCGGTACACCGTCGTCTTCAGCGCGGCGACGTCGCGGTCAGCCGCGGCCCCCCGCACGAAGGTCTCGAAGCTGCCGGCGAACGAGTCGTACGGGTGGTGCACGAGCAGGTCGCCGCGCTTGATCTGCTCGAAGATCGAGTCCGCGTCGCGCGCCGCCGCGAGGCGGGCAGGCGCGCTCGCGAGCCACGGCTCGGCCTTCAGGTCGGGGCGTGGGAGCGCCTCGAGCTCGCCGAGGTCGGCGAGGTCCATGAGGCCCTCGACGAGGTAGACCTCTTCGTCCGGCAGGTTCAGGCCCTGCTTGAGCACGGTGAGCATGCGCGACGAGATCGCGCGTGAGGCCTCCAGCCGGACGGGCTCGCCGAAGCGCCGCCGGCGCAGCTCGTCGCGCACGGCCTCGAGCAGGTCGGCGGCGTCGTCGTCGACCTCGAGGTCGGCGTCGCGCGTGACCCGGAAGAACGCGCACTCGACGATCTCCATCTGCGTGAACAGCCGCGGCAGGAAGTGGCGGATCACTCGCTCGAGCGGGACGAGGCAGCCGCGGGTGCCGACCCGCAGGAACCGCGGGAGCAGCTCCGGCACCTTGACGCGTGCGAAGCGCTCGTCGCCCGTATCGGGGTCGCGCACGAAGACGCCGAGGCTGAGCGAGAGCCCGGAGATGTACGGGAACGGCTGGCCATGCCCGACGCCGAGCGGAGTCAGCACCGGGAACACGTCCGTGTCGAAGAGCCGCTCGAGCTCGAACATCTCCTCCTCGTCGAGGTCCTCGATCGCCGCGACGATGACCCCCGCCTCGGCCAGCGCGGGCCGGAGCTCGCGCTTCCACAGCCGGGACTGGTGCGCGGTCAGCTCGAGCACGCGCGCGCGAATCTCCGCGAGTGCCTCGTCCGGCGTGCGGCCGTCGGGGGAGCGGACGGCGAGGCCCGCCTCCGCCTGCTCGGCGAGGCCCGCGACGCGCACCATGAAGAAGTCGTCCAGGTTGGACGAGAAGAACTTGCACACCTTCACCCGTTCGAGCAGCGGGGTGGTCGGATCCTCGGCCAGCTCGAGCACGCGTGCGTCGTACTCGAGCCAGGAGAGCTCGCGATTGAGGAGGCGCGACGGCGCCCGCTCCGCAGTCGCAGTCGCGATCATCGGGGTCTTCATGCTCTCACTATGCCCCTCCCGCGTGGGTGAACGGCTGGTGTCGAAGTGGTGACCGGAGTCGCCAGGCGGCCGGCTCGCCCGCGGTGAGCGGAAAGGGTGGCCGCGGCGTATCCATCCTGTGAGCGCCGACACGGTGAACAGCCGGTGTCCACCCCTTGCAGAAACCGCTGCAAACACGGATGCTTCACGCCCCATGTTCGCGATCGTCGCCCACAAGGTGTCCGTGACGAACGCGGCGCTGCTCGCCGCCGTCTGGCCGGGCGAGCCGGCCGCGCAGCTGACGCCGGACGAGGCGCTGTCGATCATGCGTCCCGGTGACGTCGTGCTGGGACGGCTCGACGTGCTGCCGTCGGTCGACGGCGTCGAGCCGGGGCTCGAGGCGCTGCGCGCCCTGGAGGCCCGCGGGGTGATCGTGCTGAACGGGCCGGAGGCGCTGATGCGCGCCCACGACAAGCTGCTCACGGCGCAGGTGCTCGCTGCCGCCGGGCTGCCGCACCCCGAGACGCGGCTCGCCGTCCCGGGCGCGCCGCTGCCGGTCGTGGACGGGCCGGTCGTCGTCAAGCCGCGGTTCGGCAGCTGGGGGCGCGAGGTGATCCTGTGCAGCGACCGGCGCATGCTCGCGGCGACCCTGCAGGACTTCGGCCGGCACCCCTGGTATCCGCGTACGGGCGCCCTCGTCCAGGAGCTGATCCCGCCGCGCGGGCGCGACCTGCGCGTCCTCGTCGCGGGCGGCCGGGTGGTCGGCGCGATCCAGCGTGTCGCCGCGCCGGGCGAGTGGCGGACGAACGTCGCGCTGGGCGGGCACCGCGTGGCGGTCTCCGATCCGTCGGCCGACGCGTGTGAGCTCGCGCTCCTCGCCGCCGAGGCGTGCGACGCGGACCTGGTCGGCGTGGACCTGCTGCCGAGGGACGACGGCTGGGTGATCATCGAGCTCAACGGCGCGGTCGACTTCACTGCCGAGTACGCCGAGGGCGACGTTTACGCAGAGGTCGCACGGGTGCTGGCGGCGGTCGCCGAGCCGCCGCTCGAAGCGGTCTCCTAGCCCTTCGGAACCGGCTCGAGCGAGTAGCCGACGCCGTAGCGCGTCTGGATGAACGTGTGCCGCGGCGCACGCCGGTCGACCTTCTCGCGGAGCTTGCGCACGAAGACGTCCACGGTGCGGTCGCGATGTCCCTCGCGGCGCCCCCAGATCCGCTGCAGCAGCTCGTCGCGGGTGACCACGCGGCCACGGTCGAGAGCGAGCACGTAGAGCAGCCGGAACTCGGTCGGCGTGAGGCCGACGTTCTGGCCGCCCACGTACGCCTGCACCTCGCGCGGGTTGATGTGGAGCTCCTCGATGTCGATCGGCTCGCCCCGCTCGATCCGCTCCGCCCGGGTGCCGCGGCGCGCGGCCGCCTTGACCCGCGCGACCAGCTCGGCCATCGAGAAGGGCTTGACGAGGTAGTCGTCGGCCCCGATCTCGAGCGCGTGCACGCGGTCGTGCTCGGTGCCTCGCGCGCTGACGACGATGATCGGCGTGCCGATGCCTTCGGCGCGGGCGGTCTCGATCACGCTCCACCCGTCCCGGCCGGGGAGCATCAGATCGAGGACGCACACCTCGGGACGGTCGAAGCGAAGCCGGGCGAGGCCCTGCTCGCCCTTGCCGACGACGATGGGCTCGAAGTCCGCGGCGGCGAGGTGGCGCGCCATCCCCTCGGCGATGACGTCGTCGTCCTCGACGATCAGCACCTGGGGCACGGCCGCGTACCATAGCCCCGTGCGGCTGCGGCGTCGTCCCCAGGTCGCGGAGGACCTCGCGGAGCTCCAGCTCGAGGCGGCTCGCGCCCACCACCTCGTCGAGGAGAGCCGCGAGATCGTGATCGTGCTCGACCGCGACCGCCGCGTGATCGCGGCGAGCCGCCGCGCGCGCGAGTCCCTCGACGGGCTCGAGGAGGGCACGCCGTTCTCCGAGGCCGCCGCGCGCACCGGCGGGCGGACGCCGCTCGAGGTGTCGTACGCGGTCGACGGGCGCCTCGAGACGCTCGTGTACCTCAGCGGCCCGGGTGACGTGGCGGCGTACGAGGAGCTGCGCGCGGGCTTCACTGCCGCCGTCTCGCACGAGCTCCGCACGCCACTCGCCCGGCTGCTGGCGCTGCTCGAGTCGGCGACGCTGCCCGGTGCCGACCCGCAGGCGCTGATCGGCGAGGCCCGTGAGGAGGTCGACCGCATCCGCGAGCTGATCGACGACGTGCTCTTCGTCAGCGAGCTGGAGAGCGGACGGGCGGTCGTCGCGCTCGGGTCGATCCGGGCGCTGCCCGTGCTCGAGGCTGTCTTCGCCGAGCTCGCCCCCGCCGCGGAGCGCGCGGGCATCGAGCTGCGGCTCGACTGCACGCCGAGCTTCGCGGTGCCGCTCCGCCAGCGGATGCTGCAAGTCGTCGGCGAGAACCTCGCCGGCAACGCCATCCGCTACGCCGGCGAGGGCTCGACCTTCACGCTCACGTGCCGCGACGAGCCCGGTACGCACGTGATCGTCGCCGAGGACAACGGCGCCGGCGTGGCGCCCAGAGGACCTCCCCCGTCTCTTCGAGCGGTTCTACCGCAGCGACCGTGCGCGCGCGTCACGCGGTACCGGCCTCGGGCTCGCGATCGTCAAGCACATCGTCACGGCGGCGGGCGGGACCGTCGACGCGAGCGGCGCGACCGGTGTGGGGCTGACGATCGTGTGCCGATTTCCCCGAACGTGAAAAAGTGTCCACATCCGCCGGATCTCCTTCACGCCACAACGGCACGAGTTCTTCGTCCTGCTGAAGCGCGCGTCGACGAACGCGGTCGACATCTCGAGCCTGCTCGGACAGCTGCTCGACCGCTTCCCGGATGACGGCGCCGAGCTGATCGAGCAGATCAAGGCGCACGAGCATCGCGGCGACCAGCTGACCCGCGAGGTCATCGACCTGCTCAACCGCACGTTCGTCACGCCGTTCGACCGCGACGACATCTACAACCTGGCCGGCGCGCTCGACGACGTCTGCGACAACGTCGACGAGGCGGCCGACAACCTGGGCTCCTACGGCGTCTCGGAGGTCCCGCCGCGGGCACGCGAGCAGGCCCAGGTCATCCTCGAGGCCGCGATGCAGCTCGACGAGGCGGTCGGCCACCTGGAGGGGTTCCGGGACTCGGACGAGGAGCTCGCCGCGCTGCGTGCCCTCGAGGACGACGGGGACCGCCTGCTCCGCGACGCGGTCGGCGAGCTGTTCAGGAACGAGCCCGACCCGGTCGCCATCATCCGGTGGAAGGACATCCACGAGCGGCTCGAGGAGGCCGTCGACGCCTGCGAGAACGCCGCGGACGTGCTCGAGGCCATCTACGTCAAGAACCGGTAGTGGGCGGCGACGCTCTCCTCGTCGTCGTCATCCTGACCGCGCTCGCGTTCGACTTCACCAACGGCTTCCACGACACGGCCAACTCGATCGCGACCTCGGTGTCGACGCACGCGATGTCCCCGCGCCAGGCGGTTGCGCTGGCCGCGATCGCGAACCTGCTCGGCGCCTTCGTCACGACCGCGGTCGCGAAGACGGTCGGCAAGGGCATCATCGACGTGGGCCTCGTGACCGAGCAGACACTGCTCGCGGCGCTGCTCGGCGCGATCACGTGGAACCTGATCACGTGGCGCCGCGGCCTCCCGTCCAGCTCCTCGCACGCCCTGATCGGCGGGCTGGTCGGCGCCGCGCTCGTTCAGTCGGGCATCGAAGGGGTCGAGTGGTCGGACATCTGGCACAAGGTCGTCATCCCCGGGATCTTTTCGCCGATCATCGGCTTCGCCGGGGCGTTCGTCCTGCTGCTGATCATCTACTGGGGCTTCACGTGGATGACCGCGCACCTGGCGAACCGGTCGTTCCGCCTCGGCCAGCTCGCGTCGGGCAGTTTCTTCGCCTTCACGCACGGCGCGAACGACGCGCAGAAGACGATGGGCGTGATCGCGCTGGCGCTCTACGCCAACGGGTCGATCCACACCTTCTACATCCCTGACTGGGTCAAGGTCGCTGCCGGCGCGGCGATCGCCGGCGGGACGTACGTCGGCGGCTGGAGGATCATCCGCACGCTCGGCCAGCGCGTCTACAAGATGCACCCGGCCGGCGGGTTCGCCGCGCAGTCCGCCGCCGGCGCCACCCTGTTCGTGGCGACGCGCTACGGGTTCCCGGTCTCGACGACGCAGTGCATCTCGGGCGCCGTCATGGGCTCGGGGGCGACGCACCGGCTGTCCGCCGTCCGCTGGGGCGTGGCCGGAAACATCGTCGTCGCGTGGATCGTCACGATCCCCGCAGCGGCCCTCGTGGCGGGGCTCCTGTACTGGCCCATCCAAGCGATCTTCTAGGCCCTCCGCGGGGCTTCACGAGGCGCGGTGCGCGTTGCCCGGCCAAGCGCGCGTCGGGCCGCCGTTCGATAGGTAGTTCTCCCGGCTTCGAACCGGGCGGCCGCGGATGCCGTCGGAGCCGGCTCGAGTGATCGTAGATCTGCGATCAACGATGAGCCCGGACCCGGGCTCGAGGAGGCGGATCGTCATGAACTGCTTCGAGTGCGCGAAGGTGAACGACACCGTGGCCGCCGTCGGCGTCTGCCAGCACTGCGGTGTCGGCCTCTGCCTCGACCATCTGATCGAGGCGCATACGTTCACGGTCGGCGGCACCCGCTACGCCTGCCCGCACCAGATTCCGCACGTGAGACCGCTGCGCGGCGTCCCGGCCGGCGTCGCCGCGACCGCCCGCCATCAGACGTCCGTCGGCGTCTCGTGACCGTCGCCGCGGACACCACGCTCGAGCAGGACGCTGCGGTCCTCGCGAAGGCGCTCGGTCACCCGGCGCGGGTGCGGATCCTGCGGCTTCTACTTGCCCACGACGCGTGCTACTGCGGCCAGTTCGTTGACGAGCTTGCGCTTGCCCAGGCGACCGTCTCGCAGCATCTGAAGGTCCTGAAGGACGCCGGCTTGATCGTCGGTGAGATCGAAGGCCCGCGAATCTGCTACTGCGCAAGCCGCGAACGGCTTGAGGCGCTGTACGGCCTGCTCGGCATCCTGCTCGACGAGGCCGTGCAGCTTGTGGACGACCGCCGCCTTGAGTGCGCCGGGCGCCTGACGACGATCGGCTGATGGGCGTCGTCGAACAGGGGCCATACGCTGCCGCGGCGCCCGCGGCCGCCGGCCCAGACGACACGGCGGTGCTGAAGAAGCTGTCGACGCTCGACCGCTATCTCCCGCTGTGGATCGGGCTCGCGATGGCCGCGGGGCTCGGGCTGGGGCGGTTGATCCCGTCGCTGAACGACGGCCTCGACAAGCTTCAGATCGGCACCGTGTCGCTGCCAATCGCCCTCGGCCTACTCCTGATGATGTACCCCGTCCTCGCGAAAGTGCGCTACGAGGAGCTGGGGCACAAGCAGCACGACGGGGTCAGCGACCGCGTTTTCTTCGGCTGGTCGCTCTTCCTCTCCTGGATCGTCGCGCCGCTGCTGATGTTCTGCCTCGCCTGGCTGTTCCTCGCCGACCAACCCGCCTACCGCACCGGCGTGATCATCGTCGGCCTCGCCCGCTGCATCGCGATGGTGCTGATCTGGAACGATCTCGCCAGAGGCGACCGTGACCGCACCGCCCTCCTGGTCGTCTTCAACGCGCTCTTCCAGGTCGCCGCCTACTCGCTGCTCGGCTACTTCTACTTGACCGTCCTCCCTGGCTGGCTCGGCCTCGACACCCAGGGCTTCGAGGTAGGGATCTGGGAGGTCGCGAAGACGGTGCTGATCTTCCTCGGCATTCCGCTCGCCGCGGGCTTCCTCACCCGCCGCATCGGCGTGAAGCGGAGAGGCCGCGAGTGGTACGAGACGAAGCTGATTCCTCGCATCAGCCCGATCACGCTCTACGGGCTGCTGTTCACCATCGTGGTGCTGTTCGCGATCCAGGGCGAGAAGATCACCGCAGAGCCGGCCGACGTCGCTCGCATTGCGCTGCCACTGCTCGCGTACTTCCTGATCATGTGGATCGCCGGCTTCGTGATCGGCAAGCTCGCCGGGCTCCCGTATGCGCAGACGGCGAGCATGGGCTTCACCGTCGCATCGAACGACTTCGAACTCGCGATCGCAGTCGCAGTCGGCGTGTTCGGTGCAGCATCCGGAGAGGCGCTCGCCGGTGTCGTCGGTCCGCTCATCGAGGTGCCGGTCCTTGTCGCGCTGGTCTACGTCGCGCTCTGGGCGCGGCGCTACTGGCGCGGCGCACCCGCCGCGCCGGCGCCCGCGCCAGGCTGATCCCGGCGTAGCCGCCGGATTGGCGCCTTCAGCAGCTGGCTTCACCAGATCGACACCACAAGTTCACGGCGCGGCGTCCCACTGCGCGAAAGAGCGGCCGTACGCTCGCGGCGCACCGGAGGGGAATCCAACAAAAGGAGATTTCACGACATGCGCACAACGCGCTACGTCATTGCTGCCGTCGCGGCGGGGGTCATTGCGGCGGTGGCATTCGCGGCGGTCGCCGGCGCGCAGCCGGCAAGGAAGCAGGCCGACTCGTTGAGCGGGGCCGGCTCGACGTTCGTCGCACCCCTGATCGCGCAGTGGCAGCAGGCCTACAAGGACGCTTCCATCACCTACAACCCGGTCGGCAGCGGCGCCGGCATCACGGCGATCCAGAACCGCACGGTCGACTTCGGCGCTTCCGACGCGCCGCTGACCGTCGATCAGTTCACGTCCTGCCACGGCTGCGTCATGGTGCCGTGGGCCCTGGGCGCAACGGCGGTGCTCTACAACCTGCCGGGCGTCAAGAACAACCTCCACCTCTCCGGCCCCGTGATCGCCGCCATCTACCTCGGCAAGATCACGAAGTGGAACGACAAGCGGATCACGAAGCTGAACCCCGGCGTGAACCTGCCGTCGACCGACATCACGCCCGTGAACCGCAGCGACGGGTCGGGCACGACCTACAACTTCACCGACTACCTCTCGGCGGTCAGTCCCGAGTGGGCGAACAAGGTCGGCCACAACACCGCCGTCGACTGGCCGAGCCCGAAGGCCGTCGGCGCTCGCGGCAGCTCGGGCGTGTCGGGCGTCGTCACCCGGACGCCGGGGGCGGTCGGCTACGCCGACGTCGCCTACGCGCTGGCGAACAAGCTCCAGTTTGCGGCCGTGCAGAACAAGTCCGGCAAGTGGGCACTGCCTGGCATCCGCGGTATCCAGGCCGCGGCGGCGAACGTGCGGTCGTTCGACTCGCGTAACGCGCTCTCGATCGTGAACCCGGCGAAGAGCAAGCCGAACGCGTACCCGATCTGCACCTACACGTACGTGATCCTGCCGCTGCAGTCGTCGAAGGCCGCGGCGCTCAAGGCGTTCGTCACCTGGGCGATCACGAGCGGCCAGCCGCTCGGCAAGAAGCTCCTCTTCGTGCCCATTCCCAGCTACGTCCTGGCGCGCGACAAGGTAGTCCTGAAGCGGATTTCTTCCTCGACCTGACCCGGATCGCGCTGGGTTGACGACAGCAGCCAGATCCGCGCCGACCGGCCCCGCCGCCCTCCAGCGGCGGGGCCGGTTCCGCTTCGGCGACACGCTCCTCTACGGGATCACGCTCGCGGCCGGCCTCACGGCCGTGATCCTGCTGATCCTCATCACCTGGAAGGTGTTCGCGGGCGCGAAGCTCTCGTTCGACACCTTCGGCCTCGGTTTCATCACCGGGACGACATGGAACCCGGTCACCGACGTCTACGGTGCGGGAACGTTCCTCTTCGGCACAGCGCTGACGTCGTTGTTCGCGCTGCTCGTAGCCGGCCCGATCGCGATCGCTATTGCCCTTTTCCTGACCGAGCTTGCGCCGGGCTGGGTCCGCGCCCCGGTCGGCGCGCTCGTCGAGATGCTGGCTTCCGTGCCGAGCGTGGTGCTCGGCCTCTGGGGCATCCTCGTCATGGGGCCGTGGGTCGTCTCGACGCTCAGCCCGGTCCTCAGCACGCTGTTTGGCTGGACGCCGTTCTTCGACGGCTCCCAGACCGTCGGCTCCAGCCAGCTGTCCGCCGTCCTGATCCTGACGATCATGGTCGTCCCGATCGTCTCCAGCATCTGCCGCGAGCTCTTCCTGAATGTGCCGGACGAGCTGAAGGAGGGCGCCCTGGCGCTCGGCGCGACGCGCTGGGAGATGATCCGCGGCGTCGTCTTTCCCTACTCGCGCGCCGGCATCGCAGCGGCGCTGATCCTCGGCCTCGGCCGGGCGGTGGGAGAGGCGATCGCCGTCACGCAGGTGATCGGCAACACCACCAACATCAGCTTCAACCTCTTCAATACCGGCGACACGCTCGCGAGCAGGGTCGCCAGCTCGTACCAGAGCTACACGAACAACCTCAACAAGTCTTCGCTCGTCTACCTCGGCGTCCTGCTCCTGATCTTCTCGCTCATCGTCAACGTCATCGCGCAGGTGATCGTCCGCCGCGTCGCCAAACGCCAGCAGGGGCGCACATGAGCGTGCACGCCGAGCCCCCTCGTCCGCTGACGAGCGAGCACCTCCGCCGCCGAAAGGCGGTCAATCTGGCCATGGAGGCGCTTGCCACGGTCGCGGCGATGCTCGCGGTCGCCGTGCTCGTCATCGTCATCGTCTCGGTGCTGAAGAAAGGAATCGGCGCGATCAACCTCGACTTCTTCACGCAGACGACGTCGTTCGCGTTCACGTTCGGCGAGACGCCGCACTCGGGGATCCTGAACGCGATCATCGGGAGCCTCGTGATCGTCTTCTTCGCCGTGCTGATGGCGCTCCCGGTCGGCGTTGCGGCGGCGATCTACCTCAACGAGTTCGCATCGCCTCGCGTCCGTGCGCCGCTCCAGCTGGCGCTCGACGTCCTGAACGGGATCCCGGCGATCGTCATCGGCATCTTTGTCTTCGTCCTGCTGGTCGCGGGCAGCGGCCAGAGCGCGCTCAAGGCGTCATTCGCGCTCGCGATCCTGATGCTCCCGCTGGTCGCGCGGTCGACCCAGGAGGTCCTGGCCCTCGTGCCCAACTCGCTGCGCGAGGGCAGCCTGGCGCTCGGCGCGCCCAAGTGGCGGACGACGCTCAGCATCGTGCTCCCTCAGGCGATGGGCGGGATCATCACGGGCGCGACGCTCGCGACCGCCCGCATTGCCGGCGAGACGGCGCCCCTGCTCTTCACGTCGTCGCTCGTCGGAACGACGACGAGCTGGAACCCGACCCAGCCCCTGAACTCGATGCCCTACTTCATCTTCAACGCGGCCGAGCAGGCCGACCCGCACCTGCAGGAGCAGGCGTGGGCGACCGCCTTCGTGCTGATCACCTTCGTGCTCGTGGCGAGCACGATTGCGCGCTACTTCGGCCTCCGGAGCCGCCGGCGCCGGACGGGGAAACGCTAGAAGGAGACACCTGATGGATTACGCTTCCACGGGCATGGCCGAGGACACCGAGCGCCAGGGCGGTGACGGCCTGGCCAAGGCGATCGACCCGACGAAGCTCGGTCCGGGTACCGGCTCGGCCCCCGTTGCGGCGCCGACCGTGTTCCGGATCGAGGACCTGACCGCCTACTACGGCAGGTCACCGGCGGTCAAGGACGTCAGCTTCGACGTCCCCGGCAACCAGGTGACCGCGATCATCGGCCCGTCCGGGTGTGGCAAGAGCACGTTCATCCGCTGCCTGAACCGGATGAACGACGTCGTCCCGAACTTCCGGACGGAGGGCGCCATCTACTTCCACGGCATCGACCTCCAGGGCAAGGACGTCGACCCGGTCAACGTCCGCCGCCAGATCGGGATGGTCTTCCAGCGCCCGAACCCGTTCCCGAAGTCGGTCTTCGACAACATCGCCTACGGGCTGCGGATCCTCGGGATGAAGGACAACCTCCACGACCGCGTCGAGGCCGCGCTCAGGCGCGCGGCGCTGTGGGAGGAGGTCAAGGACCGGCTGAAGGACAGCGCGCTCGCGCTGTCGGGCGGCCAGCAGCAGCGCCTGTGCATCGCGCGCGCGATCGCGATCGAGCCCGAGGTGATCCTGCTCGACGAGCCTGCGTCGGCGCTCGACCCGATCTCGACTGCGAGCATCGAGGACCTGATGCACGAGCTGAAGTCCGACTACACGATCGTGATCGTCACCCACAACATGCAGCAGGCCGCGCGCGTGGCCGACATGACTGCGTTCTTCTCGCTGAGCGAGGTCGTCGACGGCCAGCGGTCGGGCGTGCTCGTCGAGTACGACCGGACGGACAAGATCTTCACGACGCCGGGCGACAAGCGGACGGAGGACTACGTCACGGGGCGGTTCGGCTGATGCCCATGCGCATCCCACTCCAGGAAGACCTCGACACGCTGCAGGCGACCCTCATGGAGGAGGGCGACCTCTGCGCCCGCGCGATCCGCGGCGCGATGCAGGCCCTGCGCGAGCGCGACCCGGAGCTGGCCGACGAGGTCATCAGCTTCGACGACGAAGTCGACTCGCGCTACCTGTCGATCGAGGTGGCCGTCGAGTCGCTGCTCGCGCGGCAGACGCCGGTCGCGTCGGACCTGCGGCTTGTGCTGTCGATCATCCACATAAACCTCGCGCTCGAGCGCATCGCCGACCTCGCCGTGACCATCGCGAAGCTGACGAAACTGGTCTACGCCGTCCCTCCGGACACGAAGCTCGTCGAGGCGTTCGACGAGATGGCGACCCGCGGCGAGGAGATGCTGAAGCACTCGCTCGACGCGTTCATGAACCGCGACGTCGAGGCGGCCGAGTCGCTGGTCGAGCTGGACGAGCTGATCGACCGGGCGAACCGGCGCGCCGTGCACCACCTGATGGCGCTCGGGAGCAACCCGGAGATGCGCGAGTGGGGGCTGCGCATGATCATCGTGTCGCGCTGCCTGGAGCGCATCGGCGACCACGCCGTCGACATCGGCGAGCAGGTCGCGTACCTCGTCACCGGCGAGTTCCGGGAGTTCACGGACGCGTCGACCGAGCTCCGCGGCTGAACACTGCTTAACACCACCGACGTAGGCCGTTAAGCGCGCCGGGCTATAAGGACCTCGTGCGGCCTCAACGCACGGGACTCCTCTTTCTCGTCGCGAGCGCCGCGCTCGTCGTTGCCGCGATCGCCGGTGGGGCGGTTGCCTTGACGGGTGCGGCGCTCATCTGGGGCATCGGAACGAGCTCCTCGGCCGCACCGGCGGAGCCGGTCACGACCGGCGACGCCGGTATCACGACCGCTCGCTTCCGCCAGGTCGGGCACCCGCTGACGATCGGCCAGATCTACCAGCGCGCGCGTCCGGGCGTCGTCCGCGTCTCGACCGAGACGGTCGTCCGCGCGACCGACCCGTTCGGCGTCTTCCCGACCATGGCCCAGGAGCAGCGCGGGCTCGGCTCCGGCTTCGTGATCGACAAGTCCGGCTACATCGTCACGAACTACCACGTGATCCAGGGCGCCCAGCGGATCAGGGTCAGCTTCTCGAACAACGAGAGCATGGCCGCCAGGCTCGTGGGCCGCGACCCCTCGACCGACGTCGCGGTGCTCAAGGTGAGCGCCGAGTCGCGCGCGCTGCGCCCGCTCGAGCTCGGCGACTCCGACGGCGTCCACGTCGGCGACGCCGTCGTCGCGATCGGCAACCCGCTCGGCTACGAGCGCACCGTCACGTCCGGCATCGTCAGCGCCACCGGCCGGGCGATCCAGGCGCCGAACCAGTCGCTCATCGACCAGGTCATCCAGACCGACGCCGCCATCAACGAGGGCAACTCGGGCGGCCCGCTGCTGTCGAGCGACGGCCGCGTCATCGGGGTCAACACCCAGATCGCCACGGAGAACGGCGGGAACGTCGGCCTCGGCTTCGCCATCCCGATCAACACCGTGAAGGACGTCGCCTCGCAGATCATCGACAAGGGCCGGGTCGAGCATGCGCAGCTCGGCATCTACGCGCAGCCGGTCGACGCCGCCATCGCCAGGCTCTTCCACCTGCCGGCCAGCACGGGGCTGCTCGTGGCCGACGTCGACCCCGGCAGCGGCGCGGCCAGGGCCGGCATCAAGGCCGGCACCCAGCACGTCACCGTCGACGGCGAGACCTACGTCATGGGCGGCGACCTCGTCGTCGCCGCGGACGGGCGCCCGATGCAGACGGTCGAGGCGCTGCGGGAGGTCGTCGCCGCCAAGAACCCCGGCGACGCAATCCGACTCGACCTCTTCCGCGGTACTACAAAGCACACCGTCCACGTGAAGCTTGGGCGGCAACCCTCCTCCCCTCGCGGGTAGCCGTCCTTCCCTGCGGGCCGCCGCCGGCGGCTCGCAGGGAAAAAGCTCTACGGGACTAGCGGAGCGCCGCGAGCACGAGCATGCGGATGCGCGCCGCGATCGGCTGCGCCCACTCGGGCAGGATCACGTCGTCGTCCTCGACGATCACCGGGTCGACGTGCCCGTGCGCGTAGACGCGGTCGATCTCGCGGCCGCGGCTGATGCGCGATACCTCGTCTCCGAGGGCGTTGCTGACCGCGGCGGTTATGAGACCGCGGCTCGTTGCGGGCCGTGCGAACACAGACCCCCCTTCTCCCGTGGGGCGCCGACCCTAACGGGTCCCGGGCCTCCGTACCAGCCCGGTCCCGAGTTCGCGATCATGGCCCGATGCAGGAGGAGGCCCGCTGGGGGAAGAGCACGCCGTGGTCCGTGGGGGCGGAGGAGGAGCTGATGCTCGTCGACGCCGAGACGCTGCTGCTTGCGCCCGCCTCTCCGGAGATCGTCGCGGCCGCAGAGGCAGAGCTCGGGCCGGGGCGGATCAAGACCGAGCTCTTCGCCTGCGTGGTCGAGTCCAACACCGGCGTCTGCGACTCCGCCGGGGAGGCGGCCGTGCGGCTGCACGAGCTGCGCGAGGTGACCGCGCGGCTCGCGGGCGAGCGCGGCCTCAAGGTCTTCGCCGCCGGGGCGCACCCGATCAGCAGGCCCGAGGAGCAGGCGATCGTGCCGGAGGCCCGCTACCTCGCATTCGTCGAGTACGCCGGCATCTCGGCGCGGCGGCAGGGGGTCAACGGGCTGCACGTCCACGTGGGCATGCCGGATCCGGAGACCTGCTTCCGGGCGCTCGAGGGAGCCCTGCCCTGGCTGCCCGCAGTGCTCGCGCTCTCGGCCAACTCGCCCTACCTGTCGGGCGAGGAGACCGGGCTCGCCTCCAACCGGGCCGAGGTCCTCGCGCAGCTGCCGCGCAGCGGCGCGCCGCCCGCCTTTCGTGACGTCGCCGACTGGGCCGCGTTCGTCGACCGGCTCGTTGCGCTCGGCGTCATCCCGGACTACACGATGCTCTGGTGGGACATCCGCCCGCACCCGCGCTTCGGGACGCTCGAGGTGCGCATGCCGGACCAGCCGACGTCGCCGGAGCGCTCCGCGAACCTGGTGGCGCTGGTCCAGGCGCTCTGCATCGCCGCCGCCGAGGGCGAGGCGCCGCCCTACGACCCGCCGGCGCGGGCGCTCTACCAGCAGAACCGCTGGGCGGCGCTGCGCGCCGGCCTCGGCGCCGAGCTCGTGCACCCCGACGGCGACCGGATGGCGACTGCGCGGGAGCTGGTCGAGGAGCTCGCCGAGCGGGTGGGCGTCGGCGTCGACGCCGGCCGGACGGAGGCCGAGGAGCAGCTCGCGATCGGGCGGGCCGAGGGCCTCGAGGCGCTCACAGCTGCGCTCGTCGAACGGACGCTACGCTAGGCCGCAGTGCCCGAGCAGACCGACATTCTCCAGGTCACCGGCATCCGCTGTGAGCGCTGCGTGAACCGCCTCGCGGTCGCCCTGCGCGCGGAGGAGGGCCTCACGGGGGCCTCCGCCAACCTCATGGGGCAGGTCACGCTGACGTGGGACGACGACGTGACCGACCGGGAGACGCTGGTCGCGGCCCTCTCGCGCGCGGGCTTCCGCGAAGACTCCCTCGTCTAGCGGCTAGCTCTCGTAGGCTTCGCCGGTCTCCGGCGCGCGGTCATGACGGTCGCCGGCCTTCAGCTCGTGGTCGTCCAGGTCGACGTAGCCGTCCACCGCCGGCGTCTCGCCGAGGCCGTAATGCTGTAGGGCCGCCTGCTCGTCGAGCTCCCCTTTCGTGACCTGTGGCGCGCCGTAGACGATGTCGTGCGCGAGCGTGGTGACGACGCGTTTGTTCGTCTCGTCCACGGTCGCGAACGAGAGCGGCAGCGGGTTGTGAGACTTGCGCAGATGGCCGTGCTCGACGATGAGAAAGTCACCGACACGCCCGGAGACGCGGCCGATGGACTTGTCGTCCAAGACCGAGATGACGTCGTACCCGTTCATTCCTTCCTCCTGTGCTCGGGGATCGAAACGGGGTGTACCCGCGCGGGCCGATCCTGAAAAGTCGGGAATACCAGCCGTTCCGCGTCCGTTTTGTCCCTCCGTGAACGTGCTGCTAGGTTCGAGCGATGGGCGAGCCCTCGCCGACCGACACGCGGCAGCTCGCCGACGACGCCCGGGCGCGCGTGCGCTTCGAGGAGGAAGCGCTCGAGCTCGCCGACCAGGTCTACCAGGTCGCGCGGCGGCTGGTCGGCTCGCGTGAGGAGGCCGAGGACCTGATGCAGGAGACGTACGCACGGGCCTTTCGCAGCTGGCGCTCCTACCAGCCGGGCACGAACCTGCGCGCCTGGCTCCTGCGCATCCTCACGAACCTGAACATCGACCGCGCCCGCGCGCGGCAGCGCCGCCCGCAGACCGAGCCGCTGGAGGAGGGCGACTACTTCCTCTACAACCGGCTCGCCGGCTCGGGCGGCGACCAGCAGCCCGAGGAGGAGGAGCGGGTGCTTGCCAGGCTGTCGCAGGACGGCGTCGTCAACGCCCTTTCGGAGGTGCCGCACGACTTCCGCGACGTGGTCGTGCTCGTGGACATCGGCGGTTTTGCGTACGCCGAGGCCGCCCAGATCCTCGACATCCCGGTCGGCACCGTCATGTCCCGTCTGCATCGTGGTCGCCGGATCCTCAAGCGACAGCTCGCCGAGGAGACTTCCGATGACGCTTCGTGACGACCCGTGCGACAACTGCGAGGAGATGCTGCAGCCGTACCTCGACCGCGAGCTCACGACGATGGAGCGCGCGGAGGCCGAGGCGCACCTCGACACGTGCGAGTACTGCCGCCGGCGCTACCGCTTCGAAGTCGAGCTACGGCGCTTCGTGCGTCAGTCCGTCGTCGAGCCGATGGCGCCTGAGCTCAAGCAGCGGCTGTCGTCGCTGCGGACGCCGCTCTAACAGCCGCCGACGGTCGCCGGCCCGGCGATCACGACCAGGCGGCGGCGGCTCGTGCCGCTCGGGAGCGGCTTGGTATCGACGCAGAGCGCCTTGGCGAGGCGTGCGGCGATCGCCTCGGCGTGCGGCGGGTAGTACACGGACGTTTCGCGATAGCTGAACGGTCCGCGAACACGGTTGACGTGCCGGAGCCCGTAGCCGAGTGCCGTGACCCGGTCGGCGACACTCTTCGTGAACGTCATGTCCCCGGCGCCGTTGTAGACGTCGACCGTGATGCTCTCGGTGGGCGGGAGCTTCGCCGCCGCCACGCCGCCGGCGCCGCCGCTGCCTCCACCCGTGACCTTCGAGCCGACGGCGAGCGCGCCGACGAGCAGGAGCACGAGTGCCGCGATCCCCCCTCCGACCATGATCCGGTAGCGACGCGTGTCCTTCGCGAGCGGCGGCACCGGCCGGCCGGCAAGCTCGAGCGCCTCGTGGTGGTCGATGCCGAGCGCGGCCGAGTACGTCGCCGCGGCGGCGACCGCCTGGTGCGCGGAGCGGAAGCGGTAGAGCCGGCCTTCCTCGAGCCAGGTGATCTCGTCGACGCCGAGCGCGCTGCGCGCGGCCGCCTCTTCACGCGTGAGGCCGCGCTTCGCCCGCGCCGACTCGAACGGCGAAGGCCCGGCGTCCTGCTCGAGCGCCCGGATCGCGTTCACGGCCAAATCATTCACCGCGCGTCGGCCGGTACCTCTCCGGCAGGTCGGCGGGGACGTCGATATCGCCGGGCGAGCCGAGGTCGTCGCACGGGACGGTGAGCGCCGGGAGTGCGCGGGCGCCCTCGTCAGGCACCGACGTCCAGGCCGCGCGGGCGATCAGGACGGGGTGCCCGCGGTCGCCGCCGTAGGTCGCCGCGACCAGCTCGGCGCCGCTCTCACGCCACACCTCGATCACCCGGTCGACGGCGGCAGGCGAGAGGTCGGGCCCGTCGGCGAGCGCGACCACCGCCGCCTCGACGCCGTCGGCGAGTGCGGCGAGGCCGCAGCGCAGGCTGGCGCCCGGGCCGCGCTCCCAGTCCGGGCACCGCACGAGTGGCGCCGCCGCTTCGAGCGGGTGCGCGCCGGTGACCACGACGATCCCGTCCACCGAGGACCGGCCGAGCGCGGCGACGACGTCGCCGACGAGCAGGGTCTGTTTCGGCCCGCCGAAGCGGGTCGCTGCGCCGGCCGCCAGGACGACACCGGCGATCACTGCCCTATCCCTTGACGGTGACCTTGCTGATCACGACGTTCTGGGTCGGCTGCTGGTTCGCATCGCCGAGCTCGCCGATCCGCTCGACCACGTCCAGGCCCTCGACGACCTTGCCGACGATCGCGTAGTCGGGCGTGAGCCCCGAGTCGGCGGGCGTGACGATGAAGAACTGGCTGCCCGACGTGCCGGCCGGCTCGGCCGGCTTCTTGGCCATCGCGACGACGCCCTTCGTGTAGCGCGCGTCGGCGGGCGGCTTGTCGACGGTCGTGTACCCGGGCCCGCCCCCGCCGGTCTGCGTCGGGTCGCCACCCTGGATGACGAAGCCGGGCACGATGCGATGGAAGATCGTGTTGTCGTAGAAGCCGCTCTTCGCCAGCTTCACGAGCGAGGCGCCCGTCTTCGGCGCGAGCTTCGGGTCGAGGCGGACCGTGAAGCTCCCGCAGTTCGTCGTGAAGGTCAGCTCGGGATGCTCGTTGGGGCCGAGCGGCGTGTCCGGCGGCTTCTGGCCGCCGTTCGGCTTGGCGGCCGGCTTGTCCACCTGCTTGCACCCGTTGTCGCTGGCCACCGAGCTCGCACCTCCGCCTGTCGTCGTGGTCGTCGTCGTGTCGCTGCCTGACGAGCTGCTGCCGCACGCGGCGCAGGCCGCCACCAGGAGCGCGAGGACGAACACGCGGACGGCCATTCGGCCGCCGATGCTAGCCGCCGCCGACGGCGGCCCGCGCGCGGCGCACGAGCGCGCGCGCGATCTCGACCTTGTAGACCGTGCCCGGCAGCGGCGTTGCGGCGTCGAGATCGTCCTCGCGCGACAGCGCCCACGGGATCGGCGCGACGCCTGCCAGGCCGAAGCGGACGTCGCCGCCCGTGCGCGCCCCCGCGACGCCGACGATCGGGAACGCCCAGCGCCGCCGGTCCATCGCCTTCAGGTAGACGGACGCGTCGGGGCGCGGCACGTCGAGCTCCAGGATCAGCTCGTCCGGGTCGAGCGCGACCACGTCGCGGTCGTCGTCCGTCGGCAGGCGGTAGAGCTCCGCGAGCGGAAGCTCGCGCTTCGACGTGACGGCGTGCGCGCCGAGCGCGAGCAGCGCGGCCGCCACGTCGGACGGGTGCGCGGACGCGCACGGCTCGTTGGCGAAGATCGCGTGCTCGCGGTGCTCTCCGTCACGTGCGTGGCACACGTCGCCGCCGTGCAGGTAGCAGGGGTACTTGAGGCGCCAGTACCAGCAGCGCGTGGCCTGGCGGAGGTTGCCGCCGATCGTGCCCATGGCGCGCAGCTGCGGCGAGGCCGCGAGGCGGCAGGCCTCGCGGAGTGCCTCCGGGATCTCCGGATCGGTCTCGAGCTCGCCGAGCGTCGTGCCCGCGCCGATGCGTGTCCCGTCCACGCCGCGCGGGACGGCGCGCGAAAGGTCGACCAAGGTTCGGGCGCTCACGATGCGGTCGCGCGTGAGCGGGACGATCTCCGTTCCGCCGGCGATACCGACGCTGCCGTTCCCGAGCGCGGCGACGGCCTCGGGCAGGGTGTCAGGCCGGAGTAGCTGCAAGCCTCTCCCGCTCGCGGGCCTCGCGCAGCGCGCGAAGCATCTCCTCGCGGGTGATCGGGAGCGACTGCACCTCGGCGCCCGTCGCGTCGCGGATCGCGTTCGCGATCGCCGCGGCGGTCGGGACGATCGGCGGCTCGCCGAGCCCCTTCGAGCCCAGGTTGGTCAGGTGCTCGTCCGGGACGTCGACCAGCTCGGTGACGATCTCGGGCACGTCTGCGATCGTCGGCATGCGGTACGCGTCGAGCGTCTGCGTGAGCACCGTCCCGGTCGCCGGGTCGAGCAGCCGGTCCTCGGAGAGCGTGTGGCCGACGGCCTGGATGACTCCGCCCTCGACCTGGCTCGACGCGCCGAGCGGGTTGATCACCCGGCCGATGTCGTGGATGGCGGCGACGCGCTCGACGCGCACCTCGCCGGTCTCGACGTCGACCGCGACCTCGGCCACCTGGACGCCCCAGGTGAGCACCTGCATGCCTGTCGGGTTCGGGCCGCGTGCGCCCCTGCCGAGCAGCTGCGCGTCCTCCAGCAGGCCGACGACCTCTTCGATCGGCCAGGAGCCGCCGTCCGAGGAGACGACGTTGCCGCCCTCGAGCGCCAGGACGCGCTCCTCGCGGTCGTAGCGCTGCGCAGCGATCTCGATGATCTGCCGGCCGGCGTCCGCGGCCGCGGCGCGCACAGCCGGTCCCATCGAGGGCGTCGTCGACGAGCCGGCCGAGATCGAGGCGTACGGGCCGCGCGCGGAGTCGCCGAGCACGACGTCGACGTGGTCGAGCGGAAGCCCGAGCTCCTCGGCGGCGATCTGCGCCATCGCCGTCGCCGTGCCGGTGCCGATGTCCTGCATGGCCGTGATCACCGTGGCGCGCGCGTCCGAGCCGAGGCGCACCCAGGCGTAGGACGGCGGGCCGCCGCCGCCGTACCAGGTCTGGCTGGCGAGGCCGACGCCGCGCTTCCACGGGCCGTCGCTGCGGGCGCGCACCTCGTGCCTGCGCTCCCAGTGCGGCTCGGCGAGCCGGTAGCACTCCATCAGGTTCTTCGAGGAGTACGTGTGGTCGTCCAGCGAGTGGGCGTAGTTGCGCTTGCGCAGCTCGAGCGGGTCGATGTCGAGCCTTGCGGCCAGCCGGTCGAGCAGGGACTCGAGCCCGAAGGTGCCCTCGACGAAGCCGGGCGCGCGGAACGCGAGCATCGGCGGCGTGTTCAGCTTCGCGCTGTAGGTCAGCGTGCGCACGTTCTCGCAGGCGTACAGCATCTCCATCGGCCCGTACGTGGGCGCCGTCCAGCCGCCCCAGCCGGTCGAGTTCACGAACTCGCCGCCCAGCGCGACGAGCGTGCCGTCCGCGCGGGCCGCGGCGGTCAGGCGCTGGATGGTCGCGTTCCGGTTGCCGGTGGCGAGGTTCTCCTCGCGGCGCGTGAGCGCGCAGCGGACCGGCCGCCCGGTGCGCTTCGCCAGCTCGGCTCCGATGAACGTGTAGTCGCCGGGCCCGTTCTTGGAGCCGAAGCCGCCGCCCATGAACTCGCAGACGACCCGCACGTTGTCCGGCGGCAGGCCGAGCTTCTCCGAGATCGTGTCGCGGACGCCCCAGATGTACTGCGTCGAGATGTAGACGTCCAGCCGGTCGCCGACCCACTGGCACACGGACTGGTGCGTCTCCATCGAGCTGTGCAGGACCGTTTGCGTGCGGTACTCCGCCTCGACGACGACGTCGGCGCCCGCAAGGCCCTGGTCCACGTCGCCGCGCTCGAAGCGGCGCGGCCCGCCGTGGAGCTGACCCCGGCTCACCGCTTCCTCGGGGTCGACGAGCGGCTCCAGGATCTCCCACTCGACGTCGATCAGCTCGAGCGCTGCGCGAGCCTGTCCCTCGGTGTCGGCCGCGATGGCCGCGACCGCCGCGCCCTGAAAGCCGGCGTGCTCTTCGAGCACGTGCACGTCGCCCGGCACGACGGCCGCTCGGACGCCCGGCGCCTCGAGCGCGCGGGACACGTCGATCCGCTGCACGCGCGCGTGCGCGTGCGGCGAGCGCAGCACGGCCGCGTGGAGCATCCCGGGGAGCCGGATGTCGGCCGTGAAGCGCGCCTCGCCCCGCGCGCGCTGCGAGCCCGTCTTCCGGGTCGCCGGCTGCCCGACGACGTCGCGGGCGCCCTGCGGCCACTGGTCGAGCGCATCCTCCTCGACGACGAGCCAGACCTCCTCGTACCGGCCCTCGACTTCCTTCTCCGTCCGGATCAGTCGCGCCACGTGGCTATCGCCTCCTCGATCTTGGTGTAGGTGCCGCAGCGACAGAGATTCCCGGCCATCGCGTGGCGAATGGTCTCGGCGTCCGGGTCGGGAGTGGCGGCGACGAGCGCCGCGGCCGAGACGATCTGGCCCGGGGTGCAGAAGCCGCACTGGAGCGCGTCGGCGCGGACGAACGCGTCGACCAGCGGGTGGTCGCGCAGGCCCTCGATGGTGGTGACCTCACGATCGCCGACGAGGTGGGCGAGCGTGATGCACGAGAGCACAGGCACCCCGTCGAGCTGCACGGTGCAGGCGCCGCAGTGGCCCTCGTTGCAGGCGATCTTCGTCCCGGTCAAGCCGAGGTCCTCGCGCAGCACGGTCGCGAGCGAGCGGCCGACCGCCGCCTCGATGCGGTAGCTACCCCCGTTGATGCGGAGCTCAAGCGCCAACCGTCACCGCCAGCACGTCGGCGAGATAGACCATCCGGAAGGTGGCGCGCATGTGGTCGCGGCGCTCGTCGGGGTCGGCGATCGCGGCCATCTCGTCCCAGAGCGAGCGCGCCACCGTGAGCAGCTCGCGGATGCGGTCGCGCTCGTCCTGGTAGCCGTCGCGCTCGAGCGTGGCATTGAGCGCGAGCCCGATCACGCCGACCGTGTCCTGCTGGCGGGTCCAGAGCAGCGGGGCCGCCATCGACAGGTACTGGTGGATGCGGGCGAACGCGATCGGCTGCGAGAAGACCCGCTCGTTGTCGGGCGGCGTCAGCCGCGGCGGATCGCCGCCGTCGGCGATGCGTGCGGCATTGCCGCCCAGCATGCCTCGGATGCCGTCGTCGTCGAGCCCGGCCGTGCGGGCGACGCGCAGCGCGATGATCATCGACCCGGGATGCTGGCCGTAGGGGTAATCCGACGCGTAGAGGATCTGCTCGGGCGACACGTGGTGGAAGAGCGCCAGCAGGTCGAGCGGGCTCCACACCGAGGTGTCGAAGTACACGCCTTCTCGGCCCGCGAAGTGGCTGAAGAGCTCCGCCTGGTCGGCGATGCCGGCGTGGGCGATGATCAGCTGCGTCCCCGCGAAGCGGTCGACGAGGTTGGAGAGGTGCTCGGCGATCGGCGGCAGCCCGCGGCCGCCGTGGATCAGGATCGGCACCTTCCGGTCGGCCGCCAGCTCGAAGACGGGGACGAGCCGCTCGTCGTGGAGCTGGATGCGCTGTGCGCGCGGATGCAGCTTGATCCCCTGCGCGCCGGCGCCGAGGCAGCGTGTCGCCTCCTCGATCGGCTCCTCGTTGATGTCGAGCCGGGCGTACGGGACCAGCCGGCCGCCGGCGCGGGCGGCGAAGGCGAGCGTGCGGTCGTTGGCCGCACGAAAGGCGGGATGCCGGTCGGGCTCGTCGAGGCAGAAGACGTTGCAGCGCGCGATCGCGTAGCGGGACTGGATCTCCTCGAGCTCGGTGTAGTCGCCGCGGAAGCCGTCGATGTCGAGGCCGAGGTGGACGTGCGCGTCGAAGATCTCCGAGCCTGCGGGCAGCTGGCCACGCAGCTCCTCGTCGTACTCGGCGATCAGCGCCCGCTCCTGCTCGAGGGCATTCACGGGGCCTGAGTCTATTGGCCGTGGGACAGTCCCCGGCGACGCCCGAAGTGGGCGTCGCCGGGGACTGTCCCGACACGCGCCGACTCGCCACTTCGGTCATCGAGGTATCGGAGCCTCATAGCGCCATTGACGCTGTTTCGCGTGGTCGGTTCGGTCGGTCGCGAACCGAGGGCGCGTCGGGACAGCCCCCGCTGACACGGGGACGGCCCCGATGAGGCCGCGTCGTGTCGAGTCTTCAGGTCGCGCTGTCTAGGATGCGGCCTCATGCCCGATGTCCTGATCTTCGGCGAGACGACCACGTCGCCCGCGATGCGGCACGAGGTGCCCGTGTCGATCGGCGACGACTTCGTCTACGTCGAGCGCAACGGAACGAAGCTCGTCGCGGTCGCGTCGCTGGAGACGCCGCGGCTCGGCGGCAACGGCCTCGACGTGCGTGCGTTCGAGGACTTCGGCTACGACGACCTGCTCGCCTCCGGTCTCAACCGCGAGCAAGCGCTGATCGAGATCGCCCTGCGGGCCTGTCGTGAGACCGGCGTGTCGAGCGCCGCGGTGCCGCCGGACTTCCCGGTCTCGGTCGCCGACCACCTGCGCGCGAACGGCATCGAGCTCTTGCCCGACGCGGAGCTCTTCATGCAGCGCCGCCGGGCGAAGAATGAGGCCGAGCTCGCCGGCATCCGGCGCGCGCAGCGCGGCACCGAGGAGGCCATGGCCGCCGCGCGCGACATGCTCCGGCGCGCCGAGATCCGCGGCGAGGCGCTGCTGCTCGACGGCGAGCCGCTGACGAGTGAGCGCATCAAGGCGGTCATCGGCCGGGTGTTCACGGACAACGACCTGATCGCAGACGACTTCATCGTCTCGCACGGCCCGCAGAGCGCGGTCGGCCACGACGGGGGCTCGGGCGCGATCCTCGCCAACGAGCCGGTCGTCCTCGATCTCTTCCCGCGCGACCGCGAGTCCGGCTGCTTCTCCGACATGACGCGGACCTTCGTCGTCGGCGAGCCGTCGGCCGAGCTGCGCGAGTGGCACCGGCTGACCGAGGAGGCGATCACGCGCGCGCTCGCGCTCGTGAAGCCGGGCGCGGTCGGCCGCGATATCCACGAGGACACGTGCCGCTTCTACGAGGGGCACGGCTACCCGACGCAGCTCTCGAAGGAGCCCGGCACCGTCCTGCTCGACGGGTTCTTCCACGGGCTCGGCCACGGCGTCGGCCTCGAGGTGCACGAGCCGCCGAGCCTCGGGATGAGCGGCCACAGCGACCGGCTGGTGCCCGGCGACGTCGTGACCCTCGAGCCCGGCCTCTACAAGGGCGGGGTCGGCGGCTGCCGGCTCGAGGACATCGTCCTCGTCACAGCCGACGGCGCCGAGAACCTGACTGACTTCCCGTACGACCTGACGATCTAGCCCCGTTAGGGTCGCTCGGGTGATCGACCCGAACGGCCGCTGGAAGGCGTACGGCGAGAAGCCCGACTACGCCGGCCTGCTCACCTTCGGCGGCCTGCCGTACACCGAGGACGCGGCCGAGCTCGAGGGGCTCCACGCCGCGATCGTCGGGGCGCCGTTCGACGACCTCGTCTCCGACCGGCCCGGCGCCCGCTTCGGCCCGCGCGCGATCCGCGCCGCCTCGTGCCCGCCCGGGCCGCACCTCGAGGCCGGCATCGACGCGTTCGCCGAGCTCCGCCTGGCCGACTTCGGCGACGCGCCCGTCGTCCCGGCCGATCCGGAGCTGTCGCACCGGGCGATCTCCGAGACGGTCGGCACGGTGCTGTCGGCCGGCGCCGTCCCCCTCGTCCTCGGCGGCGACCACTCGATCGCCGAGCCCGACATTCGCGCCTGCGCGCGCGCGAAAGGGCCTGTCGGGCTGATCCACTTCGACACGCACACCGACACCGGCACCGAGGTGTTCGGCGTCGAGCGCTCGCACGGCACGCCGATGTACCGGCTCGTCGAGGAGGGCGCGGTCGCGCCACGCCGCTACGTCCAGATCGGGCTGCGCGGCTACTGGCCGGGGGAGCGCGAGTTCGCGTGGCAGCGCGAGCGCGGCATCACGAGCCTCTTCATGCACGACGTGCGCCGCCAGGGGATCGAGGCGGTCGTCGAGCGTGCGCTCGCCGCGGTCGGCGACGGGCCGGTGTTCCTGTCCGTCGACATCGACGTGCTCGATCCCGCCTTCGCGCCGGGGACCGGCACGCCCGAGCCGGGCGGGATGACGAGCGGCGACCTGCTCTGGGCGGCGCGGACGGTGGCGGCCGCCGTCGACCTCGTGGGCGCCGAGGTCGTCGAGGTGTGCCCCACGGCGATCGGGTCGGCCGATCCGACCGCGCTCGTCGCGGAACGCACCGTGCGCGAGATCCTGACCGGCCTCGCGCTGCGTCACCTGGGGTCGACAGCCCTGTAGGGTCCGGCGTCCATCAATGCCGCGCCGTACGGAGGTAGCGAGTGGCCACTGAGAGCCGCCAGGCGATCGAGACGATCTTCCTCGAGGAGCGGCGGTACGCGCCGCCGCCCGGAGTTCGCCGCGCAGGCGAACGCCAAGCCGGACATCTACGACCGCGACCCGATCGAGTTCTGGGCCGAGCGAGGCCCGCGAGCGGGTCACGTGGTTCGAGCCCTTCACGGAGCTCTGCCGAGTGGGAGCCGCCGTACGCGAAGTGGTTCCTCGGCGGCAAGCTCAACATCACCTACAACTGCGTCGACCGCCACGTCGAGGCCGGCCGCGGCGGCGCCGTCGCCTACTACTGGGAGGGCGAGCCGGTCGACGACCGCCGCGAGCTCACCTTCGCCGACCTGCAGCGCGAGACGACGAAGCTCGCCAACGCGCTGAAGGCGCTGGGCGTCGACAAGGGCACGCCGGTCGGCATCTACATGGGCATGGTCCCGGAGACGCCGATCGCGATGCTGGCGTGCGCGCGCATCGGCGCCCCGCACACCGTCGTCTTCGGCGGCTTCTCGGCCGACTCGCTGTCCGACCGCCTTCAGGACATGGGCTGCGAGGTGCTGATCACGCAGGACGAGGCGTGGCGGCGCGGCACGACCGTCCCGCTCAAGAAGACAGCCGACGAGGCGCTCGCCGATTCGCCGTTGGTGAAGAACGTGATCGTCCTGCGGCGAACGGGCGGGGACGTGCCGATGCAGGAAGGCCGCGACCACTGGTGGCACGACGTCGTCACCGACGAGACCGAATGCCCGTGCGAGCCGATGGACGCCGAGGACCTCCTCTACCTGCTCTACACGAGCGGCACGACCGCCAAGCCGAAGGGCATCGCGCACACGACCGGCGGCTACCTCGTCGGCGTCGCGACGACGCACTACTACATCTTCGACGTCAAGCCCGACTCGGTGTACTGGTGCGCCGCCGACGTCGGCTGGGTCACCGGGCACAGCTACATCGTCTACGGCCCGCTCTGCAACGGGACGACCGGCGTCATGTACGAGGGGACGCCCGACTTCCCGGACAAGGACCGCTGGTGGGAGATCGTCGAGCGCTACAAGGTCGACATCCTCTACACGGCGCCGACGGCGATCCGCACGCACATGAAATGGGGGCCGGAGTACGCGCAGCAGCACGACCTGTCGTCGCTGCGCCTGCTCGGCTCCGTCGGCGAGCCGATCAACCCGGAGGCGTGGATCTGGTACCACGAGCACGTCGGCGGCGGCCGCTGCCCGATCGTCGACACCTGGTGGCAGACCGAGACGGGGATGATCATGATCACGCCGCTCCCGGGCGTGACGACGACGAAGCCGGGCTCGGCGACGAAGCCGTTCCCGGGAATCGAGGCGGCGGTCTTCGACGAGCAGGGCAACGAGGTCGGGCCGGGCGGGGGCGGCTACCTGGTGCTGCGGCGGCCGTGGCCGGCGATGCTGCGCGGGATCTACCGGGATCCCGACCGCTTCGTCGAGACGTACTGGTCGAAGTACCCGGACACCTACTTCGCCGGCGACGGCGCGCGGATCGACGAGGACGGCGACTTCTGGCTGCTCGGCCGCGTCGACGACGTGATGAACGTGTCCGGCCATCGCATCTCGACGATCGAGGTCGAGAGCGCGCTGGTCGACCATCCGAAGGTGGCGGAGGCGGCAGTGTGCGGCCGCAACGACGCGACAGACCGGCCAGGCGATCGTCGCCTACGTGACGCTGAAGGGCGGCGAGGAGGCCTCCGTCGAGATGCTCGAGGAGCTCCGCAACCACGTCGCGCAGAAGATCGGCCCGATCGCAAAGCCGGCGAACATCGTCTTCACGCCGGAGCTGCCGAAGACCCGCTCCGGGAAGATCATGCGCCGGCTGCTCCGCGATGTGGCCGAGAACCGGCCGCTCGGCGACACGACGACGCTCGCCGACCCGGCCGTCGTCGACGAGATCAAGACCCGCGCGGTCGCCGAGACTACGGAATAGGCCAGATCCCCTTTATCGACTGTGAACGGCTGCGACTGCGGCCGTTCACGCTTGCCGACGCCCCGGAGGTGGCGCGGCTCGCCGGCGACCCGCTGATCGCCGAGACGACGCTCAACATCCCGCACCCGTACCCGCCCGGCGCGGCGGAGGCGTGGATCGGCCGCCACCGCGAGGACGCTGAGCGCGGCAACGCGCTCAACCTCGCGCTCGAGCGGCGCGACGACGGCGCGCTGCTGGGCGCGATCGGTCTGGCCGTCGAGCCGGAGCACGGCCGCGCCGAGATCGGCTACTGGGTGGGCGTCCCGTACTGGGGCTCGGGCTACGCGACCGAGGCGACGCGGGCGCTGATCGCCTACGCGTTCGACGAGCTCGGCCTCAACCGGGTGTACGCGTACCACTTCAGCGGCAATCCGGCCTCTGGTCGCGTGATGGAGAAGGCCGGCATGCGGCTCGAGGGCGAGCTGCGCGAGCACGAGCGCAAGGGAGACGAGTACCGCGACAGCCGGCTCTACGGGATCCTCCGCAGCGACCGGTGATCCGCGCGTCGGAACCCGGTGGCCGGGCCTCGAGGCGCGACGCGCCGCCTTGTTCGGGCGGCGCGTCGCGCGTCAGCTGCGAGGACCGGCGGCTACTTCTTGTGGTGCTTCGTCTGCTTGTGGGTCTTCTTGGAGACCGACGCGACGGTGCGGATCGGAGGCGCCTTCGGCGCCGGCATCGCGCCCGGGTCGGGGAGCACCGCGACGGCCGGCGTGACGCTGGTGAGACCGCGCGCCGGCATGGTCGATCCGGACGCCGCGCCGGCGCCGGCGAGGACCGCGGCCGCGGCCGCGCCCGTTGCGAGCGCCTCCTTCAGGAGGTGCGCCTCGACATCGTCGTCGTACGTGGTCGGGAGATCGTCGTCGCACATGGTCGGCTCCTTGCTCGAGATCGTCTGCCAGTAGGACGAGGCGGGGGGCGCCGATCTTCCCCGGTCACCCGTTCGGGGGAACTGCGCAAGTTTTTCTCGCCGACGTGGTCTCTGGGACGAAACCACCGTTCTCTCCCCTCGGTACGAAAGGACACACATGAAGAAGCTCCTGCTCCCACTGGCCGCCGCGGTGGCAGTCGTCCTCCCGGCCACGGCAGGCGCCGCAAGCTTCGGCGGCGTCGTCGTCGCCAAGCAGCCGGCGCGCCACGCGGTCGTCGTCTCGGCGGCCGGCGTCGTGCGCACCGTGCACACCCACCGGACCGGCCTTGCGGTCGGCGCGCGCGTCGCCGTGCAGGCGAAGCTGCTCGCCGACGGCACGTTCAGCGCGACCTCGGTCGTCACCCGCGGCCGCGCGAAGACCGCCCGCATCCGCGGTGTGGTCGCGCGCCAGCTCAGGACCGGCTACATGGTCGCGGCCGGGCACAGCATGCTCGCCGTCCGGACGCGCAGGCTGGCCGATGCCGGCGCCGGCGCGACGGGCCCCGCGACCGGCACGATCGTCGACGTCACCGTCGACACCAACGACAACGAGCTCGACCAGCAGGACGTCTCCGAGCAGGGCCACGCACAGCGGCTCGAGCTCGAGGGCACGCTCTCGGCGATCACCCTCGCGACGGCGACCGACCCGGGCGACCTCGTGCTCACGGTCGGCAAGTCGACGATCGACGTCGTCATCCCGGCGGGCACGTCGCTTCCGGCCACCCTCGCCGTCGGCGACAAGGTCGAGGTGAAGGTGACCCTGGCCGGCGACACGTTCACGCTCGCGACGTCCCACGAGGAGGACTCGGACCAGGGCGAGGACGATGGAGGCAACAACGGCGGCGGCGGCGACCACGGCGGTCATCACGACGGCGGAGGCGGCGACGGCTAGCACCGCATTCGACGCACGGCGCGCGGGCCGCCCCGGGGCAGGGCGGCCCGCGCAGCACCTGGCCGAGCTCTTCGAGGCGCACGCCGCGATGGTGCTCGGCATCTGCCGCGGCATGCTCCGGAACGCGCACGACGCCGAGGACGCCGCACAGCAGACCTTCCTCTCGGCCTACACGAGCCTGGCCGGCGGCACGATGCCGCGTGAGCCCGCGGCGTGGCTCGCCACGATCGCGCGCAACGAATGCCGGACGCGCGCCCAGCGCCGCATGCGCGAGCCGCTGCCCGGCGAGAACCTCGAGGTCGCCGCGGGCGGCGATCCGGCGGAGCAGGCCGTCCGCTCCGAGGAGGTCGAGTCGCTGCGACACGCGCTCGCGCGGCTGCCGGGCCAGCAACGGCACGCGTTCCTGCTGCGGGAGTTCTCGGGGCTCTCGTACGAGGAGCTGGCGGACGAGCTCGGCGTCAGCCGGCCCGCCGTCGAGTCGCTTCTCTTCCGCGCGCGGCAGCAGCTGCGCGTCTCGCTGCGCACGGCGCTCGCGGCCGTCACGTCCGCTCCGATGAGCTTCCGCGACTGGCTCGCGCAGCTCTTCGGCTCCTCGCCGGAGACGCCCGCCGCAGCCGCCAAGCTGGGGGCGCTGGCGGTGGTGGCCAAGGTCGCGGCGGCGACAGCGGGCACCGCGATCGTCGCCGCCGGCGTGGTCGCGGTGGCGCCGCACCATCACCGCGGGGCCGATGCTGCACCGCCGCAGCGCGCGCCCGTCCGCCACGCGAGGCCGCGGTCGGCCGCCGACGTCCACCGGACGGCCCCGACGCCGGTTCAGGAGGTCGCGGTTCGGACGCCGGTCCCGCGACGCCCACCGGCGGTCACAACCACGCCGGCGACCGCCACGGAGCGGCATGACAGCAGGTCGGGTCAGCGCGGCTCGCCCGACGGAGAAGGCTCCTCCGGTCACTCCCTGCCGTCCTCCGCATCAGGCGGCGGCGAAGTTCGCACCGTGACGGCGCCCGCACCCGAGCATTCCGACAGCTCGTCGGGCGGCGGCCCGGGCCCGTCGGAGGATCACACGACCACCACGACAGGGCCGACCACGACGACCTCCTCGTCCGGCGACGGCTCGCACGGGTCTGACGGCACCGGAGACGGCGGCGGAAGCGGGTCAGGCGACAGCGGGTCGGGCGGCGACGGCGGCCACGACTCCGGCGGCGGGCACTAGTCCAGGAGCTGCTCGAACCGCTCGGCGTCGTCGAACGGGCCGACGACGGCGAGCCGGAGCGCGTTCGCACGGATCACGTCCTGGGCCACCCGCTGGACGTCCTCGCCGGTGACCGCCTCGATCGCGGCGAGCACCTCCTCGGGCTCGACGGCCTGGCCCTCGAGCACCTCCCGGCGGAGGCCGAACATGATCAGCCCCTGCGGGCTCTCCAGCTGGAGCACGAAGCGCCCCTTCGAGAAGTTGCGCGCCTTCTCCAGCTCGGCGGTCGGCACCGGCTCGTCCGCGATGCGGCGTAGCTCGCCGACGATGGTCGTGACCGCCTCGTCGATGCGCGCGATGTCGACGCCGGCCTGCGAATAGAGCGTGCCGGCGTCGGTGTAGCTGTGGTTGACGCCGAAGACGTAGTAGCCCAGGCCGCGGCGCTCGCGCACCTCCGTGAACAGGCGCGACGACATGCCGCCGCCGAGCACGGTCGCGACCATGCTGAGCGCGTAGCGGTCGGGATGGTCGATCGGGTAGCTCGGCGCGCCGAGGATCAGGTGCGCCTGGTCGGACTCCTTCGTCTTCAGCCTGACGCGGCCGTTCGCGAATGGTGCGACCGGCTCGGGCCCGTCGGCGCCGGGGATGTCCTGGAGGTCGCCGAGCAGCTCCTCGATGCGCTCGTGCACGCCGTCGCCAATCCTTCCGCCGAGCCCGACGACCATGCGCGAGGGCCGGTACCAGTGGTCGACGTACTGCCGGAACGTGTCGTGCGTCGCGTCGCGGATCGTCTCTTTGCGGCCGACGATGTCCCAGCCGAGCGGCTGGTCGCCGAAGAGGAGCGACTCGTACACGCCGCCGATCGAGTCGCGCGGCGTGTCGAAGTACATGTTCATCTCCTCGATGATCACGCCCTTCTCGCGCTCGATCTCCTCGGGGTCGAACTTCGAGTGGCGGAGCATGTCGACGAGCACGTCGAGCGCGACGTCGCGGTGCTCGGCCGCGCACTTCACGTAGTAGCCCGTGTACTCCTTGCCGGTGAATGCGTTGAACTCGCCGCCGATCGAGTCGATCTCGCCGGCGATGTCACGTGCGGTCGGGCGCCGCTCGGTGCCCTTGAAGAACATGTGCTCGCTGAAGTGCGCGATGCCGTTCGTGTCGGCCGTCTCGTAGCGTGACCCGGCGGCGAGCATGATGAAGCAGGTCACCGACTGGGCGTGGTCCATCGGCGCAGTGAGGACGCGCAGGCCGTTCGCGAGCGTCTCGCGCCGGAAGGTCATGCGCTCACAGGACCAGGGCGCTCGAGCGCGTTGCGCCAGTCGTCGGGGACCTCGCGCGACCGCGCGCGCTCGTAGTCGTACGAGACGAGCACGGTGGTGGCCTCGGCGAGCAGCTCGCCGCCCTGCTCGAGCCGGTAGTCGAGGGTGAAGCTCTTCCGGCCGACCGACGCAGGGCGGACGCCGATGTCGACCATGTCGGGCTCCGGATGGCCCGGCGCGCGGAAGTCGATCTCGATGCGGGCGAGGATCATGCTCTCGGCGCCCTGGTCGTAGACCGGCCCGTCGAGCACGCTGAGGGAGGCGAGGTACTCGACGCGCGCCTGCTCGATGTAGGTGGCGACGACGGCGTTGTTGATGTGCCCCATCGCGTCGAGGTCGCGGAAGCGCACGTGCTCTGAGTGCACGAAGGCGTAGCCGTCCATCCGGGCGATGCTAGCTACGCCACTCTTCCAGGAGCTCGCGCTCGCGCTCGGGCTCGAGGCCGACGGCATCGTTCCAGCCGTCTTTCGTTCGCGCCCAGGCGAGCGTGTCGCCGACCGTCTCGGAGAGCCGCCGGAACGTGAGGCCTGCAGAGCGCGCGCGGGAGACGTCGGCCTCCTGCATGTGCCCCCACTCGGGGTCGCTCTCGGCGATCCAGAGCGGCAGCTCCATCCACTGGCCGACCTCGCGCTTGAGCAGGAATGGCTCGTCTACCCACGTGAACGTAGCGTCGCTGCCGCTGACGGCGCGGCAGGTGTCGAGCACCTCGGCCATCGTCAGCCCGTCGCGGGTGGCGTTGAAGGCGCCGCTCGTGCGCTGCTCGGCGACGGTGACGAGCCAGGCGCCGAGGTCGCGCACGTCCACGAACTCGACCGGGCGGCCGGGCCGCCCGGGCGCCAGCACCTCGCCGCCGCGCGCGACGCGCACGGGCCAGTAGGTGAAGCGGTCGGTGGGGTCGTGCGGCCCGACGATCAGCCCGGCGCGGACGTTCGCGGAGCGGGCCGAGAAGACCTCGGCGACGACGTCCTCGCAGAGCGCCTTGAGCCCACCGTAGTGCTCCATGACCTCCTCGACCGCCGGGTCCTCGAGCACGATGCGCGGCGCCGTCTCGTCGAAGTGAGCGCGCGAGAAGTCCCGGTACACGGAGACGCTCGAGACGAAGACGTAGTGGCCGACGGCATCCTGCAGCAACTCGGCGGAGGCGCGGACGACGCGCGGCACGTAGCCGGACGGGTCGATGACCGCGTCCCACTCGCGCCCGTGCAGCGCGTCGAGCTCGCCGTCGCGGTCGCCGTGCAGGTGCTCGGCCTCCGGGAAGAGGCCGGCGTTCGTCTGGCCGCGGTTGAAGAGCGTGACGTCGTGGCCGCGGCGCAGCGCCTCTTCGGCGGCGGCGCGCCCGAGGAACTTGGTGCCGCCGAGGACCAGGAGCCGCACCACGACACCCTATGTTGCGCGTGGCGTGGCGCGGCTATTGGATGACGTCCATCTGAGGGGTCGCATACAGCCGACCGGGACGGTGACACTCGTCTTCACCGACGTGGAGGGGGCGACGCGCCTGCTCCAGGAGCTCGGCCCGGCCGCGTACATGGACGCGCTCAACGCGCACGGCCACGCCGTCCGCGGCGCGTTCGGCCGCCACGGCGGCTACGAGGTCGACAACCAGGGCGACAGCTTCTTCTTCGCGTTCGCGTCCGCACGCGCGGCGCTCGACGCGGTCGCCGAGGCGCTGGCCGCGCTCGAGGGCGGGCCCATGCGCGTCCGCGTGGGGGTGCACACCGGCGAGCCTGCGGTCGACCCGCCGAAGTACGTCGGCATCGACGTGCACCGGGCGGCGCGGATCATGAGCGTCGCGCACGGTGGCCAGGTCGTGATGTCGCAGTCGACGCACGACCTCGTCGGCGGCGAGCTCGAGGTGCGCGATCTCGGCGAGCATCCGCTCAAGGACTTCCCCGACCGGCAGCGGCTCTGGCAGGCCGGCCGCGGCGACTTTCCGCCGCTGCGCACCCATCGCCAGACGCAGCTGCCGCCGACGGCGTGGCCGCTGCTCGGCCGTGAGCGCGAGGTTGCCGATCTCGTCGCGCTGATGTCGAACGGGGCGCGGGTGGTGACGATCACGGGGCCGGGCGGCACGGGCAAGACCCGGCTCGCGATCGATGTCGCGGCCGAGCTGGAGGACCGGATGACGGACGGCGTCTTCTGGGTGCCGCTCGCCGGCCTGCGGCAGGCCGACCTCGTGCTGCCCGCGATCGCGCAGGCGGTCGCGCCGACCGAGGGGCTGGCCGAGTACCTGCGCGGGCGGCAGGCGGTGCTCGCGCTCGACAACTTCGAGCACGTGCTCGACGCGCGGCGGCCGCTCAGCGAGCTGCTCGCCCAGGCCCCGCGGCTGAAGGTGCTGACGACGAGCCGGGCGGCGCTGCACATCGCGGGCGAGCACGTCTATCCACTCGAGCCGCTCGAGCTGAAGAGCGCGGTCACGATGTTCGTGGAGCGGGCGGCGGCGGCCGGGCGCCGGCTCGAGGCGGACGGCACGGTGGCGGAGATATGCCTGCGGCTGGACTGCCTGCCGCTCGCGCTGGAGCTCGCGGCCGCCCGCACGCGACTGCTCGAGCCGGAGTCGATGCTCGGACGCCTGGAGCGCAGCCTCGCCGTGCTGACCCGTGGAAGTGCGGACGCGCCGGAGCGCCAGCAGACGCTGCGGGCGACGATCGAGTGGAGCCACGACCTGCTGCAGGCCGACGCGCGCGTCCTGCTCCGGCGGCTGTCGGTGTTCGCGGGCGGCTTCTCGCTGGACGCGGCCGAGCAGGCCGCGGGCGGCGACCTCGACGCGCTCGAGGAGCTGGTCGACCTCAGCCTGCTGAAGGCGCGCGACGGCGCCCGCTTCCTGATGCTGGAGACGATCCGCGAGTTCGCGGCGGAGCAGCTCGTCTCCAGCGGCGAGGAGGCGGCGGTCAAGCGCGGCCACGCCGAGTTCGTGGTCGAGCTGGCGGAGGCGGCGGAGCCGCACCTGCGGGGCAGCGGCCAGGAGCGGTGGCTGCGCGCGATCGACGACGACTACGACAACGTGCGCGCGGCGCTCGGCTGGGCGCGCGACGCCGGCGAGCGGGAGGTCGCCGGCCGGATCTGCGCGGCGCTCGGCCGCTACTGGCGCGTGCGGCCGCTGACCGCGGAGGGGCGGGCGTGGATCGCTGCGAGCCTCGCCGCGGTGGACGAGCTCGAGCCGGCGACCGCGGCGCGGCTCGTCCGCTCGGCTGCGCACCTCGCGGCGCTCGCGGGCGACTACGAGGAGCAGCGTGTGCTCGCGGAGGACGCGCTGGCGCGCTGGCAGGCGATCGGCGACCAGTCCGCGATCGCGGCCGCGCTCGGCGACCTCGCCGTCGCGGCGATGTTCGGCGGCGACCTCGACCGGGCGGCCGAGTACTACGAGCGCAGCCGCGCGGCCGCGCGGGCCGGCGAGGACGATCCGGTGCTGGCGCTCGTGACGCTCAACCTCGCCGACCTGCAGATCATCCGCGGCGACTACGCGCGTGCCCGGGAGTTGGCGGAGGAGTCGGCGGCGCTCTCCCGGCGGCTGGGGATCGGCGACGTGGCGGCCATGTCGCTGCTCAATCTCGGTCTCGCAACGTACTTCCAGGGCGAGACCGAGGCTGCACTGGCTGCCATGCGCGAGGCGGCCGAGGCGGCGCGCGCCCTCGGGGGCGACATCGTCAGCCAGGTGTTCGAGGCGCAGGCGGCGGCACGGCTACGGCTCGGCGATCCCGAGTCGGGCGCGACGCTGCTGGGTGCGGCGGACGCGCTGCGTGGGGTGAGCGGGTCGGCGGAGCAGCCCTTCTACGCGGCGATGAACGGCGAGACGCGTGCTGGGATTCGCGCAGAGCTCGGTGAGGCTGCCGACGCGGCGTTCGAACGGGGGCGCACGCTCGAGCTCGACGACGTCCTCGCGCTCGCGGCCCGCTAGCCGATCCACCTCGCAACGTCTGCATCAAGCTCCGCGCCCTCGGCGCCGATACAGGCTCGGTGAGCAGCGGCCCGTTCGCGCGCCTGGCGGCTGTGGCCGCCCTGGTTGCCCTGACTGCGGGCTGCGCTGCGCAGGACCGCTCGTCCAGCGCCTCGACCGTCGTCCGCGTCAAGGAAGCCGACTTTCGAATCCTGGCGACGCCGCGCGTCGTGCCGGCCGGGCGCGTCCGGTTCGACGTCAAGAACGACGGTCCCGTCGCGCACGAGCTGATCGTGATCCGCCAGAACGGCCGCTCCCTGCGGCTCCGCAGCGACCGGCTGACCGTCGACGAGGAAGGGCTGGAGCCGGAGACCGTCGGGGCGCTCGAGCCCGGCGACCCCGGGACGGTGCGCCACCTCGACGTCGACCTGCGGCCCGGCACGTACGAGCTGATCTGCAACATGGCCGGCCACTTTCTCGGCGGGATGCATCTGCGGCTGGTGGTCACGTGAGACGCCGCGGCGAGACGACGTTCAGGCCGTTCGCCGCGCGCGGCCGGCGGGCAATGGTCGCCATCCTGTTCACGTTCGCCCTCTGTTCGGCGGTCAGCGTGTCGATCTCCATCTGGGCGACCACCCGCGTCAAGCACCAGGCGACGATCGTTCAGATCGCCGCGCGCCAGCGGTCGCTCGCCGAGCGCTACGTGGGCGAGGTCCTCCTCGCCAAGCGCGGCGTCGCCGTCGACTCGGCCAAGACCGCGGAGCTCATGCGCGCGAGCGCCGACGCGCTCCTGAACGGCGGCGCGGCACCGAGTGTGGACGGCTTCGACGACGAGACCACGCTCCCGAGGGCGCAGGGCGAAGAGGTGCGCGCCCAGCTGCGGCAGGAGCTGAGGCTCGTCGCCGACCTCGCCGCGACGGGGGACGCCGTCCTCCACGGGCGTCCCGTGCAGGACGTGCGGCTGACCGCGCACGAGCACCCGGCCGTCAAGGGCCCGGTCGAGCGGCTGCGCATCCTCGCCGCCCTGACGTCGAACGTCTCCTAAACTCCGCTCGCGCGATCGCCCGGGCGACCGACAGCAAGATCTCCCGCGCGATCCTCCTCAACATCGTGCTCGGCCTGGCCGGGCTGATGGCGTCGCTCCTCCTCGCGTGGGCGCTCGTCCGCGCCGCACGCCGCCAGACGGCGCACTTCCGCAGTCTCGTCACCTCTTCGACCGACCTGGTCCTCGTCTTCGGCGAGGGCCGCTGCCGCTACGTCAGCGGGTCGGTCGAGCGGATGCTCGGCCGCTCGGACGACGAGCTGCTCGGCGAGGGCTTCGAGGAGATCGTGCATCCCGACGACCGTGCGGCCGTCGGCAGCGCGTGCCGGCACGGCGAGCTCGCACGAGATCGTCTTCCGGGTCGCCAACCGCTTCGACGAGTGGCGGCATCTCGAGGCGCACGTGCACCGACCTGCGCGGCGACCGGCACATCCGCGGCGTCGTGCTGAACGCGCGCGACGTCAGCGAGCGGGTCGCGCTCGAGGAGGAGCTCGTCAGGCAGGCGTTCCACGACAGCCTCACGGGCCTGGCGAACCGCGCGCTGTTCCGCGACCGAGCTCGAGCAGGCGCTCGCCCGCTCCGAGCGGTCGCGCGCGAGCCGCTTTCCGTGCTCCTGCTCGACCTCGACGGCTTCAAGCAGGTCAACGACAGCCTCGGCCACGACGTCGGGGACGAGCTGCTCGTGGAGGTCGGGCGCCGGCTGGCCGACGTCACGCGTCCCGGCGACACGCTCGCGCGCCTCGGCGGCGACGAGTTCGCGGTGCTGCGTCGAGGGCGCCGGCGAGGCGGCGGCGGAGGACGTCGCCCGCCGCGTGCTCGAGCGGCTGGCCGACCCCGGTGACCGTCGTCGGGCCGCGAGCTCGTGCTCGCGGCGAGCATCGGCATCGCGGTGCACGCCGGGCGGCCTGCGGGAACGGCGACGACGCTCATCCGCGACGCCGACCTCGCGATGTACGCCGCGAAGGAGAGCGGCCGCGGCCGCTTCGAGGTGTTCCGCACCGACGATGGCGCGCGAGCTCGGCGAGCTGCTCGGTCTCGAGCACGAGCTGCGCCTGGGGCTGCAACGCGGCGAGTTCAGCCTCGCACTACCAGCCCGAGATCGACACTCGACACCGGCGCCGTCGTCGGGGTCGAGGCGCTCCTGCGCTGGGACTCGCCGACGCGCGGCGCGGTCTCGCCCGGCGCAGTTCATCCCGGTCGCCGAGTCGATCGGGGCTGATCCAGGCGCTCGGCGAGTTCGTGTCTGCGCGAGGCGTGCCGCCAGACGGCGCGCGTGGCGTCGCGGAGGGCATCCTGCCCGACGGGTTCGTGACCTGGGTCGAACCTCTCCGTCACGCAGCTGTCGGCGGGCGGCGTCCACGCGCTCGTCGACCGCGCGCTCGCCGAGACGGGTGTGCCGGCCGAGCATGCTCGGGCTCGAGGTGACCGAGACCGCGATCGTCGCACGAGGGGCCGTCGGGCGAGCGCGCCCGGGCCGAGCTGGAGCAGCTGCACGACGACGGCGTCCGCATCGCCATCGACGACTTCGGCACGGGCTTCTCCTCGCTCGGACAGCTGCGCCGCTTCCCGATCGACATGATCAAGGTCGACCGCTCGTTCGTCCAGGGCGTGGAGCACGACGCCAAGGACGCGGCGATCACCGCGAACCTGGTCAGCCTCGCGCACGCGCTCGGCCTGCGTGGCCATTGCCGAGGGGATCGAGTCCGACGGCCAGCTCGCATCCGTGCGCGACCTCGGCTGCGACCTCGCGCAGGGCTTCCTGTTCGCCAAGCCACGTTCCGCAAACGATGTGCGCGGCATGCTGGTCGGCGAGCCGGATCGCACGGCCGTCGTCTGAGCGGTTCGTCAGCCGAGCGCTTCGAGCGCCGAGAGCAGCCGATCGACCTCCTCGCCGGTGTTGTAGTGCACCATCCCGGCTCGCACCACGCCGTCCGGCAGGCCGAGGCGCTTGATGATCTCGACCGCGTAGAAGTCGCCCCAGCCGACAGCGATGTCCTGGCGGCCAAGCTCGGCGGCGACCTCCATTGCGGGACGCCCGTCCACCGTGAGGGCGAATGTTGAAACCCGCTTGTCCATGCGGTTCGGGCCGTGCAAGAGGCAGTTCGACGGGAACCCGGACAGGAACCGTTCGCCGAGCGATTGCTCGTGCGCGTGGATGGCGTCCCAGCCCACGGAGTCGATGTAGTCGACGCACGCGACGAAGCCCGCGAGCAGCTCGTGGGCCAGCGTTCCAGTCTCGTAACGCCGCCCCGGCGGAGACTCTGGAGCAGGCCTGACCTTGTAGGGCCGCCAGCGCTCCAGAAGCTCCCTCCGACCGTACGCGAGCCCCAAGTGGGGGCCATAGAACTTGTACGGCGAGCAGAGCAGGACGTCGACGCCGAGCGCCGCGACGTCGATCGGCCCGTGCGGCGCGAAGTGGACGGCGTCGGCCCAGGCCAGCGCGCCCGCGGCACGGGCGAGCTCGGCGACCTGCCGCGCGTCGACGAGGGTCCCGATCGCGTTGGAGGCGAGCGGGAAGGCAACCACGCGCGTGCGGCTCGAGAGCTGCCGCTCCAGGTCGGCGAGGTCGAGCCGGCATTCGTCGTCGACGTCGGCGAAGCGGACGACCAGGTCGCGGTCGCGGGCGAGCTCGAGCCACGGCGCGACGCTGCCGTCGTGGTCGAGACGGGTGACGACGATCTCGTCCCCGGCGCGCAGCTCGCGGCCGGCCGCGCGCGTGAGCGCGAAGTTGAGCGTGGTCATGTTCGCGCCGAAGGCGGTCTCGTCCGGCGAGCAGCCGAGGAAGCGGCCGGCGACCTCGTGCGCGCGCGTGACCAGCTCGAGCGTGTCGCGGGCCGTGTCGTAGTCGGGCGTCCCGAGGTTCGCGTTCGCGTGGCGCAGGTAGCCGGCGATCGCGTCGATCACCTCGTCGGGCGTCTGCGTCCCGGACGGGGCGTCGAAGAACGCGAGCGGGCGGTCGAGCGCCGAGAAGCGCGCCCGCACCGCCGTGACGTCGAACGCGGTCAGCGTCATCCGACGTCCACGCCGTTCACGCGCCAGCGGTAGGTCGGGTGCGGGACGAGCGAGGCCCCGACGAAGCAGCCTTCCTCGGTGCGTGCGATCAGTCCGGCGAGCTCGGGCGGCGGGACCTCGGGGTCGAGCGTGACGTCGAGCGCGCAGGCGATATGGACGAACCCCCAGCTGCCATCCTCACGCCGGTTGACATGTCCGTCCGCGGAGGCGTTCACGGCCACCGAGGTCGACTGCTTGCGCGCGTGGAACTCGAGCGCGAGCAGGGTGCAGCGGGCGAGCGCCGCGAGGACGAGATGCTCGGGTGTCCAGGCGGCGGGAACCTCGAGCGACCGGCCGCGTTCCGTGACGAGCGTGCCGTCCGGCGACAGATCGACGTGGTACTCGCGGCGCGGGCGGATCACAGTGGCGAACGCTAACGGTCGCTCCGTGCGCCCGTCCTGCCGCTCTCGTGGTTGCGCTTGTGGCAAGACCGGCATACGCTGCCGCGCGATGACGACGAGGCTGCGTCCGCTCAGCGAGGCCGAGGCGTACGCGCGCTGCTACGCGAGCGCGTCCGACGATGTGCGGGTGGTGAAGATCCCGCGCCGGCCGCGCTACCAGCTCGAGGTCAGCGGCGAGGACCTGCGCGCGGCGTTCGCGGAGCGGCTCGACCAGCGCGAGCCCGAGATCGAGGCCGAGGGCGATCTCGTTGCCGCCGACCAGCCGGTGGCCGAGGCCGCCGCGACGGACGAGCAGCCGGCCGCCGAGGCAGCGGCGTAAAGAGTCACGCGCGCGTCGGGGCACCCCGGCCCACCACCCGGTTCAACCGTAACGAGAGAATCCGCACCCGTGGGTGACGGGTGCGTGCCGAATCTGTGACGGCGCCGCACCAGCCCGGGTCGATACTTCAGCGTGCATGGTGTACCTCGTCTGGCTCGGCGCGCCGTTTCTCCTCGGCGCCGTGCTTGGCGCAGGGTTCGCGCGGGGGACGTGGAGCGTTTGCGGGCTGCTCGCGCTCGGCGCCCTGATCGGCTTCTTCGTCGTGCTCGGCATCTACCTCAACGCTCCGCCCGACTATGCGCACTCGGGCGGCGACGGGGACGGCGGCATGTACTTCGGGCGTTGGTGGGAGCTGCCCTTCGTCCTCACTCTCGTTGCAGTCGGCTACGGCGCCTACCTCCTCGGGATGGTTCTCGGGTGGCTCGTGCGCTCGCTTGTTCGGCCGCCCCGGACCTCCACACCGGATTAGGAGTGGGATGGAACGCCGGCAAGGCGGCTCGGAAGTCCTACGCGCGCGAGTCGCAGTAAAGCTTCGCCGGGTGCATGCCTCCGACGTTCCAGATGTGCTTCCGCGAGCCGGCAACTGTGGCCCCACGCTCAGGATCGTGTTCTGCGGGATCAACCCGGGCCGGGTGTCGGCGGAGGCGCATGCGCACTTCGCGAACCCGCGCAACGATTTCTGGCGGCTGCTGCACGTCGCCCGCCTGACGCCGCGCCTGCTCGGCCCGGCGGAGCAGTTCGACGCGCTCGAGTACGGGATCGGCATCACGAACGCGGCACCGCGGACGACGCCGGGCTCCTCGGACCTGCGCCGGGCCGACTTCGCCGGTGCGCGCGAGCGGCTCGAGCAGATCGCAGGGGACCTGCGGCCGGGCTGGATCGCGTTCGTCGGCAAGGAGGCGTACCGCGGGGTCTTCGGCGGGCGTGCCGAGCACGGCGTCCAGGAGCGGACGCTCGGTCAGACGCGCCTGTTCGTCCTGCCGTCGACGTCGCCGGCCAACGCGGCGGTCTCGTGGGACGAGCGGCGCCGCTGGTTCGACGAGCTCGCCGGCCGCGCCAGCGGCCTGCCGCTCCGTGACGCCGTGCGCGCGGTCCTACTCGATCCGGGCGGCCGGATTCTGCTCGTCCGCTTCGTCTTCCCTGAGCGCGACGTGTGGGCGCCGCCGGGCGGCGGTGTCGAGGCGGGGGAGCCGGACGAGCCGGCGCTCCGCCGCGAGCTCGCCGAGGAGTGCGGCCTCCGCGACTTCGAGCTCGGGCCGCAGCTGTGGTTCCGGACCCACTGGCACCTCGGCGAGCGCTGGGGCGGCCAGACCGACCGCTACTTCCTCGTCCGCACGCCCGCCTTCGAGCCTGACCCCGAGCTGACCGCCGACGAGCTCCGGGCCGAGGGCTTCGACGGCATGCGCTGGTGGACGCCCGCCGAGCTCGCGGCGAGCACGGAGCTCTTCGCGCCCCGCCGGCTGCCCGCGCTCGTCGCCGGCCTGCGGGCCGACGGGCCGGCCCCGACGCCCGTCCAGGTGGGCGTCTAGGAGGCATTCCCCCAATCGGGGGAAGACGCGCTTCGGACCGCTTCCGATAGTCCCCACATGCGGACGCCCCGCCGCAGAGCAACCTGGCTCGCCGCGCTCGCGCTGTCCGCGGCCGCCGTCGCGCTCACCGCGCCGCCGACCTCGGAGCCTGCCCTCGGCGACTGCACGCCGGGCGCCGACTGGCCTGCCGCCCGCGCCGACCTCCAGAACGCGGTGCTCGCCGCCGTGAACGCGCACCGCGCCACGGTCGGCGCCCCGGCGCTCGTCGTCTCGCCGACCCTCAGCGCGGCTGCCGTCTGGAAGGCGCGCCACATGGCCGAGTACGGCTACATGGCGCACGACGACCCGGCGCCGCCGGTCACGCGCACGACAGCGGACCGGCTCGCCGCGTGCGGCTACTCCGGCGCCGGCTGGGGCGAGAACATCGCCGCCGGCTACCAGACCGCCGACGCCGTCATGCAGGGCTGGCTCGCGTCACCGGGCCATCGCGCCAACATCGAGCAGGCCGCCTTCCTCGCGACGGGGATCGGCGCCGCCGCCGCGCCGAACGGCGCCGTCTACTGGGCCGAGACGTTCGGGACGTCGACCGCCGGGACGCCGCCGCCCCCGCCGCCTCCGCCGACGACGACCACGAACACGACCACGACGACGACCACGACCACGACCACGACGGCGACCACGACGACAACCACGCCGCACACGACCACGACGACGCCGCGGACGACGACGACCACGCCGACGCCGCCGGCGACGACGACAACAACGGCGCCGACGCCGCCGCGGCCGCCTGCCGCGCGTCCCGCCGCCCCGCGGCTCCACGTCGCCGTCGGGCCGTCGCCGGACCGTCGCGGGCCGCGCGCCGACCGCCGCTTCGTCCTGCGCTTCCCCGTCTCGCTCTCGGCGAGCGTTGCGCATCGCGGCGTCACGTGCCGGGCGCACGTCGGTCGTGTGCTGGCGTCGGGGCTCGACGGCGGCTACGCCCGCTGCGTGCTCGTCGCGCCGCGCGGCACGAAGGGCCTGCGCATCTGGGGCACCGTCGAGGTGCGAGCGGGCGGCGCGAAGGCGCGCCGCTGGTTCTCGCGCCTCATTCGCTGACCGTCATATCCCCCTTTTGGGGGTGGCCGGCCTCTCTGAGCGTCCGATGGAAGCTTGCATGCGGACGCCCCACCGCAAGCCCTGGCTCTTCGCCGCCGTCCTCGCGGCGGCCGCGGCGACCGCCCTCGCCGTGCCCTCGGCTCCGCGCACCGCCGTCGGCGCCTGCACGCCGGGCGGCGACTGGCCCGCCGCGCGCCCGGCGCTTGCCGACGAGGTGCTCGCGGCCGTCAACGCGCACCGGGCCACGGTCGGCGCGCGGCCGCTGGTCGTGTCGCCTGCGCTGCAGGCGGCGGCCGTCTGGAAGGCGCGCCACATGGCGAAGTACGGCTACATGGACCACGACGACCCGGCCCCGCCGGTCGCCCGCACCGTGTCCCAGCGGATCACGGCCTGCGGCTACGCGGGCAGCGGCTGGGGCGAGAACATCGCCTACGGCTACCCGACCGCCCAGGCAGTCATGCAGGGCTGGCTCTCGTCGCCGGGTCACCGCGCGAACATCGAGCAGCCGGGCTTCGCCTCGACCGGCATCGGCGCCGCCGTCGCACCGGGCGGCGCCGTCTACTGGTCGCAGACCTTCGGCACCTCGACGGCCGGCACCGCGCCGCCGCCGCCGCCGGCACCGCGCCCGCCGGCGCAGGCTGCTCCCCGGGCGACCGCCGCGCTCGCCGTCGGCCGGTCGCTCGACCGACACGCGCTCAAGGGCGACCGCCGCTTCACACTGCGCTTCCCAGTCGTCCAGACGCACGGCCGCCGGCAGGTCACCCACGGCGCCGTTGCCTGCCACGCCCGGGTCGCCGGGCGGCGCCTGCGCCTGCTCGCCGCCGGCTTCCACCGCGGCTACGCGCAGTGCATCCTCGTCACGCCCCGCGGCGTCCGCGGCCTGCACGTCGTCGGCACGCTGCGGATCGCAGCAGCGCCCGGTCGGGCGCGGCGCTGGTTCTCGCGCCTCGTGCGCTAGGTCAGCCCGGCCAGCGGTTCGTGATCGGGATGCGCCGGTCGCGCCCGAACGCCTTCGGCCGCAGCTTCACCCCGGGCGGCGCCTGCCGGCGCTTGTACTCCGCGCGGTCGACCAGCGCCAGCGCGCGCTCAACGACGTCCGGGTCGAACCCGTTGCCGGTCAGGTCGTCGCGCGACCGGTCGAGCTCCACGTACGCCTCCAGCACCTGGTCGAGCGCCGCATACGGCGGCAGCGAGTCCTCGTCGCGCTGGTCGGCCCGAAGCTCCGCCGACGGGGCGCGCTCGATCGTCGACACCGGGATCAGCTCGCGGCCGGCGCGCTCGTTCAGGTGCCGGGCCAGCCGGAAGACGTCGGTCTTGTAGACGTCCTTCACCAGCGCGAAGCCGCCCGCCATGTCGCCGTAGAGCGTCGCGTAGCCGACCGACAGCTCCGACTTGTTGCCCGTCGCGACCAGCAGCCAGCCGAACTTGTTCGAGAGCGCCATCAGCAGGACGCCGCGCGTGCGCGCCTGGATGTTCTCCTCGGTCAGGTCGTGCTCCCGGCCGGCGAACGCCTCCGCGAGCGTCGCCTCGAACCCGTCGACGACCGGGCCGATGGGCAGCTCCAGGTACGACGCGCCCAGGCTCTCGGCCACGCGGCGCGCGTCCGCGCGCGTCTCCTCCGACGAGTAACGCGAGGGCATCGACACGCAATGGACGTGCTCCGGCCCGAGCGCCTCGACGCAGAGCGCGGCCGTCACGGCCGAGTCGATCCCGCCCGACACGCCCACGACGACGTCGCTGAAGCCGTTCTTGCGCACGTAGTCGGAGAGCCCCAGCTCGAGAGCGAGCCGCATCTGCTCCAGCTCGCCGTCCAGCGGCACGATCGGCGGCGCCTGATGGAGGGCCGCCTCACGCTCGGCCGGCGGCGCGCCGATGTGCACGATCGGCACGTCCTGCGGGTCGAGCTCCGCGGCCAGCGACCGGCCGCGCACGTCGCGCAGGCGGCGCGCGACCGCGATCGTCGGGTCGACGTCCACGACCAGCAGGCACTCCTCGAACCCCGGCGCGCGCGCCAGCACCTCGCCCTGGTCGTCGAGCACAAGCGAGTGCCCGTCGAAGATGAGCTCGTCCTGGCCACCGACCAGGTTGCAGAACGCGATGAAGCAGGCGTTGTCGCGCGCGCGCGTCTTCAGCATCTCCTCGCGCTCGCGCTCCTTGCCCACGTGGAACGGCGACGCAGAGATGTTCGTGACGAGCTGCGCACCCGCGAGCGCGAGCTCGGTCGCGGGCGGGCCTGGCTGCCAGATGTCCTCGCAGATCGTGGGCCCGACCAGCACCTCGCCGTGCTCGAGCAGGAAGAGGTCGCGGCCGGCGGCGAAGTAGCGCGCCTCGTCGAAGACCCCGTAGTTCGGGAGGAAGCGCTTGCGGTAGAGCGCGCGGATCTCGCCGCCCACGCAGATCGCGCACGCGTTGTAGAGGTCGCGGTCGAAGTGGGGCGTGCCGACCAGCGCCGCGATGCCGCGGCACTCCCGCGCGATCTCGTGCAGCGACTGCTCGGCCGCGCGCAGGAACCCCGGGCGGAGCAGCAGGTCCTCGGGCGGGTAGCCGGTGACGGCCAGCTCCGGGAAGAGCACGAGGTCGGCGCCGCGCGAGCGCGCCTCGTCCAGGCGCTCCAGGATCCGGGCGCGGTTTCCGTCGAGGTCCCCGACGACGGTGTTGATCTGGGCGAGCGCGAGCCTCACAGGTTTTTGCCTCTCAGTCGAAAACTGTAGCGCGTGCCGGTCGGGCACCATACGGCGCCGTGCACCAATGTTGCGTCGTCATCGATAGGCGCTTCCGCGGCCCCGCGACGTCGGGGAACGGCGGCTACTCGTGCGGGCTCGTCGGCGCCCTGACCGGGGACGGGCCGGCCGAGGTCACGCTACGGCTGCCGCCGCCGCTCGAGCGCCCGCTCGGCGTCGCCGGCCCGGCGGAGGCGATCGAGGTCCGCGACGGCGAGGCTCTCGTCGCCGAGGCGCGCCCCGCCGAGGTCGACCTCGCTCCGCGCCGCGCGGTCACGGTCGCCGAGGCGCGCGCCGCCGAGGCGCGCTACTCGGGCGACGTCGATCACCCGTTCCCCGAGTGCTTCGTCTGCGGCCCGGCCCGTGCACACGGCGACGCGCTCGTCCTGCGCCCGGGCCAGGTCGACGGCCGGCAGCTCGTCGCCACCGTCTGGACGCCGGACGCGTCCCTCGCCGGAGACGACGGTCGCGTGCGCCCGGAGTTCGTCTGGGCGGCGCTCGACTGCCCGGGCGCGTTCGCGGTCGAGCTCGTCGGCCGCGGGACGCGCGTGCTCGGGCGGCTCGCGGTCCGCATCGACGAGCGCCCGCCTGCCGCGGAGGAGCACGTCGTGATCGGGTGGCCGCTCGGCGGCGAGGGCCGCCGCCAGGAGGCGGGCACGGCCCTGCTCGGCGCGGACGGCCGCCTGCTCGCCGCCGGCCGCGCCGTCTGGATCGAGCCGCGGCCTAGCGCCTGAGCCGGATCGCGTTCAGGTCCTCGCCGCGGACGGCGTCGGCGCGGGCGATCAGATCGTCGATGTCGTCGTGCTCGGCGTGGATGTAGCGCCCGGCCAGCGCGTCCGCCCGACCCGAGAGCAGGGCGAGCACGAGCCGCGGCGCGAGCTCGGGCGGCGTCCAGGGCGCGTCGTCCGGGAAGTCCGCTCCGGTCATGTCCGTGCGCACAAGGCCCGGGCTGATCACGAACGAGCGCACCGGGGTGTCGGCCAGCTGGTTCGCGAGCGTCTCGGCGAAGCGGCCGAGCGCCGCCTTGCTGGACGAGTACGCCGTCGAGCGCAGGCCCGGCAGATACGAGGCGCCCGAGCCGGTGTGCACGATCCGGCCGCGGCCGCGCTCGAGCATGCCCGGGATCACGGCGCGGGCGCACAGGTAGGCGCCGAGCACGTTCACCTCGAAGACGCGCCACCACTCGTCCGGGTCGGCCTGCCAGGCCGCCTCCTCGCGCAGGTTGATGCCGGCGTTCGAGACGAGCCCGTCCACGGGGCCGAGCTCGCGCTCGACCTCGCCCACCATCGCCTCGACCGCGGTCAGAGAGCTGACGTCGGCCTCGACCGCCAGCCCGCCGACCTCGCGTGCGACCTCCTCCACCTGCGCCCGCGTGCGCGCGGAGACCGCAACCCGTGCGCCGGCCGAGGCGAGCTCGACGGCGATGCGCCGGCCGATCCCGCGCCCGCCGCCCGTCACCAGGACGACCTGGCCGTCGAGCCGGTCGCTCACGCCACCGCCCGCTCGATCTCCTCGAGCGCCTCCGGGTTCTCGAGCGAGGACAGGTCGCCGGGGTCGCGGCCGAGCGCCTTCGCCCGCACCGCCCGGCGCATGATCTTGGCGCTCCGCGTCTTCGGGAGCGCCGTCACGAAGACGACCCGGTCGGGCCTGAACGCACGGCCGAGCTCGGCGCCGACCGCATCCGCGACCTCGGCGGCCAGCGCCGCTGTTGGCTCGTCCACATCAGGTAAGAGGATGCAGAAGACCCAGGCGACCTCGCCCTTGACCTCGTGCGGGACGCCGATCGCGGCCGCCTCTTGGACAGCGGGATGCGCGACGGCGGCGGACTCGATCTCCGCCGGCCCGATGCGCTTGCCCGCGATGTTGAGCGTGTCGTCGGAGCGCCCGTGCAGGAACCAGAAGCCGTCCGCGTCGACCGACGCCCAGTCGCCGTGCACCCAGACGCCGGGGAAGCGGCTCCAGTAGGTCTCGACGTAGCGCTCGGGGTCGCGCCAGAAGCCGCGCGTCATCCCTGGGAACGGCTTGCGGCAGACCAGCTCGCCGACCTGGCCGCGCACCGACCTGCCCTCGGCGTCGACGACGTCCATCGCCATGCCGAGCGCGGGGCCGCCGAGCGAGCACGCCTTGATCGGGCCGGCCGGCGTCGGCGACAGGAAGCAGGCGCCGACCTCCGTGCCGCCCGAGCAGTTGATGATCGGGCAGCGTCCGCCGCCGACCTGCTCATGAAGCCACAGGTAGGGATCCGGGTTCCACGGCTCGCCGGTGGTCACGATCACGCGCAGCGACGAGAGGTCGTGCTGCGGGGCGCCGTGCGGGATGAGCGCCCTGATCAGCGTCGGCGAGCAGCCGAGAATGGTGACGCGCTCCTCCTCGATCGTCCGCCAGAGGCGGTCGGCCGGCCAGTCCGGCGCGCCCTCGGCGAGCACGATCGCGGCGCCGCACGCGTGGCCGCCGACCACCGTCCACGGACCCATGATCCAGCCCATGTCGGTGGCGAAGTGGATGCGGTCGCCCGGGCGCGCGTCGGCCTGGTAGGCGACCTCGCGCGCGATCGAGACGAGGAAGCCGCCGTGCACGTGCACGATCCCCTTCGGCCGCCCGGTCGTGCCGGAGGTGTAGGTGAGCAGGTAGGGGTGCTCGGCGTCCAGGTCGAGCGGCGGCAGGTCGCCGGGCGACTCCGCGACCACCTCGTCCCACGTCAGGTCGCGCCCGGCCGTCATCGGCACCTCGGCGCCGAGCCGGCGCCACACGATCACGGCCTCCAGGGACGACGACTCGTGCCGCCGCGTCGTCGGCGATCTCCTTCATCGGCATGACCCGTCCGCGGCGCAGCGACCCGTCCGCCGTGATCAGCACCTTTGCCTCCGCGTCCTGCAGCCGCGCGGCGACCGCCGGCGCGGCGAACCCCGAGAACACCGGCACCTGGACCGCGCCCACGTGCGCGCACGCGTGCGAGGCGATCGCCGCCTCGGCCGACATCGGCAGGTAGATCGCCACGCGGTCGCCCGGCTCGACGCCGAGCGAGACGAGCGCCTCCGCCAGCCGCGTCACCTCGTGCGACAGCTCGGCGAAGGTCAGCTCGGCGCGCGACCCGTCCTCGCCGAGCGAGATCACCGCGGGCTCCTTCGCGAACGCGGTCCGCGCCCAGCGGTGCACGCAGTTCCAGGCGATGTTGAGCCTCCCGCCCACGAACCACGTCGCCCACTCGGGGCCGCGCGAGAGATCCATGACCTCATCCCACGGCCGCGAGAACTCGAGGCCCAGGTCCTCGACGACCGCCGGCCAGAACCATTCCGGGTCGTCCTGCGACCGCTGCTGGAGGTCGCGGAAGTCGTCGAAGCCGTGCCGGCGCATCAGCCGCACGACGTTGGCGCGGTCGAGCACCTCCTGGGTCGGCTCCCACACGACGTCGGCCACGAGCGAAACCCTACTGCTGCTAGTACTGGGGACCTGTGCGCGCGCTGATCTACGACCCCGACAAGCGCAAGTGGTTCACGCTCGCGGCCGTCAGCTTCGGGCTGTTCATGATCATGCTCGACAACACGGTCGTGAACGTCGCGCTGCCCGCGATCCAGCGCGACCTCCATATCGGCCTCTCGGAGCTCGAGTGGATCGTGGCCGGCTACGCGCTGACCTTCGCTGCGCTGATCCTGAGCGGCGGCAAGCTCGCCGACCGCTACGGGCGGCGGCGGATCTTCGTGCTCGGCATCGTCGTCTTCACGCTGTCGTCGCTCGCGTGCGGTCTCGCGTCGGGCGGCACTGAGCTCATCGCCGCGCGGATCGTCCAGGGCGTCGGCGCGGCGCTGATGAACCCGGCCACGCTCGCGATCATCTCGGCGACGTTCCCGCCGCGACAGCGCGGGATGGCGATCGGGATCTGGGCAGGGGTCTCGGCGATGGCGCTGGCGATCGGGCCGCTCGTCGGCGGGCTCATCACCGAGCACGCCTCGTGGAACTGGATCTTCTTCATCAACGTCCCGATCGGGATCGCCGGGGTCGCCGCGAGCTACCTGCTGATCGACGAGTCCCGAGACATGCGCGAGGACCAGCAACTCGACGTGCCCGGCCTGCTCACCTCCGGCCTCGGCCTCTTCGCGCTCGAATACGGGCTGATCGAGGCCAACACGTACGGCTGGACCTCGGGGCGCATCGTCGGGGCGTTCTTCGTCGCGGCAGTCCTGCTCGCCGCCTTCGTGCTGATCGAGATCCGCGGGCGCAACCCGATGCTCGACGTCTCGCTCTTCCGCAACACCACCTACACCGGCGCGAACATCGTGATGCTGCTCGTCGCGCTCGCGATGTTCGGGGTGTTCTTCTTCGTCTCGCTGTACATGCAGAACGTCCTCGGCTACTCGGCCGTGCAGGCGGGCGCCGCGTTCCTGCCGATGACCGTGCTGATCGTCCTCGTCGCACCCGTGACCGGCCGGCTCTCGGACAAGTACGGGTCGCGCTGGTTCCTGACGGGCGGGCTGACGCTGCTCGGCATCCAGCTCGTCTACTTCTCCCGGCTCGGCAGCTCAGCCACGTACTGGGAGCTGCTGCCGGCGTTCATCATCGGCGGCATCGGCATGGCCATGACGATGACGCCTGCCACCGCGGCCGCGATGCGAGCTGTCCCTGTCGACCGGGCCGGCGTCGGCTCGGCTGTTCTCAACTCCGCCCGCCAGATCGGCGGGTCGCTCGGGATCGCGCTCATGGGCGCGATCGTCGCCGCATCGGTTTCGATCAGCCTCCAGGCAGCCCAGGCCTCGCACGACCCCGCGGTGCTCCAGCGTGCGCTCGACCAGTTCGTCAACGGATTCTCGAACGCGCTGGTCGTGGCCGGCGTGATCGCCTTCGCCGGCGCCGTCGTGGCCGCCGTACTCGTCCGGCACGAGGTGCACGAGGAGCACCCCGAGCCGCCGGCGCCCGTCGAGCGCGTCGCCGACCTGGTCGGGTAGCGCCTCGGCCAGAGTCGGGGGAACCAGGCAGGTGGCTCCCCCGATCCCAGGTTCCCCCGATACCCAGGTCGCCCAACTAGAGGCCGCCTTCCACGACGACGGCCCGAGGGCTTGGCTCTGCGGCCCAGCCACGCCCTCGGGCCTTCGTCGTAAAGGGTGTCACTGGCCTCGTTCCGATCCTGGCGGTGACCGGGGTGGCGAGGTTGGACTGACCTTACGCGCCTCGTTCGGAGAAGTCAAGTAACTCGGTCAAGTGATTTACATGCAATTCGCTTCACTCCACTTTTCTTTTAGACATGCCCCTTCTGGGGGGTGTCCCGGGCGGACATCTTGCGTACTGGTGAAGTGTGGTAGAGACTTCCGTGGAGACGACCATGCACATCCCCGCCACGACCACCGTCCGTCCACGCTCGGGTGAAGGCCCCCGCCCGGCGAACCGCGTCGGCGAGCGCCTGCGCCAGCTGCGCATCGCAGCCGGCCTGACGCAGAGCGAGCTCGCCGGCCAGCGCTTCTCCAAGGAGTACGTCAGCCAGATCGAGCGCGGCAAGACCCGCCCGACGCAGGACACGATCGACTGGCTCGCCGCCCGCCTCGGCACCGACCCGGGCTACCTCGCGAGCGGTGTCTCCTCCGACGAGCGTGGCCGCGTCGAGGCGGCGCTCGCACGTGCCGACGCCCTCACGCTCGCGTACCGGACCGACGAGGCCCTCGTGGAGTACGAGACCGTCTCGCGCGTCGTGCGCTCGACCGGCTCCGTCGAGCTCGAAGCCCACGCCCTCTCAGGTGAGGCCTGGGCGCGCCAGATGACCGGCGAGATCCGGCCGGCGCTCGACCTGCTCGCCCGCGCGCGGTCGCTCGTCGAAGGCCCCGGCTTCTCCGACCTCGACCGGGCCGACGTGCTCTACCGTCTTGGCGTCTGCCGGTACAAGCTGCAGAGCGTCGCCACCGCGGTCGGCCTCTTCAACGAGGCGCTCGCGCTCGCGGAGCGCTCCGAGCTGCCCAGCGACCAGCTGCGCTCGGAGATCCTCGGCTGGCGCTCTCGCTGCTACCGCCGCCAGCGCGACCTCGAGGCCGCGCGGGAGGACGTGGAGCGCGCGCTCGAGCTCTCGCAGGGGATCGAGGACCGGCGTGCGCTGGCAAATACGTACTTCCAGGCCTCGCTCGTCTCCGAGCGGCTCGGCCACCTCGTGCAGGCGCGCGCGCACGCCGAGAAGGCCAAGAACCTCTACGAGCAGCTCGACGACGAGGTGCACGTCGGCCGGCTCCTGAACAACCTCGGCGGGCTCACCCACATGCTCGGCAACTCCGAGCAGGCTGTCGAGTACCTCAAGACCGCCTTCGCGGTTGCGCTGGAGCACGACACCGACACCGACGCCGCGACGGCCGCCGACTCGCTGGCGCGCGTCCACCTCGATCGCAAAGAATTCGCGGAGGCCGAACGGCTCGCAACCGAGGGACTCAAGCTTCTCGCCGACCGTGCCGACTACGCAATCGAGATCGCAAGTGCACAGCACGTGCTGGGCCGCGCTCTCATGGAACAGGATCGACTGGACGAAGCGGACGAATGGCTCACAAAAGCAGATGCGACAGCCGAGCTGGCCACGTCGCCGAGCCATCGAGCCGCAGTCTGGGTTGCCCGCGGAGATCTCGCGGGACGCAGGGGGGAGGACCGGACGGCCGCGCGGTACTACCGCCGGGCCGCAGAAGCGCTGCAAGACGTCCGGTTCTAGCGAAAGGAGGCTCCCACATGAAGGTTCGCGTCGCATTCGCGATGCTGGTCGCGTGCTTCGTCACGGGGCTCCTGCCCACGGTGGCAGGTGCCGCGATGCACGATGGCAACGGTCACGCGCTGTGTAAGAACGCCTTCTAGTCCCCGGCTCCGCTGCCACTGCGGAGGCCGCACCGGAGGGCCTGATACGGAGCCGGGGGTGCTGAGGCGCCCCCGGCTTTCCCTACACTCGCCGGCGTGCGCGCACGTCTCGCCGCCGCGCTCCTCGCGCTTCCCCTGATCGCCGCCGCGTGCGGCGGATCGTCCGGCCCCGGCGCCGGCACGCTCGGCCGCCTCGCCGGCTCGGGCCAGGAGCTCGGCCTGCTCCCGGGCTCAGCCGACTTCGGCCCCGGGCCCGTGCGCTACTCCTTCCTCTTCCTCGACCAGCATGGGCAGTCGATCGACCACCCCTCGCTGCGCGTCTGGATCGCCCGTGCGCAGGACGGCGTGCCCCTGTTCGACTCCGTCCCGTTCCTGAAGACCACGGCCCGCATCGAGTCGACGGCGCCGCCCGGCGACGCCGGCGAGGGCCAGATGCAGTACGTGCTGAACGCGCGCATCGACCGGCCCGGGAAGTTCTGGGTGCTCGCGCGCCCGCCGGGCTCGAGCGACGTCCACGGCGTCGGCGACTTCATCGTCCAGCCCAAGGCCCACTCGCCGGCGGTCGGCTCCCGCGCGCCCGCGTCGGAGACGCCGACGCTCGCCACCGAGCCGATCCGGAAGCTCACGACCAGGGTCCCGCCCGACCGCGCCCTGCTCCGCAACTCGATCGCGGAGAGCCTGCGCGCGCACGCGCCGTTCGTCGTCACCTTCGCGACGCCGGCGTTCTGCACGAGTAAGACCTGCGGTCCGGTCGTCGACGTCGTCGACCACGTGCGGAAGGAGTTCGCCGGCTCCGGCGTTCGTTTCATGCACGTGGAGATCTACCGGGACAACAACCCCGCCAAGGGCTTCAACCGCTTCGTGCAGCAGTGGCACCTGCCCACCGAGCCGTGGACGTTCGTCGTCGGGCGCGACGGCCGCATCAAGGCCAAGTTCGAGGGCGCGCTCTCGGTGGGCGAGCTCGCCGCGGCCGTGAGGCGCCATGCGCTCTGAGCAGGCCGTCCGGCTCACCGACTTCACCTCGTGCGGCGGCTGTGCGGCCAAGTACCCGGCTGCGCGGCTCGAGGAGCTCGTCGCGGGCCTCGTCCCGCACCAGGTTGCAGGGCTGCTCGTCGGCCTGGCGCCGTCGGACGACGCGGCCGTCTACCGGCTCGACGACGAGCGGGCGCTCGTCGCCACGGTCGACTTCTTCCCGCCGCTCGTCGACGACCCCGCCGACTACGGTGCGATCGCGGCTGCAAACGCGCTCAACGACGTGTTCGCGATGGGCGGGCTCCCGCTCGTCGCGCTCTCGGTGGCCGCCTTTCCGGAGGCACTGCCGGACGAGGCGGTGGCGGCCGTGCTCGCCTCCGCGGCCGAGACCGTGCGCAGCGCCGGCGCGGTCCTCGCCGGCGGGCACACGCTGCGCGACGACGAGCCCAAGTTCGGGCTCGCGGTCGTCGGCACCGTGCACCCGGACGAGGTGTGGACGAAGGCGGGCGCGCGCGCGGGCGACGTGCTCTACCTGACCAAGCCGCTCGGCACCGGGCTGATCGTGCACGGCGCCAAGCGGGGGCTCGTCGACCCGGCCGCGCTCGAGGACGCGATCGCCTCCATGCGCCGCCTGAACGCCGATGCCGCCCGGCTCGTTCGCGCCGTCGGGCCCAACGCGGTCACCGACGTGACCGGGTTCGGGCTGCTCGGCCACGCGTGGGAGCTGGCCGAGCGCAGTGGCGTGGCGGTCGTCCTGGAGGCGGAGGCGCTGCCGCTCCTGCCCGGCGCCCGCGCGGTCGCGGCCGCCGGCGAGCGGACGGGCGGCGACTCCCGCAACCGTGACTTCGCGGGCCCGCACGTCACGCACGACGGCGTCGCGGAGGATCTCGTGGTGCTGGCGTACGACCCGCAGACGGCCGGCGGGCTGCTGATCGCGTCCCCGGACCTGAGGGCGTCTGCGCTCGAGTCGGCATTCGCGGCGGGCGGCGAGCCGCTCACGCGCATCGGCCGGGTCGAGGCCGGGGCCGGCGTCACCCTGCGTTAAGGCAGGCGGCACTACACTCGCGCACGTGGAGGCAGGTGCGCACCGGCTGCGCCTGGCGCGGCGGCTCGAGCTGTCCCCGGCCGCGTTCCAGCGGCTCGCGATCGCGTCGGCGGTCGCGCTCTACGTCATCGTCGTCACCGGCGCGCTCGTCCGGCTGACCGCATCCGGGCTCGGGTGCAACAACTGGCCCGGCTGCCAGCAGGGGAGCTTCTTCCCCGAGCAGGGCTACCACGGCGCGATCGAGTTCTCGAACCGCGCCGTCGCGCTCTTCCCGATCGGCCTGTCGCTCGCGACCGCCTGGATCGCCCGGCGGGTCGACGGTGTCCCGCGCTGGGCCGTCTGGCTGGCCTGGGGCGTGCTCGCCGGAACGGTCGCCCAGGCGCCACTCGGGCTGATCACGATCAAGACCGGCCTGAACCCGCTGATGGTGATGACGCACTTCCTGCTCGCCCTGGTCGTGCTCGCGGGTGCCGTCGTCCTGGCGCTCGGGCCGTGGCGGCCCGTCGCCGAGCCGGCGATCCCCGAGCGCGTCCGCTGGGCAGGGCTCGCGCTCGCGGGCGCGGCCCTCGCACTCGTCACCAGCGGTGCCGTCGCGACCGCCGCGGGACCGCACCCGGGCGACAGCGCGAAGGTCGAGCGCGTCTGGTCACTGCACTCGGCGGTCTACGTGCACGTGCGGGCGACCGCGATCTTCGGGACGCTCTTCCTCGTGCTGCTCGGCTGGCTGTTCTCGCGCCGGGAGGAGCTGCCGCGGCTCTTCCGCGCGGCGCTGATCCTGCTGGGCGTCCTGATCGCCCAGATGATCGTCGGCGAGATCCAGTACCGCACGCACCTGCCCTGGGGCGTCGTGCTCGTCCACGTCGCGCTCGCGGGCGCGGTGTGGGCCGGAAGCGTGGCGTTCGTCACGCTCCTGTGGCGCGCGCGGCGGTCCAGGCCGCAGGGCGCGACGTAGACTGGCCGGATGGCCGGCGAGCTGCGCGTAGTCCATCGCCCCCGCCTCGAGCGCCCGGTGATGATCGCCGCGTTCCGCGGCTGGAACGACGGCGGGCAGGGCGCCTCGCTCGCGGGCGGCTACCTGGCGCGCGAGTGGCAGGCCGAGCGCTTCGCCGACATCGACCCGGAGAACTTCTACGACTTCCAGGCGACGCGGCCGCTCGTCTCGCTCTCCGACGGCGAGACGCGCACGGTCGAGTGGCCGGAGAACGCCTTCTACTTCGCGCGGCCGCGCGAGCTCGGCCGCGACGCGATCCTGCTGCTCGGCATCGAGCCGAACCTGCGCTGGGGCACCTTCTCGAGCCTGATCGTCGACTTCGCCAAGGACCTCGGCGTCGAGATGGTGATCACGCTCGGTGCGCTGCTCGCCGACGTGCCGCATACGCGGCCGAGCCCGGTGACCGGGAGCGCGACCGACCGCAAGCTCGTCGACGAGCTCGGCCTCTCGACGTCGCGGTACGAAGGCCCGACCGGCGTGGTCGGCATCGTGCACGACGCCTGCCACCGGGCCGGGATCCCGTCCGTGAGCCTGTGGGCGGCCGTGCCGCACTACGTCCAGCTGACGCCGAGCCCCCGCGCGGCGCAGGCGCTCTGCGAGCGGCTGGCCACGCTCCTGGGCGGCCGCATCGACGTCTCGGAGCTCCGCCGCGCCGGCCGCGGCTACGTGGAGCAGGTGAGCGAGGCCGTCGCAGGCGACGCCGAGACGGCCGCGTACGTCGAGGAGCTAGAGCAGCGCACGGACAGCATCGACCCCGCCGACCTTCCCTCGGGCGACGCGCTCGCCGCCGAGCTCACGCGCTACCTGCGCGAGCGCGACGACGACGACGACGAGGACGCCGCCACCGAGCAGTAAGGGGCCGTCCCCTTATAAGCGGGGGCTGTCCCGATCGCTGTCGGTGCGACCATAAGCGCACCACCACGTCGCTCGCGAGAACAAGATCTGTCCAGACACTGGGGACAGCCCCCTGCGGGGACAGCCCCTGCGGGACAGTTTCTAGGCTGCGGCTACGTCTGCCGCCGGCTCATCGGCCGGCGGCGCTTCTTCAGCCGCGGCCTCTGGTTCGGCGCCGTTCGCCTCGGCGCCGTTCTGCGCCTGCGCCCCGCCGTTCTGGGCGGCCTGCGAACCGCCGCGGCGCCGGCGCCGGCGCCGGCGCGAGCGCGACGGCTTCGCCTTCGGCGCGGGCAGGTTCTCACTGAGCGCCATCGCGACCTCGGGCAGCGTCCCGAGCCGCTCGCGAGCGGCCTCGATCAGCTTCGTGGCGCGGGGTGTGTAGCCCTCTGCCGATGCGAGCAGTGCGGCGCCGACGTGCAGCGGCAGCTCCATGGCCGCGTTGACGAGCTTGGCCGCGTTCTCCTCGTGCCGGTGCCCGCGCGAGTTGGCGAGGGCGCCGAGGAGGCGCTTCGCCTCCGGGAACTCCGCGCTTGCGCGCCGGTCCTGCGCCTTGCGCGTCGCGCGCGCGAGCTTCCACGTCCAGCGCGCCTGGATCTGCTCCGGCGCGTCGACCTTGCCGTCTCCGAGCGCCCGCAGCAGCGTGCGGATCCCCGGCAGCCGGTCCTTCTCCCACGTCGGCGCCTGGGTCACGATCGTGACCAGGTCGTCGTATGCCTCGCGGTCGATGCCCATCGAGACGCGGTCTGACAGCGCGGTCATGCGCAGCCGCCGGTTCGGGTTCTCGGCCGCGCACGTGAACAGGAACTGCTCCAGGCAGACCTTGGACGTGTTGCTCTCGGTGAGCTTCTTCACGATCTCGGTGCGGTCCTCGAAGCGCACCTGGCGACCGGCGATGGTCGCCCAGTAGCGCTGCTCGTCCTCGTCCAGGAAGCGCGGATCGATCCGCTGCCACTCGCGGCCGATGACGGCGAGTCGGCGGCGGACGTCCGGCGTCACCGGGACAAGCCACGGCGCCGGCGACAGCCGCCTGCGCGCCCGGCGCTGCGGCCGGCGGCGCGGGGCGGGCGTCACGCGGGCGCCCTCGCGGTAGAAGTCGGAGTCGAGCAGTGCGTGCAGCGTCATGACGCGGTCGTTGTGCGTCGCCCCCTTGGGCACGAAGTCGACGACGATGCCCGCCTCCTTGCGCGGGTGCGTCCGCATGATGCGGCCGATGCGCTGCTGGTAGACGCGCTTGCTGGCCGTCGGCGCCAGGTGCATGACCACCGTCGCGCGGGGCGAGTTCCAGCCCTCGGCGAGCAGCATCGCGTTGATGAGGATGTCGATCTCCCCGCGCTCGTAGGCGGCCAGGATCTCGGCCAGCTTGACGGGCGGCGTGCGCCCGCTGACCGCCTCGGCCTTCAGGCCGGCGGCGCGGAACTCCATCGCCAGGTTGTACGCGTGGTCGACGCCCGCGGCGTAGACGACGCCCGGCGTCGAGTCGAAGCGGTCGCGGTAGAGGCTCGCCGCCGCCTGGTTCAGAGCCGTGTGGTCGAGGACGGCGGCCAGCGCGCGCTCCTCGAAGTCGCCGCCGACGATCGGCACCGAGTGGATCGCGGCGACGGGCGGGACGCGCAGGCAGCGCAGCGGCGCGATCAGCCCGCGGCGCGCGGCGTCCGTGAGCGGCAGGTCGTCGACCGAGGCGGGGAAGACGTCCGCGACCTGCTTCGCGATCAGCTGCTCGGTCGCCGTCATCCCGATGTAGATGGGCTCGGGGAACGAGCGGATCGCGGCACTCGTCTTCTCGCCGAGTGCGGTGTGCGCCTCGTCGCAGATGACCAGCTGGTACGCGTCGCGGTCGATGTCGCTGACGTGGCGCGCGAACCACGCGTACGTCTGGATCGTGATCGGGTCGCGCCGTTTCAGGCGCTGGCCCTGGAGCACCGCCTCCGTGAAGCGCTTGCCGTACCCCTCGGTGGTCAGGTCGCCCGTGAACTGGGAGACGAGCAGCCGCCGGTGGGTGAGGATCAGGACGCCGAGCGAGCGGGCGGACTCGACGAAGCCGGCGGCGGCGATGGTCTTGCCCGACGCCGTCGGGTGGCGGAAGCGGAAGCGGCGTGCCGCGCCCGGGTCCTCGGCGACCGGAGGCGTCTCGTCCTCGTCGGCCTCCTCCGTGACAGGCTCGTCCTCGTCCTCCTCTTCGAGCTCCGCCTCGTCGACCACCTGGCCGTTGCCGTTCCCATTCTCGGCGGCCGCCTGGTTGACGGCGATCAGCTCGGTCAGCATCCCCGCGAGCGCGTCGATCTGATGGCGGCGCAGCTCCGTGCCAGAGGCGAGGTGCGGCGGATGCTCGGTGAGGACGCGCTCGAGCCCGAGCATGAGCCCGAAGTGGACGCGCCAGTCGTTGGACGGCTCCTTGTGCCCGGCCTCGATCTCGGCGATCGCCTGGTCGAGGGCGCGCCGGCGGGCAGTGCCCGGAGCCAGCACAACGGCCGGATCCTCATCCGGGCGGAGAAAGGGCTCGTCGGCCCACGTGGCGGCGCGGACGGCAGCTTCGGCCAACTCGGCCACTGCGCCCGACGTCATGGTCGGTTGATCAGCGATGTCCTGCATGCGGGCGACACACTCGTGGTGCCGCGGCTTGTGAGGTGACGCTCGCCGTTAACCCCTAGGGCGAGCGGTCGAAAAGAGCATAGCTCATCCGTCGGCTGTCGATGTGACAGATATGCAAACGATTACGCGAGAACCGGCGCCGGCGCCTCGTGGAGCCGGCGCCCCAGCACCCGCTCCGAGACGCCGCTCGCGTCCAGGCGCGGGGTGATGCCGCCGAGGAAGAACGGGAAGCCGGCGCCGAGCAGCAGGCACGTGTCGACGTCGGCGACAGTCTCGACCGCGTTCTCGTCCAGCATGCGGCCGATCTCCTCCGCCAACGCGTCGAGCACGCTCTCGGTGATCGCGTCGACCGGAAGCGGGTCACTCCCGGGCGCGGGCGGCTCGCTGCCGTCCGCGATCGCGCGCAGCGTCGGCGAGAGCGGGAAGCGATCCGGGTACGCGGCGTTCATCGTCTCGAGCACGTGCCACGCGACCCGCGGGCCGACCATCTGCAGGAGCACCGAGGGCGCCATCGGCAGGCCGAGGCGCAGGACGGCCTCGTCGGTCTCCTCCACCGTGTTGCCGCGCTCGAGCGCCTCCATGAGCGTCGAGGTCATGCGCGTGAGGAGCCGGTTGACGACGAAGCCGGGCGCGTCGTTGACGAGGACGCCGCGCTTGCGCAGCTGCTCGCAGACGGCCGCCGCAGTGGCGAGCGTCTCGTCGTCCGTGTGCGGCGTCTCGACCAGCTCGACCAGCGGCATCACGGCCACCGGGTTGAAGAAGTGCATGCCGACCAGGCGCTCGGGATGCTCGAGGTCGGCGCCCATGTCGGTGACGGAGAGCGCCGACGTGTTCGTGGCGAGCACGCAGTCCGGCCGCACGACGGCCTCGAGCTCGCCGAACACCTGCTTCTTGACCGGGACCTCCTCGAAGACGGCCTCGATCACGAGGTCGCAGTCGGCGAAGCCGTCGTAGCCGGTCGAGCCGCTGACCAGCCCGCCGAGGAAGCGTGCCTTGCCCTCGTCGTAGCGCGGGTTCCCGGCGATCTCGCCGCGGATCGAGCCGAGCGCGGTCTCGACCGCCTCCGGGCGCACGTCGCGGAGCACCACCGGCACCTCGAGCCGACGGAGAAAGAGAGCTGCCAGTTGGGACGCCATCAGCCCCGCGCCGACGATGCCGACCTTGCGCACGCGGCGCGGCTCGACGTCGTCAGGGATGCCCGGCTTCCGCTTGGCGCGCCGCTCGACGAGGTCGAAGGCGTACAGCGAGGCGCGCGCCTCCGGCGACAGCAGAAGCCCTGCGACAACGTCCTCCTCGGCGCGGTAGCCCTCCTCGAGGCTCCAGGTGGCCGCGCCCTCGGTCAGCTCCAGGGCGCGGTAGGGAGCGGGTGCAGCGCCGTGCACGGAGTCGTCCAGCTGCATCCGGGCCTTCGCCACCACCTCGGCCGCGTCCGAGAGATCGGCCGCCTCGCGCTGCACGCCGCCTTGCTCGGCGAGCTCCAGCGCGAACGCGATCGACTCATCCAGGAACTCGACGGCAGCGAAAAGGCGGTCGGCGAAGCCCCACTCGAACGCCTCGGGGCCGGAGAGCATCTTGTTCTGGCGCATCGGGTTGAGGACGTTGAAGCGCACCGCCTTCTCGGCGCCGACGAGCCGCGGGACGAGCTGGGTGCCGCCCCACGCGGGGATGATCCCGAGAAAGCACTCCGGCGCCGCGAAATGGCGGACCGCTTTCGAGATCGTGCGCGCGTCGCAGTGCAGCGCGACCTCCAGGCCGCCGCCGAGGCAGGCCCCGTTGATCGCAGCGACCGTGGGACAGGGCAGCGCGCGGATGCGTCCGAACAGGTCGTGCCCGGCCCGGCTGCCGGCCATCGCCTCCTCGCGCGTGCGCACGCGCGGAAACTCCTCGATGTCGGCGCCGGCGGCGAAGACGAACGGCTTGCCGGTGACGACGAGCGCAACCCAGTCGCCGCCCTCGAGCTCGTCGAGCGCCCGCCGGCCGGACTCGATGGCGCTACGGCCCAGCACCGTCGGCTTCGTGTGGTCGGCGCCGTTGTCCATCGTGACCAGCGCCAGCGGCCCGAGCCGCGTGTCGACACGCTGGAGATGGAACTCCGTGTCAGGCACGGACGGTGCTCTCCCACAGCACGGCCGCGCCCATGCCCATGCCGATGCAGAGCGCGGTCAGGCCGTAGCGGACGTCCGGCCGCTCGCGGAAGCCGTGGGCGAGCTGGGCCATGAGGCGGACGCCGGTAGCGGCGAGCGGGTGCCCGCACGCGATCGCCCCGCCGTACGGGTTGAGGCGCTCGTCGTCGGGCGACACGCCCATCCCGTCGCACCAGGTCAGCACCTGGACGGCGAACGGCTCGTTGAGCTCGAAGAGGCCGACGTCGTCGATCTGGAGGCCGGCCTGCTCCAGCACCTGCTTCGTCGCCGGCACCGGCCCGATGCCCATCAGCTCCGGCTCGACGCCGGCGAACGCGTAGCCGACGAGGCGCATCGGCGGCTCGAGGCCGAGCTCGTCCACGGCCATGGAGCTCGCGAGCAGGCAGGCGGTGGCGCCGTCGGTCAGCCCCGCGGAGTTGCCGGCGGTGACCCGGCCGCCGACGCGGAACGGCGTGGGCAGCTCCGCGATCCCGTCGAGCGTCGTGTCGGGGCGCAGGAACTCGTCGCGGTCGGCGACCCGCCAGCCCTCATCCCCGAAGACGGTCATCGGCACGACGGTGTCGCGCATGACGCCGTTCTGCCAGGCGGCGGCCAGGCGCTGGTGCGAGCGGACGGCGAACGCGTCCGCGTCAGCCCTCGTCAGCTGCGGGAAGCGGTCGTGCAGGTTCTCGGCTGTCGCCCCCATGGACACGGCGGAGCTGTCGACGATCTGCTCGGCGACGAAGCGCGGGTTGAAGTCGACCTCCTCGCCCATCGGGTGGTGGCCCATGTGCTCGACCCCGCCCGCGACGGCGACGTCGGCCGCGCCGTAGGCGAGCTCGCCCGCGGCGATCGTCACGGCGGTCAGCGCCCCGGCGCACATGCGGTCGACGGCGAGGCCGGGCACGGAGGCGGGGAGGCCGGCGAGCAGCCCGACGTCGCGCCCCAGCGTGAGGCCCTGGTCGCCGACCTGGGCGGTGGCCGCGAACACGACGTCGCCGACGCGGTCGGGCGGCACGTTCGGGTTGCGTCGCAGGACCTCGCGCACCGCCTTCACGGCCATGTCGTCGGCGCGGGTGCGCCAGAAAACGCCCTTGGGGCCGGCGCGCCCGAATGGCGTGCGCACGCCGTCGACGAAGTAGACCTCCCGCAGCTCCCGCACGGAGCGACCATACTCGCCGCGTGGCCGACTGGCGGGGCATACGAGCGCGCGCGCAGGAGCGCTGGGAGGACGGCCGCTCCCGGCTGCCGGACGATCCCGCGGAGCGGCAGCGGCAGCGCACGCGGATCGGCAACGCCGCCTACGCGGCCGGCCTGGCGGCGCTCATGGACGGCGAGCCCGACGACGCCCGTGACTGGCTCGCGCGGGCGGCCGAGGCCTACCGGGAGAGCTTCGCGGAGGCACCGCCCGACAGCTGGGGGCGCCCGATCGGTGCCATGAAGGCGCGCCTCATCGCCGGCGACACGGACGGCGCGGCGGAGGACGCGCGCTGGGCGCTCGACGCGGGCACGGCGGAGGCGGGCTCGCCGATCGGCCGCTACGCCGCGGCGCTCGCGCTGCTCGTGCTCGACCGGGACCACGAGGCGCGCGTGCAGGCCGACGAGTTGCGCATTCACGAGGGCTTCCCGACCGACGTCGGCGACGCCCTCGCCTATCTGGCCGTGGGGGACCCGATCGGGTTCACCGAGGCGATCGAGAGCGTGCTCGAGTCGTTCGAGACGCGCGGCGAGTACCTCGAGGACGTCCCGGTCGCCGACACCGTGCTCGCCCTCCAGGCGCTCGCCCGGCGGCGCGATCTCGAGGTCGACCTCGAGTCGGCGCTCCTGCCCGCTGCCAGGGCGAGTTAGTGGCTGACAGCCACTAACTCGCGCGGAAGCTGCGCGGCCGCAGCGTCGTCGAGCACCGCGATCGTGCGGCGGCCCCGGACGAGGCTCGCCGGCGTGTCCTCGCTCGGCTCGGCGCCGAACGCCCGCATGACGGCAGCGGCCTTGTCGGCGCCCGTGACCAGGTAGACGAGCAGCTCGACGCGCGCGAAGACCGGGATGGTCATCGTCACGCGCGGGACGAACGGCTCGAGCTGGGCCTCCGCGGCGACCACGCGGCGCTCGTGCTCGCGCAGGCTCGGCGCGCGCGGGAAGAGGGAGGCGGTGTGGCCGTCCGGGCCGATGCCGTTGAGCGCGAAGGCGATCGGGACGTCGTCGACCAGCCGGTCATAGTGCTCGGCTGCTACCTCCGCGCCGAGCTCGCCCTCGATGCGCTCGACCGACCGCGGCGTGACCGTGTCCAGGAGCGTCTCGCGCAACAGGCGGTAGTTGGAGCGCTCGTCATCCGGCGGGACGGCGCGGTCGTCGCCGAGCCAGATGTCGACACCGGACCAGGCGCCGGGCTTGAGCCCGGCAGCGGCCCGGTACGCGGCGCCGGCGGTCTGCCCGCCCGAGAGGGCGAGCACCCCGCCCGCGCGGGCCGCCTCGGCGATGAGCGCTCCGGCCGCTGCCGGCGCGTCTCCGACGATGCGGATCTCGGCCGTCACGCGTCGCCGGCGGCGAGCTCGCGCGACCGCTCCATCGCGGCCTGGATGGCGTTCAGGAAGGCGGCGCGCACGCCGGCGCGCTCGAGCTCGCGGATCGCCCGGATCGTCGTGCCTCCCGGCGACGTGACCATCTCCCGCAGCTCGACCGGATGCATGTGCTCGTCGCGCAGCAGCTTGGCCGTGCCGAGCATGGTCTGAACGACGAGCTGCGTGGACACCTCGCGGGACAGGCCGAGCAGGATGCCGGCCTCGATCATCGCCTCCGCCAGCAGCGCGAAGTACGCCGGTCCGGAGCCGGATACCGCCGTGACGGCGTCCATGTAGCGCTCGGGCACGCGCACGACCGACCCGACGTGCGTGAGCACCTCCTCGGCGAGCGCGAGGTGCGCGTCGTCGGCGTGTGCGCCCGGGCAGACGCCGGCAACGCCTTCGTGCACCGTCGCCGGCGCATTCGGCATCGCGCGTACGACCGGCACGCCTGCCGTGAGGTGCGCCTCGATCGCCGCCGTCGGGATCGCCGCCGCGACCGACAGCACCGTCTGCTCGGACGTGAGCAGCCCGCCGATCTCGCCGAGCAGCACGTCGAAGTCCTGCGGTTTGACCGCGAGCACGACGATGCCCGCGCCCCGCACGGCCTCCGGGTTCGAGAGGGTCGCGTGCACGCCGTAGCGTTCGCGCAGCTCGTCGACCCGGTCCTGCCGCCGGCCCGTGACCACGATCTCGGCCGGCTCCCGCCAGCCCGACCTCAAGAGGCCGGCCAGCAGCGACTCGCCGATCTTCCCGGCACCGAGGATCGCGATCCGCCGCTCGTCGGCCACGGAGCGATCCTACGCGGCGGTCAGGCGGGGCTCGTCCTCACGCAGCCGCCGGAACTCGTCCGTGTCGACGGGGAGCAGCCCCGCGCCCCAGCCGGCAAGCAGGTAGCGGCTGGCCAGCCCCTGCCACTCGCCGTACGGGTCGAGCAGCTCCTGGGTCTCCCAGCCCTCGACGAAGCGTCCGCGCATCGCGGAGAGCAGCTTCACGAGCCCGAGGTCGCCGACCATGCCGCGGTCGAAGCGGCCGAGCCCCTCGATGAAGACGACGCCGACCGACCAGGGCCCGAAGCCGCGCTCGCGCTCCAGGCGCTCGGCCACTGCGTCGCCGTCGTGCCGGCCGAGCTCCTCGAGCCGGATCGACTTGCAGAGGCGGACGAGCGTCGCCGCCTTGCGTGCGGAGAGGCCGTCCCGGCAGAGCGTGACCGGAGCGAGCCCGGCGAGCGCCTCGGCGGTCGGCGGCGCAGCGAAGTCGCCCGGCACCGGCGACACCGCCCGGATGATCCGCCGCTCGATCGCCCGCGCGCGCCGCGCCTGGATCAGCTGCCCGGCGAGCGCGCGGAGGACTGCCTGGCAGACGCTCCCGGCCCGGATCGGCCGCATGCCGCGGAGCTCCGCGAGCGTGCGGCCCAGCATCGGGTCGCGCGCGAAGCGCCGGACGAACTCCGAGTGGTCGTTGTCGACCCCGAGGATCGCCCGCATGCGCTCGACGCCTTCCTCGCCGTGCGCGACCACGCAGACGGTGCCGTCCGGGCGCTGCCACGCGCGCACCAGCTCGTGCCCGTCGCCGACGGCAAGGCAGGCGATCAGCTGGGTCCCGTCCCACCGGCGCGTGGCGTCGCCCGCCCCGCGCGCGGACAGGCGGAGCGAGAACGGGCCCCGCGGCCGGAGCTCGGCAACGATCCCCACGGCCGGCGGGACCTTACGACGGCGGGCAGACGGCGGCACCCGTCTAGGCTGCCACGCACGGTCCGGCGCATCGCACACGAAGCCTCACTGCGCAGCCGGCGCCACAAGCTCCGGCTCTTCCTCCAGCGCCTCCGGCCGGACGCCGACACGTCCGTCGTCGACGTCGGCGTCACCGACGCGGCGTTCGGGGACGCGGCCGGCCACGGCTCGGACAACTTCTTCGAGGCGCACTACCCGTGGCCCGGGCAGATCACCGCCGTGGGCCTCTCCGAGCTGCCTCGCTTCCGTGAGGCCTTTCCCTCCGTCCGCCTCGTCGTCGCGGACGGGCGCCGGCTGCCCTTCGTGGACGACGAGTTCGACATCGCGGTGTCGAACGCGGTCGTCGAGCACGTCGGCGGGCCCGACGACCAGCGCGCGTTCGTGCACGAGCTCTGCCGGGTCGCCACGCACGTGTTCGTCTCGACGCCGAACCGCTGGTTCCCGATCGAGGTTCACACCCTGCTGCCGCTGGTGCACTGGCTCCCTCGCGCGCGCGCGCGCGCGACGTTCCGCGCGCTGGGACGGGAGGAGGCAGCGTCGATTCGCCTGCTCGGTCGCCGGGAGTTCCGGGCGCTGTTCCCGTACCCCGTCGATCTTGTGGATACCGGCGTGAATCTCGTTGCGATCGGACCCCGTCCGTTACGGTTGACACGCTTGGCCGACATCCAGGAGAAGGGCACTGCGTGCGGAGCCGCAGGCGCGACGAGACAGACACACTGAGCGACGAGATCGGGACGCTCCTCGAGCAGGAGCGGGAGCGGTACGCCGCGACGCTCGAGCGCCTTCAGGTCGACCTCGGGGCCGCCGCCGAGCGGGTGACGGAGCGCCAGCGGAGCCTGGAGGAGCGCGAGCAGGCGATCGCGGCCGCCGAGCGCGAGCTGGCAGCGCGACGGAGTGAGCTCGATACCCGCGAGGCGACGCTGGCGCCGCGCGAGCAGCAGATCGACGGCCTCCAGGCCGAGCTCGAGCGCGGACGCCGTGAGCTCGAGCAGGCCGAGCAGATGCACTCGGTGACCCTGGCGCGAACCAAGCGCGAGTCGGTCGAGCTCGCCGGGCGGGCACAGGAGGTGGCGCGCCGCGACCAGGAGCTGGCTGCCGCCGAGGCGGAGCTGGAGCAGACGCTCGCGCTGCGCACCGAGGCGCACGAGCGTGAGCTCGCCGCCGCCGCGAAGAAGCAGGAGTCCGCCCTGGCTCGGCGCGAAGCGCGGGTCGCCGAGGGGCGTGAGAAGCTGGCCGAGGCACAGAAAGCGGTGACCGCGCGCGAGCGCGAGTTGACCGCGTTGCAGAAGGAGCTCTCCAAGCGTGAGGCCGCCGTGGCCGGGCTCGACGAGCGTGAGCAGGCACTCGCCGCGCGCGAGGCGACGCTCGGGGAGCGCCTCCGCGAGCGTGAGACGGAGGTGACGACGCGGGAGGCCGAGCTCGACCGGCGAGCGGAGGCGGTGACCGAGCGCGAGACGACGGCCGCCGGACGGATCCGCGCCGCGGACGCCCGCGAAAACGAGATCCAGCGCCTCGATACGAGGCGCCAGGAGGCCGCGCAGCAGCTCGCCGAGCGCGTCGCCCGGCTCGAGGAGCGCGAGCGGGTGCTGGCGACGCGCGAGCGGGATGCGGCGACGGCGGTCGCCGATCGCGTCGAGGCGCTCGAGGCGGAGATGGCGGAGCGCCAGCAGGAGCTGGACGCCGCGTCGGCGGCACGCGAGGAAGCGCTTGCCGAGCGGGAGCGCGAGCTGACCGCGGCGCTGGCGGCGCGCGAGCAGGCGATCAAGGCGCGCGAGGACGAGATCGAGGCTTCGGCGACGGAGCGCGAGCAGGCGATCAAGGCGCGCGAGGACGAGATCGAGGCTTCGGCGACGGAGCGCGAGCAGGAGCTGGCCAAGCGCGAGCGGGAGCTGAACGCGACGCTCACCGCGCGCCAGCAGGAGCTCGAGGCGCGGCTCGGCGAGCGCCGTGCCGAGCTCGAGCAGGAGTTCACCGCGCGCCGTGCGGAGCTCGATGCCGGCTTGGTCGAGCTTCAGCAGAAGCTCGAGGCTGACGGCGCCGAGCGAGCGAAGGAGCTCGACGACTGGGCGGCCGGGCGCGAGCGCGAGCTGAAGGCACAGTCAGAGGAGCGCGAGCAGGCGCTCGCCGAGCGGGAGCAGGCGCTGGCCGGGCGCGAGCAGGAGCTGGCCGGGCGGGAGCAGGAGCTGACCGAGCGGGAGCAGGGCCTCGAGGCCCGGACCGGCGAGGTCGCGCAGGCGACCAAGGAGGTCGACGAGTCCCGCCGCGCGCTCGAGCGGGAGGCGGCCCAGCGGGAGCAGGCGCAGGCGACCGAGCTACTCGAGCGGCGCCAGCAGCTCGAGGTGGAGGTCGCCGGCCGGGAGCGTCAACTGCGCGAAGAGCTCGCGGCGGAGGAGCGCAGACTGCGCGAGAAGGCGACGGCCGAGGAACGGCGGCTGCGCGAGGCGCTCGCCGCCCAGGAGCGCGAATTGAAGGAGGCCGCCGCAGCCCGCGAGCGCGAGCTCGATGAGCGGCAGGCAGAGCTCGATCGCACCTGGGAGTCCCTGGAGCAGGAAGCGCTCGCCCGGGTGCAGCGGGAGAGCCAGCGTCAGCTGGACGAGCTCGGCGAGCGCGAGCAGGTGCTCGCGCGGCGCGAGTCCGACCTGATGGACCGCGAGGTCTCGCTGCGGCGCGGGCGGGTCGACGAGCCGGCACCGGCACCGGTCGCGGCCGCGCAGCCGGAGCCCGAGCCGGCCGAGGAGCCGGCGCCCCTCGCTGCCGCCCCGGAGCCAGAGCCCGAGCCGGAGCCGGAGCCTGTGGCCGCCGGAGGCGACGCACCCTGGAACCTCGACGAGCTGGCCGCCCTGGTGGAGGCCCGCGGCACCGAGTTCCCCGAGCGGATCGACGAGTGGCGCGCCTACATCGTCTACCTGCGCGACTTCGTCGGACCGGACAGCCTGCTGCCCACCTCGTTCGAGGGCCTCATCGACGACGTCTTCGGCGCGCTGCTCGAAACGGCCCCGCGGGCATAGGCTCGCGCGGCTGTGGACGACTTCCAGCCGCCGATTCAGGAGCTCGCCGAGCTCGTCGTCGGGTTCGCCGCCAATGTCCAGCCGGACCAGGTCGTGGCCGTGCTCTCGGAGCCGGGTAAGGAGGAGATCACGCGCGCGGTCGCCGAGGCCGCATACCGGCGCGGCGCGCGGTTCGTGGACGTCTGGTCGTTCGACCCGCTCGTGAAACGCTCGCGCATCCGCCACGCGCCCGAGGACACGCTCGGCTACGTGCCGCCGTGGTGGGGGCAGCGCCTGGTCTCGCTCGGGGAGATGGGCGCGGCGCGAATCGCGCTCGAGGGCCCGGCGGCACCGGGCGCGCTCGACGACCTCGACCCGCGGCGCGCGGGTCGCGACCGCATGCCGCGCCTCGCCGAGGTCGGCCCGATCGTGAACGCGCGCACCACCAACTGGACGGGAGTCCCGGCGCCGACGCGCGCATGGGCCGAGCTGGTGCATCCGGAGCTCGACCCCGACGGCGCCTACCGGAAGCTCTGGGAGGAGATCATCCACATCTGCCGCCTCGACGAGCCGGATCCGGGGGCGGCCTGGACGCACCGCATGGCGGAGCTCGCCGGCGTCGGCGAGCGCCTCGGCGCGCTCGGCCTCGATGCCGTCCACTTCGAGGGACCGGGCACCGACCTGACGATCGGCCTCCTGCCTTCGTCGCGCTGGCTCGCCGCGGAGTTCACGAGGCGCGACGGCCTGCGGCACCTGGTCAACCTGCCCTCCGAGGAGGTGTTCACGACCCCGGACCCGACGCGAGTCGACGGCGTTGTCCACGCCACCTTGCCGCTCGAGTACGTCGGCTCGATCATCCGCGGCATCGAGGTGCGCTTCGAGGGCGGCCGCGCCGTCTCGATCGACGCCGAGCAGGGCGCCGACGTCCTGCGTACGGTCACCTCGCTCGACGACGGTGCGTCCCGCCTCGGGGAGGTCGCGCTCGTCGACCGCGCCGGCCGCATCGGGCCGCTCGGCACCGTCTTCTACGACACCCTGCTGGACGAGAACGCGGCGAGCCACATCGCCTTCGGCTCCGCATACACGTTCACGATCGACGAGGCCGACTGGCCGCGTGCGAACAAGAGCAAGATCCACATCGACTTCATGATCGGGTCGAACCAGGTCGATGTGACCGGCATCACCCGCGCCGGCGAGCACGTTCCGCTCCTCCGCCGCGGCGACTGGCAGATCTAAGACCTGCCTAAACCCTCGAACGAGGGGACTTGACAGGCGCGCTCCGGCGTCGAAAGTGAGTAGTGACCCGCGTGGGAACCGGGTCTATGGGGTCTTTTCGACAGGGGGTTGGTCTAGATGCGACTGCGTCTTGCGGTAGCCGCGGCGCTTGCGCTCGTCGGTTGTTCTTCCGGTGCGTCGTCGGCTTTCGCAAGTGGCTATCAGCCACAGTTCGATCCGCAGTCCGCCAACGTCCCCTACCTCGCCTGGCGCGGGGAGGCGGTGCGCCTGGTCACCTGCGACACCGCGACGGCCCCGTGGTCGACCGACACGAGCACCGTCTACACCGCGACGTGGAGCATCGTGGACTGGAGCGACACCGGCGCGCAGCCAAGCGTCTCGTCGCCGTCCCAGGTCGTCACGCAGGGCCCCAACGCCCTCTACAAGAACGCCCACTGCGCGCGCATCGACTACACGTCGCAGCGCGCCGGCCTGGCGCTCGTCCACGTCGACATCAGCGACGGCACGCACACCGTCGGCTCCCACGACTTCCTCGTCGGCTGGCTGAAGCTGAGCAAGGTCACGCCTCGACGACGGCAGCGGCGGCACCGACGTGTACGACGCGCCGGGCTGGGGGAGCCACAACTGGCTGCGTGCCCGCGTCTACGGCGAGCTGCCGCTGAGCGGCTTCAGCGACCTGTACTGCCCGGGGCAGGGGTGCATCCCCGGGCTGCCGGCGTCGATCCAGCTGCCGAGCGAGGACAAGGCGAACCAGCCGGCGGGCGCCGGGGACACGACCACCTGGTGGGACGACCTCGCGATGCGGCTGGCGCACACGACGAGCACCGACCCGTTCTACAGCGGCTCGAACGCCTGGCGCATGTGGGACATCCACGACGACATGACGCCCGCGCTCGGCAACGTCGACGCGGATGCGGCGACCTCGCCGCAGAGCGGCTACAGCGGCCCGTGCGTCTCGACGAACGTCGACCTTGCTCCGATCCCGGACACGTCGATCGACGCGGTCGACAACTGCCAGGGCGGCCTGCCTGAGGAGGGGCCCTACTCGCGGATCTGGCCCTCGTTGACCACCGGCCTGCCGATCGGCCCGTGGGATCCGCTGCGCTGGGACGAGACGTTCCTCGGCGACGGGAAGCTCGACAGCGGCGACGTGCCGATGCCGTCGGCGCGCCTCAAGTTCCTGATCAACCCGAACTCGGGTCCGCAGACGGACATCGGCGGCGTGGGGACGCTGCAGGCGCTGACGAAGGACACCGTCTACGTCCGCGACCCGAACGCCGGGGCCGATGCCGCGCACAACTTCTACGCGCCGTTCTACCGCGCGTACATCCCCGCCACGCTCGCGGAGCTCGACGGGCGCTTCGGGCTCGCGTCGGGCACGGACTGGCAGCCGGGCGGCAACTACCCGACGACGTACAACTGCGCGACGAACAAGACGAACGGCGTCGACTGCAGCTACCCGTACTGGGAGAAGGACGCGACACTCTCCAGCGTCGTCGGCGGCGCGACCAGGTGCGCGCGCGACTTCCAGAACGGCTCGCCCGAGTGGCGCTCGACGCCGACCGGCGACCAGGGCATCGCCGTCTACAGCGACGAGCACGGCGAGGCGATGGTCTCGTACGTGCCCGGCTGGGACTTCTACTACGACGCGATCATCGCGGCCAACCCGGGCATCGTCACCGCCGGCAACGGCTGCGACCTCGGCGACGTCTACCCGCTCGGGAAGGCGGACGTCAGCGCAATCGCGCAGTACCCGGGCGCGGCCGTGCCGCTCGACGTCGACAAGACGTCGAACACGGTGCACGAGTTCGTCGACAACTACTACACCCGCTCGGTCGACTGCTCGTCCAAGGGCCCGACGGGCGCCGACCTGCTCTCGCAGGTCTGCACCGCGACCTCCGTCGACATCGACAACACGGCGATCCAGGGCGCGAACGTCTGCTTCACGGTGACCGGGGTCGCCGCCGGCTCGGTGAAGCCGTTCCCGGCGGGCACCGCCTCGACGACCGATGCGCAGGGCCGCCTCTGCGAGACGACGGACTGGTCCGGTGAGGCGTCGATCGAGATCGTCGGCTCGTGCACGCCGGCCGCGGCGCCGGTCAAGGTCGACTTCCTCGACGACAAGATCCAGCGCGCCACGAGCGCCGACCTGTCGTACTGCCCGCCGCCGCCCTCGACGACGAGCACGACGACGACCACGGCGACGACGACCACGACCACGCCGCACACGACCACGACGACGCCGCGGACGACGACGACCACGACGACGCCGCCGGCGACGACGAGCAACGGCGCCGCCGACGAGCACGAGCACGACCACCACCACCACGACGCCGACCACGACGACGAAGCAGCCCTCAGCGACAAGTGTCGCGCTCGTGAAGATCCAGAAAGAGCGGTACGGCAAGCACAGCCGCTACGTCAACGTGCGTGTCGACGGCACGCCCAAGACCGTCAAGATCGACATCCGGCTCATCAAGGCGAACCGCAAGACGCTGCGCCACGTGCTCCGCGTCGTCCCGACGAACAAGTTTGTCCGGGTGCCGAAGCTGAAGCTGGACAAGGTCGTCTGGACGGTCAAGGTGACGCTCGCCGCCTAGGCGGCGGCGTCGTCCCAGTCGAACGCGCGGCGGATCTCGCCGAGCCGCGCGCGCGTCGCGTCGTCGCAGAGGACCCCGGCCAGCGCTGCCTCGTAGGCGGCCTGCGGCGAGACCCCGAGGGAGCGTGCCACCTCGAGCTCGCGGGTCAGGTCGGTGTCGAACATCGCCGGGTCGTCCGTCGAGATCGAGCACAGCACGCCCGCCGCGACGAGCTGCGGGAGCGGGTGCTGCTCGATCGCCGGCACGATGCCCGTGCGGACATTGGAGACGGGGCAGACGTCGAGCACGACTCGCCGCTCGGCGAGCTCGGTAAGCAAGGCGGGATCCTCGACCGCGCGGATGCCGTGCCGGATGCGGTGCGCCCCCAGCACGTCCAGCGCCGCACGCACCGACTCCGGGCCGGCCGCCTCGCCGGCGTGGGGGACGGCCGGCAGCCCGGCCTCGCGCGCGAGCGCGAACGGCCGTTCGAACCCCTCGGTGGGGTACAGCGCCTCCTCGCCGCCGAGCCCGATGCCGACGACGCCGCGATCGGCGTACTTGACCGCGTAGCCGACGGAGACCTCGGCATCATCCAGCGGCGCCGAGCGCGTGATGTCGGGCGTGAGCCGCATCTCCACGCCGTGCAGCTCACGCGCCTCCTGGGCGCCGTCGCAGTAGCCGCTGTAGAGAGCGTCCCAGTCGACGCCGCGCCACGTGCGCTCGATCGGGGAGAAGATCGCCTCCACGTACACGGCCCCGTGCGCCGCGGCCTCCTCGGCGTAGTCGACGGTGATGCGGCGGAAATCGTCGGCGTGCCGCAGCACGTTCGTGGTCATGATCCAGATCTCGATGAAGTGCGCGAAATCGCGGAAGCGGTAGAGCTCCGCGAGCTCCTCGGGGCTGTCGGCCGGGAGCTCGAGGCCGTTCCGGCGGGCGAGGTCGAAGAGCGTGTCCGGCCGGACGGCGCCCTCGAGGTGCACGTGGAGCTCGATCTTGGGGTACGCCAACGCGCCGCCAGCCTATGAGGCCGGCGGCGCGTGGCAGAGGTTCAGGCTCTAGTCGAGGTTCAGCTCTTGACGGTGATCTTGAGCGGCGCGCTCGAGATCCCGCTGAGCGTCGAGCTCGTGCAGCCGGCCGGCGCCTCGGACGACGGCGACTGGCACGGGACGTTCTTCGAGAGCGCCCGGGCGCTGTAGTAGTAGGTGCCCGCCTTGGGCGGCGCCTTGATGGTGGCGGTGTAGCGCCCGCTCGGCGCGGTCTTGCCGATTCCCGCGTACTGCGGGTTGCTGCGGCCCGACACGTACGTGATCCGCACCTTACGCCGCCCGGACGGGCCGTTCAGCGAGAGCACCCCGGAGAGCTTGACCGTCGCGCCCGGCTTCACCGAGACCTTGCCCGGCGACGTCACGGTGAGGAAGCTCGGCAGCGGGACGACGCTCTGCGCCTCCGTCGTCGCCTTCTCGGCGGCAGCGGCGCTCGACTTCACGGGCGTGAAGAGCCCGCGCCAGACCGGCCGGCCGGGGCCGGGCGGCAGGATCCCGGTGATCACCTCGATCTCGACGCGCCGGATCGAGCCGGGCGCGGGCGAGGAGGCCGGGAGGCACACGGTGTAGCGATGGCCGGTGCCGACCTTCTCCTCGAAGACGGTCAGCGTCATGTGCGCCTTGGCAGTGCCGCCCGGGTCGCTGGCGACGAGGCCCTGGTACACCTGGTCCGGCTTCGGGACGCAACTCGTTGCCGTGCACCTTGATCGCGAGCAGTTCGCCCGTGAGGAGCAGCTGCGGCAGCTGCGCGCGCTCGCCCGGCTGCGTGATACCGATCGTCGCGCGGGCGAACCGGCGGCCGCGCTTCACGGTCGTGATGGAGTAGCCGTTCGGGACGACGAACGACATGCGCGCGATCTTCGGCTCGGTCGCCGTCTGCGTGACGTCGATGGTCAGCTGGCTCGGGCGGACGGCGTCGTAGCGGGACGCCTCCACGCGCAGGCGCGGCGCGAACTTCGCGGGCTTCTCCGCGCCCAGCGCCGGTACCTGTCCGGCCGCGTAGGACGCGAGCAAAACAGTGGCGGCGGCCAATCCTAAGGTCGTGCGTCGTCTGGCAGTTGGATGCATGGTCGAGACCCCCCGGAAAGAAGAACGTGAACCCCCTCGCATTCTGGCCTGAAATCCTGCACTGTGGGGCGGCCGGAGCGCCGCCGGCGAAAGTCTTACGGGCCTCTTAGGGACGGGCCGCACCGGATCCCTCGATCGAGGGACGGGGCCACTCCGCTCCCTCCTTCGGAATCCCCCACAATGGGGGATAGAGATTCACCCGCTGCGGGCGGACAATCACCGCTGTCCGGCTGGGGAGAGTGGTTCGTTTCGGACTGAAGCTCTACAAGGCGGTGCTGGTCCCTGCACAAAGGGACGCGGAAGCGTCCCCGGTGCTGGGTGGTCCCCGCGGGGGCGGGGCCGGCGCCACGGCCGGATGCCTTGTGGGCACTCGAAGGGAGGGGTAGTGGAAAAAAGGAAGGGAGGGCTCCGCCGTCTCGCGATTCTGTTTGCACTCGCGACGGTCGGGGTTCTCGCGGTCGGCGCCCAGGCGGCGTCGGCCAATGTGATCGAGATCTGTAAGTCGTCTGCCAACGGCATGTCCGGGCGGACGTTCCAGTACTCGATCACGGGTGGGAGCTCGGTTTCGGTCAATGGTGGCCGGTGCTCGGGGCCGATCACGGTCGCGGGCACGCAGGTGACCATCACCGAGGGCCAGTCCAACCCGGCAACCGATGTCGCGTCGACGACCGTTCGTCCGTCGATCCGGAAGATCAGTGAGGATCTTCCGAACCGCAGCGTGACGGTGACGACCGGTGCATCGACCTCGTCCGAGACGCTGGTCACGTTCGTCAACCAGCCGGCGGGCGGCAACCTGGGGACGCTGAAGGTCTGCAAGCTCACGCAGACTCCGGCGTACCTCGGCCGTCTGTTCAGCTTCTCGGTGAACGGCGGCCCGCTCGTCTCGACCGAGGCGAACGACGCGTTCGACGATCCGGCCAACTGGTCGTGCCGCATCCTGGGCAGCTTCCAGGTTGGCTCGACCGTCACGGTGCGCGAGCAGATCCCGGCCGGCACGGAGGTCCAGTTCATCGACTCCGATCCGGCCACGGCGCTCGTGGACTTCGACACGAGTCTCGGCACCGGCATCTACACCATCGGAGCGGGCACGACCGTCGCGCTCTTCGACGACGAGCCCATTCCGCCGTCCGGCACCGGAACGCTCGAGATCTGCAAGACCGCAGCCGAGCTGGCTCCGGGCGTCGCGGATCCGGACGTGCACGGGCCGTTCACCTTCACCGCGGTTGACGCCGCCGGTGCGAGCTACGGGCCGTTCACGATCAACGTGCCGAACCCGAACCTCGGCCAGGTGTACTGCACCGACGGGTTCACGGTCGCCGCCGGTATCGCCGAGGTGACCGAGGGACCGTCGCCGGGCTTCGACCTGGTCGACGCGTTCGCCTTCCCGGGTGATCGTTTCCTGACGGCGAACCTGATCAATCGCACGGTTGACGTCGAGGTTCCGACCTCGGCCGACCCGAACGACGAGACCCAGGCCATCTTCGTCAACCAGACGCAGCGTGCCCAGCTCAAGCTGTGCAAGGCGCTTGGGCCCGGCTCCGCCGACCTGATCAAGCAGGTGTTCTACATCGACTGGTCGTCTGACTCCGGTACGGCCGGCACCGCCGCGATCACGGCGCAGGCGACGACGCAGTGCGTGGTCGTCGGCTTCCTGCCGATCGGGGCGACTGTCACGCTGTCCGAGCAGAACCCCGGGCAGTTCGTCGACAGCTCCGGCCCGAGCTCGATCACGCTCGCGTCGGGCATCAACCAGGCGACGTTCACCAACACCGCGAGGGGCCTCCTCGAGGTCTGCAAGACCGCCGGTGCGCGGCATCACGACGCAGCCGACGTTCCAGTTCCGCATCGATGGGACCGGCATGCTCAGCGTCCGTGCGGGCACGTGCTCGCTGCCGCAGCGGGTCTCGGTCGGGAACCACACCGTGACCGAGCTCGCGAGCGACAACTACGAGCTCGATCCTGGCCTGCCGCTCATCGGCGACGGCGGGATCAGCGTCGTCCCGGCGACGGCCGAGGTCAGTCGCAACCTGAACACGCGGACAGTCACCGTCAACGTGCCGTACGGCCAGGACGTGACCGTCACCTACTCCAACCGCATCAAGCTCGGCCAGGTCAAGGTCTGCAAGGTCATTCCGTCGACCTCGCAGGACTCGCTTGGCGGCAAGCTGTTCGACTACGACCGTCTACTGTCGGCAGCGGCACGGGCGGGTTCATCGGCCCGATCACGCTCGGCCCGATCATGCCGGGCGAGTGCACGAGCTTCAGCCCGTCGTTCCCGGTGCTCTACCCGAACGGGAAGAACCGGGCAGTCGGCGTCGTCGAGCGGCCTGACAGCGGAGTCGTGAACTACACCGTGACGAGCATCGCTCTCACGTCGGGTACACGCGGCCTCTGCACGCCGGGCGATCCGAACTCGGATCCGGTGATCTGCAACCAGAACCCGAATCCGAACCTCGCCATGGGCATCGTGGACTTCTACCTCGGCCCAGGCAACAACATCATCACCTACAACAACAAGGCGAACGATCCGTAAAATCGCCTGACAGACGCACCGCCGCCGACTGGTCAAGACAGGGAGGCAGCGGGAAGCGATCGATCTAGACGAGGCCCCCGGGACGCCGGGGGCCTCTGTCGTTCACGGGCAGTGCTGCTTGCTGCCCAGCGCCGTCGCGGCCGCCGCCCTGACGAGCCGGGCGTTGCGCGTCGTCGTCGTGAACGGCACGCCGTAGCGGCGCAGGTCGGACGCAGCACGCGAGGGCGCGTCGTGGAAGAGGCGCGCCCAGACGACGACGGCCGCGAGGTAGGTGCCGAGCCGGCTCGGGTGGAACCCGTCCGGGCCGTACAGCGGCAGCGAGCCGCGGCACGACCAGGCCGCGTGCCAGGCATCGCCGGCCGGGAGCAGGAGCGCCCTCGCCACTTTCGCGGAGCGCCGGTACGAGCCCATGACCGCCGCGAGCTCGCCGTAGCGGTACGACTCGGGCCAGACCGTCAGCAGCGCCGGCGTCGTGCCGACGGAGCGGGCCGCGTCCGCGAACCGGGTCGCCCAGACCTTCAGGTTCGCCTCGCTCTCGCGCAGGGCCGACGGGCCCTGCTGCATGACGATCACGTCCCAGCCGCCCCGGGCCAGCTCGGCCGGCGCGGTGCCGGCGTTCCAGTGATCCTCGAGGCTGTAGCCGCCCGGCGCGATCGTCTTCGCGTCGAGCGCCCGCCCGCGTGCCGCGGCGAGCGCGCCGACGTAGGCGGGCAGGTCGTTCGCGGCTGTCAGGCTGTTCCCGACGAAGAGCACCTTGAGCGGCGGCGCCTGCCCTCCGCCGGCGGGCGCGGCGAGGGCGACGGCGGCCAGGAGCGCGAGGATGGCGCGGAGCACTGCGTCGACGGTACGTCCGCCCGCGCGGTCGCGGCAACCGATGGGGCTGTCCCGGCGGAGCCGGGGCTGTCCCTCGTGCCTCGGCGACCGGCCCTGTCTGACACTGGGGACAGCCCCCTTCGGGGACAGCCCCTCGCGGCGCATGCCGGCCGCGGCGTAATCTGGTGGCCGGATGAGCGAGCCGTCTCCGACGCCTGCTCCCGGCCCGCCGCGGCGCGGCGCGCCCGAGCAGCCGCGCCGCCGGTTCCGCATCCCCTGGTGGTGGGTCGGCGTGGTCATCGCGGCGCTCGTCATCAACCAGTGGGCGGCGTCGCGCGTCACCGAGCCGGCGACGCGTATCCGCGTGCCCTACAGCCCGTTCTTCGTCAAGCAGGTCAAGGGCAAGAACGTCAAGGACATCACCTCCAAGGGCACGGCGATCCAGGGCTCGTTCAAGCACCCGACTGCATACAACGGCTCGAAGCCGACCACGAACTTCAAGACCGAGATCCCTGCCTTCGCGAACACGGATCAGCTCTCGGCGCTGCTGCAGTCGAACGGGGTCGTCGTCAACGCCGTGCCGCTCGACACGGGCGCGCCGCTCTGGGAGAGCCTCCTCGTCGGCTTCGGGCCGACGCTGCTCTTCCTCGCCCTCCTGTTCCTGCTCCTGCGAGGCGCCGGGCGCATGCAGAACGTGCTCGGCAACTTCGGGCGGTCGCGGGCGACGCGGTACGAGGCGAGCGAGAACCCCGTCACGTTCGCGGACGTGGCCGGGATCGACGAGGCGAAAGCGGAGCTGACCGAGGTGGTCGACTTCTTGAAGAATCCGCAGAAGTACCGCCGCCTGGGTGCGCGCATCCCGCACGGCGTGCTGCTGAGCGGCCCGCCCGGCACGGGGAAGACGCTGCTCGCGCGCGCGGTGGCCGGCGAGGCGAACGTGCCCTTCTTCTCGATCGCCGCCTCCGAGTTCGTGGAGGCGATCGTCGGCGTCGGCGCCTCGCGCGTACGCGACCTCTTCGCGCAGGCGAAGCAGGTCGGCCAGGCGATCATCTTCATCGACGAGCTCGACGCCGTCGGCGGCTCGCGCACGTCCGGCACGGGCGGCTTCAGCGGCGGCAACGACGAGCGCGAGCAGACGCTGAACCAGATCCTCACGGAGATGGACGGATTCGACCCCTCCACAGGCGTGATCGTCATCGGCGCGACCAACCGGCCCGACGTCCTCGACCAGGCACTGCTCCGGCCCGGGCGCTTCGACCGCCGCGTCGCCGTCCAGCCGCCGGACCGCGCCGGGCGCGCGGCCATCCTGGGGGTGCACGTCCGCAACGTCCCGCTCGCGCCCGACGTCGACCTGAGCCGGATCGCCGCGAACACGCCCGGGATGGTCGGCGCCGACCTCGCGAACCTCGTCAACGAGGCGGCGCTGCTCGCCGCCCGCCGGCAGCACGACCAGGTGAATGCGAGCGACTTCGCGGACGCGCTCGAGCGGATCGTGCTCGGCGCCGAGCGCAAGGTGATGATGAGCCCCGCGGACCGCCGGCGGACGGCGTACCACGAAGGCGGCCACGCGATCGTGGGCATGCTTACGCCGGGCGCCGACCCGGTCAGGAAGATCTCCATCATCCCGCGCGGGCAGGCGCTCGGCGTCACGTTCTCGGCGCCGGACGACGACCGCTTCAACTACGAGCGTTCGGAGCTCGAGGCGAAGATCAAGGTCGCCCTCGGCGGGCGGGCGGCGGAGGAGGTCGTCTTCGGCGACATCACGACGGGCGCCGAGTCAGACATCCAGCAGCTGACGCAGATCGCGCGGTACATGGTCGGCCGGTGGGGGATGAGCGAGGCGATCGGCCCGGTCGCCGTGACGAACGACGGGCGGCCGCCGTGGGTGGGATCCGACATCTCGCCGCGCACGCAGGAGCTGATCGACGAAGAGGTGCGCCGGATCGCGGAGGCGGCGCACGGGCAGGTGCTCGATCTCCTGCGCGAGAACCGCCCGAAGCTCGATGCGCTGGCCGAGGCGCTGCTGGCGCACGAGACGCTGGACGAGGACGACGCCTACGCGGCGGCAGGCATCGCCAAGCACACCGACGGCGCGGGGGTGCTCGCGGCCGCGGCTCGGACGAGCACGCCCGAGCCCGCTTAGCAGCTCTGCAACTGCGGCACTCCCCCGCGCGGGGCCGGCTGTCCCGGCCCCGCGGCCCCCTCCCTTGACGGGGAGGCGAGCGTTTACCGTTGCCGGTCGTGGCGCACCCCGACCTCCCGCTGGAGCAAGCGTACGTCGACAACGCGTACGCGTGCCTCGACCGCATGCGCGAGGCGCTCGAACGCTCACCCTCCGCCGGCGCGGGCGAGGTCGCGCAGGAGGCGCTCGAGGCCTGGGCCTCGCGGCGGCTCGTCACCTTCGCCGACGCGGAGCGCGGGCTCTGCTTCGGCCGCATGGACGTCGACGGTGCCGCGGCCCCGCTCTACGTCGGCCGCCGCTGGGTGCACGACGACGACCACGACGTCCTCGTCGTGAACTGGCAGGCGCCGGCGGCGCGTCCGTTCTACACGGCCACTCCCGTCGCCACGCACGGCGTGACGCTGCGGCGGCGCTTCCGGACGCGCGGTCGCGAAGTGCTCGACTTGAGCGACGAGGCGCTCGACGGCTCGCTCGCCGAAGGCGCGGCCGCGGTCGACGACTTCCTGCTCGAGGAGCTCGAGCGCAGCCGGGACGCGCACATGCGCGACATCGTCGCGACGATCCAGGCCGACCAGTACCGGCTGATCGCGCGCGACCCGGCGCCGCCGCTCGTCGTCCAGGGCGGGCCGGGCACCGGCAAGACGGCGGTCGGGCTGCACCGCGCCTCGTTCCTCCTCTACGCGCACCGCGAGGAGCTGCGGCGGATCCTCGTCGTCGGCCCGAACCCGACCTTCATGGACTACGTCTCGCATGTTCTTCCGATCCTCGGGGAGGAGAGCGTCGACCAGCGCGCCGTCGCCGAGCTCGTCGACGGCGTCGAGGTGTCGCGGGCCGACCGGCCCGAGGTCGAGCGCCTGAAGTCCGACCTCCGCCTGGCGGAGGTCGTGCGGCGCGCAGTCGAGCTCCGGCTCGAGCCGCGGGCAGAGGCCTTCGAGGCCCGGCTCGACGGCGCCTACGTGCGCGTCCGCGAAGAGGAGGTCGAGCCACTCATCGCGGAGGTGCGCGGCGAGCTCGGAGTTGGGACCGCGGCGCGCGAGCGGTTCCGCATGGAGCTCCTTCGCCGCCTCTACGGCCAGTACACGGCGAAGCTCGGCGCCCGGGCGTTCGCCGCCGCCGACGAGGTCGAGCGCGCGCTGCGCAGGGCGGGGCTCACGCGGTTCGTCGATCGCGTCTGGCCGGTCGTCAAGCCGGACGCCGTCGTCGGCCAGCTGCTCGGGTCGAGGACGCGGCTCAGGGAGGCCGCCGGCGACGTGCTCGACGCCGGCGAGCAGCGCCTGCTCGCCCGCCGCGCGGCCGGCTGGTCGCGTGCGGACGTGCCGCTGCTTGACCTGGCCCGCACGCTGCTCGTGGAGCCGCCGCGGGCGTACGGCCATGTCATCGTGGACGAGGCCCAGGATCTGACGCCGATGGAGCTCGCCATGGTCGCCCGGCGGATGCGCGGAGCGTTCACGCTGCTCGGCGACATCGCCCAGGGCACCGGCCCCGTGCCGTACGCCGGCTGGGACGAGCTGACCGTGCACCTGCCCGGAGACGCGGCCGTCGAGGAGCTCGAGCACGCGTACCGCGTGCCGCGCGAGATCATGGACTTCGCCCTGCCGCTGCTGCCGGCGATCGCCCCGGATGTGCGGCCGCCGCGCGCGTACCGGACCGGGGCGGAGCCGCCGCGCGTCGTTGCGGACGACGCTCCGCTCGCGCGCGCCTTCTCCGAGGCCGCGCAGCTGGCGGGCGACGACGCGCTCGTCGCGGTGATCGTGCCGCCGTCGCTGCGCGGCGCGGAGACTGCGGGGTCGGTGTTCGACGATCGGCGCGTCCCCGTCCTGACGCCGCGCGAGGCGAAGGGGCTCGAGTTCGACCACGTCGTCGTGGTCGAGCCGGCGCTGATCGTCGACGAGGGCGGGGCGACGGGCCTGCGCGAGCTCTACGTCGCGCTGACGCGGCCGACGAAATCCCTCGTAGTCACGCACGCGCGAGACCTGCCGCCGCCGCTGCGCTGAATCGCCCGGCCCGGGTGATGAATCTGCACCCCCCGGCAGCGGACAATCGCTGAGACCGGGTCGGAGGGGCTTGGTCGCATCCAGGGGAGGGGATGATGAGACTACGGGGGGGAGGGCTCCGCCGTGCAGCGATCCTGTTTGGGGTCGCGACGGTTGGTGTCCTTGCGGTCGGCGCCCAGGCGGCGTCGGCGAATGTCATCGAGATCTGTAAGAGCTCGGCCAACGGCATGTCGGGCCGGAGCTTCCAGTACTCGATCACGGGTGGGGCGAGTGTCACCGTGAATGGTGGGCGCTGCTCGGGCCCGATCACGGTTGCGGGTGCGCAGGTGACGATCACCGAGGCGCAGTCGAACCCGGCGACCGACGTGCATGCGACGACGGTGCGTCCGTCGCTGCGTAAGGTTTCGGAGAACCTTCCGGAACCGCAGCGTGACGGTGACGACCGGTGCGTCGACGTCGTCGGAGACGCTGGTCACGTTCATCAACCAGCCTGCCGGCGGGAACTACGGCACGCTCAAGGTCTGCAAGCTGACCGAGACGCCCGCGTATCTGGGCAAGCTGTTCTCGTTCTCGGTCAACGGTGGCCCGCTCGTCTCGACCGAGGCGAACGACGCTTTTGATGATCCGGCGAACTGGTCGTGCCGCATCCTCGGCTCGTTCCAGGTCGGCTCGAACGTCAACGTGCACGAGCAGATCCCGGCGGGCACGGAGGTGCAGTACATCGACTCCGATCCGGCCACCGCGCTTGGCGACTTCAACACGTCCACCGGTGACGCGCTGATCACGGTCGGCGCCGGCGTCACCGTCGTCTTGTACGACGATGAGCCGCTGCCGCCGTCGGGCACCGGCTGGCTGGAGATCTGCAAGGACGCAGCCTGGCTGTATCCGGGCTATCAGGACCCGGACGTCTACGGCTCGTTCCACTTCGACGTGACCGATGCAGCCGGTGCGACCTACTCGGCAGACGTGCTCGTGGGCCAGTGCTCCGAGCCGTTCCAGGTCGCCGCCGGCATCTCCGAGGTCACGGAAGGCCCGTCGCCCGGGTATGACCTGGTCGACGTCGCGACGATCCCCGAGGATCGCCTGCTGACCACGAACCTGATCAACCGCACCGCCGACGTCGAGGTGCCCGCCTCGGACTCGTCCAACGACGAGACCCAGCTGCACTTCTTCAACCAGACCCAGCGCGGCCAGCTCAAGATCTGCAAGACGCTCGGGCCTGGCAGCGCCGACCTCAACGGCCAGGTGTTTACCTTCGACGTGCTCGACCTGGACGGCTTCCAGCGCGACCCGCTCAACCCGCGAATCGTCGCGAGCTCGAGCGGCACGCAGTGCGTGATCGTCGGCTACTTCCCGATTGGCCACAACGTCAGCGTCACCGAGGAGAACCCCGGCGACTTCATCGACTCCACCGGCGGCGGCACGATCACGATCGCCCCGGGGATCAACACCAAGACCATCACGAACACGGCCAAGGGCCTGCTCGAGGTCTGCAAGGCCAAGATCAAGTACGTGGCGCGGGATGTCAGCCCGCTGAAGCAGCCGATGTTCACGTTCCGCATCGACGGCGCTGGCATGCTGAAGGTGCGGGCGGGTACGTGCTCGCTGCCGCAGCGTGTCTCGGTTGGCACGCACACGGTCAGTGAGGTCGCTGATCCGGACTACGAGCTGGATCCGGGCAGCCTGGCCCAGGATCTCCTCGGGCTGGGCACCAACGGCGGCATCGTCGTCTCGCCGGCCGACCGCGAGGTCAGCCGCAGCCTGAACACCCGCACGGTCACGGTCACCGTGCCGTACGGGCCGAACGGCGAAACGCTGGTCACCTTCTACAACCGGGTCAGGCTCGGCCAGGTCAAGGTCTGCAAGCTGATCCCGTACACGTCGACGGACTCGCTGGGCGGCAAGCCGTTCACGTACACCGTCAAGATCGACGGCCGGACGTTCCACCTCGGCCCGATCTACCCGGGTGAGTGCACGAGCTTCACCGACGCGTACCCGGTCCTCACCGCGCCGAGCGTCCCGACGCAGGTGACCGTCACCGAGGACGGGGCGACCGGCAACCCGGGCTACACCGTGACCGGCATCACGGTCACCGGTGGGCGTGACGTCGGACTGCCCGATCTCGGGAACGGGATCATCGGCTTCGACCTCGGTCCCGGCCTCGACGTCGTGACCTACACGAACAAGGCGAGAGATCCCTAAACCCAACACGGATCCACACCCCAACCACGGCGAGGCCCCCGGGAAACCGGGGGCCTCGCCCGTTTCCGGGGATCACTCAGGCCGGGTGATGAATCGGGCCTGCCGGGCGTCGGACAATCCACGAGCCGGGACATGGAGATCCCGGCGTCCCAAGGGAGGGGGAAATTCGAATGCACGCAACGAGAGGAGGGCTCCGCCGTGCAGCGATCCTGTTTGCGGTCGCGACGGTCGGTGTCCTTGCGGTCGGCGCCCAGGCGGCGTCGGCGAATGTCATCGAGATCTGTAAGAGCTCGGCCAACGGCATGTCGGGCCGGAGCTTCCAGTACTCGATCACGGGTGGGGCGAGTGTCACCGTGAATGGTGGGCGCTGCTCGGGCCCGATCACGGTTGCGGGTGCGCAGGTGACGATCACCGAGGCGCAGTCGAACCCGGCAACCGATGTTCATGCGACGACGGTGCGTCCGTCGCTGCGTAAGGTCTCGGAGAACCTTCCGGGTCGCAGCGTGACGGTGACGACCGGTGCGTCGACGTCGTCGGAGACGCTGGTCACGTTCATCAATCAGCCTGCGGGCGGCAACTACGGCACGCTCAAGGTCTGCAAGCTGACCGAGACGCCGGCGTATCTGGGCAAGCTGTTCTCGTTCTCGGTCAACGGCGGCCCGCTGGTCTCGACCGAGGCGAACGACGCCTTCGACGATCCGGCCAACTGGTCGTGCCGCATCCTGGGCTCGTTCCAGGTCGGCTCGAACGTCAACGTGCACGAGCAGATCCCGGCGGGCACGGAGGTGCAGTACATCGACTCCGATCCGGCCACCGCGCTTGGCGACTTCAACACGTCCACCGGTGACGCGCTGATCACGGTCGGCGCCGGCGTCACCGTCGTGCTCTACGACGATGAGCCGCTGCCGCCGTCGGGCACGGGCTGGCTGGAGATCTGCAAGGACGCGGCCTGGGGTGACTACGACGTCCACGGCTCGTTCCACTTCGACGTCACCGACGCAGCCGGTGCGACCTACTCGGCAGACGTGCTCGTGGGCCAGTGCTCCGAGCCGTTCCAGGTCGCCGCCGGCATCTCCGAGGTCGTCGAGGGCCCGTCGCCGGGGTACGACCTGGTCGACGCGTTCACGATCCCGGAGGATCGGCTGCTGACCAAGAACCTGATCAACCGCACGGTCGACGTCGAGGTGCCGGCCTCGGACTCGTCCAACGACGAGACGCAGCTGCACTTCGTCAACCAGACCCAGCGCGGCCAGCTCAAGGTCTGCAAGGCGCTCGGGCCCGGCTCGGCCGACCTGATCGGGCAGAAGTTCTACTTCGACATCTCGGGCGACAACATGCAGGAGCTCGGCGTCTGGATCACCGCGCAGGCGCAGACGCAATGCGTCATCGTCGGCAACTTCCCGATCGGCAGCACCCTCGACGTGGAAGAGACCTGTGGTGACACACCGGGGCTCCAGCAGGACGATGGTTCGAGCTGCAACGAGTTCATCGACACCACGGGTGAGGGCGAGATCACGATCGCCCCGGGCATCAACACCAAGACGATCACGAACACGGCCAAGGGCCTGCTCGAGGTCTGCAAGGCCCCGATCAGGACGCAGCGGGTCGTCATCATCGGCCAGGCGCCTGCCGCGCCCCCGGCGCAGCCGACGTTCCACTTCCGCCTCGACGGCACCATGCTGAACATCCGGGCCGGAACGTGCTCGCTGCCGCAGCGGGTCTCGGTTGGCACGCACACCGTCACCGAGGTCGCGGATCAGAACTACGAGCTGGATCCGGGCACGCCGATCATCAACGAGACGGGCGGTGGGATCATCGTCTCGCCGGCCGATCGTGAGGTCAGCCGCAGCCTTGCCACCCGCACGGTCACGGTCAACGTGCCGTACGGCCCCTACGGCGAAACGCTCGTCACCTTCTACAACCGGGTGAAGCTCGGCCAGGTGAAGGTCTGCAAGCTCATCCCGCTGACCTCGCAGGACGCGCTCGGCGGGAAGTACTTCGTGTTCGACGTGTACGCGTCCGGACAGGGTTTCGTGCAGACCCTCGGCCCGATCCTGCCGGGCGAGTGCACGAGCTTCACCGTTCCGATTCCGGTGATCCAGCCGAACGGCAGCATGACGGCCATTGGCATCGCGGAGAGGCCGGTGAACGGGAACACGTCGTACGACGTCCAGAGCATCGTCCTGACGTCGGGCACGCGTGGTTTCTGCAACATGGGTGACCCGCAAGCAGATCCGGTTATCTGCAACACGTTGCCGAATCCGAACCTGATCCCGGGCTACGTCTACTTCTATCTCGGGCCGGGCTCGAACGTCATCACGTACACCAACAAGGCGAAGGATCCCTAACCCGCAGGGATAACCAGCAAGGCGGCCGAGGCCCCCGGGAAACCGGGGGCCTCGCCGCTTCTGACAGGAATTACTTGCTGAGGTAGAAGGTGACCATGTCGGCGAAGCCGTTGGCCGGCTGGAAGAGGTAGCCGCCGACGCGCTTCGCGACGAAGTCACGCTGGTTGCGGTTGTCCGTCGACACCCACGGCGCGATGTCCTTCGTGATCATCACGTCGAGGTTGCCGTAGCGGTTGTAGCGCTGGTCGCCGGTCAGCTTGTTCGCCGCGGCGAGCTGCTGGTTCAGCTGCTTGTCGTTCAGGTAGGCCAGGTTGTTGTTGTTCTGGTCCTGGATGTTGTTCCCGTTCAGGAGCACGTCGATGAAGTCGTACGGATCCGGGTAGTCCTGGCTCCAGCCGGCGATCACGGCGTCGTAGTCGGCGCCCTTCTTGCCGGCGACCACGAAGACCTGGAAGCCCTGGAACTGCTTGACCGTGACCTTGCAGCCCATCTTCTGGAGGTCGGCCTGCGCGATCTGCCCCTGCGCCGACCCCGTCGGGCTGTTCGACGTCCACAGGTTCAGGTTGCCGCACTTGCCGTTCGCGAGCTGCTTCGCGACGGCGACGTTCGGCCCCTGCAGCGGGTACACGTCGGCTTTCTTGTAGCCGCCCATGCCCGGCGGGAGGATCTGGTCGGTCAGCAGGCCGCTGTACGCGCCGAACGCGCGCAGCATCGCCCCGCGGTCGATCGCGTTGTTCGCGGCCTTCCGCATCTGCAGCGACGAGAACAGCGGCCGTGCCGTGTTCAGGGCGATGTAGTCGGTCTCGACGAGCGGGTGCACCTGGTACTGGGTCTTGTTGACGCCGTACTCGGCGCCGAGCTGCGAGTGCGCGGTCGGCGGCAGCCCGCCGAGGTCGTAGTCGACCTGGCCCGCCTTCACCTGCAGCAGGCTCTGGTTCACGTTCGTGTTGACGTCGATGTTGTAGGCGTCGACGTTCTGCGGCCGCGTCCCGCCGTAGTGCGGGTTCTTCTTGAGCACGATCGAGCGGCCGACCTGGCGGCTTGCCCAGTAGTACGGGCCTGCAGACCCGGGGGTAAGGACGCCCTTGGGGTCGATCGGCAGGTTGGTCGGGATCGCCTGGAAGAACGGCGTGCCGAGCTTGGCGAGCAGGCCGCCGTCGGGCTCCGTCAGCTTGATGATCAGCTTGTTGCCCTGCACCTGGACGCCCGACGCCTTCGACGTCTTGCCGTCGAGGGTGTCCTCCGCGCCGACGATGTCGGTGATGAACTGCGACGCCGGCGACTGCATCTTCTTGCTCAGCGCGCGGTTGATCGCGTAGGCGTAGTTGGCCGCCGTGACGGGCGTTCCGTCGTTGAACTTGAACCCCGGCTTGACGGTGATCGTGTACGTCTTGCCGTCGGCCGAGATCACGGGGAAGCCCTGGGCGCCGTCGGGCACGAGCTTGCTCCCGACCGGCGCCAGCTTGTCCGGGTAGTCGTAGAGCTTGAGCGCCGTCGCGTACTCGAGCTGCCACGAGGTGCTGCCGTAGGCGAGCGACGGGTCGGAGTAGTCCACGTCGGTGTTCGACATGTTCAGCCTCATGGTTCCGCCCGTCGTGGCAGGCGTGGTCGTGGTCGTTCCGCCGCCCGACGTGGTCGTCGTGGACGTGCTGCTGTTGCTGCTCCCGCCGCCGCCGCACGCCGCCAGCGCGAGCATGCCCGCTCCGATGACGAGGGCGACCGTCGAGAGCCAGATGCGTCGTGTGACTCGATTCTCAGGGGCCAATCCGTGTCACGTCCTTTCTCTGTGCCTCCCGGCTTGTTGATACTCGATCTCCTTTGGACATAACGACGTCGCCCGCCGTCCCGGGTTAGTGGTTCTTACGAGGCGTTTACGAGTGGCCGAGGATGGTCGCCAGGTATGCGAGGACGTCCTCCTCCTTCGTTCCCGACACGAGCCCGGCCGGCATCACGCCGCCACCGCCGTCGATCTGCGCCTTTGCCTGCGCGACCGTGATGCCGAGCCCGATCAGCCGCGGGCCGACACCGCCGCCCTTGCCGCCGCTGCCGTGGCAGCCGGCGCACGTGGCCTCGAAGGCGATCTGGCCGCGGTACGGGTCGCCGAGCTTCACGCTGCCCGACGCGGGCAGCCCGGGCTTCGCGGGATGGAGCTCCGCGAGCGTGAACGCGGTCGCCGAGACCCCGACGAAGAGCGCGGCGGGAACGGCGATCAGGCGGACGAGCCGCCGCCGCGGCGTCTCCGGCCGGGACGACACGCGACGATCGTAACGAGTAGGGTCGGCCCGGGTGCTGGCGAGCGTCGAGTCGGCCTGGACGGACGCGATGACGTCGGTGTTCTCGTCCGGCATTGCCGCGAAGGCCTGGTTCGCAACGGCGGCGGTGATTCTCGGCGTGGTCCAGGTATCGACCGGCGCGCGGATCTTCGGGAAGCTGCAGCGGGTCATCCCGATCGGCCGCCCCCACGTCAACCGCGTGCATCGCTGGTCCGGCCGCCTCGCGATTCTGTTCACGCTCCCGGTCGCGTTTCATTGCATCTTCATCCTCGGCTTCCGGACGACGGACTGGCGTGTGTTCGTCCACTCGGTGGCCGGGACGTTCGTCTACGGCGTGATCGTCGTGAAGGTGTTCTTCGTCCGCGACCGTGACCACCCGCGCTGGGTGCTGCCGGTCGTGGGCGGGACGCTCTTCACGATCCTCGTCACGCTCTGGAGCACCTCGGCGCTCTGGTACTTCACGAACGTCCGCTTCGGTTTCTGAGCTCCTACAGGCGTACGCCGTGGCCCGCGGTGCGGAGGCTGCGCCCCTCCCGCCGCTCGCCGAGCGCGAACATCGCCGGCAGCTCGCCCTCCCCGTGGACGGCGGCGGCGAGGAGCTCGGCCAGCGCCGGCCCGTGCTTGAAGCCGTGCCCTGAGCCGCCCCCTACGAGCCAGACGTGCGGATGCTCGGGGTGTGGCGAGGCGATGAAGTTCGTGTCCGCGGTCGTCTCGTAGCGGCAGGTGCGGGTCTCGCGGAGCGGCGCGCCGGCGAGCGCCGGGAAGCGCCGGGCGAAGTAGTCGCGGACGACCTGCTCGGTCGTGGCCTGGTCGGGCAGCTCGGCATCCGGGTCGAACTCCGGTCCCTCGTAGTCGGCCGCGGCCTTCGCCCCGAGCTCGTCGAGGTCGGGCGTGCCGTAGGTGGCACGGTCGTAGTCGCACCAGCCCGGCACGCCGCGCCAGCCGGCGCCGCCGTCGAAGAACAGCAGCTCCTGGAGGGTGACCCGCAGCGCGACGTGCTCCGGGAAGAGCCTGGCGAGCCAGGGGCCGCACGCCCAGACGATCGCGTCGCCCTCGAGCCGCGTGCCGTCCTCCAGCGCTGCCGCGTCGCCGGCCGGCCGGGCGCGGGCCTGCACGATCTGGGCGCCGTGCTGGGCCGCCTGGGCGGCCAGGGCCTGCACCGCGCGCTGCGCGCGCAGCACGCCGGTCCGCGGCTCGAAGAGCACCCAGGCGAGATCGTCCGTGCCGAGGCCGGGGAAGAGATCCGCGGCTGCCGCGGGATCGAGGTGCTCGCAGGGAATGCCCTGCGCCCGGATCGTCCGCTCCGAGTCGGCCTCCCAGCCGTCGTCGCCGTGTGCGAACCAAGCGATGCCGCACTCGACGAAGAGGTCGGCCCCCGACTCGGCTTCCAGCTCGCGCCAGAGCGTGCGGGCGCGCCAGGCCATCGCCGTGTAGTACGGCTCGTCGCCGTGCCCGACGCGGATCAGGCGCGTCTCGCCGCCGGAGGTCGCGCGCCGGTCGCCGGGCTCGAACTGGTCGACGAGCGTGACGTCGTCGCCCTCGCGGGCAAGCCACCACGCGAGCGACGCGCCGAACGTCCCTGCGCCGACGATGACGACCCGCATCGCCCGCAGACCCTAGCCGCGGACGGAGCTAGCCCATCTGCATCGGCATCGCGCCGCTCCCCGGGATCGTCAGCCCCGGGATCGCGTCAGGCGCGGCGAGCAGCAGGACGCCGAGACCGAGCAGCACCGCCGCCGTGCCCGACGTCGCCGCCCGGCGCGACGGCACCAGTCTTCTCGAAGGCGATCAGCGCCGCGACGAACGCCATCCAGACGAGGCTCATCACGCCGAGCGCGAAGAGCGACGCCATCAGCGCCCAGCAGCAGCCGACGCACCAGGCGCCGTGCGCGCGCGCCCATCCGCACCGCGCCCGCACGCCCGTCGCGCCAGGAGCCGAGCAGGAAGCCGAGCGGGCTGCGGCACTTGCCGAGGCAGACGTCCTTGAGCGGCGTCAGCTCGTAGACGGCGGCCACGATGAGCGTCGCGCCCGCCACCCAGCGGCCGGCGCGGTCCCAGGCGAGCACGTCGCCCGACCGCCCGCCCGCCGGCCACGGCGAGCGTGAAGACGCCGAGGCCCGCGAGCGTCCACGTGACAGGTAGCCGGCGGCGAAGAGCAGCGGCAGCGAGCCGGCGACCGCTCGCTCGTCATGCGCGAGTAGAGCGCGACCGTCGGCGCCACCGACGGGAACATCATCGCCGCCATCATCACGACCCAGACGCCGACGAACCAGCCGAGCGTCCCGAGGCCGGTCCACGGCCCGGCGTCCATGCCGCGCATCTGGCCGAGCGGTCCACCACCAGCCGACGCCGGCGAGCACGAAGAGCAGCGCGACAGCCCCAGGCGCGTGCGCGCGGCGGCGAAGGCGGGAGCGAGCCCCGCGTCGGCGGCGGGCTGGGCGGGCGCCTGCGCGATCACGACTCGGGAACGCTCAGGCGGCCCAGGAGAACTCGGACGTCGAGAGCCCGGTCTTGCCCTCGTACTCGATGCCGAAGGCGTTGATGCGCGAGCGCTTCGCCTCCGCCATCGTCAGGTCGGAGCGCGACCGGGTGGAACATGCCGTCGAACTTGACGGGCTCGCCGGTCTCGATCCCGAACGGGACGATGTCCTCGATCTCGAAGTCGATCACGTCGCCGATGCGGACGCTGTGGCGGACGCCGTCGTCGACGACCTCGATCGGCGCCCGCTCGACGCCGAGCACCTCGCCGACGAGCGGCGCCGAGGCCGGCCATCGGCCCGCCGAGCTGGCCGCCGAAGACCTGGCCGAGCTTGTCCGCCTGCTCGTCGCTCGCGCTGCTCGTCGATGAACATGCCGAGCCGCCAGTTGCCCTCGGTCATGACCTTCGGCGTGTCGGCGATCGCGGCGACCTTGAGGCCGCCGACGTCCGTGCCTTCGATCTCGCCCTCGCGGATGTTGAAGACGAGCGTGACGCGGCAGTAGTCGTACGTCGGCGCCGTGGTCGAAGGACAGGTTGCACGGGCACATGAGCTCGCACGAGCAGGTCTCGACGTAGCTGCCCTTGATGCTCCAGGCCATCCTGGGTCTCCTCTCTGGATGGGACTCAGCGATTCTGCGCTACGTGTGCCGAAGGCGTCAAGCTCGCCCTCCCGTACGCTCTCGGCTCTGAGCTGGGCTGATCTCTCGGAGCTGCGCATCGGCCTCGGCTGCATGCGGCTGTCCACGGACGAGGACGCGGACGAGCAGCGTGCAGGGGCGACGGTCGCCGCCGCCGTCGAGGCAGGGATCACGATCTTCGACACCGCCCGCGCGTACGGGCGCAACGAGGGGCTCCTGGGCGCGGCTGCTCCGCGGCACGGATGCCCGCATCGTCACGAAGGGCGGCATGTCGCGGGCCGGCGGCGGCTGGGTCCCGGATGGCCGTGCGAAGACGATCCGCGCCGACTGCGAGGCGAGCCTCGAGGCGCTCGACGGGCTTCCGATCGACCTCTTCCTCATCCACGCGCCCGACTCGCGCACGCCCTGGGGGACGTCGGTGCGCGCGCTTGCGCGGCTCGTGGGTGACGGCCTCGTGCGCCGCGTCGGCGTGGCGAACGTCAACCGGGCGCAGCTCGACGAGGCGCTCGAGCTGGCTCCCGTCGCCGCGGTGCAGGTGGCGCTGAGCCTGCTCGACGACCGCGCGCGACGAGGCGGCGTGCTCGAGCGCTGCGAGGAGCGGGGGATCGCGCTCATCGCGCACTCGCCGCTCGGCGGCGTGCGGCGCGCCGCACGCCTCGCCCGCGACCCGACGCTCGTGGAGATCGCGACGGCACGGGCAGCGGCCCCCGAGGAGGTTGCGCTCGCCTGGCTGCTCGCCCTGTCGCCGGTCGTCGTCCCGATCCCGGGCGCGCGCCGTCCGGAGACCGCGCGCTCCGCGGCCCGGGCGGCAACGCTCGTGCTCGACGAGCCGAGCGGACGGCGCTCGGGCTCGCGCGGCCGGGCGCGCTCGCCGCGGCCGCAGCGCGGCGACGTCGTCGTGGTGATGGGGCATCCCGGGAGCCGGCAAGACGCGGATCGCCGCCGCCTACGAGGCCGGCGGCTACCTGCGTCTGAACCGCGACGAGCGCGGCGGCTCGCTGCGCGCGCTCGGCGAGGCGCTGGACGGCGCCCTCGCGGCCGGCGGGCGGCGGATCGTCCTCGACAACACGTACCTGACGCGCACAGCCCGGAGCTACACGCTGGAGGCCGCGGCCGCCCACGGCCTGCCGGTGCGGTGCATCTGGCTCGACACCCCGCTCGCCCAGGCGCAGGTCAACCTCGTCGAGCGCCTGCTCGACCGCGTCGGGCACCTGCCCGAGCCGGACGAGCTGCGCGCGCTCGCGCGCGAGCCGGGCCTGCTGCTGCCGACGTCGCAGATGCGCACGGTGCGGGAGCTGGAGCCGCCTTCCGTCGACGAGGGCTTCGCCGCCGTCGAGCGGGTCGCGTTCGAGCGCGCTTCGGCGCCGGGGAGCGCCGGCGTGTTCGTCGCGGCCTCGGCGCTCGGCGGCTGGCAGCCAGACGACCCGGGCACGCCGGTGCTCGTCTTCGACTGGCGGCCGGACGGCCGGGCCGCCGAGGCGGGGCGGTTCGAGACGGCCATCTGCACGCACGGCGCGGGGCCACCGGCCTGCTGGTGCCGTCCGCCGCTCCCCGGCCTGATCCTCGAGTTCGCGCGGCGGCACGGAGTCGACCCCGCGAAGTCGACGCTCGTCGGCACGAGCGCGGCGCACCGAACGCTCGCGCGCACGCTTGGCGCCGGGTACAAGCTCGCTCGGGTGCCGGCTCGCTGACGCCGACTTGAAGCGGCCGCGAGAGGCTGCACGGCCGGCGGATGATCAGGCGGCGACGACCGCGTGGATGGCGACGGCGGTCGGGAGCCCCTTGAGCTCGTGGGCGCCGCGGTCCTCGAACTCGATGCCCGAGCCCGCGACGAGATCCCTCACGGTGCTCGAGACCAGCACCTCCCCCGCGCCCGCCAGGGCGGCGACGCGGGCGCCGATGTGGACCGCGATTCCGGCGACGTTGCCGTCGTGCAGCTCGCACTCGCCGGTGTGGAGGCCGGCTCGGATCCCGAGGCCCAGCGCCGTGACGCCGTCGCGGATCGCAGTCGCGCAGCGGATCGCGCGTGCGGGGCCGTCGAAGGTGGCGAGAAAGCCGTCGCCGGTCGTGTCGACCTCGTGGCCGCGGAAGCGCTCGAGCTCGCGGCGCACGACGACGCGGTGCGCCTCGAGCAGCTCGCGCCAGCGGCGGTCGCCGAGCTCGGAGGCCAGCTCGGTGGAGCCGACGAGGTCGGTGAAGAGGACGGTCGCGAGCACGCGGTCCGGCTCCGGCCCGCGGCGGACACCCGTGAGGAACTCCTCCATCTCGTCGACGAGCGCGTCCTGGTCGCCGACCCACGGCAGGTGGTCGTCCCCGGGAAGCTCGACGTAGCGCGCGCCGTCGATGTGCTCCGCGAGGTAGCGCCCGTTTTCGAAACCGATGGCGAGGTCGCCCGTGCGGTGCAGGACGAGCGTCGGGACGCGCACGGCCGGCAGCACGTGGCGCACGTCGATCGGGCCGTTCATCCGCGTCAGTGCTTCGGCGGCTCCGGGGCTCGCGCTCATGCGCAGGTACGTCGCCCACCAGCGGCTGAAAGCAGGGTTGTCGACCTGACTGGGCGCGCGAGCGGCGAGGCCGACGGGACCGCCCCAGTCGCGCGCGTTTGCCTGGACGAACGCCTCGTACTGCTCCGGCGGCGTCCCCCAGGGGTAATCGGGCGCGGAGAGGCGCCGAGCGTATGCGGCCGCGAGGATGACCGCAGTTGTCCGCTCCGGATAGGTCGCTGCGAAGAGCAGGCACATCGGCCCGCCCTCGGAGACGCCGAGCAACGCGGCGCGCTCTGAGCGGGCCGCGTCCATCACTACCCGGACGTCGTCCATGCGCTGCTCGAGCGTCGGCAACTGCTCGTTCGGCACGCGGTCGGACAGGCCGGTGCCGCGCTTGTCGAAGAGGATCAGCCGGGAGAACGACGCGAGTCTGTGGAGGAAGGCGGCGACGCTCGGCTCCTCCCAGAGGTACTCGATGTGCGAGACCCAGCCCGGGACGAAAACGAGGTCGCGCGCTCCGTCGCCCACGACCTGGTAGGCGATGCTGACATCGCCACTCTTGGCGTAGCGCGTCTCCGGCGGCACGCGGCGATTCTCCACCCCCGGCGCAAGACAATGTCCGAGGCCCGCGGGTGGCAACCGCAAAACGGCTGCGCCGGGCGTCTAATTGCGTGATGCGAGCTACGGGAGCGACGGGACTCGAACCCGCGACCTCCGGCGTGACAGGCCGGCGTTCTAACCAACTGAACTACGCCCCCGGGCACTCGGAGTGTAGCCCAGCTCCGGCGCCGGGTCCGTGGCTACCCTGGGCGCCCGTGAAAGCCGCCCTCCTTGCGCTCGCCCTCGTCGTGGCGCTCTCCGCGTGCGGCGGAGGCGGCGGCGGCGGCTCGACGACAAGCTCGAGTCTCGGTACGGCCACGCCCGGGCAGGTCGCGCTCTACAAGTACGACTCCGGCGCGCCGGTCGGGTATCGCGACAAGGGGCTGCTCAAGTTTTCGAAGCCGTACCCCGTCAAGTTCCACGACATCAGCTACCTCAGCCCGAAGGGCGGCTACGTCCCGGGGTACCTCGTCACGCCTCCCGGCAAGGGGCCGTATCCGGGCGTGATCCTCTTGCACGGATCGGGCGAGGACCGGTCGACGCTGCTCAACATCGCGAGCTGGCTGGCCGCACGCGGGATGGTCGCGATGACGATGGACTCGGCCGACAGCCGCCCGCGCCCGCAGGGCTCCCAGACCGGCGGCCCGCTGAAGCAGGAGCGCGACGTTGCCGTACAGACCGTGCTGGACGCGCGTCGCGGCATCGACCTGTTGCACTCGCTTCCGCAGGTCGGGAAGCGCCCGGTGGGCTTCCTTGGATTCAGCGCCGGCGCGAAGTCCGGCGCCGTCCTGGCCGGCGTCGACCCGCGCCTCAAGGCAGTCGTCCTCATCTCCGGGGGTGCACCCTCGCTGAAGAAGGTGGTCGACCAGGCACCGAAGAACGCCAAGGCGACGGCCACCGCGATGCTCGGCGCCACTGATCCCGCGAGGTTCGTCGGCCGCGACACGGCGCCGCTGCTGATCCAGATCGGCAAGAAGGACCAGTACGTGCCGCAGGGCGACCTCCAGGCGCTCGTCGACGCGGCGCCGAAGTCGGCCGTGGTGAAGCACTACAACGCCGGTCACATCCTCATCAGCTCGAAGGCCGCCGTCCACGACATGCTCGACTTCCTCTCCACCAAGCTCGGCGCCGGGCCGCGCGTCCAGGGCGCGGACGTCGGGCCGTGAGGATCCGCGCCGCCCTCGCGGCGGTCGCGCTGGCGGTCGCCGTCGCGGGCTGCGGCGGCGGGAGCGGCGACAACACGACCACCACCAGCGCCGGCCCCAAGCTCTTCGACTACGACACCTCCGCGAACCTGGGCTACCGCGACGCCGGCGTCGTCCCCAACACCAACCCGAAGGTGCACGACGTCTCCTTCACGAGCCCGCGCGGCGGGCGCGTGCCGGGCTACCTGACCGTGCCGCCCGGCAAGGGGCCGTTCCCCGCCGTGATCTTCCTGCACGGCAGCGGCGGCTCCCGCCGCAACTTCGTCTCCGAGGCGAGCTGGCTCAGCGGCCGCAACGTCGTCGGGCTGACGATCGACTCGCCGTTCGTGCGCCCGCGTCCGACGCTGACCGGGATGCCGGGGATCCGCCAGGAGCGCAATCTGGAGGCCCAGGCCGTGGTCGATGCGCGCCGCGCGGTCGACGTGCTCGACTCGCTCCCGTACGTCGACAAGGACCGGATCGGCCTGCTCGGCTTCAGCGCAGGCGCGAAGACCGCCGCCGTCGCCGCCGGCGTCGATCCGCGCTTCAAGGCCACGGTCATCGTCTCTGGCGGCGCCCCGCCCGTGGAGTCGTTCGTCGACACCGCGCCGCCCAAGTTCCGCAGCCAGATCCGGGCGCTGCTCGCGTCGATCGACCCGTACCGCTACGTCGGCAAGGCGAAGGGCAAGCTCCTGATCCAGATCGGGCGCGCCGACGAGGAGGTCACCCAGGGCGACCTCGGCCGGATGGTGGTGGCGGCCCGCGACGCGGAGGTCAAGCGCTACGACGCCGGCCACACGCTCGTTACGGACGCGGCCGCGATCCGGGATGAGCTCGACTGGCTCGCGAGGGAGCTGGACGCGCACGGCACCGTGCCCGGGGCGCTCACCGGCCCCGTCAACGGCTAGCCTCCTACCCGCGATGCACCACCTCGCGATCCGGGTCGCGGGCCGGATCGTCGTTCGGGAGCGTGTCGTGCGACCAGTCCGCGCGCTTCCAGCGCGGCACGGGCGTCGTCTGGCCCTCGCGCGGGACGAAGCGCGACCGCTGCACGAGCCGGTACTCGTGGATGTAGCGCGGGCAGTTCGGGAACACCTGCTCCGCGCGCACGCGAATGACGATCTGCGCACCGGGGTACTCAGCCAGGAGCGGGTCGTCGTCGTGGAACGATGCGACCCCGTTCAGCCGGAGCCGCTTGCGCTCCTCGAAGTTGATGAACAGGAGGCCGACGTGCGGGTTGACGAACAGGTTCCCCGCGGACAGGAACATCCCGTTGCCGTCGTAGCTCGGGAACGCGATCGTGTGCTCGTCGACGACGCGAACGAAGCCGGGGTCGCCGCCCTTGTACGAGCAGTTCGGGCGCCCGTGGCCGTCGGCCGTGGCGAGGAAGAGCATGTCGCAGCGCTCGATGAACGCCCTGTCGTCGTCGTCGATCGTGTCGCGAACCAGGCGCTCGTCGATGCGGTCGGCCAGGCGGCGCGAATCGAAGCGGCCCTGCAGCGCCCGGTTCCCCTCGTGGTACATCGGCCGATGATGTCGCGCCTTGGCCGTGCGGGCAAGGCTCCATGACGACGCTCGACTGGCTGGCGGTCGCGGTGGCCGCACTCGCCGCGCTCGGCGGGCTGCGGCGCGGGCTCGTGGTCAGCCTGCTGTCGCTCGCCGGCGTCGCCCTCGGCGCAGTCGTCGGCGGCCGGCTCGCACCGCTCCTGCTCCCCGGCGGCGAGTCCTCGCCCTACACGTCGCTCGTCGCGCTGGCCGGCGCGCTCACGCTCGCCTTCCTGCTCGAGGGCGCCGGCGCGCTCGCCGGCGGGTCGCTGCGCGGCGCGCTCCCGGAGGGCTTCGCCCGCAAGCTGGACTCGGCCGGCGGGCTCATGCTCGGCGCGGTCACGGGGCTCGCGATCGTGTGGGTGCTCGGCGCGGTCGCGCTCCAGGTGCCCGGGCAGCCGACGCTCCGCCAGGCGGCGCAGCGCTCGGTCGTCCTCCGCCGACTGAACGCGATCGTCCCGCCGCGCACGGTGCTCCAGGCGCTCGCGCGGGTCGATCCGTTCCCCGCCCTCGCCGGGCCGGCGGTACTCGTCGAGCCGCCGGATCCTGCAGTGCTCGCGCGCCCGGGCGTGCGGCGGGCGGCGCCCAGCGTCGTGCGCGTGTTCGGCACCGCGTGCGGGCTCGGCATTGCCGGCAGCGGCTGGGTGGCGGGCGACGGGCTGGTGGTGACGGCGGCGCACGTCGTGGCGGGAGAAAGCGACACCACCGTCGTCCCGCCGGGCGGCTCGTCCCTGCCGGCGACGCCGGTGTGGTTCGACGCGACCAACGACGTCGCCGTCCTGAACGTCAACGGGCTCGACCGCCCGGCTCTCCGCCTCGCGGAGGCCCGTCGCGGCGACCCGGTCGCGATCCTCGGCTACCCCGGCGACGGCGCGTTCCGTGCCGTCCCCGGACGGATCGGAACGACGCTCGCCGTGCTCGGAGGCGACGCCTACGGGAAGCGGGTGCTGCGGACGGTGACCGCCTTTCGCGGGATCGTGCGGCACGGCGACTCCGGCGGCCCGGTCGTGAACGGCGGCGGCGCCGTCGAGACGACCGTCTTCGCCGCTCGCGAGGGCAGCGATGCGGGTTACGGCGTCCCGAGCTCGATCGTCCGCAAGGCGCTCGACGCCGCGCGCGAGCCGGTCTCGACCGGCGACTGCGCGCCCTAGCCCTCCTTACGCGAGAAGTTCCAGAACGCGCAGCGGCTTGCGGTACGGAACCACGAGGTACACGCCGTCGACGCGGTCGCGCGCCTCGGCCAGGAGCCGCTTCGCGTGCTCCATTCCGACGTCGGCCGCGTCGGCGCCCGCGTCGCGCAGGGCATCCTGGAGCGCCTGCGGCACCACGATCCCGGGCAGCTCGTTGTTGAAGCGGAGCGCGAGCCGGTAGCTCCAGAGCGGGCACACGCCGAGCAGCAGCGGCACCGGGCTCGAGCCGCCGAGCCGGTTCAGGAAGCGATCGAGGTACTCGAGGTCGAACACGAGCTGCGTCATGGCGTACGACGCGCCCGCCTCGAGCTTCTGCTGGAAGCGGTCGAGCTCCAGCTCCAGGTCGTCGGCCGACGGGTTGACCGCGACGCCGACGAAGAACGACGTCGGCGCGTCGATCGGCCGCCCGTTCGCGTCCTCGCCGCGGTTCAAGCGCTGCATCAGCCGCGTGAGGCCGATCGAGTCGACCTCGTAGACGCCGCGCGAGCCCGGGTAGTCGCCCACCTCGGGTGGGTCACCGGTGACCGCGAGGATGTTGCGGACGCCCTCGGCATGCGCGCCGAACAGCGCGGACTCGAGCCCCATCACCGTCGAGGTCGCGCGTCGTCAGGTGCGGGATGGTCTCGATGCCGCACGCGCGCTGGATCGCCGCCGACGCCATGACCGCGCTCATGCCGGCGCGCGCGCCCGCGTTGTCGTTCACGTCCACGAAGCCCACCTGGCCAGAGTCCTTGAGCGCCGTCGTCGTCTCGATCAGCCCGGCCAGGTTCGCGCCCAGCGGCGGGTCGAGCTGGGCCGACACGATCCACTCGCCCTCGCGCAGCGCGCGCGCCAGCTCGGTCTCCTCGCGCTCCTCTCCGAGCGCCACCACGAGCTCGCGCTCGTCCCAGACGAGCGGCGCCGGGGGCACGCGCTCCGCTGCGACGGCGGAGTGGATGGCCGCGATCTCGGCCGGCGTCGTCCCGCAGCAGCCGCCGATGATCTTCGCGCCGAGCGACCGCGCGTACGCGGCGAACTCGCCGAAGTAGTCCGGGTTCGCGTGCGGGTAGATGACGCGGCCGCCGGAGAGGCTCGCCAGCCCGATGTTCGGCAGCGCCGCGAGCGGGCGGCCGTCCGCTTTCATCTCCTCGAGCGCGGCGAGCGCGGCCAGGAGCCCGGCGCCGTGGTTGGCGCCGATCGCGGCGACGTCCAGCGACGCCAGTCGCTCCGCCGCCTCCCGCGCCCCGACGCCGGCGAGCGTCTCGGCCCGCTCGTCGAACGTGAGCAGCGCGACGATCGGGAGGCTCGACACGTGCCGCACGGCTTCGATCGCATCGACCAGCTCCTCGAGGTCGTAGAACGTCTCGACCATGAACAGGTCGGCGCCGCGCCCTTCGAGCACGGAGGCCTGCTCGGTGAAGATCTCCCGGCGGATCCGCGACGTCGCCTGCTCGCCGAGCGGCCCGATCGAGCCGCCGATGAAGACGTCTCGCCCGGTGATCTCGCGAGCATCACGCGCGAGCTTCACCGCCGCCGAGTTGATCCGCTCGAGGTCGTCCTCCAGGAACTGGGAGGCGAGCTTGCGGCGGTTCGCGCCGAACGTGTTCGTCTCGATCAGGTCGGCCCCGGCGTTGATGAAGCTCACGTGCAGCGACACCACTGCGTCCGGCGCGCGCAGGTTCGCCTCCTCGGGGCAGCGCAGGCGCGGCACCGCGCTCGAGATCAGCGCGCCCATGCCGCCGTCGGCGACGATCACCGGTCCGTCGGCCAGCCTGCGCAGGAACGGTTCGCTCACGCGGCCACTCTAGATATGGGCGGGCCGATTCCCCTCCGCATGGGGTGCGTGCCCCAGCTCTCCCTCGATCGAGGGTTTCGAGTGAAGTAAGGCGGTCAACCTCGGAAAGGGGATTGGTGAACTGGCCTCTCCCGCGGAGGATGCGACCTATAAGCGCAGGCCCCGATGCGGCGGGGGCGGCGCCCGAGAGGACAGGGAATCGGCCCCGTTGCGGCGGGGGCCGGCCCCCGGTCAAAGAGTCGAAGAGCTAAGGCGGGACCAGGGGCGGGTCCCGCCTTACGCATCGGAAGGGCGGCCTGTCGGCCGCCCTTCTTGCGCGGGGCTGTCCCCGAAGGGGGCTGTCCCCAGTGGGTGCTAGAGACAGCGTCAGGACTGAGCCGAAATGCTTTCCGAAGACCGAGCTATCGCCCGATCACGGGGGACAGCCCCCGCTTCGCGGGTACAGCCCCTATCGCTTCGGTGAGTGGTGGGAGCCGCCCCTTGCCTGGGTGATCCCATGGGTGCCTGTTTGGTGGGGTGCCTCCCGCCCGGACAAGCCGGGCTCCGGCGGCGGATGGTTGTGGTTCCCTCGATCGAGGGAGGGGCGAGGTGTGCGCATGGTCGATCTCTCGCCTTAGCTCCTCGGGACTGACGGCAAAGCAGTCCGGGGACCGGTGCGGCGGGGAGACCCGCCGCTCCGCTTTTCTGGAGCGGTGTTACGGGTGCAGCAGGCGGCCTTCCATGCCGCCGGCGACCGTGACGACCTGGCCGGTCACGTGACCTGAGAGCTCGTCGGAGCTGAGCACGACGATCTGGCGCGCAACGTCCTCCGGCGTTGCGACCTTCCGCAGCGCCATCGTGCGCGTGACGCGGTCGAGCGTCTCGTCGTCGAGCGCCTCGCGGGTCATGGGCGACCTCGTCCATCCCGGAGCGACCACGTTCACGCGCGCGCGGGGCGCGACCCGGGCGACCTCGTTCTTCAGGCTGAGCAGCAGGCCGCCGGCGATCGCGGACTTCGCGGCTGCGTAGTCGGCATGGCCCGCCTCGCCGAAGAGGCCGGCCGTCGACGCGACCATGACCAGGCTGCCGTGGCCCGAGCGCGCCACCTCGCGCAGGAAGCCGCGGGCGGTCAGGAACGTGGCCCGCAGGTTCAGCGCGAGCGTCTGCTCCCAGCGGTCGAGCGGGAGCTCCCACACCGGAAGGTCCTCGGTCGGCCAGACGCCCGCCACCGCGGCGCACACGTCCAGGCCGCCGAGCTCCTCGGCCGCGCGCGCATAGAGCGCGTCCGTCTCCTCCTCGCTCGTCAGGTCGGCGGCGCCGATCGGCGCTCCGCCGATCCGGGCGGCGACCGCTTCTGCGCGCTCACGGCCCCGGTGGTAGTGGACGAAGACCCGGGCGCCCTCCGCCGCGAATGCGTCGGCGCACGCTGCTCCGATCCCGCCCGACGCGCCTGTCACCAGGACGCGCTTGCCCGCGAGGCCCGTCTCCACGGGCGCGAGCTTACGGCTACTTGAAGTGCGCGGTGACGGTGCCGGTGAAGTCCGACCCGTGCGCCTTGCACACGGTCGCCGGCAGCGACGGATCGGTGTTCGGGCAGTTCTCCCAGTAGTCGAACTGGGCGCCCGCGCCCGGCGTCGCCGTCAGCTCGACGTAACCCCCGGGGAAGAAGAGCCCGCTGCACGAGGCGCCGTTGCACGAGAGGCCGTCTGCCGCGACGGTGCCGTTGCCCGCGACGCTCACGCTGACCGTGACGCCCTGCACGAAGAACGCCGAGACGAACTTGGTGGCATTCATCGTCAAGGTGCACGACGACGACGTCGACGATGAGCAGTCGCTGCCCCAGCCCGCGAAGAGCGAGCCGGACGCCGGCGTTGCGGTCAGCGTCACCGCAGTCCCGGCCCCGTAGGTGAAGGAGCACGTGCCGCCGCAGTCGATCCCGGGCACGTCCGCCGAGATCGTCCCGGTGCCGTCACCGGCGCGCGAGACGTTCAGCCGCGCGCCGCTGCGCGCGAACGTGACCGTGACGGTGATGTCGCCGTCGACCGGGAAGTTGCAGTTCGCGACGGTGCTGGTGCACTCGCCGGTCCAGCCGACCAGGCGGGAGTTCCCGTCCGGCACGGCCTTCAGGCGCACGATCGTGCCTGCCGCGATCGTCGCCGTGCAGGTCGCGCCGCAGGCGAGCGGCCCGTCGCTGGAGACCGTCCCGTCGCCGTCGCCGGCCTTCTCGATCGTGACGGTGAACGTCTTGCGCGTGAACTCGGCGGTGACGTTCGAGATGCCGCTGACCTTCACGGTGCACGTCGCCGCTGTGCCCGAGCACGCGCCCTTCCAGCCGTCGAAGGTCGACGTCGCATCCGGATCGGCCTTGAGCGTCACCTTCGCGCCGGTCTTATAGTCGACGGCGCACGGCGCCTTGTCGCTGGTGCAGGCCGCGCCGCCAGACGCCGGAGTGATCGTCCCGACGCCGTCGCCGTCGAACGCCAGGTTCAGCGTCGCGGTCGGCGTGCCGACCTTCACGGCGCACACGATCGTCTTGCGCTGCGTCGTGGAGCCCTTGCGGAAGGTCACGACGACGCGCACCTTCTCGGCGGAGCCCTTCTTCTTCGCGAAGGCGTACTTGAACGCGCCCGTGCCGGCCGGCTTGATCGTCCGCGTCGTGGTCTTCGCCTTGGTGCCGGGCGCGAGCTTCGCCGATGCGATCGCCATGGAGCCCTTCGCGGCCTTGACGCGCAACACCCCGGCGCCGCCCTTCTGCAGCAGCAGCGTCGCGCACGTTGCCTTCGCGACGGGCGGCTTGGCGGCGGACCGCGCGGTGGCCGCGCTCACCAGCGCGAGCGGAACCGCAATGATCAGAACGGCGGCAGCGGCACGGCGCAGCCGACCCTTCCCCGGCGAAACGACCCCCACGGACACAGTCTCCTCGCGATCCGGAATTCGTCAAGAGCGGGTTTGAAATTCCGCCCGTCCGGGCAGCCCGCTCACAGTGGCCGGCAGGCCACAGGCTGTTCTGCGGCGCTCGATTCCGCACCCACCGCGTGGGTGCAGGTTCCTCGGCGTCCACTGGAGGGGGCGCGCCGGGGTACATGGGGGCGGCGTCGCCGCAGCGCCGCCCCCTTGATTCTTCAGGCGCCGATGAGCTCCCGCAGCGCGTGCCGCTCGGGCCCGAGGTCCCTGAACGCCGCGTCGAGTCGCTCCTCACCCAGCTCGGACAGGCCCAGGTGCGCGACGCGGGCGTCGTGGCCGGCCTGCTCGCGCTCCAGGAGGCCGGCGCGCTCGGCGCGCTGCACGAGCTCGGTCACCGTGCTCTGCGACAGGGCGATCCGGTCGACGAGATCGGTCACCGTCGAGCGCTCCGACCCGTCCGGGGCGCCCTTGATCAGCACCAGGAGCAGGTACTGGTTCGGGGTCAGGCCGTGGCGCCGCGCGACCTCCTCGCTGCGCCGCATGAAATGCCGCAGCGCGCTCCGCAGCTCCGCTGCGTCGCGGTACGTGTCCATGCTGACGCGCGCCACAGTGGGCACTATGACGTCCGGACCGCCGTCCGGCGCCGCTTGGCAGGGCGCCTAGCCGTTTGCGAGGAGCTCGGTCGGCACGCGGAGTGCGGCCGCCTTCTTGCCGTCGGCCAGCACGCGGGTCAGCATCTGGACCTGGGGCAGCTCCCGCAGCTCGGCGGCGTCCCGGCCCGTCAGGCGGACAGCGTCGCGCTCGGAGATGATCGTGTATGCAGGGGGGTCGTTCGTACGCCGCATGGGCTCTCTATCGGCATGAGCGTCCTTGAGGACGACCCCCTCTTCGGCTGCTGGCATCCTGGGCCGTGTGGAAGGGGAGCTTGCGATTCGCCTGCGCGGCGTCGTCAAGCGCTACGGCCCGATCACCGCCGTCGACGGGCTCGACCTCGACGTGCCCGACCGGCACGTGCGTCGGCCTGCTCGGCCCGAACGGCGCGGGCAAGTCGACGACGATGCGGCTGCTCACCGCGCAGTCGATCGCCGACGAGGGCGAGCTCGAGGTGCTCGGCTTCCGGCTGCCCGGGCGAGTCGAAGCAGGCGCGCGCGCAGCTGCGGCGTCGTCGCCGCAGCTCGACAACCTCGACGTCACGCTGACGGTCGAGCAGAACCTGCTCGTCTTCGCGCACCTCTACCGGATCGCACGCCACGAGCGGCACGCGGCGATCGAGCGCGCGCTCGCAGATCGCGAACCTCGTCGACCGGCGCGATACACGCGTCGACAAGCTCTCGGGCGGCATGCGCCGGCGGCTGCTGATCGCGCGCGCGCTCGTCCACCGGCCGCAGCCTCGTCCTGCTCGACGAGCCGACCGTCGGGCTCGACCCGCAGGTGCGCCAGGAGCTGTGGGCGCTGATCGACGCGCTGCGCGCCGAGGGCACGACGATCCTCATGTCGACGCACTACATCGAGGAGGCGGAGCGCCTCGCCGACACGGTCCTGATCATGTCGCACGGCAAGGCGGTCGCCGCCGGGCCGCCGGCCGCGCTCGTCGCCGAGCACGCCGGCCGCGAGGCGGTCGAGGTCTACGGGCCGCCGGCGCGGCTCGCCGAGGTCGAGGCGGAGGCCGCCGCGGCCGGCCTGCGCACGCGCCGCACGGGCACGAGCGTCTCGGTGCTCGGCGCCGACGGCGACGGCGCCCGCGAGGGCGAGCGGCGCCCGGCGAACCTCGAGGACGTCTTCGTCCTCCTGACCGGCGAGGAGATCGACTGATGGCGGCCGTGACGCAGGCACGCGACGCAGCTCGGCCGGCTCGAGCGCCCGCGCGATCACGGGCGTGCTCGTGCGCGAGGTCGATCAACTTCTCGTCGTACTGGCGCTCGGCGACGTTCTCGTCGACCGTCGAGCCGACGATCTACCTGCTCGCCTTCGGCTTCGGCTTCGGCTCGCTCGTCAGCAAGGTCGGCGGCTACGACTACGTCGACTTCGTCGGCACCGGCACGGTGGCGACGGCCGTCCTCTTCTCGAGCGCGTTCCCCGCGATGTTCGGGACGTTCGTCAAGTACAAGTTCCAGCGCACCTACGACGCGATCCTCGCCGCGCCGGTCGACACCGAGGAGCTCGTCACCGCCGAGGCGCTCTGGATCGCGACGCGCGCCGGCGTCTACGGCTGCGTGCCGATGCTCGTCGCGATCGTCTTCGGGCTCGACCCGCAGCCGGGCATGCTGCTCGTGCCCGTTCATCGGCTTCCTGTCGCGGCTTCGGCTGGGCGTGCTTCGGGATCGCGATCGCCGGCTTCGCCAACTCGATCGAGAACTTCAGCTACGTCATCAGCGCCGTCCTGACGCCGCTGTTCCTCGTCGCCGGCACGTTCTTCCCGATCACCGGCCTGCCCGACTGGGCGCAGTGCGCTCGCCGCGTCAACCCGCTCCACCACTGCGTCGAGCTCGTCCGCAGCGCCGCGTTCGGCTCGTACGGCTGGCACGACCTGCTGCGGGTCGTCTACCTGGTCGGGTTCGGCCTGCTGATGTGGCGGATCGCGATCACGGCGATGACGCGCAAGCTGATCGACTAGGTCCTATGAGCCGATGACGTTCACGGCCCGCGCTGCGACGACGAGGATCGCGACGACGGAGAGCGCCGACTCGAGCGCCATCAGCCATTTCGCCCACCGCTTCAGCGGCATGGCGTCCGTGGGGCTGAACGCGATCGCGTTCGTGAAGGCGACGTACGTGTAGTCCTCCAGCCGCGGGTACCAGCCCGACGACGCCAGCTGGGGATTCTCGTCCTGGGGAAACTGGAAGTCCCGCAGCTCGCGGTTGTGCAGCGCCCGCTGCACCGGGCCGCCGCCGTCGAGCGTCCAGTACCAGAGCCCGAACACGATCACGTTCGTGAACCAGACGACGACGGCCGTCGCGAGCAGCTGGGCGCCGTGCGGTTTCTGGGTCAGCAGGGAAAGGACCACGACGCCGAGCCCGATCGCGTTGCCGATCACGACCAGGCCGAAGAGGCCCTGGAGCGTGCGATGTACCTGGACGTGGTCGTCCATGCGAGAACTGATCTGGACGAACGCGAGCAGGATGACCTCCGGGACGCAGAGCAGGAGCCAGAGCCACCCGCCGATCGCGTCACCGCGCAGGTGCCACTGCTCTTGGACGCTCACCAGACCGAGCGCGATCAGCAGCGCGAGCCCGATCAGCAGGAAGAAGCTCGCCTCGGTGCGCGCCTCGTGGCGGGCCTCCGCCAGCTCGGTGCGTGTCATGCGGCGAAGTTCGGCGGGGCTGGGCTGCGCCCTGCCCGCGTCAGCAGCCGCGTGTGTCGATCCTCACGTCAACGACGTCGCCGCCCTCGCGCTCGACCGTGCGGATCGCCTTCGCGGCGGCGTTCGCCAGGCCGCTCGCCTCCACCGTGACCCGGCGTGTCGTGCCCGACGCGTCTGCGACGACGAGGTCGTAGAGGGCTCCCGTCGCCCGCAACCGGGCGAGCACCGGCTGCAGTGCCACGCAGAGGAGATCGAGGACGGCTAGCGCCCCGAACACGCGGAGGAAAAGGCTCCCGTGCGGCTGTGCCCAGATCAGCACCGCGAATGCAGCGGCGAGCACGCCGGCGAGCGCGCATGAGACCTCGAACAGCCGGCGGACGAGCGGCGGGTCGCGTGGCTGGCGGCGGGCCGCCAGCGCAGACACCTGCGTCGCCGCGAGCGCGGACACCGTCAGCGTCCCGAGCGTCTTGCCGAAGACCTCGGAGTCGCTGCCGGACCACATGCCTGCGAGGGTCGCGCCGGCCGCCGCGGCGACGAGCGCCGCGTCGAGGGCGGCCCAGCGGGTCCAGCGGCCCTGGTCGAACAGGATCGCCGCCGGCAGGGCGACCAGCCCGTAGGCGGCGAGCACGGCGGTCGTACCGAGGATCCGGCCCTCCGTCTGACCCATCCGACCGATGAGGAGGATGCCGATTGCGAGTGCAGCCGACACGACCAGCAGTCCGGCCACGGCGCGCAGCAGGGTGCGTTTCAGGGAGCGCACGCGAGTCTCCAGGGAGATCGTCGCCCACTCCCGCCGGGCTGCCATCAGCGAAGGCACGTATACGGTCAGGTGGCCCGCCTGGCGCCGAGAAACGCCGCTAGACCCTCGAGCGCCTCGTCGAGGCGCGACGTGTCGCCCCAGGCGCCGAGGAGCTCGAGGTTCCCGGTGTGGCGGTCGAGGCGCGGCTCCGCGCGGCCGGCGATGCGGTCGCCGACGAGCAGCGGGAGGACGTAGTACCCGTATTCGCGCTTGGCCGCCGGGACGTACATCTCGAGGCGGTAGCGGAAGTCGAACAGCGCCTCGGCGCGGTTGCGGTCGTGGACGAGCCGGTCGAACGGGGAGAGCAGCGCGGCGCGCTCCGCGACTGGCCCGTCGACGGCGTCGGGATGCGCGCGCCACTCGCCGTTCTCGCGCCGCACTCCGAGCGACCGGAACCGCTGCTCGGCGAGTGCGCGCCGCGCGTCGCGGAGCGGGACGGCCTCCGTCACCGGCCACTGGCGCTCGGCGAGATCCCACAGGCGCTGCCCCGTGCGCCGGCCGGCGACGGCGACCTCGCCGTACGACTCCAGCGTCTCGAGCATCCGGGCCGTGAAGCGGCTGCCGTACCAGCGGTGCTCGTCACGGCCCTGGCGGCGGGCGACGTGGTCCTCCAGCTCGCGTGAGAGCAGCGGGCCGTCGCGCTCGAGCTCCCGGAGGATGTAGCGGCGGAACGCCGCGTGCTCACGGACGAACTCGCGGCGCCAGCGCTGGTGCGAGTAGCGCGTGGCGCGCCGGTTCCCGCGCATCACCGCGCGCAGGAGCGGGAGCGTCTCGATCGGCCAGACGTAGGCGTGCCATTCGAAGAGCAGCCTGTCCTCCCAGAGCAGCCGGTCGAGCTCGGCGGTGTCGAAGGGCCCGAGGCGGCTGAAGAGGACGAGCTGCTGGGGCGGCGCGACCGTCGCCACCGGGTCGAGCTGGAGGAAGCCCAGCCGGCGGACCGTGTCGAGCACGCCGGTCGCCGAGCCGTCGAGCAGCTGCGCGCGCACGGCGATGCGCCGGGCGGTCTCGTCGTCGACGCGTGGGTCGCGGCGGTTCCTCGGCAGGTCGGGCCACACGGGTCGATTCTCGCGGGCGGGAAGAATGGCGGCGATGGACGAGGGCCTGATGCTGCTGCTCGTCGGCGCCGTGCTCGCGGCGAGCGTCCTCGTCGCGCTCGTCGCGTCGCGCAAGGGCGTGCCCGTCGCTGGTCGCGTTCCTGGGCGTCGGGATGCTGCTCGGCTCGGACGGGCTCGGCGGGATCGAGTTCGACGACGCGGAGCTGGCGCGCGAGGTCGGCATCGTCGGGCTCGCGGCGATCCTCTACGAGGGCGGGCTCTCGACCTCCTGGCGGCGGCTGCGCGAGGTCGTCGTCCCCGCCGCGCTCCTGAGCACCGTCGGCGTCGTCGTCACGGCCGTGCTCACCGGCCTCGCCGCGCACGCCCTCTTCGACCTCTCCTGGCTCGAGGCGATCCTGCTCGGCGCCGTCGTCGCGTCGACCGACGCCGCGGCGGTCTTCGCGACGCTCCGCTTCACCCACGATCCGGCGCCGCCTCGCGCGCACGCTCGAGGCCGAGACCGGCGGCAACGACCCGATGGCGATCGCGCTCACGCGTCGGCCTGATCGCGTGGATCGAGCACCCCGACTACGGCTTTCCGCGACCTCGCGCTGCTGGTCGTGCGCAGATCGGCCTCGGCCTGCTCGTCGGGATCGTGCTCGGCGTCGCAGCGACGTGGGTCTTCGCCCGCATGCCGGAGTCGATCGGCGCGTTCGCCCCGGTCGCGTCGGTCGCGGCGGCCGCGCTCTCGTTCGGCATCGCCGACGTGCTCGGCGGCAGCGGCTTCCTCGCCGTCTACCTCGTCGGGCTCGCGGTCGGCAGCACGCCGTCGCGCTACCGGCGCCAGCTGGTCGCGTTCCACGAGGGCCTCGCGTTCCTCGCGCAGGTGGCGATGTTCGTCGTGCTCGGCCTGCTCGTCTTCCCCCGCGACCTGCCCGACGTCGCGCTGGCCGGGCTCGCTGCTGGCGGCGCTGCTCGCCTTCGTCGATCCGTCCCGCCGCGGTCTGGGTCTCGACGGCGTTCAGCGACTTCACGAACCGCGAGCGAGCCGCTGCTCGGCTGGGCCGGGCTGCGCGGCGCGGTGCCGATCGTGCTCGGCACGTTCGTGCTCTCGTCACAGTCGCCCGCGCGCGAGACGATCTTCAACGCCGTCTTCTTCGTCGTCGTCGTCTCGGCGCTCTCCAGGGGACGACGCTCGAATGGGTCGCGACGCGGCTCGGGCTGGCGGCGCCCGGCGCCGGCGGTCGTGCCACCGCCGCTCGACGTCGACGGGCTCGGCTCGCTCGACCTCGTCGACTTCGCCGTCGCCGGCGACCACGCGATCGCGGGCTCGGCGGTGCGCGAGCTCGGCCTGCCGCGGAGCGCGCTCGTCGCGGTCATCAGCCGCGGCCGCGAGACGATCCCGCCGCGTGGCAGCACGGTGATCGAGGCCGGCGACCGGCTCTTCGTGCTGCTGCCGCGCACGAAGCGCGCCGACCTGGACGACGTCTTCTCGCGCTGGCGGCGGCGCGTCTAGCCCGGAAACGCGAATCGGCCGGGCGACGGCGGCGAGATGCGGGGGAGGGGCATTCGCCGAGCGCGACCGCCCGACCGAATTCACAGTAGCGGCGTGTGCCGGGGCTACGCCGCCCTTGGGAGTCCCTGTGAGTCGTGGGTTGGAACGATGTGCAGGACGGGCAGGTCGAAGCGCGACCGTGCCCGCTCCACGACGGAGCGGTGGAGCCGTCGCGCCCCACGCTCGGGGCCCGTGGCGATCACCAGCTCGTCCGCGGGGAACGCGCGCAGCGTGTCCGCGACCGCCTGCAGCGGGTCGGCGTCGCCGATCACGCCCTCCGCTCGGATGCCGTGCTCGCGCAGGCGCGCGAGACAGCGGTGGAGCCGGGCCTCCGCGGCCGCGCGCGCGCCATCGTCGTCGGACGTCCAGTGGCGCAGCCGGGAGTTGAGCGCGGGGGCGACGACGAGCACCTGGGCGGCGCCGCGAGCACGGGCCTGCATCGTGCGCGGGAGGGAGTCCGCGTCGGCGGCGTCGCCGGCGACGAGGAGGATACGGCGGGGCTGAGTCTGGGAGGTCATCGTCGTGCTCCTGGTTGCGGTTGCAGTACATCCAGGGAACCGCGCGCACCTGAGAAGCCGTTGAGATCAGGCTGAACGGCTGCTGAATGCTGCGACGGCCGCCTGCCCGTAGCTGATGCCGCCGTCGTTCGGCGGGACCAGCCGGTGCGCCGGCGATCCTGTCGAACCAGAGACTGCAAGTCTACTTCTTCTTATTCGCAAATTCCTGCATGGTCTCTCGGATTGGTGCTGCAGCCAACCAGAATCGAATTCCGATTCATAAACGAAAGTAATTTCGTTTTCCTCGTTCCAATCCTTGTTCTCATCTATCCCCCCCACCCGCTCAAATAATTGGGAACCGGGCAGCGGGAATGGGACATTGAATGAGATATGATCCAGCGGGAGCTCCAGCGCATACCGGAATGTATCCTCGATCGCCGTAAGAGTTTCTCCCGGATATCCAACGATGAAAAAGGCGGCCACTTCAATGCCGGCATTATGAAAAAGGTGGACTGCTTTTTGCCCTTCTTCGAGGGTGGCCCTTTTTTTCATCAACCGTAGGGTATCCCGGTTGCCTGTTTCCAGGCCCAAGTACACCCTTCTGCAGCCCGCTTCCTTCATCAGACCGGTAATTTCCTCATTGATCCCGGTAACGCGTGAAAGGCAGCTCCAGGCGATCTTACGACCGGTCATCCGCCGGCAAAATTCCCTGAGAAAGGAAAAATCAAGGGTGAAGTTGTCGTCGGCGATCCACAGGCTGTCATAACCCAGGTCTTGGATTTGTCTGATCTCATCGAACACCGAATCCAGGTTCCGGCGGCGGAAAAGACTGCCAAAGATCGGCCGGGAGCAGAAATCACAACTGAATGGGCAACCGAGAGTCATGATAATGGAAGTGGTCTTTGAGCCAAACTGCTCGGTCCAAACCCTCTGATAAGAGTTATGGTCGAAGTCGCCCCGATAAGGCAGCGGGAAGGAGTCACGCTCCTTCTCTGGGTAGTGAACAAGGGGACTTTCCACCCGCAATTCATCCCGCTGGATGAAAAGCCCCTCATATGTTTCAAGAGCCAATCCTTCTAATTGAAGCTTCGAAGATTTTTTATCAAAGAGATCACGGCAAAAGCGAGGAAAACTCAGATCGACCTCTCCGCGGAATACGACATCAAAGGCTTTGGAGAACCTTCCTGGATAGAGAGTAGGCAGAGGCCCGCCCGCTACCAACAGACATTGGGGCAGGCGGGTTTTCACCACCTCTGCAATTCGGAAGCAGTTCCGGCTCAAGGTCACCATCGCGTAAATCCCAACAACATCCGGCTTGTAGGAGATTAGCTTTTCTTTGAATTTCTTCAAAGGTCGAGAAGGTACAATCGAATATCTTCGCTTCGATTCCAAGCCTGTGAAACTGGCTGGCCAGGGTCGCTGCGCCCAATGGTGGAAAAAGGAGCTCGGTCGCAGACCGGGTCCGGAAATATGGATAGACCAACGCAACTCGTGGCATGGCCTTCATCTCCTCCTGGAATGCGGGATCATTGAGGTACACGGCAATAAAATCAATGCATCGGGCATCTATTAAAGATACAGCCTTTTGGGAATACCCATCGCGCTTCTGGATAGGATAGCTCAAATGCCAAGCACAAATGCAAGGACATAAACAATCACGCCTAGCAATGTCGCCAGCATATAGATTGCATAAGCAGTCCGCATGAATAACTTGTAATTCTTAAAACGCAGAGCCTTGGGCACCAATCCGTTGCCTCGCAGGACGACAAATATTCCAAGTAAGAGCCCGGTCAATCCGACGATCGCATGAATCGTTGTGATGGCGTAATCCCCTTCCAAAAGCTTGGCCGGTATCCCCGGAAGTATGTGCGTCTCATAAGAACTGACCATCACGCTAAGTACAACAATGGCATTTATGGTGGCTGCCGCCGTCTGAATCCACCGGTGAGCCTCGAATTGTCTGTGACGCGCCAGCTGCCAACCAATGGTAAACATGACGGCTGTAAGCATGGTCAGGACAAGGGAAATATCGGAAAGCAAGGGAGCGGCAGTTCCCAAAAAACCGGGACCGTTAAGGAAATCCTTCACAGCATCTCCTGATCCTGACCGGATCACAGAAGAAAAAATCGCAGAGAAATTACTTCGCAACCCCTAAAGGATAATAATATTGGGTTTATTCGGTTGTAGCAGCAGTCACCGGATGATAACACCACTTGAGGCCGACCATATGACAAATTCGTTTTTGGGAGTGTCTAAACTATGAACTGGAAGCCGAAATGCACACAGCTGCGAGAGTCCCATAGGGTGGTAGGTTTGGCACTGCCGTGCAAGATCAAGGTGAACCCGAGGATTTGCTCCAATTAGGGCCTTCACAAGAGACTCGCAGAAAGAAGATTGTAATTCAATGGTGTGATGTGAAATATCAGTCTGCTGGGTAACTTACTTCGAGGAGTCAAGTTTATTCCACAACAGGTCAAATTTAACCGGTTGGCGATTAAGGCAACTAAGAATCAAGGGATTTCCGGGTTATCGAATTGGGGGAAGGCTAATGCGCGTAATCATTTATAACCCGCGGCCAAGGCGGGGTCTAATCTACCACAGCTAAGACTGCGCGTTGTCCACCACAAATACCACATGAACATTTCCGGCACCTTTTCCTCCGCAGAATATTTCTGGCGCGATCGGCGACGGATCTCGCACACTGTCTATTACCCTGGCGAGCTTGTTTCATCAGCCATTTTCAACTCCTTGGTTAGTCTGATTCTGATCAGGATTCCCACCTTTGCTTTTTACCCCCCTTTGTCTCACAGGCTCTGAACCGCAGATCCTTCTGCTAACAGCAGATGACCGGCTTAAACGTGCACAAGGTCAATGATTTATAGCATGTTCTATCCAGTAAAGCGCTCTCTAACCTTGGCCAGAATCTGGCGATCAGTCATCTTGTCGACGGTTTCAATGGCAAGGATATGTGCCTTGAGCCCTTCATGTTCAATACGTTTTTCCAGCTCGCCCTTGGCCTCACCTGGACCAAATATCTGGATGGAGTCTGCATCACGAATAGCAGCAATCACCTCATCGTAATATTTGTTGAGTTGGTTGCCAAACTTTCGATCCCTTTGATCTTCTGCTGAAACCTTCTTTTAATCCCTCCGGGGTTTTCGAATGTGAACTGCCGGAGTATCGGATATGTTTTCCGCTGCTGGAGTTTATATGTTTAATTTCTTCCCCGCCATCTGTGAGAATTACAATGATCGCTTCCCGATGGTCAATCCACAAACCAATTTCCTTTTTCATAAGAATCTCCTTATCCATGTCTGGATGAACCGACTTTCTTGAAATCGATAAATCCCCGCTCAACGTCTGTCTCAATCAACTGCACACGGACCCGGTCGCCGACATCCAGGCCCTCGAACCCATGCACCAGCTTGCCCTCAACCGGGATGTTGAGAAGCCGGACCCAGGTGCCTTTCTCGGAAGCGCCCGTGACAATCGAATCAAACTGCTCTCCGATTCTCGATTCGAAGCAGGAGCGCGGCCGCGGATTTTTCGACCTGTCGTTCGACTTTGTTGGCCGCATCTTCTGCTTCGGTGCAATGAGCGCCAGAGCATCCAGCTCATCCTTACTATAAGGCGCAGGTTTCCCTTCCAGGGCTGCTTTCAACAAGCGTTGGGTGAGCAGGTCGGGATAGCGGCGATTCGGAGCTGTCGAGTGAGCATAATCCTTGACTGCCAGACCAAAGTGACCGGGAGCATTCCCATCCGGAAGTTCGGCAATATATTCGCCAGAGCCCAAAAGCTTGATCACAGCCAGGGATAGGTCGGGGAAGCGAGACCGGATCGGCGGCTTTTTCCTTGATCGAGAAACTCCTCCAGCGCTTTTGAATCCGGGATGCTCTGGAAGCTTGAACTTGTGTTCCGCGGCAATTTCGACAATCCGATCCCAGCGTTTTGGAGTGCGCACCACGCGGCGGATCGAAGGGAATTTCGCTGGCCGAGAGATAGCGTGCGGTCACGCCGTTCGCCGCGATCATGAAATCTTCGATGATCTCCTTGGCGCGGTTCTTTTCCTCGATTTCAAGAGCGCTGGATTTGATCGCCGTCGAATACCGGTTTGGCCTCAATGGTTTCCAGACTGAGCGCCCCGTGGACATGCCGAAGTTTCTTCATGCTTTGGGCGGCCTGATCCTGCAGGCGCAGATTTTCATCCAGCCCGGGGACAGCGAGACAGCCTCAGGAGTGCGGTCCATTTCCATCCAGCCAGGCGGCCACGCTGTTATAGGCAAGTTTGGCATGATTGCGGACCCGCGCCCTGTAGATCTCGGAATCCTGAAGCGATCCATCTGCGTCGATTACCATTTCAACGACAATGGCCAGGCGATCCTCATTGAAATTCAGGGAGGTAAGGTCGGTGGAAAGTTTTTCCGGCAGCATTGGGAATATCTCGGCAGCGGTATAGACCGAGGTGGTATTGTGGCGCGCATGTTCGTCGATGGCTGACCCTTCTTTAACAAGCGAGTCCACATCCGCAATGGCGACCAGAACTCTTGACTTTGCCTCCGGGCAGTGCCTCGGCAACGGTCAGCTGATCCAGGTCGCGCGAGTCATCGTTGTCAATGGAAGCCCACAGGAGGTTCCGCAGGTCACGAGTGCCAGTAGGATCTTTGGCTGGACCATTCGCAAATGTTGCTGCGGGTATCTGAAGCCTCCCGAGCTCAGTGAGTGCTTCTTGGGAAACGCCGCGAGGTGGTGGTTTACGGCACCGTGAAGGGAAATCTTCGCGCCAAGGACCGTATCGAGATCAAGAAGGACGGCTCCGTGAACGGCGATCTCACGACCGCCCGCATCATGATCGAAGACGGCGCCTACTTCAAGGGCTCCATCGAAATCGATAAGAGCTCCGAGAAGGATTCCGCACACAGCGGTTTCGCAAAGAGCTCGAACGCCCCTGTCGGCGCTCCAGCAACGAAGACCATTTAATTCAGTCTGAACAATTTTACTTTTTCCTCGGGGCGGCGCGGACATTCAGTCTTCGCCGCCCTTCGATTTTTTAGCCTTTTTTCTTCCTCACGTCTGGAATATTTATCAACTTGACAATTAGAAGTGTCGGATTTAATTTGTTTCCCGTAATCCTCTCAACTCCGCGCGTCCCGGCTCTTGCCGCTTTCTCTTCACGGCAAGTCTCCCTCAGCCTGGAACCCGCAAGGAACGTGGGGCTTCTGAATGGCACGGCCCAGACGATACGCCCCGGATTTGTTATTCGGTCTTTTTCTACTTGCAGCCGCCGGATGCGGCGGCGGTTCCTCCAACTTTCAGCCGCCGCCTCCTCCGCCGCCTGCACAACCTGACTTCTCCATCGGGTTTTCCGCAAGTTCCTTCAACCTTCAGCAAGGTGCAACAAGTTCTGCGGTAATGTTGTCCGTCAGCCCGTTCAACGGCTTCACCGGCTCCGTCCAGGTCACGCTGACCGGTTTGCCCGGCGGAGTTATCTCAAATCCCCCTAGCCCCTTCAGCGTTGCCGCCAGTTCGAACACGCCAGTACTTTTTTCCGCTGCGCCGAATACTTCAACAGGAAACTCGACGATCATCGCCATGGGCGCCAGCGGCGCACTCACTCACGCTGCAAATCTTGCGCTCACGATTCAAAGCGCAGTCGTGGCCAATTTCCCGCGAACCACTTACGCCAGGACGGATTCCAATTTTGCGATGGACGATCCATCAGGCGAGCCCCACCACAGACACATCGCCTATGATTCCGCTCATCAACTCGTCTTCGTCGCCAACCGCGCGATGAATCGCGTGGAGGTTTTCTCATCGACGACCGCCACTCGCGTCGCTCAAGTCAGCGTTCCGGGAGCGAGCAGCGCCGATCTTTCCACCGACGGCTCCACCGTCTGGATTGGCACAGTCACCGAACAAGTGGCCGCAATCGATACCACTTCGCTACAAGTCAAAGCGCGCCATGAAATCACGGGCCAGCAACCTCTGCCCAATACGCTCTTCGACCGTCCTGAAGAATTGCTCGTACTTTCCAACGGCAATCTGATTATGCGGCTTCGCCAATCCCAAACAGGCGAGGCTTTGCTAGCATTGTGGGAGCCGTCGTCGAACACGCTTACAAATCTGACCTCCAGCGAACCGCAACTTTTTCAAAATGGTCTCGGCGCCATGGCTCGCACGGGGGATCACACCAAGCTGCTTGTGGCTGCGGGCGATTCTAGCGGCGGACTCGCCGTCTACAATGCAAATGGAAGCGTTGTAGCCGGTCCCCGCTCGGTGGGCACTGGTACAATTCCGCTTGTCGCCGCAAACCTTGACGGTTCCATGTTCGTTGCGGTTTTCGTTTCGAACGACGCTTCCCAAGTCTTCCGCCGCTCGACAACTCGTTGAATCAGGTGGCCGTACATGCGTCATCGGCCGTATACGGAGTGGTATTTTCTGGCGACGGCCAGTTCTTGTATGTGAGCGAAAACGTTGGCGCGGCGCCCGTCATTTCCGTCCTCGATGCCCACACTCTCGCCGCCGTCGGACAAGTTCCCGACTTATCGATCGGGGGAAAACGCTCGGAAATTGAAGACTCGGACTCCACGAAGCTTCTTTTTGGCATTGCCAACCGCGGCCTGAGCTTTGTAGACGCCGCAAGCCCCATCTCGCTTTCCGCGGGCGCCCCAGTTTTCGCAGCAGCGCCAACGGCGCAGCCTTCCGAAGGCCCCAACGCAGGCGGAACGCCGACAGTTCTCACAGGGCAGAACTTCGGAGCGAGCGCACAAGTTCTGTTTGGCAACCAACTTGTCACCAACCCAACTGTTGCGTCCGGGACGCAAATCAATGCGACGTCGCCTCCGAACGCCTCTGCCGGCGCCGTCAACATCGCGGCCTATATTCCCAGCGGCTGGCTCGCCATCGCTCCCGACGCTTTCAGCTATGGCCCGCAGGTGCTCCAGATTGTGCCCAACGCGGGAACGCCGGCCGGGGGCGACACCATCCGAATCTATGGCTACGGTTTCGGCAATGACCCCACGAAACTCACCGTGAAAATTGCGGGCGCAACCGCCCCTGTGCAACGAGATCCAAAACGTGGTCGCCGTCGGGCCGTCTCTTGGCCTGGACTCGACTTATCCTTTTCCCCTCGAATGCATCACCCTGCAAACGCCGGCAGGCTCAGCAGGGAAGTCCGACATCGCCATTACTTCGCTCGCCGGGTCTGTCACTTCCCCGAAAGCGTTTCAATACCTGCAGAGCGAAAATTTCTACGCCAAACCCTCTTTTGATAAATTCGTCGTCTACGACCAGCCCCGCCAGTGGCTCTATCTTAGCGATATCGATCACATCGACGTGTTCGATTTATCCGGGCCTTTTTCAGCGGCCTCTCTTGAGCCGCCTGGTGGTCCTCCGCCGTCGGGACAGATTCGTGGTCTCGCCCTCACTCCTGACGGCACCCAGCTGGTCGTTGCCGATTTCGGCGCGCAAAGCATCTATTTGCTGGACCCTGTCAGCGGTTCCGGAACGACCCTCGCTGTCGGAGGCGTCCCGGGTTATGCAAGTTCTGGCCCAGCCCGCGTGGCCGCCACCAGTACTCAAAATGTCTTTGTCGGTTTAAGCGCGGAGTCCGGCACTGCGGGAGCCTGTACTTCTTGTCTGGGACAATTGAATTTATCCGCCAGCCCTCCCACTCTTGAACCCGCCACTCCAGGCCGAAGTTACCAGCATTACGGGCGCGCCTCTCGTCCAATCGAACGGCGATGGCAGTCAGGTTTTCGTTGCGTTTGCCGCGGCCCCTGGTGGGCCGCTCGCGCTCTGGAATGCCGCCATTCCCAATCAGTTTTCAACTCTCGCAGCAAACGACTCCGCTTGGGATCTCAGCGCGTCCGCTGACGGCACCATGTTCGCTCTCATAACCAACGGCACCACCGAAATTCGCGGAGCCGATCTCTCGCTCGCGTCCGTCCCCGCTAATCCAGAGCTTTTGCAAATCCCCGGTCGCAATCCTGTTCCCGGCCTCGCTCTTCATCCAAGCGGCGCGCTCCTCTACCAGCCATTTCTCACCGGACCCGCCGGAAACGCCGGCGTGAACGGCGGCATCGATATCCTGGACGCGCACTCCGGGCAACTTCGCCTCCGAATTCTCTTGCACCAACAATTCATGACGGACGTGGACGGGCTTCACGGCAGCTTTCTCGCCACCGATGAAAACGGACAGCGATTGTTCGCCATCACTTCCACGGACGGCACCGCGCAAAACGCGGGGATAACCGTCGTAAAGTTGGCGAACGTACCGCTAGGCATTGGCACACTGACACCGGCAAGTGGTCCCGCCGCAGGTGGTAACACGCTAACTATTCGCGGCAGCGGCTTAGTAAGCGGCGCCACCGTCACCACCTCGGCGGCAAATCGCCGCAGTCACCTTCAAAGACATGAACACGCTAACGGTAGTAACTCCAGCAGTGACTGCCGGCGCCCAGCGTGTCACCATCACAAATCCCGACGGCGAAACAGTCTCCCTAGACGCCGCCTACATCGCCAACTAACTCATACTCTCGAGGTAGGGGGCACGATACATCGTGCCCTCTTTCTTTTCTCTTAGCTTTTCCCTTTCCTTTTTCTCTCACGCCCCACTCGCTCCTCCACTTCTCTCCCAAATCTCCCCCTAACCAAATCCACCATTCTTTCATCTCATGCAATGTAGAATTCGCAATGCAAACGAGCATCACAAAGCAGCGCTCAATCTAGAGGCGAGGGCACGAATCATGGAAACGCGCAAGCTTGGCAATTCCGATCTAGAAATCACTTCGGTGGGATTCGGCGCCTGGGCCATCGGCGGCGGCGGCTGGCCTTTCGCCTGGGGACCGCAGGACGATAACCGATTCCATCGGAGCCATCCACGCCGCCCTCGACCGCGGCATCAACTGGATCGACACCGCCGCCGTCTACGGCACTCGGCCACTCCGAAGAAATTGTCGGCCGCGCACTCAAAGGACCGCGCCACTCGTCCTTACGTCTTTACCAAGTGCGTCCTCTGGTCTGGGACGACAAGCGCGAGATCACTCGCAGCCTGAAGCGCGACTCCATCCGCCGCGAATGCGAAGACAGTCTGCGCCGCCTTCAGATCGACGTCATCGATCTCTACCAGATCCACTGGCCCGACTCCCGAACCCGAGGTCGAGGAAGGCTGGTCAACCCATGGCCGAACTGCAGAAGGAAGGCAAAGTCCGCTGGATCGGCGTCTCCAATTTCAACGTCGAACAACTCAAGCGCGCCGAAAAGAGTGCCGCGCCACGTCGCTGCAGCCGCCCTATTCGATGATTCGCCGTGCGGTTGAAAAAGAAATCCTGCCTTATTGCAAACAGCAAGGCATCGGTGTCATTTCCTACGCCCCCATGTCCTCCGGCCTTCTCACCGGTGCAATGACGCGCGAGCGGGCCGCGGCACTTCCCCCCGATGATTTCCGCAGCAAAAATCCGGAATTTCGCGAGCCGCGCCTTTCCAAAAATATCGAACTCGTTGAACGGCTCCGCAAAGTCGGTGCCCGCCACGGCCGCAGCCCCGGCGAAGTCGCGATCGCATGGGTCCTAAGCAATCCCGCCGTTACCGGAGCGATCGTCGGCGCACGCGACGCAAAGCAAGCCGAAGGCGTCATGCGCGGAGGCGAACTAAAGCTTTCGGCAGAAGAGATCACTGAAATCGAAGGCGCAGCCGCGGCCGCGGCCGCCCGGTGAGAAGTGAGGTTTACACACTGTGCGGACGGGGCTTGTTTGTCCTGGAAGGGCCCCGCCCGCTCAATCTAACAAACTTTCCGATCAAGCCCGGGCAAAATCGGGCCGCCAGGTCTTGATCAATTTCTTGATCGCCTTCCGCTCAACAATCTTTTCCTCAAGCACCTTCCGCGCGAGCTCAGGCAATTCCGCATTGCTCGCAAAACGCAACGCCACAAGCTGGTCGATCGTAAACTCCCCGATCCTCGCGTGCATATCCGCCGGCAACACGCGTTCGAATCGCAGGCGCTCCTCGAAACGAATCACCCGGTCCTGCACCTTCAGCGCCGTTCCGCGTGCTATCCCAATTCCTACAAAAATCGCGGCTGCGACCAGCACGGAAACCACTCCGCTAACCGTGAACCACGATTTATAGCACCAATAAAGGGAGAATCCCAAGTTGATCAGCAACACCGGCAAGACAAAAAAATGAAACGGGGGCACCCACTTCGCGTGACTCTCAAAACTCTGCTCAGCCATCTCTATCCTCCAAGTTGCGTGCAAATTCTAACAGAAGCTCTCGTCCGGACGGCCCGCAACCCAATGCCGCCGCAGTTCGCGCATCGAACTTTCGTCTCTCCCCGCATTCTCTTGAACCGTTTCTCCCCGCTCGTGCATCGAAGTGTCAGGTAAACTTATTTCGATCGCTCGAAGAAGCCGCGCGTTAGGACGAGGAGCAAACAACATGGCAAAAGCCATCTGGGGCGGCAAAGTGATTGCCGAGAGCAACGACACCGTGGTCGTCGAAGGCAATCAATATTTTCCTCCCGACTCCGTCACCAAGAATGTCCTGAAATCCAGCACGCACACCTCTACCTGCCCGTGGAAAGGCACAGCCCACTACTATCACATCGAAGTGAATGGCATGAAAAACGAAAACGCGGCCTGGTACTACCCCGAGCCAAGCCCAGCCGCCTCCGAAATCAAAGGAAGGATCGCGTTTTGGAAAGGCGTGACCGTCGAACCCAGCAAGAGCTAAAAGTCCCGGCCACGATTCGAATTGCTAATTCGAATCCCCAAGACAAATTCTCGGATCGGATTCACTATCGCCAGTGGGAACACGCTCATCTCTTCACTACTCACTAGAAGCCATCTCATAAATGCCTCAGGAGGATAATCAGCGCAGGCGAGTTGGAGCATGCCGAGGAAATTGTCTTCGTGATATTCCCAGCGCACACGAGTCGGCGAAAATTATGGAGCCAGGCAAACAGGCGCTCGATTTTCCAGCGGCGGCGGTAGCGACGCAATGCGCGACCGTCCTGGGTGACTGGCTTGCTGCGGTTCCACCGGTGCGGAGCGATCAGCTGCACGCCGAGTTTTCGCGCAGGCGCTGATCCAGCGGATCGCTGTCGTAGGCTTTGTCGCCGATCAATCGCTCGGGAGCTTCTCGGAGAAATCGCTGCTGCGAGGGTGGCTTCGACGAGCTTCGTTTCATGCGGCGAAGCGCTGGCCACGTGCACGGCGACAGGAAGACCATGGCGGTCTGCGATTGCCATGATTTTGCTGCCTTTTCCGCGTTTTGTAGGGCCGACAGCAGAGCCCCTTTTTTCGCCGAACTGAAGCTGGCGTCGATGAAGGCTTCGCTCAGATCGAGCTTGCCGCGGTCGCGCAGGTCCTCGGCGAGTGTCTGCAGCAAGCGCGTGAGCGAGCCCGGAGCGCTGCCACTGCTGAAAGCGTCGATGACAGGTTTGGTAGGGCGGATAGCGATCGGGCAGATCGTGCCAGGGAGCACCCGTGCGCAAAACCCACAGAACACCGTTCAGCACCGCGCGCGTATCGCTGCCACGGTCGACCTCGACCGTCGGACCGTCGCTTCGGACGAAACAGCGGCTCGAGCTTCGCCCACTGGGCGTCGGTGAGGTCCATGCTCTTGATTTACTCTTGTTTGCATAACTCGCAAGCTCGCAATAGACTTAAATGTGTTTATGAGATAACTTCTAGTCACTACTCACCACTCACTCCTTACTTCTTCATCTCATCCTTAAAAACCGCCCCATTGTGCATCACAAAATGCACATGCTCCAATTCGTTCACGTCTTTCAGCGGATCTCCAGAAACCGCAATGATATCCGCGTACGCCCCCGCGGCCACCACGCCAATGTCGCCCTTCATCTCCAGCATTTCGCTTGCTCGTACCGTCGCCGACTGAATCGCATCCATCGGCGACATTCCCACGGAAGTCATCCGCCCGAATTCCTGTGCAAGTGGCTCTGTCCACGGAATCCCGCCCATGTCCGTTCCGTAGACAATCTTCAAATGCGCCTGCATCGCCTTGCGAAACGAAATCTCGTGCACTGCCGCCCGCGCGCGGTCCCGCTTTCCGCCGGGTGTATCCGCCGGAGCCCAGTCTCCGTAATACGGCGCGAGCGTCGGGCAATACCATGTTCCCTGCTGTTTCATTTGTGCGATCTGCGCGTCAGTAATCTCCAGCCCATGTTCAATCGAATCGCACCCACCATCGAGAGCGCGCTGCAACCCATTTCCGTTATACGCGTGGCACGCCACTTTCTTTCCCCACCCATGCGTCTCATCCACAATCGCTTTCAGCTCCTCGACCGTCAGCGTCGGCTGGGATACAAGCTTGCCCTCCTTGTCCACCCAAGACCTGTGCGTCATGTACACCTTGATCCAATCCGCACCGTGGTCGAGTTGTTGCCGCGCGGCCTTCCGCGCCTCCACCGGGCCATCCACAAGTTGCGCCCCCTTCGGCATATCCAGTTCCGGCGCATAGTCTTCCAAGTTGTACCCGCCTGTGGTGGAGATCGCCCGCGTCGCGCAAAACAACCGCGGCCCAGGAATGGTTCCCTCCTCAATTGCTTGTTTAATCTCGACGTCGCCGTATCCCGCTCCCTCGGTTTCCAAATCGCGCAGCGTCGTAAACCCTTGCTCCAGCGCTCGACGCGTCGCAAATGTCGCCCGCGCCGCACGCAGCGCAATCCCCGCCTTCAAAATGTTTACGTCATACCCGCCCTTGGCCGGATCTTCGCCCCACAAAAAAATATGCGTATGCGAATCAATCAGCCCCGGCAAAACCGTCGCCCCCGAAAGATCAATCACCCTGGCGCCGGGCGGGATCGCCGCCGAACCGTCCGTCACTTTCTCGATGCGTTCGCCTCGCACAAAAATGAGCTGATTCTTCCGCGGTGTATCGCTAGCCCCATCAATTAACGTTCCCGCGCGAATCACCGTCAGCGGAGAGCCAGACGGCGGCGCAGTCTGCGCGCGCAAGCTCCCCACTCCCCAAATCAACAAGCCAGCCAAACAGACAATCGCTTTTTTCATGAAAACTCCTCCGCGGCGGACGGTAGCTTGCCCCAACCGCCGGCACGATGCAAGGCGCCCGCGCCTCCCGGGCCGTCCCTACTTCATCAACGTTTCTATTGCGGGCCTTCTGAACCCTTGCAGTATCTCTTTATGAACAGCACCGCCCGTCGTTCTATTGCCACAACTATGTCTATTACGGTTCGATATAGACGTGAACTCCATGCTCCAACACATTTTTCGTAAACAAGGAAACTGGCCATTGCGGCTGTCCGGCCTGGTTCTCTGTCTCGTCGCGCCCGCAATCTGCAAAGCGCAAAGCGTCGGTCAGGTCGAGTGCGCTCGTCCCGGCGGTTTCGTCTATCTGTACAGTTCCATGACCACCCTCGATGTTCGCGCCACTCTCCAATGCGGCCAGCAGGTGGAAGTCACCGGTCGCTACGATGGATATTTCGGCGTTCGCACCGCCGACGGCCAAGTCGGATACGTTCCTCTGGATTATCTGCTGTTGGTGAAAACCGCTCCGGGCGCAAAGCCTGTGCTCGCGCCGACTCAGGATTTGCCAAGAGAGAAAACGGCGTACGACCCTCCCGCCAAAACTCCCGTGCCTCCTTCGAACGCTTCCGCTTCCGCACAATTTCTCGTTTTGTTGGATAGCACTCCGGTTCGAATGAAACTCGGCAGAGCTCTTTCTTCCGCTGACGCTCAGGTTGGGGACGAAGTGGATCTCGAAGTTTCAGAAGATGTTGTTGTGGACGGACTCCTCGTCATTGCCAAGGGCGCAATCGCTGCTGGTGTCGTCAATGAAGCCGAACCTAAAAAGGCCATGGGTCGCGGGGGCAAACTCGGGGTGCTCGTCAGGAGCGTCCGCCTGGCGAACAATCAAGAGGCCGTCTTGCGCTCCGGAGGCGAAGCCAAAGGCTCCAGTTCCTCGGCCGGCATGGTCATTCCAGTGATGCACGGAAAAGACATCACGTTTCCCAAAGGCACGGAAATCACGGCTTACGTGAACGGCGACACGCGCCTGAAACGTGAGAATTTCCACGCCGCGACAGTGGTTCCAGACGCCCCGCCCAGCGGCACAGTGACCAATCTCCCCCATCCCTAACCAAGAGCGCTCACCAACGGCCTAATTCTTTGTAGGGGCGCGATTCATCGTGCCCTCTTTCTTTCTTCTTTAGCTGCCTGTAGGGGCGGGGCTTGCCCGCCCGCTGAGCTCCAGGCGTGGGAATCTCTCATAAATTCGTGGGACACTCTTCAGCTACCCAGCAAATTCGGCTGCAACCGGCTATACCCATGCTCATGCGCCCAAAGCGTAAGTGGAATCGCCGCGAGGTCGTCCACCACTGGGACAGCATTGCCATCTTTCGTAAGGTCAATCGTTCGAACATAAAACTTGCACGTCTCGCAAGCCTCGACGCGAACATGTGGAAACTGCTCCGCCACATACACGGGAAGTTTTTCTCTTCTCCTCTCCCGCACGTGGGACAAAGAATCCGCCGAAACTCCCACTCATAACCGCAAAAGGAGCAGACCATACATCGCTTCCCGCCGTCACCTTCGAGCCGCAGCACTCCGAACAGCGCCCGCCCGCCGCACAACGGGCAAACCCTCGGCGTCGCCAGCACCGGCGGCACGGCAGTCCGCCCCGCCACGTATGCAGCGTACGGCTGCAGAAACGCCCGCGGAAAAAACTGCGCAAACGCCCCAATCTGCTGATCGAAAACCCCGCCAAGCTCCCAATACGAACTCAAAAGTGTGATCCACGCATCGGACGGCATTGCCGCAAGTTCGCGCGCGGTGGCCGCCAGGGCGTTGGGAGCATTTTGTTCCACGAGCGAAAGAAAATTCCTGAAGTGCGGCAGAAGCAGAGTGAGATCTAGCCCTTCGCGTACCGAATCAAATTGCCGGTTTTCTGGCTGCTGCGCGCCGTCGACGGAAAATCGCACCAGAAAACTTTTTTGGAAGCTCGCGATTCGTTTGTAGAAAGACAGAAGCTCACTGGCCGAGGATTTGTCCGCGATGAGCTTTTCGGCGCGCCGGATTCGCACGATTCGTACCCGCTACTGGCCGATTGTTGAGGCGTCATTTTCCGGCGAGGTGGGTTGCTCGGTGATCTCTTTATACCAGCCCGGGTGATACCTTTTCACGAAAGTCATGGGCACGTCTCCGTGAACCATGGAATCCAGCGCGCCGCGTTCAGCGAAAACGGCCATGTAAACGTGAAGCAGGAAAAGCCCGATGGTCAGTAGCGCCGAAGATGCATGGACCAAAACCGCCGCGTAACGCAGGTAGCGCCAGCTCCAGGGAATATTCTCCGGGAACCACAGCACAAGCCCACTCAGCAAGAGAAGGGCTATGCAAACGACAAAACCCCAGAACAGCAGTTTCTGTCCCGCGTTGTAGCGCCCCGCCGGCGGCATCTTCTCGTCTTCGTTCTGGACGTAATAACCAATCGATTTGAACCAATTCTTGTCGTTCTCTTCCACGTGCATATGCGAAGCCCACATGGCATACATCACTACTACGCAAGCAGCGAAAACCAGCCCCATCCACGGATGCAGCATCCGCGAAACTTGCCCGCCGCCGCAGATTGCAACCAGCCAGGGGAAAAGCCACGGCGACCAGAATGCCAGCCCGCTCAAAAGCAAATAGAGGTAGGAGCCCGCCGCAATCCAATGCGTGATTCGTTCCTTGAAGTTGTAGCGCAACACGTGCCCGGGTGGCACAACCTGTTCGGTTTCGCTCACGGTTCCGCTCCTTGATGCGGTTCCTTGATCGTCTCTTCGCGCTCTTTCGGACCAAACCGTAAGTAGTGCACGACAAGTCCGAGGATCCCCCGATCATCGCCGCATTTCCCAGCCACTTCAGCGGACCCTTCCAAAGCTTCACGGACCACGGAATGCTCGGATTGGACGGCAGCCCGCCGTAAAGTTCCGGTTTGGTCGCGTCATGCAGCACGTACACCACGCCCGTGCCGCCGACCCCTGCAGGATCGTATACGCCCGCATTCGGGAAATTGTAGTCAGTGCGAAGCTGCTTTGCGCGTTTCTCCGCGAGATCCTTCATGTCTTCTTTGCTGCCGAAGTGGAGACAGCCCGTCGGGCACGACTTAATGCACGCTGGCTCCAAGCTTTCTTGCACTCGATCCGCGCATAGCGTGCACTTAAACACGCGATTCGTCTTCGGGTTCATCTTTGGAATGTCGAACGGGCAACCCGTGATGCAATAGCCGCAGCCGATGCAATTTGCCTGCTGAAAATCCACGATGCCGTTCGTGTACTGCACGATCGCGCCATCGGCAGGGCAGGCCGCCAAGCAACCGGGGTCCGCGCAATGCATGCACTGGTTCTTGCGCATCAACCACATCAACGAGCCATCTTCCTTTTCGTGCTCGTTGAAAAGAATCAGGTTCCAATAATTCCAACGCGTCTCCGGCATCGTTTGATATGTGTTGTCGAAAACGGTCTCGCCGAAGGGTAAATCGTTCCACTCCATGCAGGCAACTTCGCAAGCCTTGCAGCCGATGCACGTCGTGGTATCGATCAGTTTGCAGACGGTGAATTCGCGCTGGGCGTCTTCACCGGGAACGCTTCCCGCGTGCCCGGACATTTTCTGAACGCGTAATGTAGCTTGGCTCATGCGCGTCCTCTAAACCTTCTCCACTTTCACGAGGAATCCCTTGAACTCCGGCGTGTGCGCGTTCGGATCCACCGCCGTATGCGATAGCGCGTTCACGAGTGTTCTCGAGGTCTTGCCCTCGTCCTCGGGGATGCCGCGGTACCCCCAGTGGAAGGGAATCCCAATCTGGTAGGTCTTCTTCCCATCGATCATCATCCCCTTGATGCGCTTGGTCACCATCGCCTTGGCGATATATTCGCCGCGGGCGCTCGAAACTTTCACGTGTTCTCCGCCGCGAATTCCCATTTCATCCGCCATTTCGGCGGCCATTTCAATAAATGGTTCCGGCACGAGCTGCACGTTCATCGGATTGTTCTTGGTCCAAAAGTGATAATGCTCGGTGAGGCGGAACGTGGTGCACACCACGTTGTACCCTTCTTTGACGGTCCCGAATTTGTCGTCAGCATCCTTAAATTTCGTAACCACCGGATTATGCGTGCGCCCCGCATGAAACAGATTGTCGATGGGACTTTCAATCGGCTCGTAATATTCGGGGAAGGGTCCGTCCGCAAACGCCGAGAGCGGCGCAAAAATGCGACCCACACCTTCGGGATTCATGATGAACGGCCCCATGTGATCCTTGGGATGAGAGTCGGCCTTGAAGTCGGGAACATCGTTCCCCACCCATTTCTGGGCTCCTTCGTTCCACCAGACTTGCTTGCGCGTCGGATCCCACGGCTTGCCGTCCGCGTCGCACGAAGCTCTGTTATAAAGCACTCGCCGATTCGCCGGCCAAGACCATCCCCACCCTGGATGCACGCCCATGTTGGAGGGATCCGAAGGATCGCGCCTTGCCGTTTGATTGCCCGCCTCCGTAAACGCCCCGGAATAGATCCAATTTCCGCAAGCTGTCGTGCCGTCATCCTTTAGCCAGGCAAACCCGGGAAGTTGCTGGCCCGCCTTGATCTGTACCTTCGTAACCGGATCTTCTAGATCGGCCAGCGCCTTGCCGTTCAGCTCTTTCAATACCTCGCTCAAAGCCGGGCTCTGTGGAGTGGTGTAGCCCCAGGTCAGATTCAGGATCGGATCGGGGAATTTGCCGCCTTCTTTTTTGTATAGATCACGAACCTTCAGGAATATCTGGGCGACAATCGCATGATCCAGCCGGCAATCTCCCGGTGTGGGAAGCGCCGCATTCTTCCAGAGCAGCCAGCGCGCGGAATTTGTAAACGATCCGTCTTTCTCCGCAAAACCCGCGCACGGCAACCGGTAGACCGTAGTCTTAATGTCTTTCATGTCGCCTTGCGCGATAACGCGAGGCGACTTCCAGAACTCGCTGGTCTCGTCCTGATAAATCTCGCCAACGACAAGCCAGTCCGCTTTTTTCAAAGCGTCAATATTCTTATTCGAATCTGGTCCGATAGCCACGCCGTTCATGCCAAAAGCCAGCATGCCCTTGAGGGTGCCGTTGTACATGTCGTTCCACAAGTTCGTCCACGAGTAATCCCGGTCCACTTTCGGCAGATAATCGAACGCCCACCCGTTTTCTTTAGTGGCTGCATCCCCGTACATTGCCTTCATGAAGCTGACCGTGAACTTCGGCGTATTGCTGTAGTAGTTCCAGGAATCCCACGGAGCTGGCTTGGAAGCGGTAGGCGTAGCTCTCTTCATCCAACCTTCAAAAGAACCGTCGCCCGGTGTGGGCACCTTCAAATAACCGGGCAGCGTGTCGAACAGTCCAGCCATGTCCGTGGCGCCCTGAATGTTCGAATGTCCGCGAAGTGCGTTGACGCCTCCGCCCGCTCGCCCGACGTTTCCGAGCAACAACTGCAACATCGCCGCCGTTCGAATGATTTGCGTACCGAAGCTGTGATGCGTCCATCCCACGGCATAGATAATCGTGCCGGCCTTCTTCATGTTGCCGTCTATGCGAATCGACGTAAAAAGCTCGGCGGCCTTAAGGAATTGTTCCTTGGGAATTCCCGTGATGCGCTCAATGATCTCCGGCGTATACCGCGAATAGTGCTTCTTCAAAAGCTGGAAGACGCAATTCGGATTCTGCAGCGTCAGGTCGTAATCGACGCTTCCCGGCAAGGCAGGCGGAGCCCCCGCGACGGCCGTGTTGTGCGCCGGTCCCCCGGCCGCATCATAATTCCACGTCGATTTGTCGTAGCTGAACTTGGTCGCATCGAACCCAGAGAATACGCCGTCGGTATCCGCGGGCAGCTTGAAGTCGCTCTTAATGACGAACGCCGCGTTCGTATAATTGATGAGGTAGTCTTTCGCGATCCGGTTGTTTTCGATCGCGTAGTTGATCATGCCGCCAAGGAAGGCGATGTCCGTTCCCGCGCGAATCTGGCAAAACATATCCGCCACCGAGGACGTCCGCGTAAAGCGCGGATCGACGGAAATCATCTTCGCGCTTCGCGTGCGCTTCGCTTCAATGGCCCATTTAAATCCGCACGGGTGATTCTCGGCTGGATTCCCGCCCATGATGAGCATCATGTCGGTGTTCTTCATATCCACCCAGCCGTTCGTCATTGCGCCCCGGCCAAACGTTGGTCCCAAACTTGAGACCGTGGGGCCGTGTCAAACTCTGGCCTGATTTTCTAAATGCACGACCCCCAGGGAGCGCATCGCTTTTACCACCAGATAATTGAACTCATTCGTGTCCGTGCAGCCGCCGATCCACGAGATCGCTTCCGCTCGGTTAACGGTGACTCCTTTTGCGTCCTTCTCGATGAAGTTCTGGTCTCTCGTATCCTTTATCTTGCGGGCGATTTCATTCAGCGCATTGTCCCAGGAAATATCTTCCCATTGCGTGCCGCCCGGGCGCCGCACTTGCGGCTTCAGCAGCCTGCGGTCATTCAGAATATCTTGTTCCAGCGAAGCGCCTTTGGGACACAGAGTCCCCCGGTTGGTCGGATGATCTGGATCGCCTTCCACGTGAACAACTTGCGGCGTCACGTTCTTAGCCTTGTCCCCGATGGTGTAGATAATCGTGCCGCAACCCACCGCGCAGTAGGGACACGTCGACCGCGTTTCGCTGGCTCGGGCGATTTTCAGTACTCGGAGTTGGGCGTAAGCGGGCTGGAGGTCGAAACCGAAAACGGCGGCGGCCGCCCCGCCAATCGTGGTGAACTTCAGAAAGTCTCTGCGGGAAGCCTGCATGGTACCCCCTCGGATAGAGACAAACAGACCGCGCTCGACATGCATTTGATACTTCCAAAGCGCCGGAAAGTCAAGTATTCGACGTACGCCCACGATGAAAAGATACGTAAAATCGTCCAGTTGGAAAAATATTGACTCTTCAAGTATGAACAACCGTTTACGTGATAGCGGGTGACAAACCTCACCCCGTAATGGGGCCGTAGAATTTCCAGCTCGGCTGATAGTCGCGGTTCACAGGCGCCTTGGCGAGCGAAGCCCGCAAGAGCTCGATTGGCATGTTCCCCGTGGTGTAAAGTGCATCGTGAAAAGCGCGATTGGACATTTTGCCCGGTGCCACGAACTCTTTGTGCAGTGCGTAAAACTGAAGCGCTCCCAGCATATAAGCGCATTGGTAGATCGGTTCATAAGAACCGTCGAAAGATCGCCGTACCTCTCCTTCAGCGTTCGCGCGTTCGTGGCCCACCCACTCCACCAAAAAGTCCACGCACTTCTGCGCCGGCCACTGCCCGAGATGGAAGTTGAGCGAGAAAATAATTCTCGCGCAGCGGTGCATCCGCCAGAAGAGAACGCCGATGCGCTGCTCCGGAGTTCGGTCATAGCCCAAATCCCACATCAGCATTTCCCAATAGAATGCCATTCCCTCCGTCCAAAACGCCGTATGAAACGGTGCGCGATAAACTCGGTAGCGCTGCGACATATAGCCTTGCATGTGGTGACCGGGAACCAGTTCGTGAAACACGATGCCGCGCGAAAAATTCGTATTGTTCCCCCGCAAAACTTCCAGGCGATCCTGCAGCGCCATCGTGCTGGCCGGCGAAGAAACCATGATGACGTCACCTCCCAGAAAAAAGGGGCTGGCCAACTGCATTTGGGGCGTCATGGCCTCTTCCCACCAATCCTCGCGCACCAGAGGTGGAATGGTGACCAGATCGTGCGCTTCCATAAATTCCAGCGCCTCTTTCTGCTGGTCCCTGACGAGATAAATCATCTTTCCCGGCGCGACGTAATCGTTTTTGACTTTTTCCAGGGCTTTTTTCCAGTCATCGCCAAAGCCCATCTCGCGCGAAGCTCGCAGCATTTCCTTGTCGCACCACGCGAATTCCTTATTCGCAATCACGACGAGGTCCTCTGGCGTGTAAGCAATCACGTTATAGCGCAGCGCCTCGACGAGCGCGTCGCGGCCTGCGGGGCCAACGCCTGCGAGGTCGCCGCTTTCTGGCGGGGCGGTGAATTCATCTCGAGGACCGCGTCCGCTGCCGGACCCGGTCGCTGCCGGAGGCTGCGCGCCTTCTGGCGGCAGTTTGATCCCCGCCGCGGTCAGTAGCGCGCGCAGGTGCTGATCCATCGCGGCGTCCACTTGTTTGTAAAGGTTGTCGTCCCACCACGCGAATTCCGGATCGTAAAGATTGTAGAAATCGTGCCACCAGCGCAGCCCGGCTCGAAGTTCGTTAATCCGATTCGCAGCGCGAGCCAGCAAACCGGCGCGCGGTTTCGGATTTGGTAGAGAAGCCGCGGCTTTCTTGATTTCGACGAGCGCCGTCGTCAAGACCGCGGAAGCTTTCTGTGGATCGAGAGGCTCCATCCGGCGGCGCGCCTCCTCAAGTTCAATGACGAATGCCTGATACGGTACGAGCGGCGCGATTTCGGAATTTTTACGATCCTCCTCGATCAATTGCTTCCGCTGATGCTCGAGTAGGCTTCGAAACAAAGTGAAGTCCAGCCGCCCATCCTGGCTCAGAGCATCAAAGTGCACCGCATTCAGCAATTGCAGTTGACCCGCAAAAAAAGCATCCAGCTTCGCTCTTCGCGTTGGGGAAGCGGTCATGGGATATGTGCGATAAATATCGCGGAGATCGACCTGGTAGCGTTCAATCATCGGCCGCAACTCACTGAACGCGATATCGAGTAGCGAACCATCCACCGCACGCTCGCACCCGCAAGCCGAGATGTCTTTTGAATCCGTGGCCGCCGCCCGTTTTTGCGCCGCCTCTTTCTCGCTTGCGCCTGCCGCGCCAGGAAGAATGCTCGCGCCAAGTATTGCCAGGCCAGCCTTGATTGCATTTCTTCGCTCAGAATTTAACGTATTCATCTCGCTCCTAGTCGTGCATGGCCGCTTTTTGTGTTTCAACTTGGCTTCAACAAAGCTGAGAGCATTTCACAACAAGCCCACAACCACAAACAAGCAAGCATTGCGCAAAACTCTTCTCACTCCATCCTTCACATATCATCCTGTCCGGTTCTGCTACAAGCTGTCCCACAATCGCACGCCTCCAATTCACTGCCGACGCACAATCTGGGCAAAATATTTGCCATCAATCACATTCAAACGCCTGCGTAAGTTGCAGTTTTGCCGCGTCTAATTCCACAACACCCGAGGAGGTCCGCATGAACACACTATGGAGCGACCTGACCTCTTGCTCTCAGAATGCTTCGCAAGTCTCCGAGGTTTACCGCTGCCGTAGTCTTCATGCTGGCGATTGGGATTGCCTCGAACACCATTATCTTCGCGTTTGACGCACAGTGTTTTTGTACGCCCAATGCCTTATCCCGATCCCTCCAGACTGGCCTATGTCTCGCAGTCCTATCCCGGCTTCCCGGAAGGCGGCGGACAGTTCTCTTACCCCACCTTTCGCGACATCCTGGAGCAAAACAAGTCCTTCGACTCCCTCGCCGCCTATCAAATCAGCGGCCCTCTGGCTCTCACCGATCACGGCGAGGCCGTGCGTGTTGCGGTAACTTACTGCACACCCGGTTATTTCACCCTCCTCCGGAGTCCCAACCGAGCTGGGTCGCGTAATTCAAGAGAAAGAAAACTCGATTAACGGCGCCGAACCCGTCGTCGTTCTTAGCTATTCCTTCTGGCAGCGCCAATTCTCCGGCTCACGCGACATCATCGGACGCTCCATCCATCTCAACGACCGGCAATTTACCGTAATCGGCGTTACTGCCAAAGATTTTCATGATGCGCTTTACGAACAAGAGTATGGCGAAGAAGGCAACGCTTGGATTCCCCTGGGTTTGTCTTACAGCCTGACTGGCTACGCCAATCCCAACGACCGCGGTAGCGGAATCCTCTGGGGAATCGGGCACCTCAAACCCGGCGTAACCGTCTCCGAAGCCATGCCGACCTTGCTGCTCTGGGCGGGGGCCCATTTGCCGACGGTAATCCAGCTGGAAGCAGACCGCAGCGCTCTTTCTGCCTCTGTGGTGGTTTCCTTACTTACTGGCCTTTTGTTCGGCTTGGCCCCGGCGATCATCGGCTCAAAAGTGGATTTACGCGACGCCCTGAGCCAAGGCGGCCGCCAAGGCCAAAGTTTGGCGAGGCGCAAGAGTCAAAAGATTCTGGTTGTTGCAGAGGTCGCTCTGGCTCTTTCACTCTCAGCGGTTGCGGCCCTTATGTTGGATAGTTTCAAGAAGCTCTCTTCGACGGACCTGGGTTTCAAGACCGCGAACTTGCTTACACTAAGGTTGGATTTGCGCTCGCAGCGCTATACCGAGCCTGCAGCCCGCGCTAGATTTGCCCGCACCCTCGTAGACGCCTTGCAGCCTCTTCCGGGCGTCCAGTCAGTAACTTTGTGGGGGCCCAGTATGCTCGGCCACGCCACTTGGGTTTATATCGCCTATCCCGAAGGCCGCTCGGTCGACGATGCCGATGCACGACTCATGATGGGACGCCACAGCGTCAATCCCGGCGCCCTAGCCAATCTGGAAATTCCCGTGCTCAAGGGACGCGAAATTTCCTGGCGAGATACTCTTGATACGCCATTCGTCGCCGTGGTCAGCGAAAGCGTGGCAAAGAAACTCTGGCCGGGCCAGGACGCTCTTGGCAAGCGCATGCGCAGCGCGGTCGGAGACTTTCCGTGGGTCACGGTGGTAGGGATCGCACGCGACGCTCACCACGCGACCCGTATGGACCTCACTGATGCTGCGGCAGGAATCCGTCCCCATGGCCTTGGCCCGCAGTACGACGTCTATTTCCCGTATCTCCAGCGACCCAATCAAGGCGTCACGGTCGCCGTGCGTACCACAGGAGACACTCGCAGTATCTCGCAAGAGCTGCGGGCCGCCTGTGCTCTCGCTCGATCCTGCTCTCCCGATTTATGACTTAGCTTTGCTCGATGAACGCCTCGCCAAACAGGTCGCCCCGGTGCGCACCATTGCACTGGTTTCCGGGGTCTATTCGCTCCTGGCTCTTTTTCTCGCCGCATTTGGCCTGTTCGCGGTCCTCGCGCATGATGTCAGCCAAAGGACTCATGAGATCGGCATACGCATGGCCCTGGGAGCCGGAAGAGCCAGTGTCATGGCGCTCATTCTCCGGGAAGGTTTAGCGTTGACGTTTGCAGGACTCCTCACCGGGCTCGCGGGCACTTTGCTGATCACACGCCCGATGCGGGCGCTTCTCTTTGGTGTTAGTTCTTCGGAACCTGCTGTTCTTGTGCCAATTATCTTGTTGCTGGTTGGCGTTGCGATTCTGGCTTGCTCGATACCCGCGCGGCGCGCGATGCGTGTTGATCCGTTGGATGCACTTCGTCAGGAGTAGCGCCGGCGCGTGAGGCACTACGCCGAAACGGATTTGCTGGCGGGGGAGGCGTCCGTGTCGGTTGTGGCGCGGGCGCCTGCCGCACGATAACGAACGATAAGGAGCGTGAGGTCGTCGGCCTGGCTGGCGCCGCGCGCGAAGTTTTCGACCGCTTCGAGAACACATTTTTGTAGATGATCGAGCGGGCATTCCGTCTGCCCTGTAAGCACTTCGCGAAGGCGTGGAACGCCGAACATCTCTTCGTCCGGGTCCATGGCCTCGGTCACGCCGTCGCTAAACAGGACAATCGTGTCCCCAGGTTCGAGTTTCAGCCGCGATGTTGTGTACTCGGCCTCAGGGACGAGCCCCACCGGATAAGAGCCTTCGCTGAACGGTTCCTCAGCCACCCCATGCCGAATCAGAAACGGCGAAGGATGGCCGGCGTTGATGAATTCCAGGTGCCCGTCGTCATCCAGAATGCCGAAGAACATCGTGGCGTATCGCCCCACTTCCGCGTGATCGCACAAAAAGCGATTCACGTGTTTGAACACGCGCGCCGGGATCGGTACCCAGGTCATCGCGGAAAGCGCGCCCTGCAGCATCGTCGTCAGAAGCGCCGCGCCCAGTCCTTTACCCGAAACGTCGGCGATCAGAAATGCGGTGCGATTGTTGTCAGCGGAAAAACATCGAAGTAGTCGCCTCCCACCGATAAGCTGGGCAGATTGACGCCGGCAACGGCAAGCGTGCGGGTGGTCCGGGAAATTCCGCGGCAGCAGCGCCTGCTGAATGTCGCGCGCAATGTTGATTTGCTCTTCCAGCGCTGCCGCTCGCGCTCGCGAACCACCAGCCGCGCATTGTCCAGAATGCTGGCCGCGTCCGCCGCCAGCGCGTCCAGAATCTGCCGGTCGAGCTTCGAGAACGCCGCCGGCCGGCGCGAATCAAGATAAAGAACGCCGAGCGACTGCCCAAACGCCGGCGTCGAGCTGCTGGAATCCGGAGAGCTGGAGCGGTGCACGGCAAAGAGCGGAATCACGACCACCGCGCGAAGCCGCTGCGCGATAATACTCTGCGCCGATTGCAAATCCATCTCGGCGCGTTCGATGTCTTCGGTAACCACGGGCGAGTGCTGCCGCAGCGCGAGCTGAATCGCGGTCTGGCTCGGAGTAATGCTCTCCGGCGGAAGTCGCATGCCCCCCGTGCGGCGAGCAAGACGTACTTTTCAGCGCCCGGTAGCGTCGGCCTCGAGAAGCATGCCGCGGTCCGCGTCCGTCACAGAGACGGCATGATCGAGCATCGTGCCCAGTACGGAATCCAGCGGAAGCTGCGAGTGCAGCAGTGTCGTTGCTTCGAGCAGCAGATTTAGCTTGCGGAGACCGCCGCCGACTGGTTCGGAACTGGTGATGTGCTCGATGCGCGTGAGCGAGATTCGGAATAGACTCCTCGCCGCTCGATGTGCCGGAGCGAAACACGACTTCGTAGGAATCTTCGAGACCGAACGTAATGGAATCGCCGTCACTCAGAAGCCGGCTCTCGACTTTTTCGCCGTTGATAAAAAGCCCGCGCCGCTGGCCACGATCTTCGATGTACAGCCGGCCCGCTTCGATAACCACCGCCGCGCAATTGCGCGAGATGCGGCGATCCGAAAGCTGCAGATGATTGCCGGTTTCTGCGCCGCGTCCGATCAGAAACGGAGTCTGCGTGACACGCACATAGCGGCGAGCGCCGTCAGGTGAGACGACCTCGAGAACTGCACCGCCCATCGAAATGGAAGCTGTGTCGGGCATGGGATGCTCGCGACGGGGATTGTAGCACGCACCCGCTGAAAAGCTGCTGCTCCCTAATCCGCGAATAGCCACACCCAACTTCAGCCCTGGGCTCGCCACGCCTCACTTCGCAACGTCCAATTCCAAAAGCTCTGTAGGGGCGGGGCTTGCACCGCCCGCTGCACAGATGCCCCTGCGACCGAGACTATTTCTTTCTCCGAAAAATAGCCGCCTGAAAAAAAACAGCCGCAATCGATCCACAAAATCGATCAAGACATCCGATCAACAAAGCCAATCGTCATTCCGAGCGCGGCGAGAAATCTGCTTTCTCTTCTCTGCGTTTCCTCTGCGCACTCTGCGTCTCTGCGTTGTCTTTTCTCTTAGTTTTTCTCTTCCTCTTTATTCATGTCGCAAAGCATCCAGCGGATCCAACCGCGAAGCCCGCAGCGCCGGAATATAACTCGCCGCAAGAGCGATCGCGGCGAGTATGACCGTGGCCATAACAAGGGTTGTAGCATCGTGGGCTTTCAACCCGAACAGCAGCGAAGCCGCCGCACTGGACGCGCCAAGCGCTAGCACAACCCCGAGCGTCAATCCCACCGCAAGCAGCAACAAAGACTCGCGCAAGACCAGCGCAATGATCGACCGTCGGTCTGCCCCCAGCGACATCCGGATTCCAATCTCATTACGTCTCCGCGCCACCATGTACGAAATCACTCCATACAATCCAATCACCGCCAGCAAGACGGCAAGCCCGCCAAAAAATCCAGACAAGTCGCGCCATCAGCCGGTCGCGCAGTAATCCTTCTTCAATCATTTGACGCAACACGTCGAAACTTACATCCATATCCGGATTTGCCCCGTTCGCCACACTCTTCACCGACGAAATCAGCACGGAAACAGGCGCATTCGACCGGATCAAGATCAGCGCGTCCGCATCAGGCCGATCGAGTTGCGCCAATGGCGTGTACAAAATATCTTGCGCCGTCTCGCGCAGATCCGCGTACTTCGTATCTTTAACCAACCCCACGATTTCGTACGGCCCTGAAATTGTGCTCATTCGCCGAACCCGCAGCAGCGCCCCAATCGGATTCTTATCCTTCATGAATTTTTTCGCGAACGATTCGTTCACGATAGCCACCAATGGCGCGCCCGCAACGTCATGCTCGTCGAAATCACGCCCCGAAATCATCGGCGTGCGCAACGTCTCGAAAAAACCGGGGCTCACCCGGTTGAACGCCGCGGGAGAAATCTTTCCCTCCGGGATTCCCGAAACTCCCGGAAGGATGTCGTGAGCTTCTCCGTCCCCGCTCAGTGGCACGATCTTCGATATTGCTGCGGACTGTACGCCGGGAATTGCCCGCACTCGATCGAGCAACTCCTTCGAAAAGGGAATGCGCCGCTCCGTAGGGAGGTTCAGACTCGTGAAATCGATATCCGTGACAAGGATGCCGTCACGCTGAAACCCCGTGTCCACCGAAGCCAGTTTGCCCAGGCTTCGCGCAAACAGGAGAGCGCCGACCAGCAATGTCAGCGAAAGCGCAATCTGCGATATCACCAGAATGCGCCGCAATCCGAACCGCGAGCGCCCGTCCGTTGTCCCTCTTCCGCTCTCTTTCAGTACTACCCCGGGTGACACATTCGTCGCTCGCATCGCCGGTGCCAATCCGAAAAGAACGCAAGTAGCCACGGCCAGCCCAATCGTGAATCCCAGCACGCGCCAGTCGGTTCCCAAATCCACAAACAAAGGATTGTTCTCAGTGCTTAAAGATGCCACTAACAGTTGGCTCAAGCTGTGCGCTAACAACGCGCCGAGAAATGCGCCAATCCCCGCAAGAAGCAAGCTCTCCGCAAGCAATTGCCGGATCAACCGCCACCGGCTCGCCCCGATCGCCATGCGCATTCCCATCTCTTTTTCTCGGGCGCTCGCGCGCGCCAACAGCAGGTTCGCCAGGTTTGCCGAAGCAATCACCAGCACCAGCGCCCCAAGACCCAGCAGCAGCCACAGCGGATTCTCATAGTCCTCGCGAAGGTCGGAAACGCCTGTGCCCGCCGGGAATGCCCCCAATCGGTAGGCCAGGAAGCGTTTCGCTTGCTCTGGATTGAACTCCGGCGGCAATGTCGCTTCAAAGAGGCCCGGAGATATCGCCTTCATCTGCGCCGACGCCCGTCCCACGCTCCACCCGGGTTTCAGCCGTCCCATCGCTGCCAGCCACCATCCATCCGCCCGCGGCAGCATCGCATCTTCGCTTCCCTCCACGATCGACTCGGCGCAGAGAGGCGCCGCAATATCGAAATAACGCCCCATCTCCACGCCATAAAAACCCGCCGGTGCGACGCCAAGGATTGGAAACGGATGCCGGTTGATGCTAACCGTCCGCCCAACCACCGACCGGTCTCCGCCGTATTCGTGTTGCCAGAAAGAATGGCTAATCACTACGCCGGAAGGAGCGCAGCCGGGATGATCGTCGGCTTCGGTCAGTAGCCGGCCAAGTGCGGGCACAACGCCGAGCGTCTCGAAAAATTGTCCGCTAACCCAGAGTGCCTGCACGTCATGAACCTGCCCGGAAGGCGAAATGTTGAATTCCGTTGGGCTAAACGCAAAAATGCTAGAAAACCCTTGTTGCCGCGCCCGGATTTGTTCCCACATGGCGTAGGTAGATCGGAATAACGTCCACGGGAGCTCCCGCTCATTCCTTGCAGTGGATCGATTCGCACACTCGCCAACTCCTGCGGATTCTTCACGGGAAGCGTGCGCAGGCGGACGGCGTCAAGCAGATGGAAAATTGCGGTGTTAGCGCCGATTAGACGCGAGTGAAAGAATCGCCGTCAGCCGATGCGATG